>JAHRHA010000055.1 GCA_020027875.1 Micromonosporaceae bacterium | reverse complement strand
GTCTTGCAGGGCGTCCTCGGCGTCCTGGACCGATCCGAGCATCCGGTAGCAGTGCACCTGCAGCTCGCGGCGGTGCGGCTCGGTCAGCTCCCGGAACGCCTCGCCGTCCCCGGCCCGCGCCCTTGAGATCAAGTCGGCTGCCACTTCGCCCACCCTCGGATCACCCTCTTCCCGCATCTTGTCGCACTTCCTGTATGGACACCGGAGGAGGGCCGAAGGGGGCGGTTGGCGGACGCCCCTTTCTCGACCTCGCGGTGTCTACATCAGTGATAAGTGACAACACAACATAGGGAGAAACGCAATGGGAAAGATCATCATTAGCACGAACGTCTCGCTCGACGGCGTCGTCCAGGACCCAGACGGTGTGGAGGGCTTCAGGCTGGGCGGCTGGTTCGGCCAGTTCGGGGGCAAGGACCTCGAAGCGTGGGCCAAGGTCGAGCTCGAGGAGGCGCTGGGCGCCGAGGCCCTGCTGCTGGGTCGGCGGAGCGACGAGTGGTTCGCCTCGCGGTGGCTATCCCGGAGCGGCGAGTTTGCGGACAGGTTGAACAGCCTGCCCAAGTACGTCGTGTCCTCGACCCTCGACGAGCCCAAGTGGAACAACTCGACGGTCCTGA
Source organism: Micromonosporaceae bacterium (assembly GCA_020027875.1). Classification (GTDB taxonomy): domain Bacteria; phylum Actinomycetota; class Actinomycetes; order Mycobacteriales; family Micromonosporaceae; genus JAXIPB01. The sequence continues at coordinate 36,649 of JAHRHA010000055.1, read as the reverse complement.
AGGGCGACGTGGTGGACCAGGTCTCGAAGCTGAAGGAGGAGCTGGATGGGGACATCCTCGTCTACGCAAGCTATCAGCTCGGGCGCACGCTGATCGAGCACGACCTGGTCGACGAGCTGCGGCTGGTCGTCTTCCCCGTCGTGCTCGGGGCCGGCGAGCGCCTCTTCAGCGAAACCAGCGACAAGAAGTCCCTGCGTCTCCTCCACACCCGAACCGTCGGTAACGGCCTCGCCTTCCTCACCTACCAGGTCGTCCGAGACGCCTAGCTACCGCTGCGTCGACGTCGGCCGGCGAGCGCCTCCGTGGGGGTCACCGCCCTCCCCGGGGCGCGCCTCACCACGCGCGCACGGTGGCTGTCGAAACCGCGCGCAGCCGGGGGCCGGGATGGCGCGAGGCCGGCGCAACGAACCATTGTGGATTCGGGTCTTGTCATAGAGGTCGGCGGTCACGGAACTCGATTTCCGCGGGCGTCCAGGGAGATCGTGCCGGTGACACCGTGATAGCCGGTTGTACCGCGCAGAGCGTGGCTGAGCTGCGTCGTAATGATCGCAAATGTGCCATCATGTCGAATGACAGATGCGCGCTCGATCGCGCCAAACAAGATCGCCGCAGCGTCATAGGTATACGCAATAAAAGGCCGATAGGCGGGTGCCGGAAGCGAGTCGAACTTATTGGAGTATCGCGAGTAGAAGTCCTGAACAGATGCGAGGGCGTTTACGTAGTCGGGGTTGCGGCCGCTTAGTTGGCCATCGTCGAGAACTGTCCGGTTGAATATGTTCGGTGCCAGCGAGGGCAGATCGGTCGCCGTGGCGGCGCCAGAGATGATGGCAATGTCCGCTGCTTCGAACAACGGCAGGGCGGGCCGGGCGGCCTTCGTGCAGACCGGGCCGACGACAGCCATGAGGCTTGCGTCCGCCGTGATCGCTTTCGCGGCGTTAAGGCCTCCGGCGCCTTCGCACCGGTCGTCGAAAGCTACTATCTCGATGGGGAAGCCTTTGATGGTACCGATGTCCGCCACCGCGAGTTCGACCGCGTTCCTCAGGGCCAGGCCCAATGCCGCTTGCTCACCCGACTCGGGAGTCATCACGGCGAAGCGGAGGGTCTTGCCGGGGCGAACGAGTATGGTCCCCGCCGACTCGAACCCGGTACCCGCGACGCTGGGTGTGCCAGACGGGTTAGGTGCGGTGGCATTCGCGTTGTCCCGGTCCGGAGTCGGCTGCAAGCTGAGCGCGGCGGCGACGGTCGCGGCGATGAGGACGACGGTGGCGGCGACGATCCAGACGAGCCCACGATGCCGTGGTCGTCGCATGGGGGCAGGTTGAGGACTCGTTGGCGGGAGCTCAGGCGTGGTCGAGGCCGGCCTGGGCGGCTGGGCCGTACCGACCGCGAAGGTCGCCGCCGGCGGCTGTTCGCGCGCGGTCGTGGCGACCGCAGTCTTGGCGACGGCTGGCGAGACGGCGGGCGAAACGGCGCCGGGCAGCGAGGATGTACCGGCGGGCGTCGCATTGACGGGCGTCGCAAGGATCCTTTTCAAAGCGGTACGGGTTTCTTCGATGGTCCAGCGCTTGGCCGGATCCTTGGTGAGCAGCCCGTCCAGGACGGGTTCGAGCGGCCCGGCCTGAGCCGGCCGGGGGTGCGGTTGGGTGGCGGCGGCGAAGAGCGCGGCGACGCTGTCGTCCCGGTCAAATGGGCCTGTGCCTTCGACTGCGTAATAGAGAACGGCGCCCAGGCCGAACAAGTCTGCCGGAGGGCCGGATCGGCCAGTGTTGACCCGTTCGGGCGAGACGTATCCGGGAGACCCGACCAGGATGCCGGTCTTGGTGAGTCCCACGGCGTCGAGAGCCTGGGCGATGGAGAAGTCACTGAGCAGGATGGTGCCGTCGGCGGCGATGAGCACATTAGACGGCTTGACGTCGCGGTGGACGACGCTGGCCGCGTGGGCGCACTCGAGGGCGTCGAGGAGGGCGAGGCCGACCTCCGTCGTGCGGGTCCGGGTGAGTGGACCGTGTGCCTCGACAGCGTCATGGAGCGTATGACCGTCAACGAGTTGCATGACGATGCAGGGCAGGCCATCATCGTCGGATATGACGTCGTGGACGGCGACGATGTTCTGATGGTGCAGCCGGGCGGCGTTTCGGGCCTCACTGAGCGCGCGGGCGGAGAGTCCGGCGCGTTCATCCGTGGTGATCGCGGGCGGGAAGCGTAGCTCCTTGACGGCGACGTTGCGTTCGAGCATTTCGTCGAAGGCGCGCCACACGATGCCCATGCCACCGGACCCGATCTTCGATATGATCCGGTACCGGTTGGCGATCCGTCGCGGCTGCTGATCCATCAGCTACTCCCGCGCGTATCGGCCAGGTCCGGGACATCGGCCAGCGTGTCCACGCTCATCATGCGATACCTCCGCCCTGACGCTAGTCGGCTCTGGCCCTGCGCGACACCTTGAGACGCCTTGCCGACCGTGGAACGAATCCGACAAGCGACGCGGTGTATATCACCGTCATGGGCGGCCTGGGCCGGCCCGAGGCCATATTCCGACGAGCCGGATGCGCATCGGCATCTGTCGTCGACCCGAACGTGGCATCTCGGCCAGATGTCCCGCAGTGTCGCGGACACCCGCCCCTGCAACGACCCCAACGGACAGCGCCCGCGCCGACCGGACCAGCACGTCAGAACAACCGATCGTTACGCTTGCACCCTTCAGCGGGTTGGGTGGCTGTTGCGGAGTGCGCGGTGAAGCCGGCGATCCTCGTGGTGGCGGGTGTACTCGGCAAGCACGGTCGCCGTCGGTGAGCATCGACAGAGCGAGTTCTTGACCCCACACGGTGCCCAGGCCCGCGCCACCCTCGGCGAGCGGGGTCGACCTGATCGTGCATCGCGTCGAATGCAAGATGGCGAAACGGCGGGTCCGCGGGCAGCTGCGAGACGTCCAGGACCTCGAAGGCCACATTGGACACTGCGTAGTCGCGCACCTCCTGCTGGGCCCGCTCGATGGTCTCGACGCTGAGGTCATAACCCACGAACCGCGAGGCGGGGTAGGCGCGGGCCATCAGGTTGAGCGCGTGCCCGGTGCCGCACCCGATGTCGGCGGTGCGGATGCCCTCGGTGAGACGATCGCTGAGGTCGCCGGCGAGTGGGAGGATGCCCGTGAGCAGTTGGCCGTCGAACATGCCGCGGCTCGCCGCGTCCATGACGCGGGTGAAGTCGGGCCGGAACTGCTAGGTGGGCAGGCCGAAGATCGGGAACAGTGTGGGGTCGGGGAAGCCGGTGATGGTGGCAATGGCGCCGTCGGTGATGGTGAGGGCCATGAGGCCATACGGGGCTGCTGTGCCGGTGTGGTCGGGCAGGTAGGCGGCCACTGCCGGGCCGCCGTTGGCTCGAGTGTCGCGCAGCCGGATGTGGTCCAGGTGTCCGTCGGCGGGCACCGTGGCGAAGAAATGTGCGATCGCGAGCCTGCCCCGGATCTCGACCCGCTCCGGGGGCATGCGCAGAATGGCGTCCTCGCGCAGGAGGGCGGCCAGGGCCGGGATGTCGCAGCTGTGCCAGGCGGTCATGAAGCGTTGCACGACCTCGCGGTCGCGTTCCGGCAGTGAACCGGTCGCCACCTCCTGGGGTGTGCGCTCGCGTACCGTCGCGCGGGCCCGCTGCAGCATGCTGTTGACCGCCGCGACGGTGGTGTCGAGCAGTTCGGCGACCTCCGCGGCCTGCCAGGCGAGCACGTCGCGCAGGATGAGCACCGCGCGTTGGGTCGCGGGCAGGCACTGCAGGGCAGCGACGAACGCGAGGGCGACCGACTCGCGGCGTTCGGCGATGGCGGCGGGGTCGGCGTCGGTGGCGGGCAGCTGATCGAGCAGGTCATCGGGGTAGGGCGTCAGGTGCGACACCTCGGAGAAGCCGGCCGGCAGGCGCCTTCGTGCGGCGAGCAGGTTCAGGCACGTCGTAGTGGCGATCCGGTATAGCCAATGCCGCAGCGGCGCCCGGCCCTCGAAGGTGGCCAGCCCGCGCCAGGCGCGCAGCAGTGTGTCCTGGGTGGCTTCCTCGGCGTCGTGGTAGGAGCCGAGCATCCGGTAGCAATGCATGTGTAGCGCCCGACGATGCCCGGCCACCAGCGTGTCGAACGCGGTACGGTCGCCAGACGTCGCGGCGGCCAGCAGGGTCGCTTCGCCCGCGTCGGCGGGCGCGATCGCACTCACACCCGCCAGGCTAGCCCCGATCTGGGCGGCACCGATGAGTTTGTCCTCCGGCGCCTGTCGTAGGGATGAGGGGACATTGTCCGTCCCGACCAAAGGAGCGACCCGATGGATGCCCGTCAGATCGTCAACACGTACTACACCGCCTGGCGGGAGCGCGCCGGCGACATGTCCGATGTGCCGCTGGCCGCGGATTTCACCTTTACCGGCCCGGTCGCCAGCTTCGACAACGCCGCCGGATTCCGGGCCATGGCCGCCGAGGCCGGCGCCGCGGTACGCAGCTTCCGGGTGCGCCACCAGTTCTTCTACGGCGATCTCGTCTGCACGATCGTGGACTGGGAAATGGATCCCCTGCCCGGGGTGCTGACCGCCGCCGAGATCCTGCAGCTACGCAACGGGAGGATCGTGCGCGGCGAGCTGATCTACGACGCCGAGGACCTGCGTCGCGCAATGGCGGCCGCCCAACAACATTGACCGCCACCGTGACCGAAGGAGTCCACATGCCACACTTGACCAACACGATTGAGATACATGCGTCGCCAGAGACCGTATGGGCGGTCTTGGGCGACCTGGCCGCCACACCGGACTGGCTACCCGGCACCGTCTCCGCCCGCATCGACGGCACTACCCGGGTCTGCGTGATGGCCGACGGCTCGCACGTGCAGGAGCAGATCAGCGGCTACTCCACCGAATACAGAACCTTCGAATGGCGGCACGTGCAGGTGCCGCTGCCGGTGCGGGACTCGCACGGCACGTTCACCGTCACCGCGCGCGACGATGCTGCCTCCTCGACGGTAACTCTCCACACGCAGTTCGAGCCGCTGGACCGTACCGCCGCCGACGGGGTGACAAAGATGATCGACGGCGCGTTCCAGCAGTCACTGGAGGCGCTTCGCCGTTTCGTTGAGAGAGGGGTCCGCTGGAACGCGACATGATCCAGACAGCGTCAGGGGAATCGAGCGCGCCCGTGCGATGATCGGCAAATGACGCTGCCGATCGAAGAGCTGCTCGCCGAAGGCCGTGCCGCGCTGCGGTCATATACCGAACAGCCTTCCGGAGCGTTGTCTCGGCGGTCAGGATGAGATCGTCATCGGCCTGCCGAGCGCGATCCTGTGCGTGCCTTCGGCGATGTGCCATTGGCCGAAATCTGCGTCGTATCGAGCCACGAGCCTCGGGTCGGCCGTGACCGTCACGCTGCGCGACTCCCCGGGCTGCAGCTCCACGCGCTCGAAGCCGAGCAGGCGCATGCGGTTGTCCCCCGCTCGTCGGTCAGGTAAAGCTGAGGTACGTCGGCGCCGGCGCGTTCGCCGGTGTTGGTCACGGTGAGGGTCGTGGTGACGGTGTCGCCGCCTTCGACCTTAAGATCGCTGTACTCGAAGCTCGCCGGCCATAGCGGGCCACCGGAAGCCACAACCGGCAGTTCCTCGTCGTAGCGGGCAAGGAACGTGCCAAGGACGCGACCGTAGGCGGCTGCGCGCATCTGGTCGGCAAAGTGTGACGGGCTGTAGTAGCCGCCGGCGATGCCGGCCACCGCTTGATCCGCGGATCCGTGGCGGCCGCCCGCATCGCGTAACCGCCGCCAAGCACGACCAGGACCGCCAGCTCACCTCCTGGTCGCGGGGCCCGTATTGTCACAACGTGTTCATCACGGCCCGGCACCTCGTGGGCAGGGAAGACGAGGAGGGAGCGATCGTCCGGTTGCTCAGCGCCCCGATCGCCTTCCCGGCGTCGCGGTGTTGCCGAGCGAGGCCGGGATAGGCAAGACGGCGCTGTGGCTGGCCGGCGTCAACGCGGCGGCCGACAGGGGTTATCGGATCCTTTCCTCTCGGCCCTCGGAGGCCGAAACCCAGCTCTCGTTCGCGGGGTTGACCGACCTCCTCGGCGGCGCGGGCGACGTCGCCGCCGCATTGCCGCCGGTCCAGCGGCAGGCGCTCGAAGCTGCTTTGCTGCTCAGCGAGCCGGAGATCCACATCAATGACCGCGCCGTCGCCGCCGCCTTCCTCGAAGCGCTGCGGCGGCTCGCGCGCGACGGTCCTGTCTGCCTCGCGGTCGACGACATTCAGTGGATGGACGCTGCTTCGCTTGCGGCGCTTCATTACGCGCTCGCCCGCTTGGAGGGTAAGCCGGTCGCCGCGCTGCTGGCGGTCCGCGGCGACGTGCCCGGGTGGCTTCGCCGTGCCGTACGAGAGGACCGACGATCCGCGATGGCGGGCGGGGGAAGACGGTCGGGCATGGTTACCTCGTTTCGAGTCGCGTTGGGATGCACCGGCCGGTGCCCGGTGATCGTCTTTCGGCTTTCGTCGAGTTCAGAGCGACCCGTCGTCCGGGTCGGAGAGTTCCCCCGACGCGCGCAACGCGGCGCGCCGTTCTCGCCATTCGGCCAGGACCTGCGGTAACCGCTCATCGAGGAAGTCGGCCAAGGCGGCCAGTTCCTCCAGCGGGGCCCGTCGGGCCGGAGCAGTGTCCGACAGCAGCGCCAACCCCTCGCGAAACAGCGCTGCCTGCTCCTTGAAGGTCCGGGAATCGAAGTTCCGCGGCTCCAGCCCGGCCGGATTTGCCTTCACCCGATCGACCCGCTCACCCACCGTTCGGGAACGCAGCACAATGCCGTAACCCTCCAGCAGCTTGACCGCACCGGTGATCGCGCTGCGACTGGCCATCAACGCTTCGCCCAGTTCGTCGATGGTCTGCTGCGGCGGGTCGCAGATCATGAGGTACCCGAGCAGCCTGCCCGCCATGGGCGGAAACCCGTGCTCACGGGCGTAGAAACGCCCGATATGGTCGGCGAAGATCAGCTCGCCATCGATGGACACGCGGTGATAGTAGCAGCTAAATCAGAGATGACGCAAATCTGTGTTATCTCTGACGGGAGTGGGGTCAACCTCTCACCGAACGAAGGCGTACCGCCGGAGCATTCTGCTGAGTGACACGTACGGCCCCGAGCCCTACCTCGGCCCCACTGGCCATCGGCGGATTGAACTGACCATCGGCGTCGATGAGCCAGCCGGCATGCGAGTGCCCGGGGTAGTCGAGTCTTGGTGAACAGCGGGACGAAAACGAGGTCCACCAGTCCTCGTCCGCGATGCACGGGTCAAAGATCAAGCTAACCGATGAGCGTTGTCTTGGGGCGGACAACACAGAACTCGTTGCCTTCCGGGTCGGCGAGTACGGTCCACGACTCGGCGCCCGTTTGTCCGATGTCGACCCTGCGCGCGCCGAGCGCGAGAATGCGTTCGATCTCGGCGTCGCGCTCCTCGGCGCCAATAGTGAGGTCGAGGTGGACGCGATTCTTGACGATCTTCCGGTCGGTCACCGGCATGAAACAGATCCCGACCGGTGCGGTCTCAGCGGCGCCGATCACGATCTCTCGCTCCCGCTCGGAGAGGATCCGCCAACCCAGCATCTGAGTCCAGAACCGGGCCAGGGTCGGCAGATCATGCGCATCGATGACGATGTGATGCAGCAGAACAGCCATGCCCGCCAGTATCAACGGCCGACATGATCCTGTCGTGCCGACCGACTCGACGCAAACCACCTCCGCACAACGCCCCCGGCCGGGTCGTGACGAGTGTGTGGGGAGATGCCGCTCGGCGTTCGTTCGGGGCCGCGGCTCGGCGGCTGCCGCCGCTCACCCGATCCGTGAGCCGTCGAAGCGAGCGGCGTCGGTCATGGTGAGAAGCCTATCGAGGCCGTCGAGGATGAGATCGAGCCCGAACTCGAACTCGTCGCCGTAGTCGTAGCCGGGCTGGAGGACGTGTTCGGCCGTCAACTCGGCGAGGTACGGGTACTCCCGGGAGGGGAACTGCGCCAGGATCGCTCCCGCCACATCGGGGGCGGTCGCGCTGTCGAACGGCAGGCCGGCTTCCTGAAGAGCGAATCCGTAGACATAGCTGTCGAACAACGAGAATGCGTGCGCCGCCATCGCGATCGAGAAGCCGGCCCGGCGGAGCGTGCCGATCACCGAGTCGTGATACCGCAACGTGGCCGGTCCTGGGTTCGCTCGCGACTCCATCAGCGGAGGCGCCCAGGGGTGGCGTCGGAGCACGCTACGGGCGGAGATCGCACGATGACGCATCGCTGACCGCCAGTCGGCAGCGGCCGGCGGAGGTTCGATCTCACTGAAGACGATATCGATGATGCCGTCGAGGATCTCTTCCTTGTTCGCCACGTGGTGATAGAGCGACATTGGCTTGACGCCGAGCTCTTGGGCGAGCGACCGCATCGTGAGGGCCCCGATGTCCGCCGCGTCCGCGACGGCGATCGCGCCGCGTAGCAGCCGTTCTCGGCTGAGCGGAACCCGCTTCCCCGCATCCGCGCCGGCGTTTGGTGACATACCTCTCACTCCTTATCGACATCGGACTTGTTGACTAGCCCCCATTGTAGGGTACCGTACTTAGTACGGCGTACTTAGTACGATAGGTAGAGAGGACACGACGATGAGATCAACAAAGCATGCGGGGCGGCCCACCCGCGCGACTACGCTGGCCGCCGACTTGGCGAACTCCGAACCGAGGGGTGATGTGATGCGAGCGATCGTCCAGAACGGCTACGGCTCCACCGACGTTCTGCGTCTCGCAGAGATCGACAAGCCCGATATCGCGGCGAACGAGGTACTCCTGAAGGTGTATGCCGCGGGGATGGATCGCGGCACGTGGCATGTCATGACGGGCCGGCCCTACCTGATCCGGGTCCTGGGCTTTGGCTTTCGTGGTCCGAAGAACCCCGTACCCGGGCTGGATGTGGCCGGTACCGTCGTTGCGGTCGGCTCCGATGTGACCAGGTTCCAGGTCGGCGACGAGGTGTTCGGCATCAGCCGCGGCTCTTTCGCCGAGTACGCGGCCGCGCGAGAGGACAAACTCGCCCACAAGCCAGCCGGGCTCAGCTTCGAGCAGGCCGCGGTCGTTCCGGTCTCCGCGCTCACCGCCATCCAGGCGCTGCGCGACGCTGGGCGCATCGAGGCAGGACAGCAGGTGCTGATCATCGGCGCATCGGGAGGCGTCGGCACCTACGCCGTGCAACTCGCCAAGGCCTTCGGGGTAGAGGTTACCGGTGTGAGCAGCTCCGCGAAGGTCGATCTCGTCCGCTCGATCGGCGCCGACCATGTTGTCGACTACACCCGAGAAGACTTCGCCGACGGTGTTCACCGCTATGACCTGATCCTCGACATCGGCGGGAATAGCCGCCTCTCGCGGCTCCGGCGGGCACTCGCTCCCAGGGGTACGCTCGTGATCGTCGGCGGCGAAGAGGGCGGCAGCTTGACCGGAGGCTTCGGCCGGCAGATCCGGGTGCTCGTGCTCTCCCTATTCGTGCGCCAGCGACTGACCATGGTCGCCTCCAAGGAGCACTACGCCGACCTCGAACCGCTGAGCCAGCTCATCGAGGCCGGTCAGGTCACTCCGATCATCGGAAAGTCCTACCCGCTGGCCGAAGTACACGACGCCATGCGCCAACTCGAAGCCGGACACGCACGGGGAAAGACCGCCATCACGATCTGACGCGCGCATGAACCGCTTCGACGAACACTGATGGTGGGCTGACACCTCACGGCCGCGCCGGGGTTGCTGAGTCCGCTTGAGGCCAGGACTACAGGCCTAGGGAGCCTCGCCTTCTCCGGGCGCGACGGCGCGCAGGTCGCCTCGTGTCCACAGCTCCGTCAGTGTGTGGTTGAGCTGGTCGATCTGGGCGTCGGTGTGGGCCGCGGTTATCTGGATGCGGAAGCCGACCTGGTCGCGCGGCACCATAGGGTACGGCGCGAGCGTCACGTAAATGCCCCGGCTCCACAGGGTCCGGGCCACGTCGGCGAGGTCCCGTCCGGGCGCGAGTGGGAGCTCGATGATGGGATATCCGCTCGTGTTCGGAGTCATCGCCCCCAGGCCGTGGACGTGGGAGAGTACGCGCGCCGACAGCCGGTGAAGCTCAGCTCGGAGGGCGTCGCCTCGCGCCTCGTTGACGTCGAAACCCGCAAATCCGGTGGCCAGCGAAGCGGTTGGCGACGGTCCAGAGTAGAGGTACGGCGGCGCGCCAACCTTGACCAGGTTCTTCCACGGCGTCGGCAGCGTGATGAAGGCCAACAGCGACGAGTAAGCCTTCGAGAACCCGCCGACGAGAACGACATGGACGTCCGAGACGATCGACGCCAACAGGCTCATCTCACCGTGCAGATGTCCGAGGGCGTCGACGCGTTCGTCACCGAGATGCAGCCGGACGCCTTCCCGGGAGTCTCGTCGAGGCCAGGCCTGCCCGAACTCGACCACGAGGAGTTGCCACCGCGCGCTTGCCGGCGCACTCCTCGGCTGGTGAAACGTCCGCCTGTGGCCAGTCGGACGGCGGACCGCCACTGGTCGGAGTGAGTCGGAGGCCTTGGGGTGGGCCCCACAGTACTGTTATTGCTCGGCCCGGTCGGTCACCTCCGCGTCCCGTGGCTGGACCTTGTGAGGTCGAAGAGGCGCGATATCGCACAACAAGTTACCGTTCAGTAGGCGAACTGGAGATGCCGCCCGCGCGGCAGAGCGGGAGGCAATGGTTGACCGGCGAGCGGCTGCGGGTTGCTCTACTCACATATCGAGGGAACCCATTCTGCGGAGGTCAGGGCGTCTACGTACGCCACCTCAGCCGGGAGCTGGTCCGGTTGGGACACAACGTCGACGTGTTCTCCGGCCAGCCCTACCCGACGCTCGATGAGGGCGTAGGGCTGACCGAGGTCTCGAGTCTTGACCTCTATCGGGAGCCAGACCCGTTCCGGATACCCCGCCGCAATGAATATCGGAACTGGGTCGACGCGCTGGAAGTGGCGACCATGATGACGGCCGGATTCCCCGAGCCCATGACGTTCTCCCTGCGGGCACGCCGACTGCTACGTGAGCGTCGCGGACGCTACGACGTCGTGCACGACAACCAGAGTCTCGGCTACGGACTGCTCGGGTTGTCCCGGCTGGGGCTGCCGTTGGTGACCACCGTGCACCACCCGGTGCAAATCGACCGCGAGCTCGAGCTGGCGACAGCGCTTGGCTGGCGGAGGCTGACACTGCGGCGCTGGTACGGGTTTACCACCATGCAGCGCCGGGTGGCCCGACACCTGCGCCACGTCATCACGGTTTCACAGTCATCGCGCGCGGAGATCGAGGACCATCTCGGCATCGCGGCGAGCCGGGTCGAGGTGGTGCCTATCGGCACCGACACCGACCGATTCTCACCCGACCCCGCCCACGCGCGGGTCCCCGGCCGGGTGGTGACGACCGCGAGCGCGGACGTGCCACTCAAGGGACTGTTGCCGTTGATCGAAGCGATTGCCAAGGTACGCACCGAACGCCACGTCGAGCTTGTGGTGGTCGGTTCGACCAGGCCTGGCGGGCTGGCCGCGGAGGCGATCGAGCGGTATTCCCTCGGCGGCGCCGTCCAGTTCACTGGTCGGGTTCCCGACGAAGAGCTGGTCCACAACCTGCGCAGCGCGGAACTGGCGGTCGTGCCCTCACTCTTCGAGGGCTTCTCATTGCCGCTGGTCGAGGCGATGGCGTGCGCCACGGCTGTCGTCGCCACCACCGGCGGCGCCCTGCCCGAGGTCGCCGGCGCCGATGGACACGCCGCGCTGCTAGTGCCTCCCGGCGACCCACAAGCCCTGGCTGCTGCGATCGGGCGGGTTCTGGACGACGCGACACTACGAGCCCGGCTCGGTGCGGCCGGTCGCGAGCGGGTGGTGGACCGGTTCACCTGGCGGGCGGCCGCGGCACACACCGCGGACGTCTACCGCCGGGCGATACGGGCGTCCAGCGAGCGAATGGGGAGATGAGCGCTTGCTGACCGTGGATTTCGCTCGACTTCGGATCAACCCTGGCGATAGAGTCCTTGATCTTGGATGCGGTGCTGGCCGGCATGCGTTCGAGTGCTATCGGCGCGGTGCGCACGTAGTCGCCATGGACCTCAACATGTCTGATGTCGCAGATGTGGGGGCGATGTTCACCGCGATGCGTGGGGCCGGCGAGGCTCGCACCGGTGGTGCCGCCGTCCCGGTCCAAGCGACCGCACATCGACTGCCGTTTCCGGATGGCGCGTTCGACGTGGTGATCGCCGCCGAGATCCTGGAACACATTCCCGACGACCGGTCGGCGATCGCGGAGGCGGTTCGTGTGCTTCGCCCGGGTGGTGCTCTCGCCGTCACCGTTCCGCGATGGTGGCCCGAACGCATTTGCTGGGCGCTCTCGGACGCATATCACCAGGTCGAGGGCGGGCACGTGCGGATCTACCGGCACCGGCAGCTGTTGTCACGCCTGCGCGCCGCGAGCGTCGTACCCGTGGGCACTCACTACGCCCATGCGCTGCATTCCCCGTACTGGTGGCTGCGTTGTCTGTTTGGCATGGATAAGGAAGACGCCTTTCTCCCGCGGCTGTACCACAGACTGCTCGTGTACGACATCATGCGCCGGCCGTGGTGGACCCGCGTCGCCGAACGGCTCCTCAATCCCCTGGTCGGCAAGAGCCTCGTGATCTACCTTGGCAAGCCGGAGCAGACCCCGTGACGGAGGGCGGGTACGCCGCACTCAACGCCGCCGCGATCGGCCAGACCGCTGATTCCATCGCTGCGGCGCAGTCCGCTAGCGGGCAGATCCCGTGGTTTCCGGGTGGGCTGACCGATCCGTGGGACCACATCGAGGCGGCCATGGGCCTCGATGTGGCCGGCCGGCACGACGAGGCGCGCGCGGCTTACGAGTGGCTGCGCCGGACGCAGAACCCGGACGGCTCGTGGTATCGGGCCTACCGGGGCGATGTGGTGGTCGATGCCGTTCGCGAGTCCAATTTCGCCGCCTACCTCGCGGTCGGCCTCCTGCACCATTTCCGCCTGACCCGCAACGACCAGTTCGCCGATCGGATGTGGCCCACGTTGGAAGCGGGGTTGACCTTTGTGCTCGACCTGCAAACCGCCGGGGGCGAAATCCTCTGGGCCCGGGGGCCGGACGGCACCGCTGCGCGTGAGGCCCTGCTGACCGGCTGCTCGAGCATGTACCACAGCCTGCGCTGCGCGCTGGCCCTCGCCCAGCACCGCGGTGAACAGCAGCCCGACTGGGAACTTTCCGCTTACAAGGTCGGACATGTCCTCGGCGCACACCCAGAGCGGTTCTCGCCACGCGAGCGCTACTCGATGGACTGGTACTACCCGATTCTTGGCGGAGCGTTACGCGGGTCGGCCGCAGACGAACGTCTCGGCGCTGGCTGGGACCAATTCGTGGTGCCCGGTCTCGGCGTGCGGTGTGTCAGTGACCGGCCGTGGGTCACCGGCGCCGAGACCTGCGAGCTGGTCCTGGCGCTGTGCGCCCTCGGCGAGCACGGACGGGCTGCGGAGCTCTTCGCCTCCATCCAGCACCTTCGCGACGACGACGGCTCCTACTGGACCGGCTATGTCTACCCCGACGACGCGCGGTGGCCGGAAGAGCGGACCACCTGGACGGCCGGGGCGGTGCTGCTCGCCGCGGCTGCGCTCACGGGTGAACCTGACGTCTTCGGCGCCGCCGAGCTACCCGCGGGCCCCGACGAGGTCATCGTCGCCTGCGATGAAGACACCTGCGCGGCGCAACACTCTTAGCGACCCGATGCTGGCATCGTCGACGAACCGTCCACTGTCGAGGGCCGCCCGGTAGATATGGTACGGGGCCTGGCCGCCCTCGGCCGGGTCGGGAAAGACGTCGTGGATGACGAGGAGGCCCCCGGGCAGCACGTGCCTCGCCCAGCCGTGGTAGTCCTGCCACGCGGCCTCCTCGGTGTGGCCACCGTCAACAAAGACCAGGCCAACGGGCGTCGACCAGAGCGTCGCCACGGTGGCGGATCGCCCGACCACCGCGACCACGACGTCCTCCACTCCGGCGGTCTGCAACGTACGGCGCATCGCCGGTAGAGTGTCGACACGGCCGGTGACGGGGTCGACCAGACCGGGGTCGTGATACTCCCAGCCGCTCTGATGCTCCTCCGACCCGTGGTGATGGTCGATGGTCACGACGATCGTGCCGTGCTCACGCGCCGCCGCGGCAAGGTAGACCGTGGACTTTCCGCAGTACGTCCCGATCTCCAGCAGCGGTCCGAGCGCGGCTCCCCGCACGGCGGCATCGTAAAGCGCAAGCCCTTCCTCCGGCGGCATGAACCCTGGCGCCGCCTCGGCCACCTCTCGCAACGTCTCGTCCATACCGCCCTCCTCGGCCCGTCAATTGTCACAAGGGTGGGCATCGCACACCTTCGCATCGCTGCGCCGCACGGCGCACCACTGGGAGAGTTCGGATTTCTGGGCCGAAACGGGGCGTGCTTACGTGGTGGATCAAAGCACCGGCCCCCGGGTGGAGGCGCCGGTCGCAGTGGAGTAGGACTTGGGGCATGACGTCGCAGGATGCTGACTCGCGCAGCCCCGCCGACCGCCCAGATTCGCCGCGTGGCTCGGTCCGAGAGCGGTTACGTCGCAAACCGTCGCCTCCGGTGCCGTGGCGGGTTGAAGGTGCTCCTCGCCAGACGCCGCCCGCGGGCCGGCGCCCAAATTGGTCTCGATTCTGGTGGCTGTTGCTCGCGTTGCTCGTGGTGAACTGGATCGTGGCGTCGTTGATGCTTGGTCCGGCGGCGCGTACCAAGGTGTCGTACACGTTCTTTACGACGCAGGTTGATGCGGGCAACATCAAGGAGATCACATCCACTGCGGACACGATCGAGGGCGAGTTCAAGCGCAAGGTGGCCTACCCGCCGGATTCGAAGGACGCTCCGCAGGTCGACCGGTTCACCACGGTGCGGCCGACGTTTGCCACCGACGACCTGTTCAAGCGGCTTCAGGACACAGGTGTCCCAGTCAACGCCAACCCGCCCGACCAGCCGGCCCCGCTTTGGCGGCAGGTGCTGGTGGGGTTCGGTCCGACGTTGCTGTTCGTCGGCCTGCTGGTGTGGTTTCTGCGCCGTAGCGCGGCCGGTGGCGGGATGGCCGGGTTGGGCGGCTTCGGTCGGTCGCGGGCGAAGCTTTACGAACCCGGGTCGGGACCTCGTGTCACGTTCGCAGATGTAGCGGGTATCGATGAGGTCAAGAATGAGGTCACGGAGATCGTGGACTTTCTGCGCGATCCCGAGCGGTACCGCCGGTTGGGCGCGCAGATTCCCCGGGGTGTCCTGCTGTCCGGCCCCCCGGGAACCGGCAAGACCTTGCTTGCCCGGGCTGTGGCCGGCGAGGCGAACGTGCCGTTCTTCTCGATCTCCGCGGCCGAGTTCATCGAGGCGATCGTCGGGGTGGGGGCGAGCCGGGTACGGGACTTGTTCGAGCAGGCCAAGAAGGTCGCTCCGTCGATCATCTTCATCGATGAGCTCGACGCGATCGGGCGTGCCCGCGGCGGCGCGCTGTCGATCGGCGGCCACGACGAGCGGGAGCAGACGCTCAACCAGATCCTCACCGAAATGGACGGGTTCACCGGCACCGAGGGTGTGGTCGTGCTGGCCGCAACCAACAAGCCGGAGGTCCTCGATCCGGCCTTGCTGCGACCCGGCCGGTTCGACCGCCGGGTCACGGTCAGCCCGCCGGACCTTACTGGGCGCCGGCAGATCCTCGAGGTGCACAGCCGTGGCGTACCGCTGGCTGCCGATGTCGACCTCGACGACGTAGCGGCGTCTACGCCGGGCATGGTCGGCGCGGACCTGAAGAACCTGGTCAACGAGGCGGCCTTGCTCGCGGCCCGACGCGGCCACGACAAGGTAACTGCGTCGGACTTCAGTGACGCCCTGGAGAAGGTCGTCCTGGGAAACGTCCGCGGCATCATGCTCTCGCCGGAGGAGAAGGAACGTACAGCATTCCACGAGTCCGGGCACGCGCTGCTCGGCATGCTCACGCCTGGCGCGGATCCGGTGCGCAAGGTGTCGATAATCCCACGTGGCCAGGCGCTGGGGGTGACGTTCCAGAGCCCTCAGACCGACCGGTACGGGTACTCCGCGAAGTATCTCCGGGGCCGTATCGTCGGCGCGCTCGGCGGGCGGGCGGCGGAGGAGACCGTCTTCGGCGACGTGACGACCGGCGCCGAAAACGACCTCGACCAGGTCACCAACATCGCGCGTCAGATGGTCGGCCGGTGGGGGATGTCCGAAACCATCGGGCCGGTGTCGGTGTTGCCACCGCCTGGGCAGGAGTCGCCGCTCGGCTTGGACGGCGTTGCGCCCGCCACCAAGGAGCTCGTCGATACGGAGGTTCGCCGGATCGTTGACGAGTGCTACGCCGAGGCCGTGGCCACGCTCCGAGGCCACCGAGAGCAGCTGAACCGGCTGGCGCACACCCTGCTCGCACGGGAGACGCTCGACGAGGAGGAAGCCTATGCCGCCGCGGGCATCCGCCGAGAGAACGCCCCCGCGGCGGTTGCCCGCGGCGAGGTTCCCGGCACCAAGCCGGCGCCCGGGCTGCCACCTGACCAGGGACCGGTCGACGACGAGGACGCTCTCCCGGTGCGCACGCGATTCGATGGCTAACCGCGCTCGTACCGTCGGCGGGAGACGGCGGGGGCACTCGGCTGGTGTGGCTGCATGAATCCTTTTGAAGTGACCCGGCTGGGCTCGACCGATGTGCGGGTGACCCGGCTCGGCCTCGGCATGGCGCCGATCGGTGGCCTCTACGGCAAGACCGGGGACGAGCAGGCCAGGGCGACCGTCGCCACTGCGTGGGATGCCGGTATCCGGTACTTCGACACGGCGCCGCTTTACGGCAACGGGCTCTCCGAACGCCGGGCCGGCGTGGTGCTGCAGGACAAGCCGCGTGACGAGTTCACACTCTCCACAAAGGTCGGTCGACCGCTAGCCCCGAGACCTGTGTCCGAACAGGACATCTGGGCCGAGCCCGGTCCGGATGCCACCCACTTCGACTTCACCGTCGAGGGCACGGCGGCGTCCTATCAGGAGAGTTTGGCCCGGCTCGGTCTGGATCGGGTCGACGTCCTTCACATCCATGACCCCGACGACCACTTCGAGGAGGCCCTCGCCGGTTCCCTGGTGACGTTGACCCGCCTGCGGGCGGAGGGCAGCATCGGCGCGGTTTCGGCCGGGATGAACCAGGCGCCGATGCTCGCCGACTTCGTCCGCACCGGCGAGCTCGACTGTGTGCTCCTCGCTGGCCGGTACACGCTGCTGGACCAGTCGGGCTTTGCTGACCTGCTGCCGCTCTGCACCGCCCGCGGGGTGTCGGTCGTCGTCGGTGGTGCCTACAATTCCGGCATCCTGGCCGACCCCCGCCCGGGGGCGACGTATGACTACGCCCCGGCCTCGGCCACAGTGCTCGCCCGGGTGCTCGCTGTACAGGAGGTCTGCGCACGGCACAATGTTCCGCTCCGGGCGGCCGCGTTGCAGTTCCCGTACGGGCATCCGGCAGTCGCCTCGGTGATCGTCGGGGCTCGCTCGCCGGAGGAGGTCCGCGACGCGGTCGAGATGGCCTCCCACGAGATCCCCGGGCAGCTCTGGCGCGACCTCAAGGGCGCCGGCCTGCTGCCCGGGGAGGTGCCGCTGCCGTGATCATGCCGGCATGTGCCCGTGACCGAAACGCCGGCAGCGGGTCACCACCGCGCGCTCCCATTCAATGGCAGGACCCCGAGCCGCTGTCCCGGAACGATCCACCGGGCTCCGGCACGAAGGTCCAGGCGTAGCCGCCCGGCTGCAGCGTCAACCGCAGGATGCCGAATGTCGTGGCGTCGCGAACCTCGCTGTTCGCCGCGATCGTGGTGAACGAGGTGTGGTTGGCGCCACCGGTGCCGACCACGAACGCCCGTACACCATTCGGGTCCGGCTGACCATCCGGGTCCTGTGGGGCGAATCGCTCGTAGACGTGGTCGTGCCCCGTCAACACGAGCTCCGCGCCAGCCTGGTAGAGGGCGGTGACCAGTGCCCTGGCATTGGGCGACGCCCGGCCTCCCGACGACCACAGTGGGATGTGGAAGTACGCCACGGTACAGGCGACTGGATGCTGGGCGAGATCCTGCCGCAACCATTGCTCCTGCGGGCTGCCGACACCGCAGCCACCCGCCTTCTCGCAGGTTGTGTTAAGCACGATCACGTGCCATGTGCCGAGTTCGTAGCTGTAGTAACCCTTTGCCGGATCTCCGGCCGCGGCACCGAAGTAGGTGTAGTAGCCGGCGGCCGTTGCGTTCGGGTCGCAGTCTGTGGCCGGCACGGTCGCGCTGCTCGCGATGTACTCGTGGTTGCCCACTGTCGGGCGGGTGATGGCCTTGAACCGGCCCCACGAAGGGTGGTACGAGACGTCGAACGCCGCGCGCCCGCCGCACTCGTACTGGACGTCGCCGAGCGCTGCCACCGTGGTGATCGCTGGGTCGGCGAGCACCAGGTTCGCCACGGTCATCATGTGGCAGACCGAGCTGGTACCGGCGCCCCCGTTGAAGTTGGGGTTCAGCGGGTCGCAGGCGATATCCCCAGCCGCGGCGAGCACCGGGTCGGGACTTGTCGCGGAGCCCGTCACGGTGACGGTGTCGAAGCCGAGGTCGGCGGTGCGGCCGGCGACGTTCTCGCCGATCTGGATCCGGCCGACCGCGGTCGTGCCGAGGTTGGCGGCGTTGCTGGTCAACGCGGGCACGGTGGCACCATCGAAGATAACCTCGGTGGTGCTGGCGGTGCCGTTGACGATGATGTGCAGACGCACGTCGTGCCACACCCCGGCAGCCACGGTGTTCGGGCTGTTGGTGGCGATCCCGGTTACGTCATTGCGAAGCCCGAGGATCTGCATTGGGGTGATGTACAACTCGGCGATCGCCGTGCCGGAGGCGGTGCGCACCTTGAGGAAGTTGAACGAGCTGGTGCCGCCGATCGAAACCAGGTGCAGCGCCAGCCGGATCGTCAGCTCGCCGGTGGTGGCATCCAGCGTGCGGTAAGCGTAGGACGCCGCTCCGGTGGTGGTGCTGCGGGCCGCCCAGGCGCCGTCGGCCACCAGCTGCTGCTGGACAAGCAGCCCGGTGCCGCCCGACCACGCCGACAGGGTCCCGGACTCGAACCCGTCGGCGAACAGAACAGGTGCGCTGGCATCGGCCCGTTTGGAACCGGTCGGGGCCACCAGCGTGCCGAGCGCCAACATTGCGGCGGCCGAGACCAGTACCACGGCACGCAGGGGTCTTTTCGCCAATCGGCTCATTGGGCGACGTTATTGCAGCCAAGGTGGGCTGGGCTACCTCCGAAAGTGCATGGTCATCGACCATACGGCCACCGTCAGTAGGCATCACGGCGAGTCCATGTTTGCGCGGGCTCTTTCATCGACCTGGCAAGCACGCCGTGGCGTGGGTGCGGTGAACAGCAACTTTGGCCACGCTATGAGCGACAATCAGCTGGGTGCGCAGGTGCGCGCTGCCGCCTGGGATGCGTCCACGGTGGACGGCTTCAAAAAGGATCACCAACCAGGTCAAACGGTGCATGGCGGCCAGGGCCCGGCAATGGCGCGCCGTCATCGGCTGGTCTCGACATCTCCGGTACTACGTGCCACGATGTTGCGTGCCGCGTAGTGCGGGAACCTGGTGCGGGTCGCTGTCTTTGCGCCGCGTGCCCGTGGGTGTCCTCGCTGTCGGCACCGTATTCGGTGCGGGATTGGGTGCAGGCCACCGTGGCCGCCTAAGTCATGCCGAGATCGGCAGGTCGATGACCGTCATGCCTCCGCTTAGGACACAACCATTGTGTACGTCGCCGTATGCACCTTTCCGCCGACCTGGAAGTCGAAGAACATCCGGTAGCGTCCCGGGCTCGGCGCGGCCAGCCAGAACTTCACGGCGCCACCGTAGAGCTGATTCTCCGGGTGCACGTGGAGGTACCCGAGGTCGCCCTCGCGCAGCGCCACGAGGTGGCCGTACGCGCCGAGGTAGCGCTCGAGGCTGGGCACCGGCGCACCAGAGGAGAAGACACGGAATACCAGCGGATGCGTCGCGCCTACCCGAGGCGTTCCCTCGTACGTGACGGTGAATCCGTCCACGGTGGAGTCCCGAGCGGCGGGCGGGATGGGGGTTGGCGTGTACGCGCCGGCGACCGTCAGATCCACCCCCAGCGTCACCCCCGTCTGGGCGCCGGCCGCGTTGAGCGCGGCGAAATCGGCGTACGCACGCCAGGCCCCTGTCGCCGGGAGCGTAAGCCCGATCTGCCAATCGCCATCTGCGGTCATCGTCGGGTGCAGGTGCTGGTAGCCGGACAGGTCGCGGCGCACCACGATGAGGTGCATCGGCTTGTCGTGCACGATCGCGAACTTGGTGACCGGCCTGCCGTCCGGCCCGTCGATGCGGAAGCTGAACGGCGCAGGCACTCCCGCCCTCATCATCGTCGACGCTGGCACGAGTGTGTAGCCGCCGGCGCTGACGGCGAGACCGCCGACCGCGGTGTCCACGCTCGCCGGGCCGGCGTGGGTGTGATCTGACGGAATACCGGGCGCGTGGGCGTGCCCGGAGGTGGCGCCAACGCCACCCATGGGGCCGTTGGCCCCGGGGCCGCTGGCGCCCACCGCTCGGCCGAGGCCGAACCCCGCGACGAGCGCGAGCACCAGCCCGCCGATGATCGCGGCGAGCCGAAGCGAATCGCGGGCCGGCGTCGACTGCCCGTCGCCACTCGCCCGCACGTTTCGGGCCCGCGGACGCTTCGTGAGACCGGGCCGATCAGGCACCGGCGTCCGCCAGCTCGTGTCCGGCCCCATCGACGGCCGCGCGCACCTCATGTATAAGCAGGTCTGACTCGCTCTCGACACTGGCCTGCGAGCAATGTAGCGCACCGGCCCCGGCCTGGGGCGGGGGGGCGGATGCCCGTGGTCGCGAGCGACCACGGGCACCCCGGTTTAACCTAGGCCTTGCCGGTGAACTTGAACACATACAAGCCGAAGTCGCGGTCGCTGGCTAGCACATACTCACCACCGGCGCGCACGACGAGCTGTACGCCCCAGAAGTCGTTGCCACCCTGGTCGACAAAGTGGCCAACTTCGGTGATCTTGTCGCCCTTGAGGCTGATCACCCGAAGGCCTGCGTCGTAGTACGACAGGTACACCAGGTTTGGGTTCTGCTTGGACACGGCCACCTCGTGCACGGTCTGGTTGCCGAACCCGGTCTCAAAGGCCGGGTCCATGCCCTCCGGCACGGCGTACGTGTCCAGCTCCTGGAGCTTGCCGGTCCCGTTGCGGTACAGGTGGACGTAGCCCCACCCATCGAAGGAAGCCGCGAGGGTGACGGCATCGCCGAGCGTCCCGATCGGCACCGGGATCGAGGCCGAGCTCGCCAGGCAGGCCGCCTCGCTGTAGCCCGCCTCGGCGTCGACGACGGACAGACCAGCCGGCCGGGTGATGAAGAAGAACGGCTTGGTGTTGTTCTGAACCAGCGGGTTCACCAAAGCGCCGCAGCCGCCCGGCCCGGTCCTGTTGAACACGAGTGTCGCCGCGTATCCCGCCGCCTCGGCGTTGAGCGCCTTCTCGGTGAAGGTGCACACGCCTCGCTCGACGAGCGCGATGTACGGCCCGCCGGTCGCCGGCGGCGCCGGTATAGGCGGCTGAGGCGGGGGAGTGGTGCAGCCCAGGCCGAGGAAGATCGCCGTGCCGGCTACGCTGCCGCCCGTCGCCAGCCGCACTGCACCGCCCTGGACCGCGCGGAACTCACCGCCGTCGTTGGTCGCGACGCGGACCCGACTGGGCCCGAAGTCCTCGTCCGTGGTGATGATGAGCTGGTTGTTGTGCGCGAACTCGGCGTAATGCCCGTTGCCCTCCGGGCTCAGCGCCACGCCGTTGGTCTCCAGCAACTGCGGGTCGGGGAACCTGAAATCGCTGTCGGCGACGTAAACCGGGTGGGCCGGGTCGGTGACGTCGAGCACGACGTAGCCGGCGTCCCAGACCGACAGCAGCATCATGTACCGGTCGCCGTGCTTGCGCACCACGACGTCGTGGAAGAAGACCGTGTTCAGGTCGACACCGGTCTGAAGGATCTGCGGGAACGTGGTGGCCAGGTTGATGTCGATGACCTGGACCGGGTTCCTCGGGTCGGTGATGTCGAAGATGGGCAACTGCGGCGTGATGCTGTCCGGCAGCACGATGTAGGCCTTGCGGTTCTCCTCGTCGCCGGTCTGCCACATGAACGTGCTGTGCACCGTGCGGGCCCGCGCGGTTGTGCTGGGGTCGACCGCGCCGAAGCCGTTCTTGAGCACGACGGGGTGCAGTGGGTCGCTGACGTCGACGAGCGTGGCTCCGCCGACGGCCGGTGGCACGGGCGCCCCGGTGCAGACCTCGTTGCTGTAGGAGAGCAGGTCACCGCTGAAGTACGGGGTGTCGAATTTGATGGGGTAAACCCCCTCGCCGACGAACGAACCCTGCGAGGCGGCGATGAACCCGACCTGATGGGGGTTGGTGAGGTCGTGGATGTCCATGACGTAGACGCCGCCTTCGCAGGGCGTGCTGTTGAACGCACCGAGGTAGGCGTAGTCGCCGAGCACACCGACGTCGGAGACGATGCCCTGGCGCGCGTTGCTCACTCGCCCCTTGCCGACGAGCGTCACGTCCTTGCCGCCGGAGTCGAGGTGCCCGCCCTCGCCACCGTGCTGGTGGCTGTCGACCACGACGCCGCCGTCGTCGAAGATGCTCGTGTCGTTCGCACTGGCCGGCCCTATGGCGAGGCCCGCACCGGCGAGGACAGCGGTCAATACGATCGCGTTGACACGGGATCGCCGCATGCGATCACTCCAATCGGCCATTCGGCCACAGAGATCGACGGACCTGATGTGATGTCGCGCATTGTAGCGGCGATGCCTTCGCGGCAACACCCTCGATCCTCGATGGCCAGGTCCGGCTACTACG
This sequence comes from Micromonosporaceae bacterium, assembly GCA_020027875.1. Taxonomy (GTDB): domain Bacteria; phylum Actinomycetota; class Actinomycetes; order Mycobacteriales; family Micromonosporaceae; genus JAXIPB01. Next base: position 13,675 of record JAHRHA010000055.1, on the reverse strand, counting down.
TACCACGATCGGCTGACGGCTACGGCTGGTCGCCGCGGGTCGGCTGGGCCACCTTGGCGTCGGCCGTCATCGCCATGCGAACAGCCACACACGATGACGGTCCGAAGCAGAAAAGCGCAGCCGTCGCCGCTGCGTCACGGCATACTTTGGCACCATGATCTACGGCGCTGAGGCGCCCACAGGGGCGCTGTCGGATCCTAAGGAACTACTCCTGGCGTACCTCGACTTCTATCGGTCGGTGATCGCGCGCAAGCTCGACGGCCTGTCCGATGCCGAGCTTCGCGCCAGCCGCCTACCCTCTGGCTGGACACCGCTGGCACTGCTCAAGCACTTGGTCTATATGGAGCGGCGATGGTTGCGGTGGGGCTTCACGGCAGAGCACGTACCCGCACCCTGGAGCGACGACGACGCTGCCGGACGATGGTACGTGGGGGAGGACGAGACGCTCGCCGAACTGATCGCCGCCATGCACGAGGGCGGCGTGCGGACGCGTGCGATCGTTGCTGAGGCAGGCTTAAGCGACGTCGCCGCAATCGGTGGCCGCTTCGCCGAGGGTGCACCGCGCCCATCGCTCGCCTGGACGCTCTTTCATGTCCTTCAGGAGTACGCCCGCCACGCCGGCCACCTCGACATTGCGCGGGAGCTGGTGGACGGAGCCACGGGCGAGTGAGCCTGTCGGAACGGTGTCAGGCTCACTCCGCGGGGAGATCCGGAGGCTTAAGACGACGGGTAGTGGCTCAGTCGGTGGCGGGCGCGTCGACGGGTGGCCAGTAGCGCCGGTCGTCCTCACTGGGGCTCATCAGGCCGATCTGGTAACCGTCCGGGTCGTCGATGATGGCGAACCGGCAGCCCCAGAAGGTGTCGTAGGGCTTCTGCCGCGGCTTGTGCCCGGCATTGACCATTCGCTGCCATAACTTGTCAACGTCGTCCCGCTTCGGCACCGAAAGGCAGAGAACGACACTTCCTCCGTTGAGTGCTGGGGTGCCGCTGTTCCATTGCTTGGCGAACTCGTGCTGGTCCAGCTCGAGGTGAAAGCCACTGGGGAACGTCATGGCCGCGTGCAGGCCGGTCGGCTCGCCGAGGTCCAGACCCAGCAGGCGATAGAAGGCGAGACTTCGATCAAGATCACGAACGACCAGGTTGATCTGGTCCAACGTTGGTTTAACGTCCATTTCCGACTCCTGTCTTGATCGAACGCTATCAATGAGTAGATCGCGTTATCCAGGCCTCAGTCGACCGTGGCCCCGTCCGCCACCGCGAGGTCGGGGAAGGCTGCGTCGCCCGGTCTTAGCGGTCCCGTCGCTACTCGAGCGTCTTGCTGGGCTGGGGGCGGTCCAGCTCCAGCAGCTCCCGAAGCAGGGCCAGTTCCGTGGTGGTCATCGCGCTACCGCCGTCAGATCGCGGCAATTGGCAGAATCTCGCCCGGCATCTCACCGGCCACGCCGCGTCGCCGCTGCCACAACCCCGTGCTGCACCAGCGGCCCAACTTGTAACCGATGTCCTCTAGCGTGCCCACGTGTTCGAAGCCGAACGCCTCGTGCAGCGCCTGGCCGATGCCGCGCCAATAGTGTCCGACGCGCGTGTAGACCGTCGTCTCCACACTCCAGTCGTGCGCGGCGCGGCTTCCAAGGTGACGCGTAGGCGATTCCGACGACCTCATCGTTCGCGGTGGCGACGAGCCACGGGTAGCGTTCCTGCTGGCGTTTCCAGTCGTCGTGCCACTCCTCGGGTGCCTGAGGCTCGCTGCGGAAGTTGATCGTCGTAGTCTCGATGTAATGGTTCACCAGGTCGCAGAAGGCTGGCATGTCCGCCACCTGTGCCGGGCGTACCTGGATGACGTCCGTCATCGGATGAGGCTCCTGTTGGGAGTTGGGTTAGTTCTTCGTCTCGGACGCGCCAGTTGTTCAACGGCGCCGGTGATAGTGGCGATCGTAGGTGTCTCGAAAGGTATCGCCAACCGCACCGGCACGCTGAATTCGTTGCGAACATGCGAAATGACCCGACCGCGATTGATACCTGGAGTGCCACCGCCACGGGTCCACAGTGGTGCTTCGACGAGTGGCTTCGCGACTCCATCACATTGACCGACTAAACTTACGTACGCTTCTCTCGGCGGTCGGGGATTCGAGTCCCCTCTGCTCCATTTTCCACCGACGCTTGCAAACCTGTTGGTCTTGCATTGCGGATGCTGCACCATTAGAGCTTGCGGCTATACATCCGCCGGTTGGCAAAGTTGGTGAAGCCCGCGCGCTCGAAGCCTTTGAACATCCCGATGTTCGCGGCGTTGCAGTCGCCCCGGGTCTCGGTGGGGCCGTGTGCCGCCAGAATGTGGGTACCGCGGGAGACCGCGGACCTGCTGTAGCCCATGCCTCGGTGCCCAGGTGCGACCCCGACGAAGCCGATCACGGCGGAACCGGCGTTGCGGGCGGGCAGGCTGACGACGGCCGGTCGGCCCGTGGCGTCGTAGCCGAGGTTGGTGTACGCCGATGCGCGGCGCGGCTATGCTGAATGAGCCCTCGCTGACACGGGCGCTGTTCCACGCCAGAACTGTCAGTCGAACGCAACCAAGCCGATGGCCACGACGGACGCAACGACGGCGTAGAGCCACGTTGCCTACGTCAGATCCGTAGCTGCGGGCCAGAGTTCGCTCGTATTGATGCTCCCTTCGGTGGCGTGCGCTACAAGGGTGATCAATGCACTGCCGCCGGCGTGGTTGAACAACCACGCATACCAGAACGTGACGGCGACAGTCGTCAAGAGATCGATTGGTTCAAGATGGAAACTCGGCAGGAGAAGAGGCAAATGCCAGCCGGCGACGAGAATCCCGAGGATTGACGTCGACAGGAGCGGCGAGCGTATGGTCTGCAAGCGAGGCTGAGCGAACGCACGCCAGCCTGGTTCCTCGCCCAGAGCCTCGTCCAACGGATTGATGAGCCGCAGTGCGAACACCATGATGACGGCGTACCACGGGCTGAACTGGTCGAAGGACGGGCTTGGCGCGCCCAATGCCCCGTTCAGCAGCACGGTGAGTGCATGGACGGCCAGCGGCAGACCGACGGCCGCCACCCACCAGATCCAGCCGACGCGCCAGCCAATCATCCGCGAGCCCAACTCCCGCAACCCAGCTCGACCGTGGGCGATGGCGACCACGATGAGGGCGGCAATGAGCGGCCCAGGCGGCAGGAAGGTCCGGAACGGAACGAGACACCACGAGAGCGCGTACGCCAAGACAAAGAACGCCACCAGCGGGTGTCGCCTCACAACAGTCATGAGTGTTCCCCTCTCGCACGCCTGACCGCGGCGAGCGGCGTACTCGTGCATGAATGGAGCTGGTCCTGAGTGATCCCCAAACCTCACTATGGCCGTCGCGCGCCCCCGACCGTCAGCCAGATGCGCGTTCCGCGGGGCTCGATCAAGCGGTCACCTCGCAGCCGGCGGTGCCGGTACCTGTCCGCTTCGGCTGCCGCGCGGCCGGGCGAGACACGGATTCCCGCCAGCGACGAGCCTTAGCCTTCAGACCGTTGGGGCGCCCGCCCGACGCCAATGGCCTGCACGACATCGCCCCTCTTCTCGCAGTCCCGGGCCCGGACATCGCGGCACCGCAGCTGCTCGGCGTTGGCGGGGCACCTCGCTGGAGTCGACGACGCTCGTCACCGGCACCCGATGCTCCTACCGGCCCACCCAGCCGACCCGCTGGCAACTCTGAATCCTGGGTGCGCCGGCCCCGGCCGTGAATCGCCAGATCGCCCGGATCGAAGAGCGCAGCGCGTCTACCCAGAACAGACCGGCGACCATAAGCACGGCGAACGCGACCAGCCCGGCGGTGCCGCGGGCGTCGCGCAGCGCCTGCGCATCCAGGCGGGGCCGGTTCTGGGATAGATAGCCCTGCACCGAGCGCAGCACCGTGGGGTTGTCCAGCACGTGGCCCAGGATCGCGAAACCCAGCAGGGCTAGAGAGAACGCGGCGAAGATCGCATAGTAGGTGACCGCAGCGGCCAGACGGCCAACCATCGGCCTGGTCGTAGCGGATCCCGGCCCTTATCACATGGTCGAGCCAGCTGACCCGGCGACGAGCGCGTGTGAACCCCGCCGCGATCCGCTGCACCACTCCAGATCCGGTCATCCAGCAGCAGTACCCGCAGCCGACGCTGGGCACACCTCGGCGCGTCGCGCTTGCACCAGGCGGCTGCCGGAGTACCCGGGCAACTTCTTCCAACGCCAATTCATCGACCTCGCCGTACTGGCTGGCCTCGGGCTCTTGCTTGGCGCATCGCTGGCAGCAGCGGTCGGCACCGAGAATCTGCTGAGCTGGCTGTTGCTCGAAACGACAGCCACGCACGGCCCGTCGGGTCGATGGCTGCTCGGACCGGCCGGGTTCGCACTCGGCATCGGCGTAAACACGCTACTGTCGATCGCCGTCCTCACCGGACTGCCCTGACTCCGCTTGCGGCTGCGCCGCGTCCTGGGACCGGCGCTGCTCGTAGCGGCCGGCCTGGAGCTCCTCAAGTCCGGCGGCCGCCTCTACGTGCAGCGCACCGAATCCAACCCGGCCTACCAGGTCGTGGCGGGCGCGGTGGGGCTGCTGGTCTTTCTCAACCTGCTCAACCAGCTCATCCTGTTCGCCGCCGCGCTCACGGCGACCAGCAGGCACGGAACCGTAACCGATCTGGCCGCCGGCCCGACCCGCGTCGCACCGCACGCCGCCCCCCCGGCGGGTGCAAACGACCACCCTTCACAGGTCAGCCGCCGCAGCCCAGCCCACAAGGTTGGCGGTGCACGCCGGGGCACACCCGCGCCGCCGGTGGCGGTAGCGCCGGTTGTCGGTCAGATCGATCCGTCGGTTCTCCACATCGGACGAGCAACGTTGGCCAGGGGGGCGGGCGGCCTGTCGAGTCCTGATTGTGCCATCGACCGACGCCGCAAACGATCGACCACGCATTGAGATCGGTGTGACAAATCGATGTCGCACGTATTGGCCCGTCATACAACCGTAAAACCGGGCACTTTCGGTATCTATTTGAAGATTTACCTGAATACGCGTCAAAACGCTGGAGTTCTTGTTCCTAACGGAGGACCGTTACGAGCGTGACACAAACAATGCACCGAAGCGATCAGGAACTGCAGGCCGAAGTCTCAGACGAACTCCTTTACACCCCTAGCATCGACACCAACCTCGCCGTCACGGTCAACGATGGAGTGGTGACGCTTGCCGGTGACGTCGGTAGCCTGCCCGAACGGCTCGCCGCGAAACAAGCGGCCGAGCGAGTGTGGGGCGTCAAACTGCTTGCCGACAAGATGGTTGTGCGCAGCGCAGGTGCCTCCGGCGCGACGGACACCGACATCGCAGGAGCGGCCAGCTACATGCTCGCCTGGTCGGTCGACGTCCCCTCTAACGCCGTCACGATCGAGGTCCGCGATCGCATGCTCACCCTGTCCGGCGCTGTCACCTGGGACTTCCAGCGCGAAGCGGCCATGCGGGCCGTTAGCTACATCAGAGGCATCACCGGAGTGAACAACAACATTTCGCTCACCGAGAACGCATCAGTGTCGGTGATCAAATACGCAGTCGAGGCGGCCATCCGGCGCAACGCCCCGCTCGACGCGCAGGCCATCAGCGTAGATGTCAACGGCCACGAACTGACCCTGCGCGGAAGCGTGCGGTCATGGGCGGAGCGCCAACAGGTCGAACACGTGGCCTGGGCCGCCGCCGGCGTGACCAACGTCAAGAACGACCTCTTCATCACGTCGTGACACATGCCCTCACGTAGGCAGCGAAAGCAAAGTCCAACGGGACCGGGAGGCTGTGGAGGATCAATGTCCGGGGAGCCGGCATGCTGATCCTGCACTGCCACTCACATAGCACTATCGACGCAACCAACGAGGAGGTCGCGAGCGCCAGGACAACCTAGCCCCGCGTCCTCGCAGCCACAGCGCCCAGTGTGTGGACGAATGGCTCCTCGATCGAGCGCCGTACGAGGCGCTCGACGAAGACGGCGACGAAGATTCGGATCCGGGCGGTACTGAATTGGCGGTGGAAGCCTCGGACCCGTCCCTCGAGGTCAGCTCGGGAGATCTGTTCGCGCGGGTACCGCTGCTGAAGTCGGCCGACGATCTCCGCAATTTGCACGTCGTACACGGGCTCCAGCTCCGGTTGGTCCAGACGCGCGCGGTCGAGCGGGGTTGGAGTTGGCGAACCGAGCTGGGCGGACGTGCGTTTGGGAAGCTGCACTGTTGACATGACTGTCACGGCCTTATCTGGATGAGTCCAATCATCGCACGCCCAGCCACTGGTCCCCGACAAGTCGATCATGAACATTGGAAGCTGGGGGCGGCGCCGCATCACAACGGACCGGCGAGAACGTCTGGCATATCGATCGTTGTAGTCATCGCGCCGGCCGTCCGACTCGTGCTCTCCGACGCTGCGAGGGGTAGAGTGAAGGTGTTGCCCGGGCCCCCGGTGACTAGACAGTCCGCCGCTGGTGGGCGCTCCCGATGAGTCGGGGACACGATGACCGGGCAACCTCGAGATGGATACCGCGTACCGCTGCATCGCGCCGCGGCGTCCAGTGCGGCGGACGGTAACTCCTTCCACGCAAGGCTCGTCCGTCCAAGCACGCCTGGTTCGATGTAGACCCGCGATCAGTTTGTGGTAGCGCCCGCGCCCGGACGACGCCGCGCAAACTCCAATTCTCGTGCCATCGAAAGGTCGTGGTCGTGGTGACCGAGAGTTCGAACCAACGGCAAACGGCAACGAGCGGCGAGGCGGAGCTCGAAACGACACCTACGCCCGCGGTCGCACAGCGCGCGCGAGGGCGTCTGCACCTACCTCGGACCCGTGCGGGCGGGCTCTGGGTGGCGGTGGTGGTCTTCGCACTCGTGCTCTTGCTCCTTTTGATCTTCATTCTTCAGAACGGCCAACGATCCGACGTCTACTTCCTCGGTGCTCATGGGAGCCCGCCGATGGGTGTGGCGCTTCTGCTGTCAGCGATCTTCGGGGTCTTGCTCGTGACGCTGCCGGCCGCGGTTCGGATCGTTCAGCTACGGCTGGCGGCGGGCCGGCGCCGAGACGAGAGCACCGCGACGCCGCTCGCGGACACTGGCACGGACAACGGCGCGGACGTCAGCGGGTCCTGATGCGCTCCGCCGGTGACCGCCGAACCCTGACCTCGAGCGCCGCTCCGGCCGCACCACGCCTGATGTTTCGCCGCGACGTCTCGAGGCGCACCATGCTGGACGGGGCCTGGTGACCACGTTCCCGTGACCCAGTCGTCGAGGTTTCCAACCTGGTGCACGCGCTCGACGCTCGGCAGATTCCGGTAACCAAGATCATGCTCAACCCGTCCGGCTGGGACAGCCATCCGTGTCGGATTGGGGTAGCCGGTCGGACGGTTCGTCTGGGATGGTTCACCACCCTCGACGCCGAGCTGCTCATTGCCACCACGGGTGGGGACCAGCGGGCCGACCTGCTGGTGGTGTCTCCGGACGCGTCGTCGGCGTCGGCGGACGCGGCCATGACGATGGCGTCCAGCGGACCCGACGGGCTCACGGTCGCCCATCGACACACCCGACGGCTGGCTCGTCCTCACCCACGGGGTAGGACCCATGCGAAGCTACACAATCGGCGTCCTGCTCCTGGACCTCGAGGACCCAACCCGACTGATCGCACAACTGGCAGAACCGCTGCTATCACCGACTGAGGCTGAACGCGAAGGCTATGTCCCCAACGTCGCCTACTCGTGAGGCGCCTAGCCCATGGCGAACGCCTCATCGTGCCGTACGGTTGCGCCGACACATCGATTGGCATCGCGGTGATCGACCTTCCCCACCTCCTCGACAAGATTGCCGGTCACCGGACCTTCGCCCGTGCAATTCTGTGATCTGGACTGGACGAACCACACTTCGGCGGACTTGACGTTCGACGGACGCAGGTCGCCGCTCCCTCGCCGCGTGCCGCCGCCCCGGCGTGGTCGTGTGATGTGTGCGGCCGGTTCACGTGGTGGCGGCGCCTATCGGCTGGTCGCCCTCGGCCGCCTGGCTGTTGATCGTCTTGTGGCCGCCGCCGGAAATCGCGGTATCGCTGTCCTGGCTACGACTGACGTCGATACGCCGTGGCTTGGCCTGCTCGGCGAGAGGGATGGTCAATGTGAGTACGCCGTCGTGGTAGCCGGCCACGATCGCTTCGAGGTTCAGACCGTCGCCGACGACCAACTGGCGGGCATAAGACCCGACGGGACGCTCGGCGACCAGGTAGACGGCGTCCTCAGGCACGGCGGCGTGCCGTTGGGCGCGCACCGTCAGCGTGTTGTTCTCCTCGGTGACTTCCAATGTGTCGGTATCGACGCCGGGCAGGTCGAAATGCAGGAAGAACGTGTCACCGTGTCGGTAGCAGTCCATCGGCATCGGCTGCGGGACCCGGGGGGCGCCGAGGATCTCGTTGGCCAGCCGGTCGATGTCACGGAACGGGTCAAATCGCAGCAGCATGGCTGCGTCACCTTCCTTCGTCAGTTCTGAGGAGCGGACTCGATCCGGCCGAGTCCGCCAGATGCGTTGGGCACGTCGAGGTTGCCGACGGTCGCTGAGGCGCCGCCGAGCGAGACAGGCATCCTGCTGCCTGCGGGCCGCGCAGATGCGCGCTGCCGTGTGGCGACGGGCGGTCCTGGATTCGCGCGGTCATGTGGATCTCAGCTCGGCGGGGTGCGTCCGTTGGTTGTGGACTGTCATGCCACCGGGGTCCTGAGCGACACCTTCACTCTATGCCTATGCGCGCTCCGCGCCGATGAACCGATTCCGGCAACTCAGCGCCGATCCATCCGGGCGGTCTATCCTGGAAACGGTGCGGCGCGTCGCCGTCGCCATCAGTCTTCGCCCCGGACCCTGGCGGTCAGCCGCACACAGCGGCGCCACCTGAAGGGTCTTGGAGATGGTTGTCGTAGATCTGCCCCGTAGAGCACCGTCCGCGGTCGGTCAGCCGATGCTGGAAGAGCCGTTGCCACGCTCGGCTCTGGCCGCGCTAGCAGTGGGCGTGGTCGTGCCATTCCTGGCACTGGTTGCGGCCGTGCCGATCGCCTGGGGCTGGGGTCTGTCCTGGTTGGACTTGACCATCGGCCTGGTGGCGTACCTCGTGACAGGCTTCGGCGTGGCGGTAGGCTTACACCGCCACTTTACCCACGGTGCGTTCAAGGCCGCGCGGTGGCTGCGGGTCACCCTGGCCGTGGCCGGATCGCTATCGATGGAAGGCGCAATCATTCAATGGGTCGCCGACCACCGACGCCACCATGCCTACGCCGACCGCGAGGGCGACCCGCACTCCCCGTGGCGCTACGGTGCCACCGTCCGTCACCGGCCTCGCCAAGGGACTGCTCTTCGCCCATTGCGGCTGGCTGTTCCAGCGACAGTCCACCAACCGGGCCCGCTTCGCCCCCGGACCTGCTCGCCGACCACGACATCAGCAGGGTGGACCGACTCTTCCCAACGCTCGCCGCGGTCTCTGTGCTCGCCCCGCCGGTGTTCGGCGGGCTTTTGACCTGGTCGTGGTACGGCGCGCTGACCGCGTTCTTCTGGGCCAGCCTGGTGCGCATCGCCCTGTTGCACCACATCACCTGGTCGATCAACTCCATCTGCCACGTGTACGGACAACGCCCGTTCGCCACCCGTACCGGCGACCGCGCCTCCAACTTCTGGCCGCTGGCGATAATCTCGTTCGGAGAGAGCTGGCACAACTCCCACCACGCCGACCCGACCTGCGCCCGACACGGCGTCCTTCGCGGCCAGCTCGACCCGTCCGCCCGGGTCGTCTGGCTCCTGGAGAAGGTCGGCTGGGTATTCGACGTGCACTGGCCGGTGCCGCAGCGTCTCGAGGCACGGCGCCTCACCAGCCTGGGCGGCGTTCGTCCGAGCGGCGGGCCGAGGCCTTAGTGGTTCCGACTGGCTGGGTCTGGCGCGCTCGCACCGTGGCACCGCGGCCGACGAGCCGTGCTGGCGCGGCGGGCCGGAAATCACGCGGGTGGCAAACCCGTGTCCTCGTCGTACCTGCGGCGTTCGGTGACGACGGCGCGGGGAGTACGGCGTCGGTTCCAAAAGTAGACGAAAAGGACGAGCCCGGCCACGCCGGCGAGCATGAGGACCCAGCCGACCACGTCCAGGTCTAGCCCGGCGACCGTCGCGTCTACCGCGAAGGTCAGGATCGCGCCGACGGCAATGAGGAAGATGCCTACTCCGATACCCATGCCCGTGCTGTAACACTGAGGGCTCTCAATCACACGGATGCCAGCCTTTCGAGCAGGGCCGACTTGGTCGGTCCGTCAGCTGGGCAGGCTGGTGGCCGTCTGCGGCGGGATCATCTACCTCGCCTGGGTAGATCAGCTGAGCATTGCGGCCCGTAGCTGGGCGAGGGACCGCCTCAGCAGTCGGGATACATGCATCTGGGACAGCCCGACCTCGGCGGCGATCTCGGTCTGGGTCATATAGCCGTAGAACCGCATGCTGAGGATGCGACGCTCCCGCCGGGGAAGAGCCGCGACGAGCGACCGGAGTATCAGGCGGTCGTCCAGGCCGGCGTAGCGCGGATCGGTGCCACCCGTGAGGTCAATGAGGTCGGCGCTGTCGGTTCCGTCGGTGCCGGCGCGCGGGGCGTTCAGGGACGCCAGGTTGTAGAACTGCCAGGCGCCGATGGCGGCCAGGATGTCATCGACGTTCACCTGCAGATGGTCGGCGAGTTCGGCGGGTGTCGGCGAGCGGCCCCGCCGCTGATTGAGCTCGCCGGTGGCAGTTACCACGTCAAGGGCGAGTTCCTGGATGGAGCGCGGCACCCGAATCCCCCAGGCGGAATCGCGGAAGTGGTTCCTGAGTGCGCCGAGGATGCTCGGGATCGCGTAACCGGCGAATGGGATCTGCCGGCTGGGGTCGTAACCGTCGACCGCCTTGATCAGGGCGAGGGCGGCGACCTGAACCAGGTCGTCGAGGGATTCGCCGCGTCCGGCGTAGCGACGGGCTAGTTGTTTGGCCATCGGCAGGTTCTTCTCGATGACCGTGGCGCGGAGTTTGGCGCGGTCTGGATGGTCGGCCGGCACGGCCTCGCGTTGGCGCAGCAGCGCTTCGGTGGTCGCTGGCGCGTCGACCGGTTGGCTGTTGCGGGATGGGGCAACGGCGTGCATGGTTGTTGAGCGCTGCCGGCGGTGGCCGGAGAAGGATGTCGTCGGTTCGGCGAGGCACATGGCCGTTGCGATGATCATAGTTGGTTTGGCGAGAGTGGTCATGGTGGTCAACGCCCCAAACGGGGAACACGCCGCGGCTGTGCCGGCAGGGACGGCGCCTCAATTGGAGCGCCGGGGTCGCTGGTCGTTACCGCGGGGTCCCGGCGGCGAAGCGCTTAGCGCGAACGCGGAATCGGGCGTCGCACATTCAAGCCGATCCTGGTCCAAACAGTACGCTGCGGCAGGGCAGGCGCATAGAGGCTCGGCGCAGCTGCGGTGTCCTGCCGGCACGCCCACGACCGCGCTACGGCCTCGGCCGAGTGCGTCGGGCGATGGTCCGCTAGACGATTTTCTGTCTCTTCTCACCTCCTTGACGGAACCGCCGCCCGCGGGCGCAGATCAGGCGTTCAAGCCGAGCGTACGCAGCTCCAGTTTGGCTAGGGCATCCAAAGTGGATGTATCACCTGCCCGCCACGCGCTGACCGGGTCGGGGTGTATGGGCAGGCGCCGCAGTGGCAGGCGAGCCAGCGCCCGCAGGGCGAGCAAGTCTCGCCCCGCGCTCTCGCCCCGCAGCGCTGACCCGACACTCGCGCGTCGGATCCACCGCAGGCGCAGCGGGAGCCAGCCGAAGAGTGCAAGCCCCAACGGGTTGAGAGTGGCCCGCCGCCGGGTCGCTCTAGGGACCATGACACCGCGACGAAGTCACAGGCCGAGTAGGTGGTCCAGGAAGTCCCGGTAGCGGCCGCGACCTACCGATTGGGCTTGATGGCGTCCTTGATCCTCTTTGCGAACTGGTTGAGTTTGCTCTTGAGTTCCTCGGCCTTGCCTTCGCGGCGGAGTCTGTCGTTGCCGGTGGCCTTGCCGGCTGTCTGCTTTGCCCTTCCCCTGGTTTCCTGCGCCTTGTATTTGACGGCTCGAACAATGCTCTTGATCCTGGCGTTCACGGTCATGGCGTACGGTTCTCCTCACGTGGGGCCCGGTGATGGAGCGCTAAATGCTGATGAACGCGGTGGCGGCCGCCCGCCGCGTGTCGGCAGACGCTGCGGTTCGAAGCCAGGACGTGCCACGGCTTGCTTCCGATTCGCATAACGCGCCTGAATCACACCGGCGGCAGGCCGGTGTCCTCGTCGTAGCTGCGGCGTTCGGTTACGACGGCGCGGGGGGAACGGCGTCGGTTCCAAAAGTAGAAGAAGAGGACGAGCCCGGCCACGCCGGCGAGCATGAGGACCCAGCCGACGACGTCCAGGTCTAGCCCGGCGACCGTCGCGTCTACCGCGAAGGTCAGGATCGCGCCGACGGCAATGAGGAATATGCCTGCTCCGATACCCATGCCTTTGCTGTACCCAACACTGAGAGTTTTCAATCCGATGGGTGCCATGGGATATTCCCAGGGTCGGATGGTCACGGACCGCCAGGCATGCGCGAGAACCCATCCGCCAGGATGCAATGTGGTTGGTCAGCGCCGACCTGGTCGGTCCGTCAGCTGGGCCGGCTGGTGGCGTCTCCCGGCGGGATCATCTGTTCGGAGCCATCGACGATGGCCTGGGCGAGTTCGGACAGGCGCCGGTTGTGGCTGCGGGCGCCGCTTCGAAGCAGCGCGAAGGCGTCGGCGACGTCTAGATGATGGCGTTCGGCCAGTACGCCTTTGGCCTGTTCGATCAGGATGCGGCTGTTTAGCGCGGTTTGCAGTTGTTCGGTGACTATGTCGCGGCGGTGGATGGCGCGTTGCTGCAGTAGTCCGATGGTGGCCACGTCGGCTAGGGCTTGGCCGATGCGTAGCTTGCCCTCATCGAGCGCGCCCGGGTTGGTGTCGAAGAGGTTCAGCGCGCCGATGACCTCGCTGCGCAGCCGCATGGGCAGGGCGTGGACCGCGGCGAAGCCGACTTCGGTGGCGGCGGCGGTGAAGCGCGGCCAGCGGCCGGCGGCGGGCAGGTCGGCGACCGACACTGGTTGGCCGGTGCGGAAGCAGTCCACGCAGGGGCCTTGGTCGGTTTGCAGTTGGAACAGCTCCAGCAGCCGGGTCCGTTCGGAGGAGGCGGCCACCACCTGCAGCGTGTCCTGCTGGTCGGTCAGCAGCAGCCCGGCCGCCGAGATGCCGAGTAGCTGGACACACCTCTCGGTCAACACATGAAGGAAGTCGATCACGTCGAATTCGTCGACGAGCGTGTCGGCCATCTCCACCAACACGTCGGCCAGCTGGGTCTCGGCCATCTCACTCACCCTCGCCACACAGTAGTCCTGACAGCCTGGCGGCCGGTAGTAACGGGCCGCACCAACCCTGCGAACAGGTCGGATCGGATCCTAGCTGCAACCGCGGCCCTGGTCACCGTCGGCGTCGGGTGCAAATCGCAAGCGTCGGGCGACCACATCACCGGCAACGTCACGCAACCGCCGGTCGTGGGCGTACGCGTAGGCGCGCAACCGGACAAGGGCCACTGCCGCGGTCACTCCCAGTTGCACGATGATCATTCCGGTCGCCTGGT
>JAHRHA010000140.1 GCA_020027875.1 Micromonosporaceae bacterium | reverse complement strand
CCCCAGCTCGCGGCGCCCAGGTGCACCGCGATCGCCTTGGGCCAGCGCCAGGTCAGGAATCCGCCGAAGATCACGAAGGCCAGGTAGGCGAAGTGCGCCACCTTCGTGACCTCTGCGAGTAGGCGGGTCATGGCACGACCTCCACCGCCAGGCTAAACCGACCGGAGCCCGCCCGCAGCTCGTGTCGGCGCCGGCGCGGCGTCTGGCCCGGGCGCCTGCTGCTGCGCTCCGGTTGGATGTGCGAGCAGATCGTGTACGTGTGCGGTGAGGCCGCAGGCACCTTGCGCTGCGCCCTGCTCGCCCATTTCGCCGCGCGCTCGCTTAACCGGGCGTCCAGGGAACCTCCTGCGCGCAACGGCACATCCACGAGCGTCAGCACCTAGTGGAGGTGGTGGACGCCAGGCGGTAGCCCGCGACGGCCCGGGGCGCCGTCGCTGTCACCACCGCCGTCGCGTGTAACCTGACCCGACCGCAGGCCTTCTGGGTCGTATTGTCTCGCCTCTTGGCGAGCGCCGACGCATCCGTCCGTGCGGCGGGCGAAGCCACGTGGCTCCCTCGACGCCCTCGGTACAAACGACAGCAGGGTAAGCGCTGCGCCACATCGTGATCGGTCGGCCGACGTTCTCACTGACGCCACGGCCCGGCCGCCGGCGCCTACATTCGCCGAGTACGTCCCGGTCGTGGCCAGGACAGTCAGCGACTCCAGCCGTCGCGCCTACAGCTGTTACTGGAAGAAGGTCGCCGCGCGGTGGGGCGAACTACGCCTGGACGAGCCCAGCCCGTCGGACGTGAAGCAGTTGGGTGAGTACATCCGCGGCAACGTGGTAGTACGTCGCAACGCCCGTGGTGGTGGCAGCGCGGTCGAGAACTTCATCACCGCGTTGCGCTGCCCGTACAACCAGGCCATCGCCGAAGGGCACATCATTGAAGCCGACAACCCGGCCCGCAAGGTCAGCAAGCCGAACCGCCCGCCCAGCACCCGCCACGCGGTTCCGGACGCCCGCCTGGCCGAGACCAACCAGATCACCGCCGCCACCGGCAACGACCCCGCGCTGGACACGCTCCTGCTGCGCCTGTACATCGTGATCAGCCGACTCCCAGCCGTGGAGAAGAAGCAATTGCACTACACGTGCGCTACACTCGGCTCAAGGATCGGGGAGGTGAGCATGGCGACGAGTACGTCATTTCGGATCAGTGATGTGGCGCGGCGTCGGTTGGCGGCGCGGGCCGCTACGGAGGGTGTAAGCGCGACGGCGTTGCTGGATCGTCTCATCGTGGAGGGTGTGGATCAGCTGGATCATCCGGGGATCGTGTTCCGCGGGCCGGCGCACGATCGGCGGGCCGGGCTGGTGGCGGGTCCGGATGTGTGGGAGGTGATCGCCCGGCTCCAGGAATTGAGGGGTTCTGAGGAGCACCGGATCGCGGTGTTGGCGGCCGAGTCGGAGCTGCACCCGCGGCTGATCCGCCTCGCGGTCGACTATGCCGCCGAGCATCCCGACGATGTACGTCGATGCATCGAGAAGAACCGGGCGCTGGTCGACCGCAGCCGTCGGGCGTCGCGGCAGCGCGAGGCGCTGCTGGCGTGATCGGGTTTCTGGTCGACGGGATGTTTCCGCCCGAGACTGCCTTACTGCTGCGTGACACGTATGGTCATGACGCGGTGCATGTGGGCGAGGTCGGGCTGCGGGCCGCAGAGGATGCGCATGTCGCCGCGCTGGCACGGGCGCAGGGGCGGGCGGTGGTCACGGAGAACGTCGCCGACTTCGCCGCCGAACGCGATGCGGTGCTGGTGTTCGTGCTGAACCGCAACCTACCGGCCGGCGGCGGCCAGGCCGCGGCACTCGCGAACATCCTCAACCAGTGGGCGCAGGACAATCCCGAGCCTTACCTCGGCCCGCACTGGCCCTCCGTTGCCGCATAACAGAGTAAAGCCGCCAGATTTCAAGATCCAAACCCAAGTGATCGTGCCATGGGTGAGCTCCTCGGTGGCCTATGTGTCCGGCGACGTTGAGGTGCCGCGGCAAGGGTTGGTGCGTAGTGCAACCGGGCGGCAGTCAGCGCATGCCCTTGACCTTGACCCAGGGTCAAGGTCGACGATACGGCCGCTGTGCGGGGCGCCACACTGCCAAGTCGTCACATGCCTGGCCGGTACCCCGTCCGTACGAGTGAGACCTGCAAGAAAGGGATGAGGCCATGAGAGTTCTGCTCGCCGGCGCCTCGGGCGCCGTCGGTACACCGCTCACCCGCCAGCTCATCGTCGCCGGCCACCAGGTCGTCGGCATCACCCGCAGCCTGGCCAACGCTGAGCGGCTGCGCAACACTGGCGCTGAGGCCGTGGTGGCCGACGTGATGGACCGCGAGAACCTGCTCACCGCCGTGCACGACGTGCGTGCCGATGCGGTCATGCACCAGTTGACCGCGTTGGGCACCATGAAGGTGCGGGAGGCGATGCAGGGCACGAACGCCTTGCGTACCACCGGGACTGCCCACCTCCTCGCGGCCGCCCGGGCGGTCGGCGCTCACCGGTTCCTCACCCAGTCGATCGTGCTCGGGTACGGCTACCGGGATCACGGACCGCACCTCATCACGGAGGACGACCCGTTTGCCGAACCGGCGCCCGGCCAGTTAGGCCCCGCGATCGCGGCCATGCGCTCCACAGAGGAGCAGGTGTTCACGGCCGACGAGATGGAAGGCATTGTGTTGCGTTACGGCGCCTTCTACGGCCAGGACAGCTTCACTCGGATGATCATCAACCTGGTGCGCAAGCGCCGGCTGCCGGTGCCCACGTCCGGCGGCGGGTTCGTCAACTTCATCCACCTGGAGGACGCCGCCGCCGCGACCGTGGCCGCCCTGGAGAAGGGGCGGGCCGGACAGGCGTACAACATCGTCGACGACGAGCCGGTGCGCTGGGCCGATTACCTGGATGCGCTCGCGGCCGAACTCGGGGTGCGCCGGCCGTGGCGGGTGCCCAGCTGGATGCTGCGAGCGATCCCGTACCTCCACACGATCATGACCACGTCGATGCGAGTCTCCAACGCCAAGGCAAGGCGCGAGCTGGGCTGGGCTACGACGGTGTCCACCTACCGCCAGGGCATCCCACTGGTGGCGAAGGCGAGCCGCTGAACGGTCGCTGTCGGCGGGACACCAGTAGGCCTTTCGCGTGCTTTAGTGCCGCGACGATGCCGCGTTGCGCCGGTAGTGCAAGGCGGCCGCGCCGCCGGCGGCGCCTGATGGCCGCCGGGCGCGGGTACTGCGCCGGGCGACCGGGTCCACTTCGACCCAGGCCCACCCCGATCAAGAAAACGCACCGATTAGGAGACGCGAGCGCAGCGAGCGCCCGTCGTCCGACAGTGCGGCGTGAGCGGATGCGGGGCTGAAGATCTACGTCAATTGTCGCGCGGATGCCACGTCGAGGGGTTCAAGTCCCCTTCCGACACCATAGAAGATCCTCGATATATGTGATAGCATCCCCGTTCTCAGAAGGCGTGTGTGTCTGCGCTCGAGGTGTTTGCGCGCATTCGGTTTCCGGCCAAACGGTCTAGGCCCGGCGCCGGTATGTGAAGACGGCCAGTGGCGCGACGACTACGACAATCCCGGCGGTCCACAGCAACGACCGGGCGATCGTTGCGTACGCCGGTGTGCCGAGCAGCAATCCGCGGATGGCGTCGGAGAGCTGCGTCACCGGGTTGATCTTCACCCAAGCCTGGAGCCAGCCGGGCAGCTTGCCGGTGGGGACGAAGATGTTGCTACCGAACGTCAGCGGGAAGATCAGCACGAGGCTGAGCGCCTGTACGGTTTCGGCCGAGCGGGCCGCGACGCCGATGAGGGTGGCGATCCAGCAAATGGCGAACGCGAAGGCGAGCATCAGCCCGGCCGCCGCCGCGATGGCCGGTGCCTCGGCATCGATGCGGAAGCCCAGGACCAGCCCGAGCGCGAAGACGAGGACGATCGCGAGTACGTACTTCACGGAGTCGCCGAGGATGTGCCCGATCAGAGGCGCGGATCGGGCGATGGGCATGCTGCGGAACCGGTCGTAGATGCCGTTGCGGATGTCGGTGTTGAGCGACAGCGCGGTGCCGAGGCTGACGAACATGAGTGCCTGCACGGCGATGCCAGGGATTACGAACTGCAGGTACGCGTGCCAGTCGCCGGAAACGGCGTTGCCGAAGAGGAAGACGAACATCACCACGAATGTGACCGGCATGAGCATGATGTCCAAGAGCTGATCAGGGGTATGACGGAACTTGACGAGGTTGCGCCAGGCGAGGGCGGCGCCGTGGCGGACCACGCGGGCGGGGCTCATGCGACCAGCTCCTTGGCGGTGAGGGCGAGGAAAACCTCGTCGAGGCTGGCGAGGCGGACGCCGATCTCGCCTACTGAAATGCCGGCTCGCCGAAGCTCGGCGGCCACCTCGGCAAGCATCGCTGCGGCGTCGCTGCCGGCGGGCACGACGGCCGAGACAACATCGCCGTGAGTGTCGCCTGATGGGCCGGCTCCGGCGATCCGCTTCACGATCTCCGCCGTGTCGCGTACGCGGGCCGGCTCGACCGGCCGCACGGTGAGGGTCTGGCCGCCGACGCGGGCCTTCAGCTGAAACGGCGTACCCGCCTGGATCACCCGTCCACGGTCGATGACGCTGATCGTGTCGGCCAGCCGGTCCGCCTCCTCCAGGTACTGCGTCGTCAATAGGACGGTGGTGCCGTCAGCGACTAGCCCACGGATTAGAGCCCACACGTCGGCACGAGACCGGGGGTCGAGCCCTGTCGTCGGCTCGTCGAGGAAGAGGACCTTCGGCGATCCGAGGAGGCTGGCCGCGACGTCGAGCCGGCGGCGCATGCCGCCGGAGTAGGTGCGCGCCAGCCGCCCCCCCACATCGGCGAGGCCGAATCGGTCGAGCAGCTCGGCGACCCGGCGGCGAGCCTCCCGGCGGGGAAGTTCCCGCAGCTTGGCGATGAGCAGCAGGTTCTCCGCGCCGGTGAGTGCCTCATCGACCGCCGCGAACTGGCCGGTGAGCCCGATCAGCTCCCGAACCCGATCAGGGTCGCTAGCAACATCGAAGCCGCCGACGCGGGCCGTCCCGGCGTCGGCGCGCAGCAGCGTGGCGAGAATCCGTACGACCGTGGTCTTGCCGGCGCCGTTCGGGCCGAGCAGGGCGCAGACGCTGCCGGCCGGCACCGCGAGCTCTATCCCGTCCAGCGCCACGGTTTTGCTGAAGCGCTTAACGAGCCCGTCAACCTCGATCACACCCTTCTCCTTTCGTACGGCGTACGGAAGAAACGTACCACGTACGACTCGGCGGCGTCACTCCGGGAATGCGCACAAGATGATCGGTACGCTGTACGGCATGGCTCGGCAGGCTCCCCAGCTCCTCTGGGCCCGCTCGACGCGGCGGCCCAAGCACACTCGTGAGCAGATCGCGGCGACCGCGCTCGCGATCGCCGACGCCGAGGGCATTGAGGCGGTCACGATGCGCCGGATCGCGGCCGAGCTCGGCGCTGGCACGATGACCCTCTACCACTACGTCGCGTCTAAGGCGGAGCTGACGGCACTCATGCTGGACGCGATCATGGCGGAGCAGCTGGCGCCCGTGGCGGACCTCCCGACCAATGACTGGCGGGCGGCGCTGGCGATGGTCGCCCACCGCACCCGCGCGATGCTGCGCCGGCACCACTGGATGCTGGGTGGCTTGCAGACTGCGAGCGGCGGCGCGGGCGGGCCGAACGCGCTGCGCCACTTCGAGCAGTCACTGGCGGCTGTCGCGTCGACCGGCCTTGCACCAGAAGATCAGCTCGACATCATCGCCGCCGTGGACGACTACGTTGCCGGGTTCGTGCTCAAGACCGACCTCGAACCAGGACTGGAGTCGATTCCGGACGAGGCCGCCCCCGAAGTGGCCGAATACCTGGACCGCGAATTGCGCACCGGCGACTATCCGCACATCGCTGCGCTCCTCGGCCAGGGTGACAGCTGGGTGGCGCTGCGGCGCCTCGGCACCACCTACAACCCAGACCGCAGGTTCGAACAGGGCTTACGTCGCCTCCTCGACGGCGTCGCCGCCCAAATAGCCCGCATCGGTGCAGACCGGCGAGTTGGGAAGCGTGCGAAACGCTAGACTGCCCGCGCGTGCGGGCCCGGGTGATCGCAGGGCCGCTCGGCGGGTCGTCGGATCGTATGGCGCCGTGGACGGCACCGTTACCCTGCAG
Source organism: Micromonosporaceae bacterium (assembly GCA_020027875.1). GTDB lineage: Bacteria > Actinomycetota > Actinomycetes > Mycobacteriales > Micromonosporaceae > JAXIPB01. Next base: position 5,671 of record JAHRHA010000140.1, on the reverse strand, counting down.
GATCTGGTCCAGGAGATCGTCGGGGGGATCCACGACGAATACGACACCGACGCGCAGGCCACCGCTCATCGTGATCACCATGTTATGCGGCCTCGTCGCGATCCTGGCCTCGCCTCGGCCCCGCGGCATCTGGTCACACAGCCCCTGAAACCCAGGATCGCTCATGCAACTCACTGCCTAGGCGAGTACCAGATCGGCGGTTAAGATCGTCAATGGTGGGGTAACGGTTCGTGTCGCCCCTCCGACACTAAGAAATCCTCAGGTCAGAGGCTTAGCTGATCACCGGGAGTGCAACGCAGAGTGCTGTACGCGCGTACTGCCCCTCAAGCAAACAGCCGAGTCACGGTCTCCGTTGCGGGCAATGCCCCGCGGAGTGGTGGGCTTTGAGGTTGATCCTCGGTGTCTACTCGCCGCTGTCGATCGCGGCGATGCCGCCACCATCGCTGGTTGGTTTGAGTTGGGCCATGGACCCTCGGACAGGTTTGCATATTCAGTACGCGGCGCGCCCAGCTCGGTCAGAGCGGTCGCGACGGCGTCAGTGACCAGCATCACGATCGCTCAACCAGGGCCAGCAGCGCGAGCGTGGCCGTAAGCCAAGGGTCGACCGTGTATGGGCTGGCCACCGTGGATGCCCGCGAACGAGTGGCCGACCAGACGATCATGCGGGCGTTGGGATTGCAGCCGGCATCCGGCTGGACATTCGCGTGACCGGCGGCCTGATCGCTGTCATCGTCACCGATCACGGCCAATTTCGCTGTCAGCAGCCAGGGCCGCTTGCACGTGCCCGCCGCCGCCCGGCACTTCTGCGGCATCGGGACCGGCGACCGGGTCCTCCTCGCGGCCGAACCGGCCGACGATGTACTCGTGTCCGTCCGCTGGCCAGCCTCGACGCGATGGTCACCCGGCTCGGCGACCGGGTGCTGGCGTGATGCGGCATGACCAGGCAGACGATCCCCGGGGGTGTCGCCTGCTCAAGACCTCGTACCTCTTGTTGCGGATATACCCGTAGCGGCTCCAGGCTCGGCGGGAAGCCAACGAACTGACCGACCGCGAGCTCATGCGCGGCGGACACTGGCGGGTACCTGACTGAGTGAGTCGAGTCCGTCGACAGCCGCGTCACGATGAGGGCTGCCGTGGTCTAACCTCCCGAAAATCAGCAGCGAGAGGGGCCGTTCGTGCGCTATCGACGGTTTGGGCGCCTGGGCTGGCAGGTCAGCGAGGTCGGGTACGGCATGTGGGGGATCGCCGGCGGCGAGGGAGGCTGGACCGGAGCGGATGACGCCTCCGGCCGGGTCGCCCTCCAGCAAGCGGTCGACCTCGGTTGCACTTTCTTCGACACCGCCTGGATCTACGGGCGCGGGCACAGCGAGCACCTGCTAGGCCAGTTGCTGCGGGACAACCAAGGTCATCGGCTCTACGTCGCGACCAAGATCCCACCTAAGAATCGGGAGAGGCCGTCGCGTCGGGGGTCGCTGCTGGCGGACGTGTTTCCCGAGGAGCACATTATCGAGTACACCCACCGAAGCCTCGAGGGACTCGGTGTTGAGCGGATCGACCTCATGCAGTTTCACGTCTGGGAGGACTCGTGGGCAGACGACGAGCGGTGGCAGGCGCCGATCCGCATGCTGAAAGACCAGGGCATGATCGGGGGCGTCGGCATTAGCGTCAACCGATGGGAGCCGTGGAACGTTCTGCGCTCTCTCGACACGGGACTGATCGACGCAGTGCAGGTCATCTACAACATCTTCGACCAGGCGCCCGAGGACGAGCTCATCCCGGCCTGCAGGAACCGTGACATCGCAGTCATCGCACGGGTGCCGTTCGACGAGGGCACGCTCACCGGCACGCTGACCCGGGAGAGCCGCTGGCCGGATGGTGACTGGCGGAACAGCTACTTCGTGCCGGAGAACCTCATCGCAAGCGTTGACCGGGCCGAGCGGCTCCGGCCGGTCGTGCCCGGCGGGATGACCATGGCCGAGCTCGCGCTGCGGTTCGTCCTCCACAACAAGACGGTCAGCACTGTCATCCCCGGCATGCGGACGACACACCACGTCGAGCAGAATCTCGCGGTCACCGACGGCCGGCCACTGCGGGCAGAGGTGAGGTCCGAGCTTCGACACCATCGCTGGGATCGGCAGCCCACCGAGTGGTCGCAGTGATCGATGCACACAACGCGTAGGGCGGAGGACCCATGAGCGTCTTCTACGTAGCCCAGTGGTCGGTCGCCGAGCCGGATCACGCAGCGTGTGAGGAGGCCGTGGTGCGGCTGGCCGAGCACGTCCGTAGCGCACACCCGGGGATCCGCACGGTACGGACCTTACGGCAGGCCTGGGGACCGTTGCCGCGCCGGGCGTACATCTGGGTTGAGGAGTTCGAGAGCCTGTCGGCGATGGATGCCGAACCGGAGACGCCCGAGTGCAATGCCGCGTGGCAACCGATCCACGACCTCTCGCTGGCGGCGACGTTCACCGGCTCGGTCTGGACCGATCCCCAACGTGCGGTGTGGTTCGAGAACTGATGCCGCACGCACCCGTCGCCCCTCCCCGGGCGGCTCAAACCAAGCGGCGGGCCTGGGTGTATTGAATGCCTCCATGACGTCGGTCACCCGCGCTCGTTGCTGCGAACCGCTCGCGCGATGCTCAACCCAGGCGGCGTAGTCATCGTTGCCGAGTCCCCCGTGGACGAACAGACGGCGACGCGTGACAGCGATGAGAGACAGTCCTGGGTCGAGGCTGCGGCTGGCCGTTTAGCCATGAGTGCAGACTCCGGTGGTGCCGCGCCGCGCTTCTCGCGGGATGTGGGTGTCGGGTGTGGCGACGCGAAGGTCCGGCACGGTCCCGCGCCGAGCCCTCTCCGGGTACTGACCGCATCTCTACGCCATGTCCGCAACCACTAGTTACCGATCTGTGGGTCACCCGTACTGGGGGCAGGTCTGCTGGTAAGGCCGGCGTGGCAGCAGTTCAGTCCACTCTTGGGGAGTGAGGTTACGGCCGACGATTGCGCACGCGTGCGCGGTCAGGTGGTCGGGGTCGATGTTCCACAGCAGCGCCGGGCCGAACTGGTTGATGGTGATGATCGTGCTGGCGTCGCGAACGGCAACGCCGATGGAGGAGCCTCCGGTACGCGCAATGTCTAACACGGCGCTGCCGACCGGCGCAGTGTCGATGTTCCAGAGCACCGCCTTGCCATCGGTGGAACCGCTGAGCAGGTAGCGTCCGTCGGGGGTGAACGCCAGCCCTCTCATAGGCCCGTCGGCGGCGGCCCATTGACGACGGACCTGGCCCGTGGCGGTGTCGGCGACCGCAATCTCACCCTTGTTGCTGCCGACGGCGAGCGTTCGTCCGTCGGGGGAGAACACCGGAAACGATATGCCGGGTTCGCCCGGCACGGTGACGGTGGCGAGGCGGCGGGCCGCGCGGAGGTCGATCAGCTCGATCGTTCCAGCCCCGGTCGTTGCTGCCAGCACGTCGTCGTGGGGTGCTCGCTGCGCCCAGTCGCTTCTGCCCGCTACCTCGTAGGCGAAGTCCGGGTGGGCGGCGCCGGTGGTGGCGTCCCAACGGCGTACGCGCCTGTCGAAGTCGATGGTGGTGAGGGTATGTCCGTCGACGGAGAGGGCCAGCGCTGCGGCCAGGGCGTCGTATGGTTCGCGCACGTCGGTGTTGAGCTGGATGGTGAACGGACGGAACTGCCGGCTGGCGACGTCAAGCACTCTGGCTGTAAGAACCCCCGCCGTATCGTCGTAACGCATGACCGCGGCGGTCTGCCCGGTTGCGTCGATGTCGAGGAAGTAGCCGTGCTGCACCTCGGGACCGGCCAGGGTGTAGCTGCCGGGACCGTCGCCGGGCGTGAGGTCGTCCACCTCGAGCAGCCCTGTTCCAGGGTAGAGGTGCACCATGACCGTGCCGGCGTCGTTGAGCTTGTGGGGGGTGGGTTCGGTCGAGGCGGTCGCAAGGGCGACGGGTTGGGCGAGGCGCGCGGTGCCCTCGAGGTCCCAGATGTAGATGGCGCTGTCCAGCCCCGCGGTGTACAGCCGCTTGTCGTCCGCGGTGAACGCCCCCGCGATGATGGGACCGGTGTGCCCATGCAGGGTCGCTCTCGGCTGAAGAGGTTGCGGGTCCCAGACGATCGCGGTGCGGTCGTTCGAGGTGGTCGCGAACGCCGTGCCGTCGTTCGACCAGGTGACAGCAAATATCGTCCCTGCGTGCCCGCGGGCGGCGGTCCTTACCTGGCCGGTGGCCACGTCAACTGTCCGAATGGTGCCGTCGGTGTCGCCTTGAACGACGATGGTGGCGTCACGGCTGGCCGCCTGGTTACCGCCACCGCGACCTTGCCACACCAGGCCGCCGGTGTTGACGTCCCACACGCCTACCGGCTGGTGCGCCGATAAACTGCACCCGGATGTCGCGTACCTGTGGTTCGCGGTGACGTTGAGATACGGTCCGCCGCATTCGCCCTTCACACCCGGTCCGTCGAACCGGCGCAGTACGGCACCGGTGGCGGCGTCGATCTCCCGTAGCCGGCCATCCTGATGCCGTGTGATCAGGGTGTGCCCGCCAGGGGAGAAGGCGGCCCCGACCACGCCGGCAACCGGGAGCAACCGGGGGATCGGCTCAGCTGTGGTGAGGTCGGTGATCGACGTCTTCGCCAAGTCGCCGGTGAGCTCGGGCAGCCCGGGCACGCCCAACAGGTACGTCACCGTGGCCAGCAGACGGCCGTCGTCGCTGAGGTCCATCGACCACACGGGCAGGTTGTCAAACGCGGCGAAGCCGGCCACACGCCTCCGGGTAGCGGTGTCCCAGACCGTCACGCGGCCCGTTCTGTCGCCGGTTACGAGGCGCGAGCCGTCCGCACTGGCGACGATCTGCAGAATTCGATCATCGGTCCGCAGGACTCCGATCGCCTCCGGGCTTCGCTGCAGCGTGGACAGCAGCGCCGCCCGTGACTCGGAGGACGGCTCCAGCCGTTGTGCCTGCGCGGCATATAGCAGGGCCCGGTCCCACCGCTGTTCGGATGCGGCGCTGGCCCGTAGCGCCCGCACGTCCGCGGCCAGCGCGGCGGTCTCAGCACCCGCCCGTTGGACGCCGGCGAATACACCCGCGCCGATCGCGACGACGAGCACCACCGCGAGGGCGGCGGCGAGCGCCTTTAGCCGGCGCACCGATCGGCGCCGCTGCAGGACGTCGGCCTCGGCGGCGGCCCGGCTGGCCGCGAGGTACGCCTGCTCGGCCGTTGTCATGTCATCCGGGTGCTCGTTTACCCACTGCAGCGCGGCGTCAAGTCGAGTGCCGCGGTAGAGCTCGGCTGGGTCGCGATCGCGCGTACCCCATTCACGCGCTGCCTGCGCGAGGTGGGCACGAAGCCGCCGGCCCACGATGTCTTCGTCGAGCCATCTCCGCAGCCGCGGCCATTCGCGAAGCACAGCCTCGTGGGCGATCTCGACGCTGTCATTGGTGACGGTGATCAGCCGGCGTTCCGCGAGGACGTCGACGACACGCCGGGCCTGACTGTCGCCCTCCGGTGCAAGCTCGGACATCAGGGCGCGCCGCCGCACGTAATCGGCGTCGCCCGTCTCGGCTAACCTCGATTCACGGGAAGCCCGGCCAGCCCTGATCTTGGGTTGAGCCGGGCTTCTGGTTGGGACGTTTGCGGAGGTAGAGCGGTCGAGCCGGCG
>JAHRHA010000268.1 GCA_020027875.1 Micromonosporaceae bacterium | reverse complement strand
GCTCGGGAGTGATGTTGAGCGCGTTGGCGGTGAAGTCCAGGTTGGTCAGGGCACCCACGTAGAAGACGGCGAGGATCGCGAGGGCCAGAACGCAGATGACGACGGTGAACCGCATCGCCATCTCGATGCCGACCAGGTTGAGGCCGAGGAAGATCAGGTAGAAGATCAGCCACCAGATCGGCTGAGCGATCTGCACGCCGAACAGGTCATCCACAATGGACTGCATGTACTGGGCAATGAACGTGACGATCACGGCGGGGGTGACGATGTACTCGATGCTTTCGGCGACGCCGGTGATGAACCCGCCCCATGGCCCCATCGAGGACCGGGCGAAGGAGTACGCGCCGCCCGTGTGCGGCTGCGCCGGTGACATCTCGGCGATGCTGTAACACAACCCGAAGTACATCACCGTGATGATCACAGCTGCGACGAGGAGACCGCCGAATCCGCCGGCGTCAAGGCCCAGGTTCCAGCCGGAGAACTCGCCGGAGATAACCGCCGCGACCCCCAAAGCCCACAGGGACCACACCCCCGCGTGCCGTCGTAGGGCGCGCTTGGCGAAGTAGCCGCCTTCCGCCTCACGATAGGTGACGCCACCTGAACTCTGTCCGGACATTGTGATCACCCCAGACTGCGCGAGACCGCAGGCTGAGGCTAAAGCCGATCAACTGGCCAGGTCAAGCAATGCGCGGTGGCCGTCGCGGACAATCGGCAGCACAAAATGCATCGAGGTGCTGGGCGAAGCACCGCAATCACCAACAAAAGTCGATTCGTCCCAAGTCCCCGCAGAAGCGGCGAAGTCCATCGGCGGTGAGCGACGGTCGCGCTCAACCGGCGGCGCCAGCTACCACGAGATCTGCGAGTTCAGAACCTGGACGGCATCCTCAACACTTCGGCGCAATGCGTCGTCGGTGGCACGGTAATACAGTGACCCGGCTCCATCGTGGACCAATGCTCTAACCTTGGCGATCCCACACGCGGACGCTGGTTCGTGTGAAAGTAGACGGTCGATCAGAATCGCGAGGATATCGGAAGCATTGAGGATGCTTCGTCGCGGCGGCACGATTCGTGGCCCGAATCGGCGGGCTCGCTGGTTGGCATCGTCTAGGACCTGTTGAAGACTTCGTGCGAGCGATTGCCGCTGCTGGGGGCGGACCAGGGCGAGGGCGCGCAAAGCAAGGCTCGCGCTTGCTTCCGGCGCAGTCCCTGCAGCCAGCTGTCGATCAAGTGAGGCAGCGCGCACGCGGGCGAGCGGCCGCTCCCAGGCCGTCGCCTTCCGCGCGACGAGGCCATGATCACTGTCTTCGACCAGAAACAGCATCGGCCCTCCGTGGCATGCTGAGTCCTCGACCATGGTCCTCTTGGGTACCGCCGGCCGCAATCTGAACGGTTCGCTGGACCGCTCTTGCGGCCCGTTATTTGAGGCATCGGGTTGCCAGCAGTCCTGCGCCCCTACTCCGGCCGAGCGATGGTACGGGAGGTTAGCGTGATCGCGCACGTGATCAGCAGCAGCGGTCAGATGAGGGTCCTTCGGAGCGCGGCCACGACCAGCAACGCCGCGTTCGTGGTGAATACCCTCGTGAACAGCGACACGGCCGCCTACCTCTCTCGCCTCGTCTCCGGCCTCTGCCGCGGCGTCGACGTGCAACCCAGGCTGCTTAGGCTAGACGGCGCAGCGTGGTGTCCTTGGCGCTGGCGCGCCATGCAATGTGACGCCGCGGATGGAACGCGAACGAACCTCGCATTATTATGACACCCTGATCGCGCGGCTGCCAGCAGCCCCTTGCGCGCGAGCTGGCCCAGGGTCCACCCGACCGTCCCCGAGCCCTGGCCACCAGCGACTGCGCCGTGACCATGGCCCGCGCCCTCGACGATCCGGCCACCCTGACGCAGTGCCTGCTCGCCCACCACGATGCGGTCTGGGGGCCGGGCATCGCTCGGCTACGCCTGACTATCCTCGATGAGGCGGCAAGGGCGGCGGAGGACGCCGGCGATCCCGTACTAGCCTGGCAGGCTCTGCTCGGCCGGTTTGTCGCTCTGCTCGAACTCGCCGATCCGGCCGCGTACACCGTCTTCCTCCGCGCCGTCGAGGCAGCCGACCGCCTCGGCCAACCGCACTACCGGTGGCTCGTGCTGATCCGTCGTGCCGCGCTGGCCATCTTCGCCGGCCGCGCCGACGAGGCCGATGTGCTGGTCGACCAGGTCGCTGCCGACGCGGATCGGCTTGGGGAACCCGATGCACCCACCGTGATCGGCGACCTGCGTATCCAGCTCGCCCTGCTGCGTAGCGACCAGCTCCCGCCCATCCAGCGTTGGGGACTGCCCACCTCGTTGCCGCCGTGGATGGTCGCCCAGCTTGACGGGTTGAGCCACCGCAGCCGCGGAACGGGCCGCCGCCGCTCGCTCCGAACGCGACACCGTCATCGACGCCCTCACGGCCGCATACGGCCTCAGTAACCCCCCCGCCGCCTCGGCGACGCAACCCAACGCGCCCGCAAGGCAGTTACCGCCAGAATCCGCGACACCCTCAACCGCATCGAGCAACGCCACCCAGCCCTCGCTCGACACCTGCGAGACACCGTCACGACGGGAGCGAAGTGCTCCTACCGCCCACAACAACCCAGTCGCTGGCAGCTGTGGCCGTGAGCCCAGCTGGCTGGCCGTGCGACCTGAGCGGTTCGACCATCCCGAACCGAATGGGTCATCAGTCACCCTGGTTGAGAAGAAAGCTGCGCACCGGCGATCGAGCATCATGCGAGGACGGCGGCGGTACGGAGGCCCGCCGGTCATGAGGACAGCCAGGCCAAGGCTGTCTCGCGGGTTCCGAAATGGCCGGTTGGGAAGGTGGCCGGACCTTCGCATACGGGCCGGCGCCTATGGCGGGCATTCCCTTGGGCATGTGGAACGCGAACCGGGATACGCCGGCGGAGTTGTAGCGGGGAATGATGTTTGCGTCCCGCCAGTCGGCATCCGTATCCTTCGGCGCCATCCGGAACGAAGTGGCATCAACGAGTACGCCCCGGCGCCTCGTAGATTCGACGTGGCCGGCGAACATGCTCAGCCAGGCGTTGAACAACTGCCGATCGAGGTCAACCGTGCTGTCGTACCATCGGATCTCGATGATGTCTGCCGCTGGGTGGTCGATCACCGCTCCCCATCGGTCCTCATGTAGGACGCGAGCATCGGTCACGACACGTTCCTCTCCGTGGCCAGACGCTCTTTGTCGGTCTGAGGGCCGGAGCAGGAGCCAGATGATAAGACCGGTACTGATCCACAACGGCGACGCATCGGCCTTCCGGCGGGCCTTTACGCGCCACACCGGCGAATCACCGGCGGCATATCGGCGCCGCTACGCCGGCACAGATCGGGACTGGTAGGAGTTGTGCTTACCCGCCTCCGATCTGAATCGGCGCGGATCGCCCGCGGTTGTCGAGCCAAAACCGAATGAGGCGGCGGTCGTCATCGCCTTTCGCCGTACTGCCCGCCACCGCCATCGGTCCGCGCCGACACGTACGGAGAAAGGCGACATTCGTGACCCACGTCAGCCGCGCCAGCGTCACGTCCTGCAACCACGCTGGTGGTCGGGACTGAGGGCAGCATGAGGACATGGCTAATCGTGTGGAGTCAACGAGTTGGTGCCCGCGGTGACGTTGGCCAATTGCGTCGGGAGCTCATACAGGGGTTGGTCCGGCGCGCTGGACTGTCCGAGCTCGCGGACCGGTGCCTGTCCGTGGAGCCGGTGCGCCGGTTCAGCGTGCTGACGCGAGCGACCAGCACGGAGCCGCGTTAGGCGCAGGGGAACCGCTCGGCGCCGACGGCGAGGGTGCGCCGGTATTCAGTGAAGCGGCGCCGCACCTCGTCGATCGCGGCACGGAGCGGAAATATCTCGCGCGTGACGAGCTGGTCGAGGTGATCTACGCCGACGGGGTGCCAGTAGACGCCGTCGGCGGTGACGGTGACCTCGGGCAGGAGAGTGTCTACGGTGAGGGCGAGTCCGTCGGTGGCGAAGCCGCGTTGTGCGACCGGTCGCACAACCTGGTCTTCGCGGGGGATGCCCATGCTGTCGAGTTTGTGGTGAAAGGCGTCCTGGGCGAGGGTGTCGACCTCGTCCGGGGCGACGGTTGCCGCTACGCGGACCCGGAATCCGTCGGTTAGGGCGATGCCGATGCCGTCGACTGCTCGCTGCCAGCTGCCGGCGCCGC
>JAHRHA010000267.1 GCA_020027875.1 Micromonosporaceae bacterium | reverse complement strand
TCTTCGTTGTTCACCACCTGCCAGAATACTTGCCTGTGATCGAAGACGCCCGAGTTTCGCTGTTCGGGGACCACAAGCCGGTCGACACGCTGGTAGGTGTGGAGTCGCAGGCACAACCTGAGTACCTAATCGAGGTTGACGCGATCGCGGTTACCGACGACTGACGCGCCAGCAAGCTTTCGACTACAAGCAGCTCGCTATGATCCAACACACCCGCAAGGAAACCGAGGAGGCATCGGCAACCTAAAGACCTTAATCCACAGGTATCTACAATTCCTCCGCAAGATGGTCCTCAATCACTGCACCCGAAGGCGTCGATGACGGTTCGTCATTGCGTACCGCCCTGCCGAACAGTCGCGGCAGAAAGACAACCCAGATCGGCGCCGCCTGTTGGTTGGTGGCCTGGAGCTGCGCCACCGCGCCACGCCCGATGGTCTGGTGTTGACGGACGAAGCCGTTCATCAGGACCACAGCGGCGCGGTGAGTAGCGCTGTGGATGTCCCCCACCAGCGATTCGCCGTCTCTTCGCCGCGCTCCGCAGGGGTTGGCGGGGCTACGCCGGGCTGTGCCGATGTTGGTTCTCGCGACTGTCCTCAATCGCGGCGGGTCCGGCGGCCCGAGAAATCGGTTGCTGTCGAAGATCGAGACGCGCGAGGCTCCCGCTGTGGACATGCATGCCAACCAGCTGACCGTGTCACTCGCGACCGTGCGAGAACTGGTGGACGATCAGTTCGCCGCGTGGCGGGGCCTGCCCATCAGTCGGGTCGTTTCGCACGGGACAGTGAACGCCGTCTTCCGCATTGGCGACCAGTTCGCGGCTCGGTTCGCCCTGGAACCAAGGGATGTCGAGTCAGTCCGGCGGTGGCTCGAGTCCGAGGCCGAAGCAGGTCGCGAGTTGCTGGGTCAGACCCGGTTCCCGACGCCCGAGCCGGTCGCGCTAGGTGAGCCGGGGGCAGGCTACCCTCTTCCGTGGGCGGTGCAGACCTGGGTGCCTGGGGTGGTGGCCACCGATGAGGATCCCGGCACATCCGTGGCATTCGCGGCCGACCTCGCCGAGTTCGTCCACGATGTGCGCGCCATCGCTACGCGCGGCCGCGTCTTCGGTGGGAAAGGCCGCGGAGGCGACCTACGAACCCACGACGCGTGGATGGAGACGTGCTTCGGACACAGCGGACGGCTCTTGGACGTCGCCCGGCTTCGCCGGATGTGGGCCGTCATGCGAGGGCTGCCGCGCGGCGCAAAGGAGGATGTGATGACCCACGGTGACCTCATTCCCGGCAACGTGCTCGTGGCCAACGGACGCCTGGCCGGGATCCTCGACGTCGGGGGCATAGGACCGGCTGACCCCGCGTTGGATCTTGTGGGTGCCTGGCACCTGCTCGACGATGGGCCGCGGCAGATATTCCGTTCCGGCCTCGGGTGCGATGACCTCGAGTGGGAGCGGGGCAAGGCCTGGGCTTTCGAGCAGGCGATGGGCGCAGTCTGGTATTACGCCGAAAGTAACCCGGCCATGAGCCGGATGGGCCAACAGACGCTGGAACGAATCCTCGCGGACACATTGTCAACCTGAGTCGGCAGAAGCTCCAGGTCAGTCGGGCAGCGTGAGATCCGAGTTTGAGCCAACGGGCCAGATCCTTGATCTCGCGATTCACGGCGGCTGTCACGGTCTTGTTGAAGGCCACGTCGTGGTGGATCGCGGCGACCCGGAGCACTTCGGTCCTGCGGTCGGCGGTGGCGTCGAGCTTTCCCACCAGTCGGTCGCCGTACAGGATCGGTAGCGCGAAGTACCCCAACTACGTTTGGCAGCGGGCTTGTACATCGCCAGCCGATAGTCGTGATCGAAGAGCTCGACCCGTGCGCTTGCGGTCGTCGATCAAGTGCCAATGGAGACCGCAACCCGGCGCGCCCCGAGAATGGTTGGCCCAACAGGGAAGGATCGACTCGCCAGGTGCCCTGACGCCATCGACGACGGCTGGTTCGCCGATCTGGCCCACGACCATAGGCTCGACCGGGCATTCCGCTTCGCGGGCGCATGGCGATGCCCAGAGCGGGGAGGCGGCACTTGTTGCGGGTGCGGAGCGCCTCGTCTGTAAGGACCACCGGGCTGTCGGGGTAACCCGGGTCGCCAGGTCCCGCAACCGGTCTCGGCCCCTCGTCCAGCGGTCGCGACTTCGCCTCGCAGCACCGTGTATTCCAGCAGACGTGACGTTGCGGTTGTGGTCTGCACCTAGTCGCGGTTGGATTCCGGCCAGTCGCGCAACTCCCCCTCGCCCCAGCCACCCGGCCACGTCCGCTCGGTACAGCGCGAGATCATCCCTGTGCCGGATCATTGCTCGGAGTTCGAGCAGCGTCCGCTTTCCAGGTGCCGCGACCGGGTCGGCCGGCCGATACGACGATCCAAGTCGGCTCCACGCCACGAGATCGAAACACGGCGCGGTCGGCGGCGATCGGGTCGATCTGGAGCAGGGGTCGGGTGGCGACCACGTCACGCAGCTCGGTCGGCCACGGGTTGTCCAACAGACGCGCAGGCGCGTCGATGCGAGAGAGCTCGTGTACGGTCACGACTCGAGGTGAGGCGGTGGTCCGATCGGAAGCCACCTCCCAGATGCGAGCTCGGGCCAGACGCAGAGATGCCGTCGCGGGGCAGCACCGGCTGCTCCTTGCGCCGGCCGCGTCGACGGCCCTGTTCCTACAACACTGTCGCGGGTCGGCGCCCGTCGGCCGCAGCCACGCCGTCCGGGGGGCACCCGTTGGTTAAGTGTTCAGACTTCGCATCCCCATCGCGCACGTGGACGTGGTTCAGCGGGAGACAGCCGGCTACGTGACGCTGTGCGCGACGTGGTGGCCCAGAACGATGTACAGGGCGAACAGCATCGCATTCGCGACGGCGAAGCCGACCCCAACCGGTTCAGCGGCCAGGCGTACGTCGGTGAGCAGGTCGACGCCGGTCACGCCGAGCAACAGGGCCACGCCGTTGCGCTTGGTACGGGCCGTGAGCGCGGCCAGGCCGATGACGGGCACGAACTCGATTGCGGCGACGGTACCAAGCCCCAGGTCAGTCGCTAAGCCTTCGCTGAGGCCTGCTTGATCTTGTTTCGGTGGGCCGCGATAGGCGTGTTGGGTTAGCCGCACGACGAGCTGCCGGCAGGTAGCCGGCGTTCTCCGCTCCCTTGTAGACGGCTCGTGGTGAAGGGTTCAGGTGACGGGGCGCGGGAGGTCGAGACGCTTCGCAATCAATCAGGCCTGGCTGGAGCTCGCCTTGACCGGCATCGACCTGTTCGCCTTCACCTGCTTGCTACTCCTCGACGGCGAGAACGCCGTGGCCGAACCCAAGCGACTGCGCTTACCTCGGTAGCCCTACGTGGGAGTCCAGGCTAGTATGCCGACCATGACCTGGGCCAGGTGACCTTGCCCCTCTCTGTGGGTCTTGGCGGTCACGCGGCGCCCGAGTGACCGTCGAGTAGGTCAGGTCGGACCGCGAACCGACTACCCCGCCGTCCACATGGCGGCTGTCGTCCTAACTCGTTGCTGCAGCGTCTGCGCTATTCGGTTGCGGCACGTGACTGAAGTACACGTGCGACCAGTTCCTCAAGGTAGCTGAAGTCGGCATCGATCTCCTTGGCGCGCTCGCCCCTGAAGCGGCCACCGGCTTCGCTGGCAGCGAATCCGAGGATCATCGTGCTCAGAAGGCGTTCGACTCGCGGTATCTGGTCGCCGGGTACGCCGGCGTCCTGAAGGGCGCTGCACACGGCATCGCGTGCTCGGAGCCCGGCGGGGGTGTTGGCGGGGACCCGCAGCAACAACGGGAAGACACCGGGATGCCGTCTCGCCACTGCACGAACTGCCCGACCGATGACTGCTAGCCGCTCCTGCCAAGCCAGACCTGTATCGGGCAGGGGGAAGTCGGTCAGCAGGCTCTCGACCATCCCGTCCAGGAGATCAGATTTGTTGGCCACATGACGGTATAGGGCCATCGGCGTGACCCCGAGCCGCTTGCTGACCGCATGCATGGTTACCGCTTCGACGCCACGCTCGTCGGCGATGGCAAGACCGGTCTGGAGAACGGTTGTCCGGTCGATAAGCGGGGGACGTGCCACGCTGCAATCATCGCACACGTCAGTTTACATCATATGTATACGTGCTATACTTACGGCATGCTAGAGGCCGTGGCGCTCCACAAGCGCTTCCGCGACGTGCCGGCGCTGGAGGGGTTCGACC
>JAHRHA010000266.1 GCA_020027875.1 Micromonosporaceae bacterium | reverse complement strand
GCGGCTCGCGCCGACGTTGTGCCAGCCGTCCTGGTGGCCCTGGGGTTCGCTGCGGAGGTAGACGCACGCGACCCCGCCGTACGACGGACTGTTGCAGGCCGTTCCGCTGTGGCCATTGGGATCACATCCTTACTTGGCGGCCGCGCCCGCCCGCCCTTCAGGCACGGATTGCCGGATACACCACGCTCTTGTCGGATCGCGGAACTGTGGCGACCACCGGTGTGCCGATGCCTCCAGTGTGTTTGGTGCAGCCGAAGGCCAGAGCGTTTATGACCAGATCCGCGTCAAGCGCAGCAGCTTGAGCGGGTACAGCACATCACCGGCTGTTACGCCGCTCTCGGTGTGGGAACTGCGGCGCACGCCGGGCTCGCCGTAAACCACGTCACCTCAACAGGCTCACCATGCTCGCTGCTGGTATGACATCGCAGTGCCGCTCGTAGGGAATCTCACAACTCAGCTGCCAGGTCCGGTAAGGGCCATGTACTGGCGGTGTGGGAGCGGATGGCAGTTCATGGTCTCCGACTCCCGTTTCGTCCACCGAGTCCTGGCCCCTCTCTGTCACGATCGTACGAGACCGCGCCGCGGCCGCGGTCGGGCTTGTTGCGAGAATCGGGCGTGTCGAGCACGCCGAGGGCGGCCAGGGTCGCCAGCAGGCCGTTCAGCGGCGTGGTGAACGCGTTCGGGATTCGTCCATCGTGGATGGATAAGAGGAGTCGCCCAACGCGGCCCGCGCGGTCGAAGCCGGGTCGGTTCGCGCCGGTGACAGGCCGGTGATGGCTGCCAGCCGGCTGCGGTGGCCCACGCCGCTTCGTTTCATTGGGTTTAGAGCCTCGACCGCTCCCAAGGCCAAGCCGGCCCGTAGCCGGGACAGGCAGGTGGCGCAACATGTGGCAGGTCAGCTATGACAGTCCGGCGCGCCGTTTGGCGCCTTGGACAATCTCGTCCACACCGCCGGCGGACAGCGGCGAACCGCGCCGTCGTCCTTTGAGGACCACGAAGCCCCCCCCGCGTTCCCCAGCCGTAGAATCCCGGCCAACGCTCGCCGGCGGTGTCGCGGAGGCATAGCAGCGGTCCACCTTGGCTGCGAGGTCGACTCGGCGATAACCCAGCCGCTGCCATCCTTCGCCGCGTCAATGTCTGGAAAGCCGTCCCAACGACGCCGAGCGTGACTAACGTGGCTACCTGAGGTCCGCACGTCGTCTGCTGCCAGCAAACGCACAACCTCATGGGGCGCGCTAGTCAGGTGTGGCCTGCTTTGCCTACCGGTGCATTTGTGGCACCAGACATGACTGCCCCGACCCTTCTTTGGACGGGGTGGAGATCCGATGTGCGGGGCGAAACCCGCACGATATTCCAAGCGGGACGGCGTCGAGCAGCGCTAGCTAATCATGCGGCCCTCATCGACGCGCCGCCGGTTCATTTTGAATACACCGGGAATATGGGGACCAGCCGCTGCCCGACACGCTCGTGGCGGAAATGTCCCCGGCAGACAGCTTTGGAGAGCGTCATGACTGCCACCGTCAAGGACAGGGCCCGCGCCGAGGATGAGGCCCGCGCCGTCACCCGCGCGGCCACCGTCCTATCGCCATATACACCCATCGAGGAGTACGCGTTCTTGTCCGACTGTCACACCGGTGCGCTGGTCGCCCCGGACGGCACGGTGGACTGGATGTGCGTGCCGAGCTTCGACTCGCCGAGCATCTTCTCGAGCCTGCTCGACCGCGAGGCGGGCAGATTCCGTTTCGGACCGTACGGGATCAACCATCCGACGGCTCGGGCCTACCAGCCGGGGACGAACGTGCTCGAGACCACCTACCGTTCGCCGTCGGGCTGGGTGTTGGTGCGCGACGCGCTGACGATCGGGCCGCGCGGTCCAGACGATCGGGTTACCCCGCACCGGCGGCCGCCTACCGACGAGGACGCCGACCACACGCTGGTCCGCATCGTCGAGTGCCTCGAGGGTCACGTGGAGATCGAGTTGGTCTGCACGCCCGTGTTCGACTACGCCCAGACTCCGGCCACGTGGCAACTGATCGATGGCGACCGGCACGTCGCCGACGCGACCGGCGGCGGGCAGCAGGTCCGGCTCCGCACCGATCTCGCCGTCGGTGTGGAGGAAAACCGGATTCGGCGGCGGCGCATGCTGCAGGCGGGCGAGCGGGTGTACTGCGCGCTGTCCTGGGCCGAGGATCTGGCCGCGCCGGAGAACATCGACGAGGCTACCGCCAGCATCGGCGCCACCTCGAGCTACTGGCGAACTTGGCTGGCCGGCGCGCGAATCCCGGACCACCGGTGGAGCTCCGCGCTGCAGCGTTCGGCGCTGGCCATAAAGGGTATGACCTACGCACCGACCGGAGCCACGGTCGCCGCCCTGACCACGTCTCTGCCTGAGACGCCCGGCGGTGAACGCAACTGGGACTATCGGTTCACCTGGATGCGAGATGCCACCTTCACCCTGCAGGCGCTGCACTGGCTCGCTTTAGATTGGGAGGCCGACGAGTTCATGCAGTTCGTCGCCGACGTCGAGCCCGACGGTGACGGCGCTCTTCAGATCATGTATGGCATTGACGGCCGGCGCGACCTGACCGAGTCGTTTCTCGACAACCTCTCCGGTTACGAGGGCGCCCGGCCGGTGCGTATCGGCAACGCCGCCTTCGACCAGCGGCAGAACGACGTGTTCGGCGCGGTGCTCGACTCGATTCTGCTGCACACCCGCAGAAGCCGGCGTCTGCCCCGCCGGCTGTGGCCGATCGTCGAATCACAGGCGGAGTGTGCCAGCCGGGTATGGCAGCAGCCCGATCAGGGGATCTGGGAGGCGCGCGGCGAGCCGCGGCATTACGTGTCCTCGAAACTCATGAGCTGGGTGGCATTGGACCGAGCGGCCAAGCTGGCCGAGATACGGGGAGATCCGCAGAAGGCGGGCGGCTGGCACGAGACCGCCGAGGAGATCCGCGCGGATATCCTCGCCCGCGGCGTCAACGACCGCGGCGTTCTGCGCCAGCACTACGACACCGACGCACTCGATGCGTCCACATTGCTCGCATCGGTGTTCGGCTTCCTCCCCGGCGACGACGAGCGGCTTCGCAAGACCGTCGACGCGATCGCCGAAGAACTCACCGAGGACGGCTTTGTGTTGCGCTACCGCACGGACGAGACCGACGACGGTATGTCAGGCAAGGAGGGCACGTTCCTCATCTGCTCCTTCTGGCTCGTCTCCGCGCTCGCCATCGTCGGTGAGATGGAGCGCGGGCGCGAGCTAATGGAGCGGCTGCTGAAGATCGCCTCGCCGCTGGGGCTCTACGCCGAGGAGTTCGAGGCCGACACCGGGCGACACTTGGGTAACTTCCCGCAGGCCTTCTCCCACCTGGCGATGATCGAGGCGGCGGGTCGCATCATCCTGGCCGAGCGGCTCGAAGAGATCACATGACACGAGCCGGCCATGCGCCGGCACAGTGAGGAGTAACGACCATGACAGACGCCACATCCAAGTTCTTCGACAGCATCACCCAACCTCGACCCCAGCCACCGATGGGTGACGTGACGGCGACCATTCGGGTCGACCTCGACCGGGGCAAGGCGTCCGAGCACTGGCTCCTCACGGTCGACAAGGGCAACATCTCCGTTTCCAGCAAGAACGTCAAGGCCGACGCAGTGATGCACACCGACAAGGAGCTTTTCGAACGGATCGTTCGGGGGGAGGCGAACGCGATGGCGTCGGTGCTACGCGGCCTCATCACCGGTGAGGGTGACCCGGAGCTTCTCGTGCTGTTCCAGCGGCTCTTTCCGGGGTCGCCGAACTCCCGTTCTCGGCTGGCCACCGCCACCAAGGAGGTTCGACCGGCATGAGCGATAGCCTTGTGAATGTCCTCGACGGCAACACCTTCGTGGTCAGCAACACGGTCGGCGACATCGAGGCTTCGCCGACGGACACCACCGGCCTGTTCTCCTTCGACACGCGCTTCCTGTCGAAATGGGTGCTGACCCTTGATGGCAAGCGGCTCAATCCGCTCTCGGTCGACGATCTCCAGTACTTCGAGACCCGCTTCTTCCTCGTGCCTGGGACCGGCACCATCTACGTCAACGCAACCCTGTCGGTCATCCGGCAGCGAGCCGTCGGTCACGGTTTCCACGAGGAGCTGACCATTCTCAACCACGACGACAAGCCCGTGGACATCAGCGTCCGCATCGACGCGGGTAGCGACTTCGCCGACCTCTTCGAGATCAA
>JAHRHA010000265.1 GCA_020027875.1 Micromonosporaceae bacterium | reverse complement strand
TCCCGTCCGCAATGGCATCGCCACCGATGCCACCCGCGCCGCGGCCGCCCGGTTCTTCACCACCAGAAACGTCTCAAACCCAGACCGTGTGGTCTCGATTACCAAGTCGATACCGGGCTTGACGTCCACATAGGTGGCCTTCGTGCCATCCAGCACCGGATCCGGCAACACTCCACGCCAGCCCACCGCGACCCGCTCATCAGCCGAACCGAGCACGGCGAGGTCATGCTCACCGGCACCGACCGCACCCGTGAGCACCAAACCCTCCGGATGCATCCCCGGTGCGACCGACCCATCCGGACGCCGCCGCAGGTTCAGATCGACCTTTGCCCATCCACCCCGGCCGTCACGCACCCTGACCTGACCGGCATGGACCTCCGCGGACATGGTGCCGTCGGCGTTGGCCCACACCTCGGTGGTCTCCGAAGTCAACGACTCCACGGCCACCCGGCCGTGGCAGAACCTAGCCGCTACAAGCGCAGACGCCAGATCCGGTCGCGACGCCGGACAAGACGAGCGAGGCTCCGTCAACGCCGCCACCGCCCGCTCTGGCGCACGAATCAGCTCCCACATCGTCGCCACTAGCAACGAGGACAACACCGTCGCCAATACAACCCGCCAGCGGTCACGCCGCGACCGTCGGAACGCGAGAAACTCACGTGGCCCCACCGCTCACCCCTTACCGTCGAAGTACTTACCTCACACCAGCCTGGGAGAGACGGGCCGCGTGGAGACAAATGGCGTTGACTACTATGGCTACCCGATGGATGGACGGTGCTCAATCAGTGCACGGGCAGGTCTCGATGACGGTCTGCCATCAAGTGCCCCTCCGGGGCGATCGCGCGATACGGCAAACCGCTTGCTAAATGTCAAAATGCATCGAATCGATGCTGATCCGTGGCGAATATTGCTCCGGCCAGCGTGAACCGCATGGGTGTACCGCTCGTAAACTCGGTTCGGGCTATGCTGCTTGGGAGTATTCGCCGACCAGTCCATTGACGATCGTTTGTCGACGCACCCGAGCTGCGGCAAGATCTGCGATCGGTGGTGGGGGTTTTTCAACTCTGAGTGGACATTGACCGCGTCCTGATACGGCCGGTTCCCGTTGTAGCGCAACGTACTCACTCAACGTGGCGAGCAGGTGCCGTTCGCCATGGATGAGGGTGTGGTCCAGGCACTCGCGGCGCGCGGTGCGAACTCAGCGTTTCGCGTACGCATTCGCCCGAGGCACCGGGGCCGGTCCACCCCGCCCGACGAGCCCTCAACGAGTTCGAGTTCCGGCTCGATCTCATCCTCGACGGCCTCGAGAGGCTTCTCACTATGACCGACGCCGCTTGCTTCGATCGCTCACGGATCGGGTGCGCGGCAGCAGCCGCCGAGCCGGGGCCACAACCAACGCCGAGCGGCATCTCCCCGGCCGCCGGCAGCAACTGTTTCGTGTGTCGGTCGCCGTGACTAGCGGCGATGGCGTTGATGGGACGGCGTCGACCTGGGTCGTAGTCGTCCCGACGGGCCGCGAGCCGCAAACACCCGTCACGACCGGCCGGGGCCGGTCGCGGAGGTGGTTCGCGCCGAGTCAGTCGGCACGACAGGATCATGTCGGCCGTTGATACTGGCGGGTATGGCTGTTCTGCTGCATCACATTTTCATCGATGCGCACGATCTGCCGACACTGGCCCGGTTCTGGACTCAGATGCTGGGTTGGCGGATCCTCTCCGAGCGGGAGCGAGAAATCGTGATCGGCGCCGCCGAGACCGCACCGGTCGGGATCTGTTTCATGCCGGTGACGGACCAGAAGATCGTCAAGAATCGCGTCCACCTCGACCTCACTACCGGCGCCGAGGAGCGCGACGCCGAGATCGAACGCATTCTCGCGCTCGGCGCACGCAGGGTCGACATCGGGCAAACGGGCGCCGAATCGTGGACCGTACTCGCCGACCCAGAAGGGAACGAGTTCTGTGTTGTCCGCCCCAAGACAACGCTCATCGGTTAGCTTGATCTTTGACCCGTGCATTGCGGACGAGGACTGGTGGACCTCGTTTTCGTCCTGCCGTCGACCAAGACCCGACCACCCATTCCGAAGCCGCGCGCGCGAGCGGGCACCGGATCCACCCGCTGATCGCTAGGACGAACGGCGCACCCGGCATAAGCCGCCTCACCGCCACCTGATCGCGGCCTATGTGCGGCCGGAAAACCCGCCAGCTCCACCGAGAATGAGTCGACAACGAGATCATGGCACCATAGGTGGGACACGAAGCCTGGCGTGTACGGAGATTTGCCGTATTCAGCCTGTGGGGTCGCTCGCGTTTCGAGTGGCGATGTCTGCGAGCCGTGCTTGGGAGGTCGCGGAATGGGACTCCCGG
This sequence comes from Micromonosporaceae bacterium, assembly GCA_020027875.1. Classification (GTDB taxonomy): domain Bacteria; phylum Actinomycetota; class Actinomycetes; order Mycobacteriales; family Micromonosporaceae; genus JAXIPB01. The sequence goes on along the minus strand of JAHRHA010000265.1, from coordinate 1,864 downwards.
CGAGCCATCGCCGGCCCGTCGCTGCCCACACGCTCGCGTGTTAGTACGGCCCGGGTCACTATGCCTGGCTGGTGCCGCCGATCCGGGTAGCGCCGTAGCGGCCCAGTTCGGCGCAGGTCTTGGCAACCGTGTCGATGAAGGCGTCGCGGGCCGGCGGCGGGGTGCGATCGCTTCGCCAGGACAGGGCGACGCGGCGCGGTGGTGGCCGCTCATCGAGGTCGATGATCGCGACGTCGCCAATTACGGACTCGGCCATCAGCCTCGGCACGACCGCGACACCGGCACCGGCGGCGACCAGTCCCCGCACGGTGGCGTCGTCGTCGGAGCGGTACGCGATGGTGGGTTCGTAGCCCCGTTCGCGCAGCTGGCTCTCGAACTGCCCGCTATGGCGGCACGCATGCGTTCCCGCGATGAGTGGGGCCCGGGCCAGTTCGCGCATCGAGACCGGGCCGCCGCGCCGTGCCCATGTCGAGTCCGGGGCAACCATCAGCACGAACGGTCGGTGAACAGTTCAACAGCGACGAAAGGCCCAGCCGGAATCGGCAGCAGGGCGAGCGTGATGTCGAGCCGGACGTCGGCGAGCAGAACGAACAGCTCTGCATCAGAGGTTTGTCTGGGTCAGCTCGATCCGCAGATCCGGCCGATCGGCGGCTAGCCGCCTCAGCACTGGCGGGAGGATCGTTGCTCCAACGCTTTGAAACGCGCCCACGCGCAACGCGCCGCCCTTCCCGTCGCGCAGCGCGGCGATGTCGACCTGCGCGCAGCTGATCTGACCGAAGACGGCACGGGCATGGCGAAGCACAACCTCGCCGACGGCGGTCAACCGCACCGGCCGCGAGTCGCCGGGCCGCTCTAGCACTCGCTCTCCGACGATCCGCTCGAGGGCGGCGATTTGCTGGCTGATGCCAGACTGGGTGTAGCCCAGGTGTGCCGCGGCCTTGTGAAACGAGCCATGCTCGGCGATGGCATGAAGCGCCAACAAGTGACGCAGCTCCAGCCCCGCCCATTGAGTCGGCGTTGTCACCGCCATCGCTCCACCCTTACGCGGCTCTGCGGCGAGGCGTACCCGTGAAGCTGATCATCCCACCCCCGCGAGACCATGCCACACAAACCCACGCCAAACGTGCCGGCCCGCTCTGTCGCCACGGACTGCGGCGCCCTGATCACGGCGTCGCCGAGGCGTAGTCAGCGCGCGCACGCCACTACCACTCATCACGCACACGCCGACCCCCGTTTGGGACGAACGCCAGACCACCCAACCCCTGCCCAGGCTAGCGACAGTTTGCACAGGAGGCCTATCCGTTCGACATCGGGCCACGATCCGCGAGAATGTGACGCGGCAAGCGAGCACGTATCTGTGTGATGCGATGAACGGGAGACGATGCGAAGGGTGTCGGCGGCGGCCGTCATCTGCCCTGGCTCGCCAGCCGCGCTGGTTAGCGAGCATCCCCTGCATGAGCGGCTTGTCGAGCATCAGATGGTTGCGCCCTACTTCAGCTGACCCCCCGCTCGAGGGCTCAACGTGCCAGGTGGCGGACAACGCGCAGGGCGTCTTCGACGCTGCCGGTCACGTCCGGCACCGGGTACAGCACGCCGCGGACGGTACGGTCGGCGTCCACCACGAGCGTGAGCCGCTTAAGCCGTACCGTGCCAGCCGCCCTGAACGTAGGCAGGCGCAGTGCCATCGCCAACTCGAGGTTCGCGTCGGACAGCAGCGGGAACTGGATCCGCTGGGCCGCCGCGAAGGCGGCCAGCTCGGCCGGGCGCTGAGTGCTCACGCCGCGCACTTCTGCACCGTACGCGGCGAACTCGGCGAGCCGGTCGCGGTACGTGCACGACTCGAGTGTGCAGCCGGCCCCGCCCG
>JAHRHA010000054.1 GCA_020027875.1 Micromonosporaceae bacterium | reverse complement strand
CTCCAGGTCATGATCGGCGCCGGGTGGGGCTACTCGTAGGCGATGGCTTTGAGGACGTCGAGGCGGGAGGCTCGGATGGCGGGGATAAGCGCCGCGACCAGGCCCACGAACACCGAGGCGATAACGTACGCCGCCATGAGCAGCCATGGGAAGGCGAGTTCGGTGAAGCCATCCTCGCGCAATGCCTGGAACACGGCCGCGCCCAGGCCCGCGCCGACCGCGATCCCGAGCAGCGCCCCGAACACGGAGATGACCACAGACTCCACGGTGACCATCCACATCACCTGTCCCCGCTTGAACCCGACCGCGCGCAGCAGGCCAAGCTCGCGGGTGCGTTCGATCATCGACAGTGCCAGCGTGTTGATGATGCCCAGGATGGCGATGAGAATAGCCAGCAGGAGCAGCCCCTGCACGAACACGAGCACGAAGTCGAATATCTGGGCCTGCTGCGCGACGAAGTCGTCCAATTTGGACACCGAGACCTCGGGGCTGTCCTTGAGGATCTCATCGACCTGCGCGAAGGCGGCGTCGACATCCGCTCCCGGCACTAGCTTCACGTAACCCTGGATCGGCGCGGGCCGACTGAAGCCCGCGTTGACGTCCGCGACGTTGAAGAAGAAACCGGAGTTCAACGCGGTGCGCTTGTAGATTCCGGCGACCGTGTAGCCGCGCGGCGCGGCGCGCGCCATCTGCACGGTCACGGTGCTGCCTGGGGCCAGGCGGCGGTCCGCGGCGGTTCTGTCGTCGACGATGACAGTCCCGGGCGCGAGCGGCAGGAGCGAGCCGGCCGTCGTCTCCATCTTGAACATCGCCACCGCTGCCGGCGCGTCGTCCACGCCGCCGACGAACTCGTCGGTCCCATCGACCCTGGCGAGGTCGCCGTAGGCGCCAACGGCGGAGTCCACATCGGACAAGCCTCGGACACGCTCGATCACCGCAGGGTCTATCGCCCCTACGCCAGCGAATCCGGTAGCGCCAACAACGAGCTCGGCGTCGACGCCCGTGTCGACCGCCTCCACTGTGCTCGCCCGGATGGAGGCGAACACGACGCTGATGCCGGTGACCAGCGCGATGCTCACCATCAGCGCCGCCGCGGTAATGGCGGTACGGCGCGGGTTGCGGGCCGAGTTGCGCCGTCCGAGCTTCCCGGATGCATTCCAGCTCAGCAGCCGGCCGATGAGCCCCACCACCGGTCTGGAGATGATCGGCGTGAGCAAGGCGACGCCGATGAAGCAGGTCAACAGTCCACCGAGGACACCCCACAGGCCGGCGTCGCCGAGGTTGCCCGTCAGGCCGAGCCCGAGCAGCGTCCCGCCGATGGCGAGTACGACGCCGCCGCTGATCGTGAGGGCGGTGAGCGGGCGGTCCGGGATTGTAGAGTCCCGCATTGCGGCCACCGGCGCGATGCGCGAGGCTCGCACGGCCGGAAGCAGGGCGGCCACCACCGTGATGCCCACACCAACGACGAACGAGGCGATCACGGCGGAAGCAGGCACGGACAGGCCGGCCACCTGGAGCGCGCCGCCACTGAGTAGCCCGCCCATGAAACGGCCGAGCAGGGCACCGATACCGATCCCCAGCACGAGCCCGATCGCGGACGCGATCACACCGATGACGACCGCCTCGACCAGGACCGAGCCGATCACCTGCCCGCGGCCCGCGCCCATCGCCCGGAACAACGCCAGCTCCCGTGTCCGCTGAGCCACGATGATCGAGAACGTGTTCAGGATGAGGAAGATGCCCACGAACAGCGCCACCCCGGCGAAGCCGAGCAGGAGGTAGGTGAAGAACTGCAGCGCCTCCCGTGTGCCAGCGGCACTGTCCGTCGCGAGTTCATCGCCGGTCTTGACGTCGTAGCCTTCGCCGAGCGTGCCGGCGATGCGGTCGCGGACCTCGGTGAGGTTCGCCCCGTCGGCCACCTTCACGTCGATGATGTTGTAGACGCCCCTCTGGCCGAGCATGAGCTCCTGCGCGACCGGTTCGGTGAAGAAGACGGTGGTCTCGCCAGCGAGCGAGTCACGCCCGCCGGCGTACGCGGAGATGCCGACGAGGGTGAACGACCGCTTCTGGGGCGAGAACGTGGTCACGATGCCGACCTGGTCGCCGACCTTGTAGCTGGTTGTCTTGGCCACATTGGCGCTGAGCACGATCTCACCGTCCCCGGTGGGGCCGCGCCCCTCACGGAGCTTGACCAGCTCGTTCTCGCCGATCCAGTTCGCGCCGAAGCGAGGACCACCGGTGCCGAGTACGACCTTGCCGTTCTTGCCGACAACCCCCGCACCGTCGGCGAAGACCTGACCGGTCGCCGACCGGACACCGCTGACGGCGGCGACCCTGCCGACGTCCGCCGCTGGGACGTTCTGCGGTACGGGCTGCCCGGTCAGTCCGGGAATGTCGGACGTCTTGCTGACCTCGATGTCGGTGTATTCATAAATGCCGGTGAATAGGTTGTCGAACGAGCGCCCCACAGTGTCGGTGAGCACAAGGGCGCCGGAGACAAACATCACACCCAGCACCACAGCTATGCCGGACAGGAACAGCCGCAGCTTGCGCGAGAGCAGGCTCTTCAGTGTTGCGCGCAGCATCAGCGTGCCCCAGCCTCACCGGCAGCGGCGGCCTGGACGTCGAGCCGCTTGAGCTTGTCGAGGACCGCCTCGGCGGTCGGGCTGGCCAGCTCGTCCACGATGTGCCCGTCCAACAGGAAGACGACCCGGTCCGCGTAGGAGGCGGCGTTCGGGTCATGGGTCACCATGACGATGGTCTGACCGAATTGCCGCACGGAGTCGCGCAGGAAGCCGAGAACCTCGGCGCCCGAGCGGGAGTCGAGGTTGCCGGTCGGCTCATCCGCGAAGATCACCTCGGGTCGGGAGACCATCGCCCGCGCGCACGCCACCCGCTGCTGCTGCCCGCCGGAGAGCTGGGCTGGGCGGTGGCTTAGCCGGTCGCGCAGGTTAACCGCGTCGACGACGGTGTCGAACCAGCCCTGGTCGGGCTTGCGGCCGGCGATGGCCAGCGGCAGCAGGATGTTCTCCTCCGCCGAGAGTGTCGGCAGCAGGTTGAACTGCTGGAATACGAACCCGACCTTTTCCCGACGCAGGGTGGTCAGGCCAGCGTCATTCAGCCCGGTCACCTTTACGTCCGCGATGTAGACCTCACCCCGGCTGACCGTATCCAGACCGGCGAGGCAGTGCATCAGCGTCGACTTGCCCGAGCCCGACGGCCCCATGATCGCCGTGTACCGGCTCCGCTCCAGCTCGACGTCCACTCCGCGTAACGCGACCACCTGGGCCTCGCCACTGCCATACACCTTCCACACGTCGATAGCGCGCGCGGCGATCCCGGTCGCCGACTGTGTCGCTGCGTCCACGAAGACGCTCCCTTCTCCGTTGTCATCTGACACGGTAGGACCCGGGCGCACGGGCGCCCTCGTGCGGGTTGATGTTGACCGATTGCGAGGGTCGTTCAGTCATCCACTACGACGGTGGCCTCCACGCTGGCTTCGGGCGTCGGCACCGTCTCGGGGAACGGGGGCGGGGTGCCGCCGTAGGCCGGACAGCGGCTCTTGTGGCTGCACCAGTCGCAGAGCCGGCTCGGCTGCGGGCGGAAGTCACGCTCCCGCGTGGCCCGGTCGATGGCGCGCCAGAGGGCCACCAGGTTGCGTTCGAAGCGGGCCAGCTCCTCGGGGTCGGGGGAGTAGTCGCACGCTTCGGCGTCCTTGAGGTAGAGCAACCGAAGGGCCCGCGGGACGACGCCGCGGGTGCGCCACAGCACCAGCGCGTAGAACTTCAGCTGGAACAGCGCCCGAGCCTCGAACGCCTCACGAGGTGCTCCGCCGGTCTTGTAGTCGACCACGCGCAGGTCGCCGTCGGGAGAGATGTCGAGGCGATCGATGTAGCCGCGGATGAGCAGGTGATCGTCGACCACGGCCTCGACGAGGCACTCGCGCTCCGCCGGTTCCAGTCGTCGGGGGTCCTCGACCGCGAAGTAGCCGTCGAGCAGGCCCACGGTCGAGTCGAGGAACTCGGCCGGCGTCCCCGTCTCGCCGAAGAGCTGATCCAGCAGGGGCTGCTCGGCACGGAGGCGCTCCCACTGAGGCGCGACCAACCCGGCCGCCTCCTGCTTCGTACGCTCCGCCGCCGGCAGATCGAACAGCCGCTCCAGCACGGCGTGCACCAGGGTGCCGCGCGCCTGGTCGGGCGAGGGCGGCTCGGCGATGCGGTCGATCGTGCGGAACCGGTAGAGCAGCGGGCAGGTCTTGAAGTCGGCCGCGCGCGACGGTGAGAGCGAGGGTAGGTGGGACCGCTGTGCCTCGGTGATGGTCTGCTGCGACGTTTCGACCGACATGCCTCGAAGGCTAGGGCACGGGTACGACGAAAGCCCGCAAGCGCCGCTGGCAAGCTTCTCCGGTTGCCGGGCGCATACCATCGAGGCGATGAACGCCGACACGCCCGGCCGCGAGCCGGCCGCACCGCCGCCCGCTGCCCCGCCGGCCGTGCGGCCGGGGGGTTTCCGACTTGGCCGCATCCTCGGGGTTCCGGTCTACCTTCGAGCCTCCTGGCTGCTGTTGGCCGCCATTGTGATCCTTTTGTACGCACGAGTGGCCCAGCGAATGCTGCCCCAGCTGAGCCCGGCCGGGGCGTATGCGTTCGCCGTCGGGTTCGTGCTGGCCCTCCTGCTCTCGGTGCTGCTGCACGAGCTGGGCCACGCCATCACGGCCCGGCGCTTCGGGATCGGGGTGCGCGCGATCACCCTCGAGCTGCTCGGCGGTTACACCGAAATGGAGACGGATAGCCCAAATGCTAAGGCCGACCTCTATGTGTCGGTAATCGGGCCGATCATCTCGGGCATTCTCGGCCTCTCCGCGCTCGGCCTGTGGCTGGCCCTGCCGGACCAGACCATCCTGGATCAGCTCGCGTTCCAGCTCATGTGGAGCAACCTCATCGTGGCCGTGTTCAATGCCCTGCCCGGTTTACCGCTCGACGGCGGCCGAGCGCTGCGGGCGTTGGTGTGGGCGATTACCGGCGACCGGCACACGGGCAGCCGGGTGGCCGGATGGATCGGGCGCGGGGTCGCGGTGGCGACGCTCGCGGTGGGTCTGCTGCTGACCTACTCCTACGGCCTGTCCCTGGTGAGCCTCGCGTTCACGACGCTCGTGGCGTTGACGCTGTGGCAGGGCGCGAGCGCGGCCATCGCGCAGGGGAAATTGGCCGCCCGCATTCCGACGGTGAACCTGCGGCTGATGGCTCAGCCGGTCTTCATGGTGATGTCTGGCACTCCACTGGCTGAAGCCAGCCGCCGGGCCGCCGAGGCGGGTCGGCCCGACGCCGCGCTGGCGGTCGCGGACGCGTTCGGTCGGGTCGTGGCGTTGGTCAACGACCAGGCCGCCGCTGCGGTGCCGCTCGAACGGCGCCCCTGGGTGCCGGTGGAGTCGGTCGCCCGTACCCTGGAGCCCGGCCGAACCCTCGCCGCGGATCTGGCGGGGGAGGACGTGATCCGTGCGGTGCAGGCCAACCCGGCCCCGAGCTATCTCGTCGTCTCCGGCGACGATGTGGTAGGCGTGCTGCGCACCTCCGATCTCGCCAGGCTGCTCAACTCCTGACCCGCACCACTCTTACCCGCACCATTAGCGTCGAGGACCGCAACCGGTGACCAGAACCACCTTCGCCCCCGGCGACCGGGTGCAGCTCACGGACCCGAAGGGGCGCATGCACACGGTCGTACTCGAACCGGGCAAGGTGTTTCACACCCACCGTGGAGCGCTGCCGCACGACGACCTGATCGGCCTGCCGGACGGCTCCGTGGTGACCTCCACCGGCGGTACGGCGTACCTGGCTCTGCGGCCGCTGCTCAGCGATTATGTGCTCTCGATGCCACGCGGGGCACAGGTGATCTACCCGAAGGACGCGGCCCAGATCGTCGCCATGGGTGATGTGTTCCCCGGTGCGAAGGTGCTCGAGGCCGGCGCCGGATCCGGGGCATTGACCTGCTCGCTCCTGCGCGCCGTCGGCGAGCACGGCGAACTGCACTCGTACGAGATCCGGCCCGAATTCGCCGAGATAGCCCGACGCAACGTGGAGGCGTTCTTCAGCTCGGCCGCGGCGCCTAAGGCCTGGACACTGCACGTGGGCGACGTGGCGGAGTGTGCGGAGACCGGTTTCGATAGGATCATCCTGGACATGCTGACGCCGTGGGAGGTGCTCGATCTGGTGGATCGAGCGCTCGTCCCTGGCGGCGTTCTCATGGGCTATGTGGCCACGACTCCCCAGCTATCCGAGCTGGTGGAGGCGCTGCGCGCGCGGGGTGGCTACACGGAGCCACGGGCTTGGGAGTCGCTCGTACGCGACTGGCACGCGGACGGTCTCGCGGTCCGGCCGGACCACCGAATGATCGCGCATACGGCGTTTCTGATCAGTGCGCGCAGACTCGCGCCGGGCGTCGTGGCGCCTCCTCGGCGGCGTAAGCCGAGCAAGGGTGCCGAGGCCTACGCTCTCAAGCGCGCAGCGGCCCTCACGCGCCCAGCGGCCCTCACGCGCGCGCCGGATCGGACGGACTCCGCGGAGGTGGCCGAGTGAACCAGCCCACGTTCCCGAGCGACCTTCCGGCCGTCTTCCCGGACTGGTCGCCCTACCCCGACCTGGAGTCGGCGGCGCGCGCCTACCTGCGCGACCCGGACCTCGCACTGGAGGCGCTCGGGGGGGTGCTCGCCGGCGCCGGTGTGCTCTGTTTCACGCTTGAGCGCTTCGTCAACGACGTGAACGGGGTGTGGCAGGAGGTCGCGGTCTGCGACGGCACCCGGCTCGTGCTGTGGCACGGCGAGGATGTGCCACCCGGTGAGGGACCGGCCGGGTCGATGACCTCCTCGGTGCGGGTGCTGCCGCTGTCGGTGGTCAACGAGGTCGGCACCCGCCGCCGCCTCCAGCGCAGCCCGGACGGCACGGTACAGGTGGATGCGGTCGATGTGTACATCCTGTTGAGCTCGTTCGACGATGGCACTATGAACGGCTCGGGTGACGAGCAGGGACCCATGGTGCGTCAGGACGCGCTTCGCTTCGTCAAGACGATCGACGACGGCGGTACGGGACAAATAGCGCGACTTGAGGAGTTCGCCCGGATAATCTCCTCGATGGTCGGCCGTCCGCTCTGAGCTATCCGGCGGCGAGCTATCCGGCGGCGAGCTATCCGGCGGCCGGCCCGGCTATCTCGACCTCATCCGCGGCGCGCACCACGTGGATACAGTCGCCCGGGCAGTCCTTCGCGGAGTCGATCACCTCGAGCCGCAGGTTCGCCGGTACGTCGGTACGGCTGCCCGGGCCGGTCAGGAGCTCCCCGGACCCGGTCTTGACATAGGCGAGCCCATCCACGTCGAACTCGAACACCTCCGGTGCGTACTGGACACAGAGGCCGTCGCCGGTGCAAAGGTCTTGATCCACCCAGACCCGCAACCGTTCGTCGCTCACCCGCACCACCTCTTCGTCGCCCCGGCCAAAGGTACCCCCAGCACCGATAACGACCTTGTGACAGGGGCGCCGGGTGGGGGAATACGTCGCCCGGAACAGTTAGTGTTTAACAGGTACAGTTTCGCCCTCCGGCCGAGCGCCGGCAGGGCACACCCCCGGGGAGGTGGGACGTGGCACGCAGTGAGGACGCGGATGCACGAGCCGCACGCTGGGAAAGGGAGGCCCACGATCTCGCCACCCAGGTCGCGTTCCTCCAGGAGGAGCTCGCCCTGGTGCGGCGCAAACTGACCGAGAGCCCCCGTCACATGCGGCAGCTGGAGGAGCGCATCGCCGCGACCCAGGCGCAGCTCGCACGACTGACCGAGAACAACGAGCGGCTGGTCGCCACCCTCAAGGAGGCCCGGGCGCAGATCGTCACGCTCAAGGAGGAGGTCGACCGGCTGGCGCAGCCACCCAGCGGGTACGGCGTGTTCCTTACCCGCTATGAGGACGGCACTGTGGACGTCTTCACCGGTGGGCGCAAGCTTCGGGTGGCCGTGTCCCCGGCGGTCGAGCTCGATTCGCTGCGCCGTGGCCAGGAGGTGCTGCTCAACGACGCCCTCAACATCGTCGATGCGCTCGGCTTTGAGCGGGCCGGCGAGGTGGTCATGCTCAAGGAGGTCCTCGATGGTGGGGACCGGGCACTGGTCATCTCCCACGCCGACGAGGAGCGGGTCGTGCACTTGGCCGACACTCTCCTGGACAGCCCTCTGCGGGCGGGCGACTCCCTGCTGATCGAGCCGCGCTCGGCGTACGCCTACGAGCGGATCCCGAAGAGCGAGGTCGAGGAGCTCGTGCTCGAGGAGGTGCCCGACATCGACTACGGCGACATCGGCGGCCTCGACCGGCAGATCGAGCAGATCCGCGACGCGGTGGAGCTGCCCTTCCTGCACGCCGAGCTGTTCCGGGAGCACCAGCTGCGTCCGCCGAAGGGCGTGCTGCTCTACGGCCCACCCGGCTGCGGCAAGACGCTCATCGCCAAGGCGGTCGCGAACTCGCTGGCGAAGAAGATCACAGAGCTCAAGGGCGACGAGAAGCGCACCAGCTACTTCCTCAACATCAAGGGCCCGGAGCTGCTCAACAAGTACGTCGGCGAGACCGAGCGCCACATCCGGTTGATCTTCCAGCGCGCCAGGGAGAAGGCCAGCGAGGGAACGCCCGTCATCGTGTTCTTCGACGAGATGGACTCCGTCTTCCGTACCCGTGGTTCCGGCGTCTCCTCCGACGTCGAGAACACGATCGTGCCGCAGCTGTTGAGCGAGATCGACGGTGTGGAGGGACTGGAGAACGTCATCGTCATCGGCGCCTCCAACCGCGAGGACATGATCGACCCGGCCATCCTGCGCCCGGGCCGGCTAGATGTGAAGATCAAGATCGAGCGTCCGGATGCGGAGGCAGCGAAGGACATCTTCAGTAAGTACATCCTCACCGGCCTGCCGCTACACGCGGACGATCTGGCTGAGCACGGCGGCTCCGCCGAGTCCTGTGTGCAGGCGATGATCCAGGCAGCGGTGCTGCGGATGTACTCCGAGACGGAGGAGAACCGCTTCCTCGAGGTGACCTACGCCAACGGGGACAAGGAGGTCCTGTATTTCAAGGACTTCAACTCCGGTGCCATGATCCAGAACATCGTGGACCGGGCGAAGAAGATGGCGATCAAGGAGTTCCTCGCCACCGACCGCAAGGGTGTGCGCCTACAGCATCTGCTCGACGCGTGCGTCGACGAGTTCCGGGAGAACGAGGATCTGCCCAACACCACCAACCCCGACGACTGGGCGCGGATCTCGGGCAAGAAGGGCGAGCGGATCGTCTACATCCGTACGCTCGTCTCGGGCGGCAAGGGCACCGAGTCGGGTCGGGCCATCGACACGGTCAGCAACACCGGTCAATACCTGTAAGAATGGGCGGCGCTCCAGCGGCGGGAGGCCCTCGGGCCTCCCGCCGCTTCAACTCGCGCCGTTTTCCAAGCGTTTGGCACAAGAGCAGCGATCTTGGAGACCAGCGGAGATCGAGACGCCAGTGGAAGCCACGTTAGGCGTGCCAGGCGGCGCCGATGCCGTCGCCGGGATACCAGTGACGGGCCGGGCGTTCGGTGAAGGCGAGGAAGCGCCGCCCGGTCTTCTCCGCGTACTGCGACAGAACCGGGGTCTTGGTGACGTTGTCGGTCAGCAGGAGCGCGCCCGGCGCGAGGCGCGACTCGACCGTAGTGAACTCGCGTCGTTCGTGCGCGACGCTGTGGTCGCTGTCATGCAGGAAGATGTCGACCGGCCGATCCAGGCTCTCCAGGGTCGCCACCGAGTCTGCGTAGACGAGATCCACCACTGTGGACCATTGACCGGTCCGGACCAGGTAGCCCGCATCGGGATTGATGTCGACCGCGGTCACCCGGCCGGGATGACCCTCCTCGGCGTTGCGCAGCACGGCGGCGGCGAGAACGGCCGTCCCGAGGCCCTTGTCCACGCCCGTTTCCACCACGTGAGCGGGTTTTCGAGCGCGCACGATCGCGTACCAGCCCAGCCGCCGCGCGTACCGCACCTGCTTGTCGGCCAGACCACGCCGCGCCGCCGCAGTCGTGGCCGAGCGGATGTGCTCGCGCAGAGCGCCGTCGGCCGCGATCTCGGCGAGGTAGTCGCGCACGACGGGTACCGGTACGTCGCAGATGGCCGCCACGAACCAGGCCAGATGGTCGCGGTTGAGGGCGGTCAGGTCATAGGTGTAGTTGTGGTGCTCCCGCGACGTGACTAGCCACCGGGCCGACGCCGCCACCACCCTCGCGTCGTGCCGCAATACCCGTGCCGCCCGCTTCGGGAAGAGGGCCAAGGGTGCCAACGCGGAGCGCGACATCGCGCGACGGAGCTGGGATGACGCCATCGGGCGAGCGTAGATCCAGGCCCCGATCGAGGTTGCCCCACCCTCCCACGGGGGCCCGTGCGGGCGAGGCCACATGGGCGCGTACGGGCGAGCGACCGGCCCAGCGGTCTAGGCTCGACGTGTGGTCTGGTCGTGAGGTCCACCCGAGCGAAGGCGGAACCGGTATGAGCGTGCGTCGGGTTATGGGTACGGAGGTCGAGTACGGCATCTCCGTACCGGGTCAGCCCGCGGCCAACCCAATGGTTACGTCCTCCCAGGTGGTCAACGCGTACGGGGCCCGCCCCGAGCTGGCCCGCGGCGGCCGGGCCCGGTGGGACTACGAGGAGGAGTCGCCTCTGCGCGACGCCCGCGGCTTCACGTACTCGGGAGCTCTGTATGACCCGGCGGAGGCGCTCGCGGACGAGGATCTCGGGTTGGCGAACGTCATTCTCACCAATGGTGCCCGCCTCTACGTCGATCACGCCCACCCGGAGTACTCGACGCCTGAGGTCACCAACCCCCGCGACCTCGTTCTGTGGGACAAGGCGGGAGAGCGCGTCATGACCGAGGCGTCCCGGCGCGCCGCCACCGTGCCGACTGTCGGGACGATCCACCTCTACAAGAACAACACTGACAACAAGGGCGCGAGCTACGGCGCGCACGAGAACTACCTCATGCGACGCCAGACCCCCTTCTCCGACATCGTTAGCAATCTGACGCCGTTCTTCGTCACTCGCCAGATCGTCTGCGGCGCGGGCCGGGTCGGTCTCGGTCAGGACGGATCGCAACCGGGCTTCCAGATCTCCCAGCGGGCCGACTTCTTCGAGGTCGAGGTCGGTCTGGAGACGACGTTGAAGCGCCCGATCATCAACACCCGCGACGAGCCGCACGCCGACGCCGACAAGTACCGCCGGCTGCACGTCATCATTGGCGACGCCAATGTCTCGGAGATCTCGACCTACCTCAAGGCCGGTACGACGGCGCTGGTGCTCGCGATGATCGAGAGCAAGATGCTCGCCCCGGACCTCGCCATCGCCGACCCCGTCGCGGAGCTGAAGGAGGTCAGCCACGACCCGAGCCTGACTCACCTGATCCGGCTACGCGACGGGCGCCGCCTCACCGCGCTCGACCTCCAGTGGGCCTATCTCGACCGGGCACGTTCCTTTGTGGACTCGCACGGAACCGACGACATGACCGAGGACGTGCTGAGCCGCTGGGAGAGCGTGCTCGACCGGCTCGGCCGCGACCCGATGCTCTGCGCGACCGAGCTGGACTGGGTCGCCAAGCTACGACTCCTCGAGGGTTACCGCGAGCGGGAGTCGCTCGGCTGGGCCTCGCCGAAGCTGCAGCTGGTGGATCTGCAGTACTCCGACGTACGCCCAGAGAAGGGTCTCTACCACCGGTTGGTCGCGCGGGGCGCGATGCAGCGGCTGCTGGACGACGACGAGGTCATCGTCGCGATGACCGAGCCGCCGGACGACACCCGCGCCTACTTCCGGGGCCGCTGCCTGGCCAAGTACGCCGCCGAGGTCGTCGCCGCGAGCTGGGACTCCGTCATCTTCGACGTGGGCCGCGAATCGCTCGTGCGGGTGCCGATGATGGAGCCCGAGCGCGGCACGAAGGCTCACGTCGGGGCGCTCTTCGACCGCTGCCCAAGCGCCAAGGACCTGCTCGAGGCACTCACCGGCACACCCGCCTAAGACCGGCGCAGCCGTGCACACGTGCGGGAAGCGGCCCTTCCCGGACGGTCTTCAGTGGGTTTCTGCATTTTCGCCTGATCCGCCGGAGCCGTACGGCCGGGTAACGTCGCACCCGCGAGCTACGTTGGCACGCAGTGAAGGCGTCACGCACGGCAGCGCGGCGGCAGCAAGGAGGACGACCCCATGTCTACCCGTGATAGCGGCCAGTCCGGCAAGTCCCGCCGGGATTCTGGCTATGAGGAAGAAATTGACGAGGCGCCGGCCCCCGAAGCCAACCCAGAGGTCACCGAGCGCCAAGAGAAGCTGACCGAGGACGTTGACGACCTTCTGGACGAAATCGACTCCGTCCTTGAGGAGAACGCGGAGGAATTCGTCCGCGGATACATACAAAAAGGCGGTCAGTGATAGAATGTCCGATTCGGAGGGAGAGCCAGAAGGCGTACGAATGTGCCGCGACTGCGGTGAGATTAAGCCCCCTTCGAGAGTTCCACGTAAGCCCTTGGCGAAAGGGTGGTCGCGGCAGCTACTGCAAGCCTTGTTTTAACGCGCGGTCCAAGGCCAGCTATGCCAAGCGCGTCGGCGAGAAGCACGGCAGAGCTGTGATAAGGCGCCCGGACGTGCCAGAGGGAGAACGCCGCTGCCCCGATTGCGGGGAGACTAAGGGGCTCGACGAGTTCCCCAGGAGCCGCAACGACACGGGCGGTCGTGGCCGGTACTGCAAGCCGTGCCACAACGCGCGGGCACGCGAGACGCGGCAACGACTATACGGCGGGGGTCGCGAGTACCACCTGCGGCACCGGTACGGGATTGGCGTCGCGGAGTTCGACGAGATGCTCGCCGAGCAGGGCGGGCTGTGCGCTATTTGCGCAGAGCGTAATCCGGCTCATGTGGACCACGACCACGTGAGTGGCACGGTACGGGGCATACTCTGCTTCAACTGCAACGGCGGATTAGGACAGTTCCGCGACAACACCGAGTACCTCGGCAGCGCGATCACCTATTTGAGAGGACACCAAGGCCGGTGGCTTTTGATCCATCCGGGCGTCTACCAGCGGTTTTCACCAACGCCGGTACCTCGTCCTTCACCGACTTCCTGAGCGCCGCCGCGCCGGAGCTCCTGCCCGGTCGGCGCCCACTGCCCCCCGGACTCTCGGCCGATGTCGCGCCGCATGCGACAACGATCGTCGCGCTGGCCTTCGCCGAGGGCGTGGTCATGGCTGGGGATCGGCGCGCGACGATGGGCAATCTCATCGCCAGCCGCGACATCGAGAAGGTGCACCCCGCCGACGAATACTCCGTGGTCGGGATCGCCGGCACGGCGGGCGTCGGCATCGAGCTCATCAAGCTGTTCCAGGTCGAGCTGGAGCACTACGAGAAGATCGAGGGGGCGATGCTCTCCCTGGACGGCAAGGCCAACCGCCTGGCCACGATGATCCGCAACAACCTTGGCGCGGCGCTGCAGGGCCTCGCCGTGATTCCGATCTTCGCCGGGTTCGACCTCGACGCGACCGAACCGGCCAAGGCCGGCCGCATCTTCAGCTTCGACGTCGCCGGTGGCCTGTACGAGGAGACCGGTTACGACGGCATCGGCTCCGGCTCGCTGTTCGCCAAGGCGGCGTTGAAGAAGCGCTACCGGCCCGGGCTGAGCCGCGACGAGGCCGTCCGGTTCGCCATTGACTCCCTGTACGACGCGGCGGACGACGATACCGCGACGGGCGGCCCGGACCTGATCCGCAAGATCTTCCCAGTCGTCATGACCGCAACCGCCGAGGGCACCACGCGTCTCAGTGACGAGGAGAGCGGCACGATTGCGCAGGCACTCGTCGAGGCACGTCGGAGCAACCCCGGCGGCTGAACCGCCCTACACACCTGAGCCGCCCAACACTTGAACAAGCGACCGAGGAGAAGCAGCCGCCGTGGCCATGCAGTTCTACACCTCGCCCGAGCAGATCATGCGGGACCGCTCGGAGTACGCCCGCAAGGGGATCTCCCGGGGCCGCAGCGCGATCGTGCTCTCCTACGCCGACGGTGTGCTCTTCGTCGCGGAGAACCTGACCTCCCTGCGCAAGACGAGTGAGATCTACGACCGGATCGGCTTCGCCGCCGTCGGTCGGTACAACGAATTCGAGAACCTGCGCTCGGCCGGCGTACGGATGGCCGACCTGCGCGGCTACTCGTACGACCGGCGCGACGTGACGGCGAGGGCGCTCGCCAACGCCTACGCGCAGACCCTTGGCGCGATCTTCACTGAACAACAGAAGCCGTTCGAGGTCGAGATCTGCGTCGCCGAGGTGGCCGCGTCTCCCGCCGAGGACGAGCTCTACCGCATCACCTACGACGGGTCGGTGGGCGACGAGCATGGCTTCGTCGCGATGGGCGGCCAGACCGAGCCGATCTCCGCGATGCTCAAGCAGGGCCACCGCGACGACCTCGGTCTCAGCGAAGCGCTCGTGCTGGCGGTCACGGCGCTCGGCAGTGTCGGCGGGGAGGGTGGCGCGCCGCGCCAGCTCGGCGCGGGCCAGCTCGAGGTGGCCGTGTTGGACCGGCGCCGCAGCGGCCGGGCGTTTCGGCGCATCACCGGCCTCGCCCTGACCAGCCTGCTGCCCGAGGCCCGTCCCGAGCCCAGCACTCCGCCGGCCGAGGCACCGGCCCAACCCAGCGGCGACGCCAAGCCGGACAGCGATGCGAAGACCCCGAACGGCGACGCGAAGCCGGGGAACGGCGACGCGAAGGCCGGGAACGGCAAGGGCAGGCCGGCGAACAAGGCCGAGCCGGAGCCGCCCTCGGCGCCGAGCCCGAACGGCGACGGGACCGACCCGGCGGCGGGCGGGTCAGTGTCGGGGCAGTAGCAGACGGACCAGCCGCCAGTACCCGCCGACGAGGGCGTTGTATGGCCCGATGCCGCGCGGCGCCTCCAGGTTGGTCGGATCGAAGCGAGCGGTCAGCATGGGCGCGAGGTGCGCGTCGGGCACCCGCCGTTCCGCCTGCAACTGCCGGCGCCTCGCCCGTACCCAGTCCCGGTGTTCCCACAGCCAGCGCCAGCCGCGGATCTTCGCCCCCAGCCAGCGGCCGGTCAGCGCCGTCACCAGCATCCCCGCCTCGGTCACCACGAGCACCGGCAGGAGCAGGATCAGGGTGCGTCGCTGGAAGCCGGTGAGGACGAGGGCAAGCCGGTTGCGCTCAAGCAGGTAGAGCTTTCCCTCGTTGCGGGAGAACTGGTAATGGTGGCGCACCACCGCGTCCGGCACATACTCGACAGTCAGGCCGCGTTGCCACAGCCGCAGGCTGAGTTCCGTGTCCTCGTGGTAGGCGAAGTACTCGTCGGCGAACCCGCCGACCTCATCCCACAGCGTGCGCCGGATGACGAAACAGCAGCCGCTGCCGGCGGGAATCTTCCGGCGTTTTGCGTAGAGCGTCGCCGGTGACCCGTTGCCGCCGGCCCACGACAGGCCGGCCACGTGCAGCGGGTTTCCCGCAGTGTTGATCAGGTCGGGCGCTTCGGCGAGGCGGATCGACCCCATGGCGAGGCCCACACCCTCCTCGGCTGCGACGGTGCTGATCCTGGCCAGCGCCTCGGGGTCGACGATCGCGTCCGAGTTCACGAACGCGAGGAACTCACCGTGCGCCTCGGCCGCGCCAAGTCGGCAGCCGCCGGTGTAGCCCAGGTTCTCCGCCGGCCGGAGCACGGTGACGCGCGGCGTGTCCTTGACCCGGTCGACGGCGTCGCTGGTGCACCCGTTGTCGACGAGCACGAGGTTCACCTCCACGCCCGTCGAGTTGAGCACCGCCGATATGGCCTGCGGTAGCCACGGTTCGTCGCCGAAGGCGAGCATGACCACGCCGACTGTGCCAGCACGGGACTCGGGCGGGCGCGTCACGGTCGGTGTCCCACCGCGATGGGGGCCGACTGGGCCGTGCGGAGCCACGGTCGGGATTCGGAGCGGGCAAGCACGACAGCGAGCGTGACCGCGACGGCCAACGCCCCTACGGCGTAGCCGACCTCCACCCGCGTCACGACGTCGCCGGGTGCGAGGGTGACCACAACGAGGACGGCGAACCCGAGCACCCAGGCGAGCGCCTGGTCGCGATGGCGGCCCAGCGCGAGCACACCTTGCCCGAGGACCATCGCCCACAGATAGGCGAGGGTGCCGAAAGCGAGCCACCCGAAGTCCGCCCGGCCGAACACGTCCGGCGCGTCGAACAGGCGCACGCTCAGCCACGGTCCGGCGGTGACTGCGACGCCAATGCCGATGACGCCAAGCGCGGTGACCACGGTGAGGGTGCGGGTCAACAGATGTCGGTACGTACGCCGATCGCCCGCCGCGACGGCGGTGGCCAGCCCCGACAGCAGGGACGCCTGCAGGGAGGCGAAGAGGAATAGCGGCACCCGAACCAGCACGAGGGCGGAGAGCAGGGCAGCGGCACTGGCGACGTCGCCCGGGGCGAGCAGCCGAACGTCCACGACCGCGATGTTGACCAGGATCTGCGACAGCAGCGCGGTGACGGTCAACAGGCCCAGTCCCCGGCAGAGATCGAGCCAGATCACGCTCGCGCCGGGACGGGCCCGGCTGATCACCGCGGGCACCGTGACAAGAACCGATGCGATCGGCGAGATCACGAGCACGAGGCCGAACCACACTGGTGAGTCCACACCGGACGCACCCAGCACCGCGGCGATGCTCATGCGCAGCGCGCCGTCGACGCTGAGCTGGGCTCCATACCAACCGAAGGCGCCGGTACCGGCGAGGACACCGCGGGTGGTGTGAGCCAGCGCGAGGCCGACAAAGGCGCCGGCGAGTACCCACACCATTGCCGTATCGCCCTCGAAGAGGCGCTGGGCGAGCGGTTCGGCAGCGGCGAGCAGAGCCAGCAGCAGCGCCGCGAGGATAGCCGCGGCAAGCAGCGCGCCACGACTCAGTACCGGCCCGGCACCATCGCCGCGTACGCCCCGGCCCGCCACGATCCTGGTGATCTCCTGCTCGATGGGGAAGAAGAGCCCGGGGCCGACCGCGAAGGCGATCGACCACAACACCGCCACCGAGGACATGCCGGCGGTGTCGAGCGTGTGGCCGGCGATGGCGAGATAGACGTACGAGGCGAGGCCCAGGATCACCAGGCCGCCGCCCACGGCGACAGTTCCCGGCGGGACCAGGCCCAGCGGTCGACTCATCTCACCATCGCATTACCGTCGGATCAACGCGAGAAGCAGAATCGCGAAGGCTCGGCCGAGGTAGACCATGGACTTGATCGGCGAGTGGCTCGGCGCGCCCGCGATCCGCGCCCGCATGGCAACCGGGACCTGGCGGATCCGGAAGCCGCGCCGGGCCGCATAGACCAGCGTCTCCACCGTGTCTCCGAGGTACTCGACCGGGTACCACCCGGCGAAGAGTTCGATCGTGCGCCGGTTCGCCGCCCGAAAGCCCGAGGTTGTGTCCGTGAGCCGGGTATGGGCGATGAGCGAGATGACGGCGGCGAGCAGGCGCATCGCCCACAGTCGTGGGCCGCGGACCCGGTATTCGCTCTCGCCGCCGACCGAGCCGCGTTGATCGCTTTCCGCGGCTGAGCCGCGTTGATCGCTCTCCGCGAATCTGGAGCCAATCACCAGATCTGCGTCGTCGATCGCGTCGACCAGCTTGGGAATGTAGCGCGGATCGTGCTGGCCGTCCGCGTCGAGTTGGATGACCACGTCGAAGTCGTGGTCGCGGCCGTACCGGTAGCCCAGGCGCATGGCGCCGCCCACCCCGAGGTTGTACGGCAGGTGCGCCACCGCCGCGCCCGCCGCGTGGGCCAGCCGAGCGGTGTCGTCGCTAGAGCCGTCGTCCACGACGAGCACGTCCGCGCCCGGGAGCTCCCCGCGAAGCTCGCGGATGACCTGGTAGATGGCGCCTGCTTCGTTCCACGCGGGTGTGACAATGAGGACACGCTTATTGTTGATCACTGGCGGCCCTCTCCTCGGTCTCGGTGCGCAGCAGCGCCATGTCCTCCGCGAGTGTTCGGGTCTCCTCCTCCAGGCGGTTGACCTCCCAGCTCAGGTGTACGCAGACCAGGAGGAGGAACACGAATCCGAGGAACAGCACCAGGCTGATGCCGCTGGCCACGCCGAGCGCGCGGGCGGGGCCGTCAAACAACCGCGGAAAGGCGGCCAGCGGCAGGACGACCAGACCGACCGCGAGCCAGAGGATGGCGTACTTCTCGCCGAGTTGGCGCCGGCGCAAAAGCTCGATGATCACGACGAATAGCAGCAGGCCGGTGACGCCGGTCAGGATCGTGAGCTTCACGGCGCGCCCCCCGATCAGGTGCGAAAGCCCAGTCGGACAAATGCCTCACTGAGCATCGATCGCCAGTCTGTCATCGGGGTTAGGCCTGCCGCAGGCCAACGCTCGTGTCCGAGCACGCTGTAGGCGGGCCGACGCGCGGGTCGGGGGAACCGCTCGCTGGTTGTCGGGCGGATCCGGCCGGGATCCAGCCCAGCCTCGTCGAAGACGGCCCGGGCCAGACCGCACCAGGTCGTCGATCCTGCGGCCGTGACGTGGTAGATCCCGGCCGGCGCGCCGCCATCCAGCGCCGCGCCATCCAGCGCCGCGCGACCCTGCGCCGCGCGACCCTGCGCCGCGCGACCCAGCGCCTCGAGGCGCTGTGCGAGCGCGTACGACCAGGTCGGCTGGCCTCGCTGGTCGTCGACCACGTCGATGGTCTCCCGGTCGGCCGCGAGTCGCAGCAGGGTGGTGACGAAGTTGCGTCCGTGCTCGCCGTAGAGCCAGGCGGTGCGGACGATGTAGCCGCGGTCGGGGAGGAGTTCGAGCACGGCGCGTTCGCCGACGAGCTTGCTCCGGCCGTACGCGTTGACCGGCCCCGTGGGGGCGTCCTCGGGCACAGGGGCGGTCGCGTTGCCGGGAAACACGTAGTCGGTGGAGATGTGTAACAG
This sequence comes from Micromonosporaceae bacterium, assembly GCA_020027875.1. Classification (GTDB taxonomy): domain Bacteria; phylum Actinomycetota; class Actinomycetes; order Mycobacteriales; family Micromonosporaceae; genus JAXIPB01. Next base: position 18,645 of record JAHRHA010000054.1, on the reverse strand, counting down.
GCGAGCGCCGGAGCGTCGGCACGCCTCGGCCAGATTGGCCACACCCGCGCCGTTGACCGCGGTCGCGGCCGCCTCGGCGGTCTCCGCGCCGTCGACGTCGGTCCACCCGGCGGTGTTCACCACGACGTCGTGCCCGGCGACCGCGTCGCCGACCGCGTGCGAGTCGGTGATGTCCAGATAGGGTAGATCAAGCGGGGTCACGTCGACGTCCCTGGCGCCGGCGAGCACGGAGACCATGTCGCGACCGAGCATGCCGCCCGCGCCGGTCACCAACCAGCGTGTCATCCGGGCCACCGCGTCATCCGGGCCACCGTGTCATCGGGACCACGATGTCATCGAGTTCACGATGTCATCGCGGCGGGTCCGCCTTCGCCTTGAGCGGCTCCCACCAGGCGCGGTTGTCGCGATACCACGCCACAGTGGCTGCCAGGCCCGCATCGAAGTCCACGCTTGGCACGTAGCCCAGCTCTTCGGAGATCTTGGTAATGTCCAGCGAGTAGCGCCGGTCGTGGCCCTTGCGGTCGGCGACCCGCTCGATCATCTCCCAGTTCGCGCCGCACGCCTCAAGGAGGCGCGCGGTCAGTTCCAGGTTGGTGAGCTCGACGCCGCCGCCAATGTGGTAAACCTCGCCGGCGCGGCCCTTGGTGAGAGCGAGGTGGATCCCGACGCAGTGGTCCGTCACGTGCAGCCAGTCGCGGACATTTCCGCCGTCGCCATAGAGCGGCACCTTCCGCCCATCCAGGAGGTTCGTCACGAAGAGGGGAATGACCTTCTCGGGGAACTGATATGGCCCGTAGTTGTTGGAGCAGCGGGTGAGCACGACGTCGAGCGTGTGTGTGCGGTGGTAGGCCAGCGCGATCAGGTCGGAACCGGCCTTGGCGGCCGAGTAGGGCGAGTTGGGCTCCAGCGGCCACGTCTCGGTCCAGGAGCCTTCCGCGATCGACCCGTACACCTCGTCGGTCGACACGTGTAGGAACCGCTGGATGCGATGCCGCAGGGCCGCGTCGAGCAGCGTCTGCGTGCCGAGCACGTTGGTAAGCACGAAGGGCGCGGCACCCTGGATGGACCGGTCGACGTGTGACTCGGCGGCGAAGTGCACGACGACGTCATGTTCGGCCGTGAGTTCGTCGACGAGGCGGGCGTTACAGATGTCGCCCTCGACGAACCTCAGCCGCGGGTCGGCCTGCGCGGGCGCAAGGTTGGCCCGGTTGCCGGAGTAGGTGAGCTTGTCCAGGACGGTCACCGCCGTCACCGACGACGGGGTCAACCCGCCCCCGAGCAGCAGACGGACGTAGTGCGAGCCGATGAAGCCGGCGCCGCCGGTGACCAGGAATCTCATGGGGTCGGCAGTCTACCGGAGCGAGCTCGCGTCCACGTTCCCCGGTACAGTCCGTGCAATGCGTGGTGTACTGCTCGCCGGGGGAACCGGTTCTCGTCTTTGGCCCATCACCAGGGCCGTGTCGAAGCAGCTGATGCCGGTCTTCGACAAACCGATGATCTACTACCCGCTCTCGACGCTGATCCTCGCCGGCATCCGCGAGATCCTGGTTATCACGACGCCGGCCGACCAGGCCCAGTTCGTCAACCTGCTCGGCGACGGCGGCCAGCTCGGCATGCGCATCGAGTACGCCGCCCAACCGCGCCCGGAGGGGATCGCCCAGGCGTTCGTCATCGGGGCCGACTTCATCGGCGACGATTCCGTGGTCCTGATCCTCGGCGACAACATCTTCCATGGAGGCGGTCTCGGGCGTCAGCTGGCCGAACCGAGATCGATCGTGGGCGGGCGGGTCTTCGCCTACCCCGTGGCCAACCCCGAGCAGTACGGCGTGGTGGACTTCGACTCCGACGGGCGGGTGCTCTCCATCGAGGAGAAGCCAGCCAAGCCGAAGTCGCACTTCGCCGTCCCGGGCCTGTACTTCTACGACAACCGGGTGCTCCAGATCGCGAGCGGCCTCACCCCGTCCGCGCGGGGAGAGCTCGAGATCACCGCGGTCAACGACGCCTACCTGCGCCTGGGTGAGCTCACCGTGACCGTGCTCGACCGGGGCACGGCCTGGCTCGACACCGGCACGTTCACGTCGCTGATGCAGGCAGGCGAGTACGTCCGGGTCATCGAGGAACGACAGGGTATGAAGATCGGCTGTGTGGAGGAGGCCGCCTGGCGAGCGGGCTTCATCGACAACGACCAACTTAGTGAGCTGGCGCAGCCGCTGTGCACGAGCGGGTACGGGCAGTACCTGCTCGACTTGCTTCGGTAGGCCGCCACGAATGGACTCACGCGGCAGCTACGGTAATCGGGTGCAGTCCACACCCGCGCCCCGGCCGGCTACCGACGGGGCCGACTACACCGAGCGTCTGCAACGGCTCGGCGGCCGAGGGTGGAAGCGGCTCCTGCCGACCCAAGCGCCGTACCGGTGGAACCTCCGCCGTCTCAACCTCGGCCGCACCCTCGACGTGGGCTGCGGCATCGGGCGCAACCTGGCCCACCTCGGCGACGGCGGGGTCGGAGTCGATCACAACCCAACGTCGATCGCCGCGTGCCGGGCCAACGGCTTGACGGCGTACACGATCGGGGATTTTCTCGCCTCACAACACGCCCGCTCGGGCAGCTTCGATTCGCTGCTCGCGGCGCACCTGCTGGAGCACATGTCCGAGCCGGACGCTCGCGATGTCATCGGTCGGTACCTGCCGTATGTCCGCTCGCGCGGTCGAATCGTGTTCATCACGCCCCAGGAGCGGGGATTCGCCAGCGACGCCACCCACGTGCGGTTCGTCGGCTTCGCCGAGGCCGCCGAGTTGGCCAGCGCACTCGGCCTGACCGTGGAGCGGCAGTACTCGTTTCCCTTTCCGCGCCCCGCCGGAAGGATCTTCATCTACAACGAGTTCGTCACAGTGACTCGAAAGGGCGGGGCATGAAGATCCGACCGTTGGGCATCGAGGGTGCGTACGAGATCACGCCGGTCCAGCACGGCGACGGCCGCGGCGTCTTTCTGGAGTGGTACCGCTTCGACACGTTGGCGGCGGAGGTCGGTCACCCGCTGCACCTGGCCCAGGCGAACATCTCCATCTCCGCCGGTGGAGTGGTACGCGGGATCCACTACGCCGACACCCCGCCCGGGCAGGCCAAGTACGTGACCTGTACCCGAGGCGCCATCCTGGACGTGATCGTCGACATCCGGGTCGGCTCGCCCACGTTCGGCCAATGGGAGGGCGTGCGCCTCGATGAGGTCGACCGGCGCGCGACGTACCTCGCCGAGGGGCTCGGCCACGGCCTCTGCGCTCTCTCCGACGACGCCACCGTCACCTATCTCTGTTCGGAGACGTACGAGCCGGCCCGCGAACGGGTCGTCCATCCGCTCGATCCGGACCTCGAGATCGCCTGGCCCGCGGCGCGGCCGCTGCTGTCGCCCCGCGACGCGCAGGCGCCGACGCTGGCCGAGGCGGGCGACCGTGGCCTGCTGCCCGATTACGCCATCTGCCGCGAGTACACCGACTCGCGTCGTATCGGTTAATTCGGCGTACCGGTTGATCGCGACGGCGGCTACTGTTCTGGTCATGGACCGGCGCATCTTCGGACTCGAGACCGAGTACGGCGTCACATGCACGTACCGGGGGCAGCGGCGCTTGAGCCCGGACGAGGTAGCGCGCTACCTGTTCCGCCGTGTCGTCTCGTGGGGGCGCTCGTCGAACGTCTTCCTGCGCAACGGAGCGCGGCTCTACCTCGATGTCGGCTCTCACCCCGAGTACGCCACGCCCGAGTGCGACTCCGTGGCCGACGTCGTGGTGCATGACCGGGCCGGCGAACGGATTCTCGAGGGTCTGCTCGTCGACGCGGAGAAGCGCCTACACGATGAGGGGATAGCAGGCGAGATCTACCTTTTCAAGAACAACACCGACTCGGCCGGCAACTCCTACGGCTGCCACGAGAACTACCTGGTCTCCCGCCACGGCGAGTTCGGCCGGCTGGCGGACATTCTGATCCCGTTCCTGGTCACGCGGCAGTTGATCTGTGGTGCCGGCAAGGTTCTGCAGACCCCGCGCGGGGCGGTCTTCTGTCTGTCGCAGCGCGCAGAGCACATCTGGGAAGGTGTCTCCTCGGCCACCACCCGATCCCGGCCGATCATCAACACCCGCGACGAGCCCCACGCGGACGCCGAACGGTACCGGCGCCTTCATGTGATCGTCGGCGACTCCAACATGAACGAGGTCACCACCCTGCTCAAGGTCGGCAGCGCCGACATCGTGCTGCGCATGATCGAGGCGGGCGTGGCCATGCGGGATCTCACCCTGGAGAACCCGATCCGGGCCATCCGCGAGGTGTCGCACGACGTCACCGGCCGGCGCAAGGTGCGCCTGGTCAACGGCAAGGAGTGCAGCGCGCTGGAGATCCAGCAGGAGTACTTCGCGAAGGCGAGCGAGTTCATCGACCGCCGCGGGGCGGACGCGACGGCCAAGCGCGTCATCGACCTGTGGGGCCGCGTGCTCGCCGCGGTCGAGTCGGGCGACACCTCCGGGGTCGAGCGCGAGATCGACTGGGTGACGAAACTACGCCTCATCGAGCGGTATCAGGCGCGCCACGACCTGGCGCTATCTCACCCCCGCATCGCCCAGATGGACCTCGCCTACCACGACCTTCGCCGCAACCGCGGCCTATATGCCCTGCTCGAGCGCAAGAGGGCGGTGGACCGGGTCGCCTCCGACGTGGAGATCTTCGAGGCGAAGGAGACCCCGCCGCAGACCACGCGGGCCCGCCTTCGCGGCGAGTTCATCCGCCACGCCCAGGAGAAGCGCCGCGACTTCACCGTCGACTGGGTCCACCTCAAGCTCAACGACCAGGCGCAGCGCACGGTCCTGTGCAAGGACCCATTCCGCGCCTATGACGAGCGCGTCGAGCGCTTGATCGCGAGCATGTGAGGCCCCTGCGCGGTAGGCTCGGCAGCCTATGAGCACCCCATCTCAGAAGCCGGCTAACCAGCCGGACGAGTCCGAACCTTTCGAGTCAGCCGCCAAGGTCCGTCAGGGCTGGATTCAGCGGCGGCGGGAGAAGGCCGTGGCCGAGATCCAGCGCAACCGGCGCGGGGAGTACACCGTGCCCACCTGGGTGCTCGGGGCTGCACTGGTCGCGATCATCGGCGCCTGGATCGCCCTCATCGCCTTCGGCTAAGCCTCCCCGCTCCTCGATCAACCCCCGGCTCGTCGATCTAGGGATTAGCGACGTCATCGGAGATCAACTCACGTCGCTCTGCCCTAGATCGACGAGTCTGGCGGCGGGAGCAGGTGGGCGGCGTGGCGACCGGCGGCGGCCCCGGCCAGGAAGTACGCGCGGTCGCCGGCGAAGTCTCGACCCATGGTTGAGAGTCCTACTTCTGTTGTGAGCCTCAGCGGCAGGGCTTGCAGTGCCTCCTCCAGGCCCTCGACGCTCACGCGCACGATTCGGTGCGGCGGCGCCAGGGACACCACGGCGGCATCCACGGCAGCCGTGAGTGGGGCCGGTAGGCCGTCGGGAACCACCACATCGGCCGGGGCGAGCGCGACCCGCCCATACGCCGTCAACGAATGGTGGGAGACCCCCCGATGACGCTCCCGCGGGTCCGACTCCGAGATCCGCAGCGCACCCACCGGTTGTCCGCCCAAAGCCGCCACCGCGTTGACGACTTCGCCCACCGACGTGCCGGAGAAGCCCCACCGACTACCCGTGCCGAGGGTGCCTGGGCCCTGCGTCACGATCACGACGTCGGCGGCGAGGACATGCCGTGCGGCCAATAGCCCGCTGTGGATGTTGGTCGCGTCGAGATCGCCGCCGAAGGCCTGCCCGACGGTGACCACGCCGATGAGCCGGTCCACCAGCGCATCGAGAGTCCGGGAAAACCAGGCCGGGAGGGCACCGCCGTCGGTCATCACAAAGGCGACCCGGGCGTCGGGCCGCGACCCGTGTACCCCGGCGAGGATGGCCGGCAGCGCCGAGTGCAGGTCGGCCGTGACCACCGGAATGCCGTCCAGCCCGTCGGTCGCGGCCAGGACATCGTGGTGCGGGGAGGCGGCCTCGTCGACCCCCAGCACGACCACCTGCATCGGGGTGTAGCGCGCCTTGACCAGGTGACCTGGGCCGTTGCGATCCGGCGGTAGCCGGTCCGGCAGGGCCACTACCAGGGCATATCCGCCGGTGCCCAATCCCAGGGCCAGCGCGTTGAGGTTGAGCAGCACCCGATCACCGCGGACCGGATCGCCGACGAGCTGCGGATACGCCAATGCCCGTACGGTGATCGGGTCGTCGGCTGCCCGCGGGACCACCGAGACGTCGATCTCGACTGCGCCCCGCCACCGTCGCCCCACCATGGTCACGACGCCCTCGCGCCACCGCACCATGGCACAACCCTGGCACCCATTATTTGCTTGTTGGCTCCGGGGCCTGGCTCGCGGAGGCTGCTAGCGTCGTACACGTGTCTCGTAACCGGACCGAGCGCCTCGTCAATCTGGTGATCTGTCTGCTGTCCACGCGCCGGTTCCTCACCGCCGCGCAGATCGTCGCGACCGTGCCCGGCTACGAGCACAACGCCGAGGATCCTCGAGAGCACGAGGCTTTCCAGCGCAAGTTCGAGCGGGACAAGGCCGAGCTTCGCGATCTGGGCGTGCCGCTGGAGACCGGCACGGCGAGCGTCTTCGATACTGAGCCGGGCTACCGCATCGCGCGCCGGGACTACGCGCTGCCCGACGTCCATCTGGAACCCGACGAGACGGCCGCGGTCGGCATCGCGGCCCGGCTGTGGCAACACGCGGGCCTGGCCGCGGCGGCCACATCCGGCCTGCTCAAGTTGCGGGCGGCCGGCGTCGACGTCGACGTGCACGCCACACTCGGGGTGGAGCCCGTGGTGACCGTCGACCCCGCCTTCCCGGCGCTGCAGACGGCCGCGCGGGAGCGCCAGGAGGTCCGATTCGACTACCGCACCCCGGAGGACGACGCGGCGCAGACCCGGCGGCTGCAACCCTGGGGCGTGGTCTCCTGGCGCGGCCGGTGGTACGTGGTCGGGCACGACCTCGATCGAGAGGCGACCCGGAGTTTCCGTCTGTCCCGCGTGGTCGGCGCGGTCACCACCGTCGGCCAGCCGGGCGCGTTCCAGTCGCCCCCCGATACGGACCTGATCAGCCATGTCGCCCGATGGTCCGGACCGGTGGAGCATCCGAACCGAGCGACGCTGCTGGTCCGCCCTGGCCGAGCCGCCGGCATGCGTCGGTGGGCCGAGGAGGTCGTGCCCGGTCCCGACGGCGACCGCATGGTGATCAGCTACTCCGAACCGGACGCGTTCGCGCGCTGGGTCGTGGGATACGGCGCCGACGTGGTGGTGCTGGGCCCTGATGACGTGCGAAAGGCGACCATCGCGCGACTGCGCGATCTCGTTGACGCCCTCGACAGCGTGGCCACTGAGGGCGCGGCCGCTGAGGGCGCTACCGCGCCAGTCGGGGCGCGGACGCAGCCATGAGCGCCCCGACGACCGAGAGCCGCAGCGGGGGCGAGCGCCTCGGTCGACTGCTCAACCTCGTGCCGTACCTGCTGGCGCGCCCGGGCATCCTCGTCACCGAAGCGGCCGCCGATCTGGGCGTGTCGGACCGGCAACTGCGCGAGGACCTCGAGCTGCTCTGGGTCTGCGGCCTCCCGGGCTACGGCCCTGGCGACCTCATCGACATGGCGTTCGACGGTGACCGTGTGACGATCACCTACGACGCCGGGATCGACCGCCCGCTGCGGTTGACCCAGGACGAGGCGCTGGCGCTCGTCGTGGCACTACGGATGCTCGCGCAGGTGCCCGGGGTGCAGAACCGGGAGGCGATTGAGCGCGCATTGGCCAAGATCGAGTCCGCGGCGGGCGACGCGGCGGCTGGCCTGCCGGTGGCGGTACGGATGCCCGGCGCCGGCGCGGAGCGCGTCGCTGAGCTACAGGGCGCCGTGCAGCGACGCCGTGCGTTGCAGCTCACCTACTACACAGCGACCCGCGACGAGGTCACCGAGCGGGTCGTCGACCCGATGCGCGTGGTGGTGGCAGGCGGCTTTGCCTACCTCGAAGCATGGTGCCGGAGGGTGGAGGCGGTCCGGTTGTTCCGGGTTGACCGCATCGACTCCTGCGTCGAACTGGAGGAGCCGGCCGCGCCGCCGCCCGAGGCGCAGCAGCACGATGTCAGCGAGGGCATCTTCAAACCCAGCGAGGAGTTGCCGCTGGTGACGCTGCGCATCGGCCGCTGGGCGCGCTGGATCACCGAGTACTACCCCTGCGAGCGGGTGATCGAGGAGAGCCCGGACCGCTGGCTCGTGTCGCTACGCGCATCCGATCTCGACTGGGCTCGTCGGATGGTGCTGGGCCTGGGCCCGGGGGTCACCGTCATCGCGCCGCAGGCTCTGGTGGAGTCCGTCCGGGTTGAGGCGGGGCAGGCATTGGCCGCGTACGGGCGCATGGAGCCCACCTGACCGTTAAGGTCATCCTGTGTCCGGTGGTGCGACGTGGTGGATCGTGGCCGGTGTGGTCATCGTGGCGATCGTGGTGCTGGTGGCGGTCGTGATGGCGCTCATGGGTCACGTGCGGCCGCTGAGGCGGGCCGTACGCCGGCTGCGGCTGCGGACCGAGCAAGCGGAGACGCTCCAGGGCAAGCTCGAGGGCGTAGCGGAGCGGGCGACCGCGTTGGAGGGCCGCGTGGCCGAGGCGACAACCCGCCTCGAGCAGATCAAGGCCAGCCGGCAGAAGGACCGTCCTGAGCCGTAGATTAGTTTGGCCCAGACGCGAGGTGTCCGGGCGAGGCGCGCGCACGTAGGATGGGCTCGTCCTTAGTCAGTGAGGTGGGTTTCCTATGGGTGTTGTCAAGCCGTGGCACATCATCGTGCTGGTGGTGGTGCTGATTCTGCTGTTCGGCGCCAAGCGCCTGCCCGACGCAGCCCGTGGGCTGGGCCGGTCGCTACGCATCATCAAGGCCGAGACCAAGGGGCTCGCCGACGATGACGTGAACGCCAAGGCGGAGGCCCAGTCCGGCCGCCAGCCGCTGCCGCAGCTCTCCGACGACCAGCCGTCGCCGCTGGACGACCCGGCAAAGCCCGGTCAGCGCGTCCGAGACAACTAGCGCCAGCCAATCGTGAGCACCGCGAAGCGGCGCCGTCCGAGCGAGTTCCAGCGCGCGGCCGACGGCTCGATGACGCTCATCGAGCACATCCGCGAGCTGCGTAGCCGGCTGTTCAAGGCGTGCCTCGCGATTGTGGCCGGCGCCATCGGCGGCTTCTTCATCGCCCAGCAGGTGCAGGACTTCATCGTCGCGCCGTACTGCGACTTCTACCTCTCGCGCAACCCGGGCCGGGACTGCCAGTTCAACACCACCGACCCGCTCGGCATGTTCATGCTGAACTTGAAGATCGCGCTGTACGTGGGTCTGGTCATCGCGGCGCCGATCTGGCTCTACCAGCTGTGGGCGTTCATCGCGCCCGGGCTGCACAAGCGCGAGCGTCGCTACGGGTACGCCTTCGCGGTGGTGGCCACGCCGCTCTTCGCCGCCGGGTTCGCACTGGGCTTCATCCTGGTGTCGCGGAGCATGCAGTGGTTCCTCGGCATGAGCTCCACCATCACGGTCACGGTCAACCTGGACGGCTACTTCGATTTCGTCCTCGGGGTGATGCTGCTCTTCGGTCTCGGTTTCGAGTTTCCGCTGATCGTGGCGATGCTCAACTTCGCGGGTGTGGTGAGCGCGAAGAAGCTGCTGAGCTGGTGGCGGGCCGCGATCTTCCTGATGTTCCTCTTCGCCGCGATCGTGACGCCGACGCCGGACCCGTTCAACATGACGATCCTCGCGCTGTGCATGGCGGTGCTCTACTTCGCGGCGGTGGGCGTCGCGTTCCTCAACGACAGGCGTCGGGCCCGGCGCAGGCCGTTTGCGGGGGTGGCCGACGACGAGGCTTCGCCACTCGAACCGGTCTCGCCGGTAGACGCCCCGACCTGGGGCGCCCCGTACCGCGACGACGAAGCCAACCGATGACGCCCGGGCCGCTTGCGGTCCTGCCGAACCCGACGGCCGGCCGGGGGCGCCGCCGTGACGAGGTGGCGGCGGCTATGACGGCGCTGCGGGCCTCGGATCGTGAGGTACGGGTGCTGGACGCGAATACGGTCGACGACGCCCTGCGGGTCTGCCGGGACGCGGTGGCCGACGGCGCGGGTGCGCTGGTCGCGGTCGGTGGCGACGGCACCGTGCACCTGGCGGTGCAGGCGGTGGCCGGCACCGGGGTGCCGTTTGGCGTGATTCCGGCCGGCACCGGCAACGACTTCGCCACCGAGGTGGGCGTGCCGGCCGACCCGGTCGCGGCCGCTAAGACCGTGGTGCAGGCCCTCATGTATGGGCGGACCCGTCCGGTCGACCTCGGCCGGATAAAGGGTCCCGACGGGTACGACCACTGGTTCGCCGCCGTGCTCGGTGCCGGCTTCGACGCGATCGTCAACGAACGCGCTAACGGGATGCGCTGGCCGCGCGGGCCGCTGCGGTATGACCTCGCCACGTACGCCGAACTGGTACGGCTGCGGCCGCGCCGCTACACGCTCACCCTCGACAGCGAGAAGCACGAGATGGACGCCGTTCTGGTGGCCGTAGGCAACACCGCCTCGTACGGAGGCGGCATGCGCATCTGTCCCGCGGCCGACGTCACGGACGGGCTCCTCGACATCGTGGTGGGGCTCACGGTCTCCCGTACGACGCTGGTGCGCCTGAAATCCCACCTCTACAAGGGAACCCACGTCAACCACCCCAAGATCGTGAGCTTCCGTGCCCGTACCGTTGGTATCTCCGCCGAGGGCATAACGACCTATGTGGACGGTGAGCGGGCGTGCCCTCTCCCCATCACGGTGACCGCAGAACCCGCCGCGCTCTCGCTTCTCGTCTAACCCCGCCCGCGCATGAACGCGTCGAGTTAAGTAGGTCGCGACTATTTCACGTGGAACCTGTGATCTGCGTCACACGTCGTCACGCTCCGACAGCGTCAGACTGTCGCCATGACCGACCCCGAACTTCCCGAAGCGCAGTGGACCGAAGCGCAGTGGACCGAAGCGCAGTGGACCGAAGCGCAGTGGACCGACGAGACGCGTCGGCGTTACCGCCAAGCAACCGCGGAGCTGCTGGTGGCGCTCAGCGAGCACGACCGCCAGACGTCCGCCATGACCGGGCGGCAGCATGAGATGGCCGAGATATTCGCCGTGAACGACGCTCTCCGGCTCGCCGCGGAGGCGTTTGACGACGCGCTGATGGACTTCACCGGCACGACCATCGGGTGGGGGGACCTGGCGGACTACGAGGACCAGGAGTTCGACGACGACGTGGAGGTACTCGACGCTCCATCGTCGGGTCTGGTCGCCCTCATGCGCCGGGAGGACTATGTCGTCGTAAACGAGGATGCGGTCGTCGAGGCGGGCCGCCAGGCGTATCGGGAGACATGGCCGAATGACACCGACGATGACGCGAAGTTTCGGGTGCACGGGCTTGGGCCGGCGCTCTACGAACTCATCCATGCGGCCAGCGCGGAAGATCCGGCCGCGGTGCTGGCGCGTACCGAGGGCCTTCGCCCGGCGGGACCGAGCGCCGTCGTCTTCGCGATGGCGGCGGAGGAGTTCGATCCGGACGCGATAGACCTCTTCGGTGGCGACGACGCACCCACGGAGATCTACCGTCTGGTCGTCATCCCAGGGCCAGAGTGAGTGCGGCGGCGAGGCCGTTGATGGCTCCGGGAGGCCCCGAGGGCAGGACGAGAGTGCGGCAGCCTGCGTCGACGGCGGCGGCGTCGGCTGGGGTGTCGCCGACCATGAGCGCGCGCTCAGGCTCGACCCCGAGCATGCGACAGGCATGCCGGAAGATGGCCGGATCCGGCTTGCATCGGCCCACTTCGAACGAGAGCGCCCACGACGAGACGTACTTGGCGAAGCCGAGCGTGTGGCACAGCGGCCGGATGTCGAAACCGATGTTGCTCACCACTGCCACCGGCACGGCCGCCGCGTAGAGCGCTCGAAATGTGGGCACGGTGTCCGCGTACGCTCGCCAGCCCTCGGGCCGCAGCAGTCGCTCGTAGAGCGCCTCCGCCAACCCCTCGATGCTCGCCACCACGGTCGCGGCGAGCCCGGCGTACGCGGCCCGGTGAGCGGTCGGGGTCAGGTCGCGCTCGGCGTACACCTCGGCCAGGTGAGGTGGAACTCGAGTCGGCCGCGGGCCGCCCGCCCGGCCCGCCGTGACCAGGCGATCCGCGAGCGAGGTCGCGAGAATCGGGTCGAGCCTCAACCCGCATTCGGCGGCCGCGGCGTGGACCCACTCCACCGCATCCTCGACCTGCGCTATCGTGCCGTGGAAATCGAAGAGCACCGCGTCGACCGGTCGCCGCTGGCGGGGCACACGCGGCGGTTCGGTAGGTTCAGGCGGCACGCCGTGCACCATACCTAGCACCACGAGAGACCCTGTGCAGCGAGAGACCCTGTGCAGCGAGAGACCCTGTGCAGCGAGTACCCGACGGCGACAGGGTGCAGAAGCTAAGTAGCCTCATTGGTATGAGCCCCGCCAAGCGGTACTCCGCGGCGCGAAGTCCCGAAGTGAAGCGCTCCGAAGTGCAGCGGCGGGCCGATGGGGCGTCCCGCCTCCCCGCGCTCAACGCCTTCGCCGCGGAGCTGCCCTTCGACCTCGACCCCTTCCAGAGGGAGGCGTGCGAGGCGTTGGAGGAGGGCAGCGGCGTTCTGGTCTGCGCGCCCACCGGTGCGGGTAAGACCGTCGTGGGGGAGTTCGCCGTCCACCTCGCCCTCGCTCAGGGGCGCAAGTGCTTCTACACCACGCCGATCAAGGCGCTGTCCAACCAGAAGTACAACGACCTCGTCGGGCGGCACGGGGCCGACAAGGTCGGCCTGCTCACCGGCGACAACTCGATCAACGGCGACGCCCCGGTCGTGGTCATGACCACCGAGGTACTGCGCAACATGCTCTACACCGGCTCGACGGCTCTACGCGACCTCGCGTACGTCGTCATGGACGAGGTGCACTACCTGGCCGACCGGTTCCGGGGGGCGGTGTGGGAGGAGGTCATCATCCATCTGCCGGCGTCGGTGATGCTCGTATCGCTGTCGGCGACCGTCTCCAACGCCGAGGAGTTCGCCGAGTGGTTGGTGACCGTGCGTGGCGAGACCCGGGTCGTGGTGACGGAGCACCGACCGGTGCCGCTATGGCAGCACATGCTGGTCGGGAAGCGGATGTTCGACCTCTTCCACGATGCGGCGGCCGCGCAGATGCACGAGGTACACCCGGAGTTGCTGCGCCATACCCGGGATTTGGCCCGTCGGATGGAGTATGACGGCCCGGCCCGCGGGCGTCCGGGTCGCGGGCGGCGCACCATCGGACCGCCACGCCCCGATGTCGTGGAGCGCTTGGATCGAGAGGGTCTGCTGCCGGCGATCCTGTTCGTGTTCAGCCGGGCCGGCTGCGACGCCGCCGTGCAGCAGTGCCTGCACGCCGGGCTGCGCCTGACCGACCCCGACGAGCGGGCGGAGATCCGCCAGGTCGTGGAGGCGCGGACCAGCGCGATCCCGAGCGAGGACCTTACCGTACTGGGCTACTACGAATGGCTGGACGGGCTCGAGCGCGGACTGGCGGCACACCACGCCGGCATGCTTCCCGCCTTCAAGGAGGTGGTCGAGGAGCTCTTCGTCCGCGGCCTGGTCAAAGCCGTCTTCGCCACGGAGACCCTCGCGCTCGGCATCAACATGCCGGCCCGGTGTGTCGTCCTCGAGCGGCTGGTCAAGTTCAATGGCGAGGCCCACGTAGACCTGACGCCGGGGGAGTACACCCAGCTGACCGGGCGGGCCGGGCGGCGGGGCATTGACGTCGAGGGCCACGCGGTGGTCATCTGGTCGCCGGAGGTGGATCCGCGCCACGTGGCCGGGCTCGCCTCCACCCGTACGTATCCGCTCCGCTCGAGCTTCCGCCCGTCGTACAACATGGCCGTCAACCTCGTTGGATCGGTCGGCGCCGAGGCCGCCCGCGAGCTGCTGGAGTCCTCGTTCGCCCAGTTCCAGGCGGACCGGTCGGTGGTCGGCCTGGCCCGGCAGGTCAAGCGTAACGAGGAGACGATGGCGGTCCAGGCCCTCGAGATGGGGTGCGACCGTGAGCCGGGGTGCGACGGCGGAGACTTCGAGGAGTATTTCGCGATCCGGCTCCGCATCGCCGACCGCGAGAAGGCCCTCGCCCGGCACAGCGCCGCGTCCCGCCGGGCGGCCGCCGTGGACTCGCTGGGACGGCTGAAGGTGGGCGACGTCATCCGGGTGCCGTCGGGTCGCCGGGCCGGACTCGCCGTCGTACTCGAACCCGGCGCCGTGGGCTTCGGTGAGCCCAAGCCGCTGGTGCTGACCGAGGACCGCTGGGCCGGGCGGATCACCGCCGGCGAGTTCTCGATCCCGGTGGAGGCGTTGACCCGGGTACGGGTGCCGAAGCACTTCAATCACCGCTCGCCGCAGGAGCGCCGAGATCTCGCCGCCGCGCTCCGGCAAGCCGCGATGGAGCACGGCGTCGCCCGTCGGGTCGGCCGGGGGTCGCGGGGCGGCGGCGAGGACGACGAGTTGCTCGCGCTGCGCAAGCAACTGCGGCGCCACCCCTGCCACGCCTGCCCCGATCGGGAGGAGCACGCCCGCTGGGCCGAGCGGCGCGCCCGCCTCGAGCGGGATACGGCCGCGCTACGCGACAAGGTGGCCAACCGCACCGGCTCGCTCGCCCGCACCTTCGACCGGGTCTGCGCGCTCCTGGAGTCGCGCGGCTACCTCGCCCGCGGCCAGGTGACCGAGCCCGGCCGGATGCTGGCCCGCATCTGGACCGAGGCGGACATGCTGGTGGCCGAATGTCTGCGGCGGGACGCCTGGGACGGTCTCGATCCGGCGGAACTGGCTGCGGCGGTGTCCGTCGTGGTCTACGAGGCCCGGCGGGAGAGTGACGAACGGGCGTCGGTGCCGCGCGGAGCCGTGGGCGACGCGATCGATGAAACGCTCAAGCTATGGTCCGAGCTCGAGGCGGCCGAGGCCGAGCACGGGCTGCAGCTCACCCGCGAGCCCGACCTGGGCTTTGTCTGGCCCATCTACCGGTGGGCGGGCGGAGAGCCGCTGTCTCGGGTGTTGGCCAGCGGCGCAGACGCCGACATGCCCGCGGGGGACTTCGTGCGCTGGGCCCGGCAGGTCGTGGATCTGCTCGGCCAGATCGCCCAGGCGACCGGTGCCTCGTCCCCGATGCGGGCCTCCGCGCGGGCCGCGATGGACGCGGTCAATCGCGGTGTGCTCGCATACAGCAGCGTTGGGTAACACTGTTCAGTCGTATTTCTGACACACACGCGTCGATCCGTCACATCGTGCCACTACGGGTGGCGACGACTTGCGCCCGCGAGTCAGGGCCGGCAGGATCGCCCCGGGAAAGTCGGGAAATTTGGGTGGGTTGCACCGCACTGGGCGGAGGGCAAGCGTGCACGTCGATCATTTTACGTACGGGTTGTTGACACCAGGCCTGGCGTACGCGCTATCTGTCCTCGGATCGTTGCTCGGTCTGGTCTGCACGGTTCGGGCCCGTGCGATGGCCGACCGGGGTCGGCGGGCCCGGTGGCTCCTGCTGGCCGCCTGGGCGATCGGCGGCACCGGCATCTGGGTCATGCATTTCATGGCGATGATCGGGTTCACCATAGCCGACCAGCAGGTGCGGTATGACATCCCCGTCACCGTGGCCAGCTGGATCACCGCGATCGTGGTCGTCGGCATCGGGCTGTTCATCGTCGGTTTCGGCCGTCCCAGCGCCATTAAGATCCTGGCCGCCGGCGTCTTCACCGGCGTGGGCGTCGCGGCAATGCACTACACGGGCATGGCCGCCATGCGCACGACGGCCACGGTCGCATACGACAGGACGCTCGTCGCCGCCTCGGTCGCCATCGCCGTCGTCGCGGCAACCGTCGCGCTCTGGTTCACGGTGACTCTGCGCAAGGGACTGATCCTCACCATCGCCGCGCTCATCATGGGCGTCGCCGTTAGCGGCATGCACTACACCGGCATGTTCGCGATGCGGGTCTCCAACGGCGATCACAAGGTGGCTGGCCTGATACCCATCATGTTCATCGGTCCGATCGTCATCTTCGTGATCGCGGTCATCATCGTGCTGCTCGTCGCGCTGATCAACCGCTCCGGCACCGACGGAGGCGACGGCTCTTCCGGCGCTGGCGGTGACCCGACCATGCGGATTATGGAGCCACTAATCCCCATCCAGCAGCCGCGTCGCGCGCCGTCGGCGGCCTACGTACCTCGAGCGTCCCGCTAACTCGCCCCGCTCCTCCCGCGCTGACTCGTCAGGCCGGGCCGACTCGTCAGGCCGGGCCGACTCGTCAGGCCGGGCCGACTCGTCAGGCCGGGCTGACGGCGTCGACAAGCCGCCGGGCGGCGCCGGCGACGCCCCACGCAGCGGCCAACTCAATCAGCCTCTCGGCCTTTATCGGGGCCGGAGGTAGGTCGGTGTTGAGGCTCGGCAGGGGGATGTCGGTGGCGACCCGCACGACCTTCGGAGCGACGGTCAGGTAGGCCTGGGCGGCCACGAGTTTCGCCCTTAGTCCAGGCGCGAACCCCGCCTCGGGGTCGCCGAGTGCCGCCACGATCGCATCGAGGCTGCCATAGCGGGCAACGAGTCTTGCCGCCGTCTTCTCGCCGACCCCGGCGACGCCGGGCAGGCCATCGCTCGGATCCCCGCGCAGCGCGGCGAAATCTGCGTACGAGGCCGCCGGCACGCCGTACTTCGCACGCACCGCCGCGTCGTCGAGCACCTCGAGATTCGCCACGCCACGTCCGCAATAGAGCACCCGGACCCCGCGCTCGTCGTCCACGACCTGGAACAGGTCGCGGTCGCCTGTCGCCACCTCAGTCGGCCCCGGTTCGCGGGCGGCTAGCGTGCCTATCACGTCGTCGGCCTCGTACCCCGCCGCGCCGACGGCCGCGATGCCGAACGCCTCGAGGATGTCCAGGATGATCGGCACCTGCGGGGTGAGGTTGTCGGGCACCTCCTCCGCGCCGTCGACCGCCAGCCGGTGTTTCTTGTACGAGTCGATGAGCGCCACCCGCCAAGCGGGTCGCCAGTCCTCGTCGAGCGCGCAGACGACCCGGTCCGGCCTCCTGGTGCGGATGAGCTGAGAGAGCATGTCGAGGAAGCCCCGCACGGCGTTGACCGGCCTGCCGTCGGGGGCCGTCGCCGCCGATTCGGGGACGCCGAAGTATGCCCGGAAGTAAAGGCTCGCCGAATCCACGAGCAGTAGCGGTCGCTCCACGGCCTAGAGCCTGTCACATGTTCACGTGAACGACCGTTAAGCTCTCCTTGTGAACATTGAACGGTTCCTGCCCACCGAGGAGGCCGTGGCGCTGCTGGAGCTGACCCAGGAGCTCGCGGAGCACGAGTTGGCACCCAAGGTCGACGACTTCGAGGCCAGGGGGGAGTTCCCCCGTGAGGGAATCAGGACCCTCGGTCGGGCAGGGCTGCTCGGCCTTCCGTATCCGGAGGAGTTCGGCGGCGGGGGCCAGCCGTACGAGGTGTATCTGCAGGTCCTTGAGGTGCTCGCGGGCCGGTGGCTCGCGGTCGCCGAGGCGGTCTCGGTGCACACGCTCTCCTGCTATCCGGTGGCGGCCCACGGATCGGATTCGCAGCGCAAGCGGTTCCTGCCCGACATGCTCGGCGGTGAGCTGCTGGGCGCTTACTGCCTGTCCGAGCCGCAGGGTGGTTCGGACGCGGCGTCGTTGACGACTCGCGCCGTCCGCGACGGTGACGACTTTGTGGTGACGGGGACGAAGGCGTGGATCACTCACGCGGGCGTCGCCGACTTCTACAACGTCTTCTGCCGCACCGGAGGCCCCGGGCCGGAGGGGATCTCGTGCCTACTGACCGAGGCGGACACGGCGGGCATCACGCCCCAGGCTCGGGAGAAGACCATGGGCCTGCGCTCCTCGCCGGTGGCGCAGATCGCGTTCGACTCGGCGCGGGTATCGGCGGACCGCCTCATCGGGGACGAGGGCGGCGGATTCCGGATCGCGATGAGCGCCCTCGACTCGGGCCGCCTCGGCATCGCCGCGTGCGCCGTCGGGCTCGCCCAGGCCGCCCTGGACTACGCCGTCGCGTACTCCCGTGAGCGCGACCAGTTCGGCCAGCGCATCATCGACTTCCAGGGCCTCGGCTTCATGCTGGCCGACATGGCCACCCAGGTGTCGGCGGCCCGCGCACTGACGCTGCACGCGGCCCGACTGCGCGACGCCGGCCGCCGGTACAGCGTCGAGTCGGCGAAGGCTAAGCTCTTCGCCACCGACATGGCGATGAAGGTGACCACGGACGCGGTCCAAGTCCTGGGCGGGTACGGGTATGTGGCCGACCATCCGGTCGAGCGCTACATGCGCGAGGCGAAGGTCCTGCAGATCGTGGAGGGCACGAACCAGATCCAACGGCTGGTCATCTCCCGCGCCCTCGCCCGGCAACACTAGAAGTGGCGACGACAGACAGAAGCCGGGCGGTTCAGCGTCGGGGTCGGAAGGTTTCGCCCTTGTCGATGATGTCTTGGAGGAGTCGTCGTTGGGTGAGGTCGAGTTCCCGGCCGTGGGCGACCGGGTAGGC
>JAHRHA010000139.1 GCA_020027875.1 Micromonosporaceae bacterium | reverse complement strand
CGTGCTTGCACGGGCGTAGTCCTTCCGTTCGAGAGTTGGTCCTCTTTGTACGGAACCTACGCCCGTCGTCATTTACACCGGCGGATGGACACGACCGCGGCACCGGCTTCGATGTGGCTCAGGAAGTCGGTTAGCCGGAGCAGATTCGCGTGGCCAGCTGTGTCCCAACTGGCCAACTGAGGCTAACGGCATCGGGTTAGCGGGACGGCTGTACGTCGGCACCATGGACAGCGATCCTGACCGGCAACGCCCTAACCGCAACCGATCTCGCCAGCGCACTCGACCGTGCGGCGCACGCCGGCCGCTCAGCGGGCCAGAACGCGCCCGTCAGCGGCAGTTGAGGATGGTTCGGCGTGGTCCAGTCAGCACCAGACCTCGATGTAGACAAGCGCCTGGCCGTCTGTGTTGACGAACTCATGGCCCATGTAGTTGCCGTTACGCACGCCACCCCGCCCCGCATACCTGCTCCGCACGCGTTCCCACAAGCTTGCGCGCTCGTCCGGTCTGACCCATCGGATGTCGAAGCCCCCGTTCTCGCCGAGGAGCAAGGGCACGGTCGCGTCGCCGTGTAAGGCTCCGCGCACGACCCGTAGATCGAGCCGCCGGCGCGTGATTGTCCAGACGCTGCCGTCCGGATCGACAAGAGGTCCACCACTGCCAGGGCTAAGCCGGCTAATCACAGTCCCACTGTTCAACCAGGGCGTCATGTCGTCAACGTCGTTCGGGGGGCCGGAGCGCGCTTCGCGGCATGAGCGGATACCGCGTCTCACCCAGGGTTGGGTGGTGATCCGCGTTTGTTGGTCGCAGACCGGTCAGTTGGGCCCGAGTCGGGTAGATGGCAGCCATGACGTGACTGTAGCCGGGGATGGCGTCGCCTCCTGCCTGCTCGTACCGCACGGCGTCGGCGAGATCCACGCACGTGCCCGCAGGCAGACTCCGATTGCCGGTCCACAGGAGCGCTCGTAACTGCTCGTTCTGCACCGACAGGATCTGCTCACCGGGCTTAAGAGGCGCCTGAGTGCTGACACACCACTGGGCAACCGATACCCAGAACGCTGCCACCGCGTTCCAGTACTCCAAGCACCTCGGCCCGAGCAACGCGACGAACTCCTCCGGAGGACGGAACTCCTCGATGCCGTGTGGTGCGAGATTTTGCATGTTCTCCAGCAACCCAGGACGAGCTCGTGGTTCGCCTCGTCCGCCGCCAACTCCTCGGTGACGGCGGCCACCGACGCCATCACGTCCGCCGATCGGCTCGACGCCCGGTATGCCACGGTCACGCAGGCAGCGGACTCGGACGCATCACCAACCGATGTCGACCTGATCCCCGCAGCTTCGACAAGTCTCCGTACCGGCGACGCCGGCCGACGTCGTAGGCGCCACATTCGCTTGCCCCCGGCTCCGCGCACAGCGGACCACATTCCGACAACACCGGCGATCACGCCATCGTGTGCGGCGTTTCCCAGCACGGTATCGGCGGGTGCAGCAAACCGTGGCGAACGACGCCGTTCAACCGAGCACCCGGTCATCGGCATGCGCTTACCTACTGGGGTCGAGGACGTACACGAGGGACGCCCGAGCCGCCGTGGAGGAAGCGCCTGTGGCGACGGCCAAGAGCGCGGCTCGCCAGGCCGCGGCCAGTACGTCCGCGGCGGGCGCCTTGTGCTTTGTCAGCAACGGTCGCAGTGCGTTGGCGACCGGGTCGTCGCGCTCTACCGGTGGCTGCTCGCCAAGGATCCGGCACACGGTGAACCGGACGGCGGCGTCGAAGGCCACCAGGAGCGCTGCGCGCACCGCGGGGTGCCCTCGGTTCCCCGTCGCCGCGGCGGCTCCCTCCATTCGTTCGACGATCCGCTTCTCCATGTCCTCGCGGACAGTCAGGTACAGGCCGAGCTTCGAGCCGAAGTGGTGGTACAGCGCGCCAGTGGTGACGCTCGCCTTGCTTGCCAAGTCGACGACGTTGACGGCCTCGTAGCCCGTGAGCTCGAACTGATGGATGGCCGCCTCGATGAGTCGGGCCTTGGCCGAGCCCGGGACCGGGACCCATTCACGCATGGGGCAAGCATAACTGGTTGACTTCTAGACGTAACCAGTTTACGGTCGTCCACATGAAACTGACGTTCCTGTACCAGCCTGTGAAGGACCTCAGGGAATCGGTCGCCTTCTACCGCGACACGCTCGGATTCGACGAGTCCTGGCGGGAGGGCGAGTCGACCGTCGCGTTCAAGATCCCGGGTTCGGAGGTCGAGCTAATGCTCGATGTGCCACCGAACACCGGGCCGCAATGGGGAGTCGGCGGTTTCTACGCCGTCGACAGCGTGGACGCCTTCCGGCAGTCGCATCCGGAGCTCGACTGGCGGGGCGAGATCGAGATGCCGGGCGGCAAGGGTGCGACCTTCCTGGACCCGACCGGCAACCCTGTTCACCTGTTCGACCAGAGCACCGCCGGACCCGAATAGCGGTGGCCTACCGCCGACTTTGATGATCGGTAGTGGTTGCCTGCGGCGGCAGGGCCGGCTTCGTGCTTGCCTCCGTGTGCTGGGGAGGTACCCTCCCGCGCTCACGCCTGCCCTTTGCGACCCAATGCAACTCTCCTTGCATCAGTCACCACAAGACGTCGACCGAGAGCGGGATCCTGCGAACCGGCGCCCGTGTCGCACTCAGCAAGATGTGCCGCCTGGTCCTTCCTGTCATCGGCATGAGCGCGCGCATCGCGGCTACTTGTTTAATGGAGCTACGTCAAGGTTCGACGGGGCCTTGGTGGAGGTGCTCGGCGGGACGCTCTGTCGCGGCTGCCCGCCTCCGAGCGTGGCTCTCATTGTAGGCTTACCGCCATGAGCGTGACGCTCCGCGAGATCACCGACGCCAACCGCGAAGCCGTCCTCGCGCTGCGCGTGGCACCTGAGCAGGAGCGGTTCGTCGGGTCGGTGCAGGGGGCACTGGAAGACGCCGCCGAGTACCCGCACGCCAAGCCGTGGTACCGGGCGGCCTACGCCGGCGACGATCCGGTCGGGTTCGTGATGGTGAGCTGGAACGTGCAGCCGCAGCCACCGGACATCATCGGACCGTGGTTCCTGTGGAAGGTGATCATTGACCGGCGGTACCAGGGCCACGGCTACGGCGCTGAGGCCGTGCGGCAGGTCGCGGAACTCGTCCGGGCCGAGGGCGCGACCGAGCTGCTGACCAGCTACGTACCCGAGGACGGCGGGCCGGCCGGGTTCTACCAGCGGCTCGGATTCGTGCCAACCGGCGAACTCGACGGAAACGGCGAGGTCATCGTAGATCTCGCGTTGCTCCAGACGGACTCTGCCGGCCGCCCGCCAGCATGAGCTGCTGGATCTCCCCGCGTAACAAGGAACATTCGCCAGTTCGTGCTCACATCGGCAGCGTCGGACGTGTCCCACACGCGGATCCGCCAACACCCGATCAGCGGCAAAGTAGTGCGCTTTGGCGCGGTAAGTAAATGCATCGCAGAGGGTGCGGTGGCCTGGAAAGCTCCGCCTGTGGCTGCACCACCAACTTTCTCTCTCGCGACGAATGAGTACCGCGGTGCCAACGCCGGGGAGCGGACGGAGTACCACTCCCTGGTCGCATGGGACCGCCTGGCCGAAGTCTGCGGTCAGTTCCTGGGCAAGGGGCAGCTCGTGGACGTCGAGGGGCAACAAATCGATCGACTGCTGCCCGTGCGCTGGAGCATGTCCGACGACGCGCCGTTCGAGCCGTGACGCGATAAGCTGCCCAATCACCAGGCTTGGTTGAGCGACCTTCGAGGTGACCGTCCGCCATGCACTTTGAGCAATCCATCGACATCGACGCTCGGCAGCAGCGCGTGTGGGAGGTGCTCAGCGACATCGAAGCGTGGCCGCAGCGTATCGAGACGGTCGACGTCGTCGAGCTGCTCACACCCGCTCCTGTGGGTGAAGGCAGCTGCGTGCGTCTCAAGCAACCGAAGCTGCCAGAGGGCACATGGGAGGTCACCGTCTGGGATGCGCCGTCCTACTTCGAGTTCCGCCAGAAGTCCGGCGGCGTTACCAATGTCGCGGGCCATCGTGTCGAGGCGCTGGAGGAAGGCCGCTCCCGCCTGACCCTGACGCTGGATATGCGAGGCCTGCTGGTCCCAGTCGTCGCTCTGTTCTACAAGGGCCTGACCAACCGCTACATGACCGTCGAGGCTCAGGGCATGAAGCGCGCAGCCGAGTCCGCTTGAGACGTGAGGGTGCGGTCAAGCGCCACCCATGCGGCAGGCCGTCACTCGGGCTTGGGCGTACGAGAAGCCCGAAAGTCAGGGGCTAGGGAGTGGGCTCGACCACGTGGGGCCGGAAAGTCGTTTGGCAATCTGCGACTTTGCAGACGCTCGAGGAGTTGCTCGCCGAGGGCGAGAACGTGCCCGTCGAGGGATGGGACTTTCCTGGTTCAATGGCCGTGCCAGCGAGGAACGCCCATCGTGGGGGTACTCCCGGATCATCGCGGAGCGGATGGCGACCGCCCACGTCGCGCTCGACATTCAGACAGGCGGCGGTGAGGTCCTCGCGCAGATCCCTCACCCGCCGACGGTGCTGATGGCCACCGAGTCCTGGCCTCCCAACGTCGAGATCGCCCGCCGGAACCTGCAGCACGTGGCTGCCGCCACCACCGGATCCAGGCCGAGGGTCCCTTCGTCGCCCACTCCTAGCGGTTCCTGATCGAGGCACGCAAGCCGAACTGAACCGTGCGAGCGGAAACCCGCGCGGCTATCAGCCAAGCGACCGAGACCCGTCCCGTAACTGGCTTCCCTACCGCCTGAGAAGGTCAACGAGAAACGTCCTCATCTCGGCAAATGAGCCTACTCGATCTTGCAACGTCGGGACCGGCCGATGTGTCGACATCGCGTACGCTCGACCGAGTGAACGCGATATCCTCTTTGGTCACACATCATCGATGTCGGGGATGACCGAAGGGATACTGGATGTCGTGGAGGCCTTCCGCGAGGACATCGGTCGCACTCCCGGGTTGGTGGAGCTGCTGGAGGTCATGCATCACGGTGCTCGCACGCTGCCCGACGGCGCACTTTTCCGACGCTCACTCTGACGAGATCATCGGTTTCGTCGAGCGTCCACGGGCACGGACGCGAAACATCGACACAGTCAGCGACTTAAACGACGCGGCATTCGTGGAAGCGTCCGACGCGTTTAACCGCTGGTGGCAAGCCGGATCCGGAGCAGCGATCACGGCGGCCGAACTGGGCATAGCATTGCTCGCCGCGCTCCGCGATGCCGGTTCGCCGCTCGTCGGCGAGCCAGATGTCGCCCGGGACCGAGTCGATCACGCCGACGCTTAAGCGCGCGAAGGCCCGCGCGAGCATTGGCGACATCATCGCCGTGCCCGACGGGAAGGGACCCACCTGCTCCCACCGGAAAGCCAATCAAATTGGTTTGATGTATCATCTGGTCATGGCGTTGGCGAATCAAGCCGCACCGGCGTTCGTGCGCCTGGCTGCGCACCCCCTGCGCTGGCGGCTTCTGACCGAACTCGCCGACGGCGACCTGCGGGTCCGGGAGCTGGTCACGCTGGTCGGCCAGCCGCAGAACCTGGTCTCCTACCACCTGCGGCTGCTGCGTGATGGTGGACTGGTCACCGCCACCCGCAGCAGCTTCGACGGCCGGGACAGCTACTACCACCTGGACTTGGGCCGCTGCGCCGAGGCCCTGGCCGACACGGGCGCCGCCCTACACCCGGCTCTGCGCTGGGACAAGGCCACCCCGGACCGCCAGCAGCGGCTACCCCCCCTCGCCGTGTTGTTTGTGTGCACGGGTAACAGTGCCCGCTCACCGATAGCCGTAGCGTTGCTACGCCGCCATACCGCCGGGCAGATCAAGGCGACCAGCGCCGGCAGTCACCCGAAGCCGCGGATGCATGCCAACACCGTGCGGGTGCTACGCGACCAGTTCGGTATCGATATCGCCGGTCGGCGTCCCCTGCACCTGGGCACGCTCACCGGCCGCCGGTTCGACTACGTGATCACCCTGTGCGACAAGGCCCGTGAGATCTGCCCCGAGTTCGTCGACCATCCCCGCCGAGTGCACTGGAGCATCGCCGACCCCGCCTCGGCCGGCGACAGCGACCAGGCCAGCTACCCGGCCTTTGCCCGCACGGCCGCCGACATCGACAGCCGGGTGCGGTATCTATTGCCCGTCCTCGCTACCCGCCCCAGCCACGAGTGAAGGAGCTTCGCGCCGTGACCGCACCCGACCAGTACGCCAGCGTTCGCTACCTGGTTGACGATGTCCAGGCAGGCATCGACTTCTACACCACCCACTTCGGCTTCCGCCTCAACACCAGCGCCGCACCCGCCTTCGCCGAGGTGGTCCGCGGGCCGCTGCGGCTACTGCTGTCCGGACCAGCCAGCTCCGGTGCCCGCGCCACACCCCACGACGCCACCACACCCGGCCGCAACCGCATCCACCTGACCGTCGACGATCTGGACGCCGAGATCGACCGGCTCCGCGGCGCTGGCGTGTCGTTCCGCAGCGAGACGATCTCAGGCCCGGGCGGGCGCCAGATCCTGGTGGCCGACCCCGCCGGCAACCTGATCGAACTGTTCCAAACCGGCCCATCAGACCGACGCCGTGCCGAGTAAGCCCTGACCGGAGCCCGGCGGCGGGCGGCTGGCGCCCCTGGTCGGCCAGTTCCCGCACGGTTCACGAGCAGCGGAGGTACGTCCCGGCACAGGTCGGCGGCCTCGATGCTGTCCACCCTCCAGCAGCTGCCCAACCCCCACGCCTTTCACCGCGCCGAACCCGGCCAAGAACCTCGGGCAGCAACAGGCCTGCCCAGCCGAGGAGAGCCGCGTTGTCCGTTGACGACCGCCGCGACCGCATCCGACCATTGCGTGTGGCCAACAAGCTGGCATTGACGAACGCCGACGAACGACCACAGCGCCTCAGGCTCCAGCCATTCTCGTTCGCGGACATCGGACCGGGATTCCGAAGGCACGACTACGACATGCCTCCTGGCGCCCGCTGCTGGATCGCTCCACCCACTCCCGACGTAGAGCTGGAGATCGAGGTCGGGTTCAACTACATCGTGGTCTTGGTCACCGGTTGCGGCGTCGAAGACATCAAGGTGGTCGATCGCACTACTAGCGAGCCCGGCCGATCGCGGACGGCCCTCATGCCTTTGACCCAGTCCTCATCGACTGCTTGACTTGACATTGAGACTCGTCCCGTGGGGCGCTCCATTTGGACGAGGCGGATGGCCGCACTGATCGAGACCTGGTGGCCCGCTTCGCCGACCTTCCTGCAGACCGGCATCACGAACGCCGGGCGCTCTGTGCTGGTGGGCGATGAACCGTCCATGGGAAGGCGCGGTCCCGGCGGATGAGTCAACGTCCAGTTAGGACAGTCTTGACGCTGTGCCGACGGTCGGGCGAGGTCATCTAGCGGTGCCGACGGTCGGGCGAGGCCATCTAGCGCAGTGACCGGAACGCGGCGCGGACCTCGGTCGCGAAGAGCTCCGGCTCTTCCCAGGCAGCGAAGTGGCCGCCCTTGTCGACCTCGTTGAAGTAGGTGACGTTGGGGTAAGAGTTCTCGACCCAGCTGCGCGGGGTCCGCCAGATCTCGCCGGGGAAGGTGGTGAAGCCGACCGGGACCGAGACTTCCGGAGGAGCCTGGCCGGACGCGCTTGCTTGAGCCAGGGCTTGTCCGTCCTCCCAGTACGACCGGGCCGCCGAGTCGCCGGTGCCCGTCAGCCAGTACAGCGTGATGTTGTCGACGATGTGGTCCCGGGTGAGATTGCCCGCGGGCTCGCCGTCGACGAAGGCGCGGGAGATCTTCTGGTAGCTGTCCGTGTCGTGGTCGAGCATCCAGGCAGCCAGGGCGACCGGTGAATCCAGTAGGGCGTAGCCGATCGTCTGCGGCCGCGTGGCCATCTCCAGGAAGTAGCCGAAGCCGCTCTCCCTGAAGGTGGCGAGCTGGTCGGTCGCGGCGCGTTCCTCCTCGGATTCCGCCGGCTGAGGGCCGCCCAGCACCGTCACGAGCAAGTTGGTGTGGATGCCGACCAGCCCCTCGGGCGCCTGGCGGCCCATCGCGTCGGTGACGGCGGCGCCCACGTCGCCACCCTGGGCGACATAACGGGTGTAGCCGAGGCGGTGCATCAGCTCCGCCCAGGCCTGCGCGACGCGGCCGACGTTCCAGCCGACCTCGGTCGGCTCGCCGGAGAAGCCGTAGCCGGGCAGGGACGGCAACACGAGGTCGAACGCGTCCTCGGCGCGTCCGCCATGCGCGGTCGGGTCGGTCAGGGGGCCGACGACCTCGAGCAGCTCGATGACCGAGCCGGGCCAGCCGTGCGTCATGATCAGCGGCAACGCGTCCGCGTGCGGCGACTTCACGTGGATGAAGTGGATGTCGACCCCGTCGATCTCGGTCTTGAACTGCGGCAACGCGTTCAGCTTCGCCTCGCAGTTGCGCCAATCGTAATCTGACGCCCAGTAGTCTGCGAGCTTGTGAATCGTCGCCGACTGGACACCCTGCGACCGATCGTCGACGAGCTCCTTGTTCGGCCAGCGCGTCGCACCGATGCGGCCGCGCAGGGTCTGGAGTTCCGCGTCAGGGGTCTCGATCGTGAACGGCCAGATCCCGGTGGCACCCGCCGACGCTTCGGTCGTAACAGACATGCCGGTCTCCTTTACCTTCCAGACTCATTCGACGTCGAGCGGGGCATCCGCCCTCATACCGCGGCAACAACGTGCCTCCCGCTCGCGGGGAGCACAACCGCCCGTGAAGGGCGCTGCTCAAGCGAGCCGGCATAGGCACTGGCCCACTCCCCAACCCCAACCATAAGACGCCTCACCGGGTGACAGCGGCCATACGAGCAATCCCGCTTCGAACGATCGGACCCCGCCGACCGCCCCACCACGAACAAGTACCTACAAGGCCTGCGTCAGCGTGGGTAAGTGGAGTAACGAACGCGTTCCGGAGGGGGCGACGTGGCTGGGAAGGCCTGCACACATCTCGACCAGATCACAGATGTAGTGCCCTCGTCGAGTGGCTGTGAGGACTGTCTGACGGTCGGCCGGCGAGACTGGGTGCACCTGCGGGTATGCCAGGTATGCGGCCACCTCGGCTGCTGTGACAACTCACCGCTGCGGCACGCGACTGCCCACTTTGGAACCGCACGACAAACGATCATCCGATCGTACGAGCCCGCCGAGGACTGGTACTGGTGCTACATCGTCGAGGTGGGTTTTGAGCTCGATGGTGCTCCGCCCGCACCGTCACACCCTTAGCTGTTCGGGATTACTGCGGGCGTAGATTCTGCCGCGGACCCGGTGGCTACCGAGCCCGGGCGGCGTACGCCTCTCGAGGCAGCACGGTCAGGACCCTCATGATGTGTTCGCGGAACTCCGCCATGAACGTGGCGAGGAAGGTCTGGGTGGACCTGTCGGCGACGACACCGTCGCCCGGGAAGATTTCAGGGGTGTATTTGATGTAGGCCTCGGGTGCGGTCATCTGGCGGGCGTTGCTGAAGCTCAGCACGGCGCGCAGGCTCTGTTGGGCCAGTGCGGTCCCGATCTCACCGATCGACGCCCCGATCATCGCTGTGGGTACGTGGTCGAAGGCGTTCTGGCCCCAGGGCCGCGAGGCCCAGTCGATGGCGTTCTTCAGTCCGCCGGGAATGGAGCGGTTGTACTCGGGCGTGATGAATAGGATGGCCTGCGATTGGTGGATCGCCTCTTTGAGGGCGACGGCCTCGGGTGGATAGTTCCCGTCGTGGTCCTGGCTGTAGAGCGGCAGGTTCCGGATCGGAATTTCGGCAAAGTCGAGGTCCTCGGGCGCCAGACGGATCAGGGCCTTGGAGAGTTCCCGGTTGATCGACGTCGAGGAGAGGCTGCCGACGAAGTATCCGACCTTGTACGTGGCCATCATGGTTCCTTCCGATCGTGAGTCTGAGTGATGAACACTGGTGCGCTGACGCCGGTGTAGGCAGGTCACGCGCCAAACCCCCAAAAGGATCTTCGAGCGCGGGTAGGCCCAGCGGCAGCGCTGCGGGCTGGGGCGGCAGACTACGGTTCCTACACATGGCCCTAGCGCCGATGCCCCATCCCGTCGGTCGCCGCTCCTAAATCCATGGTCCCATGGTCCGTTGCGGCGCCATGGACGAACGCACGCTTTGCCAGATAGCCGGCGTGGCGCGTGGACCGCGCCCTAGCACCGCGCTACTGAGTCGAGGTTGTGGATCCTCCGCAATTCTAGCGGCATGAGGTTCACAGCCGACCACCGTTGGGTCATGGGGAGACACCATAAATCACGATGACCTGATCAGTCGGGCGTCTCGAACGACTCAGCGTGCTCGGAGTCATTGGTCGACGCGGGCTGCTCGAGGTTGTCGGTGGTCGCGGCCCAGCTGGCCAGCAGGTTCAGGGCGTCCTGCGTGGGCGACCCGGGCTCGGCGGTGTAGGTGAGGAGGTTCTGACCGGGATCTGCCGCGAGGGGGAAGGATTCGAAAGGCAGGTCGAGGTCGCCGACGACCGGGTGGTGGAGACGCTTCACGCCGGTGGTGTGGACCCGGACGTGGTGGGCGCCCCATCGGCGGCGGAACTCGTTGCTGCGGGTGGAGAGCTCCCCGATCAGGTCCGACAGCTGCCGGTCGTAGGGATCGCGGCCGGCCTCGGCGCGCAGCAGGGCGACAACGTCGTTGGCGACCTGGTCCCAGTCGCGGAAGAACTCGCTCGCGTGCGAGTCGAGGAAGACGAACCTGGCGTTGTTGGGCGGCCTGACCGGGTCAGCGTAGATCGGTGAGAACAGCGCGAGCCCGAGGGCGTTGGCGGTCAGGATGTCCAGGCGTCCGTTGAGGACGAACGCGGGCGTGCCGCTCATCGAGTCGAGGACGCGCTGCACCGTGGGCCGGACCCGCTGCCGAGCCGGGCGGCGGCGTGGCGGACGGGTGGAGCCAGCGGTGCGGAGGAGGTCGAGCAGATGGGTTCGCTCGGCCTCATCGAGCTGCAGGGCTTGCGCGATCGCGTCGATGACGCTGTCGGAGACGCCGGTGGCGTTGCCGCGCTCGAGGCGGGTGTAGTACTCGCTCGAGATGGCTGCGAGGAGGGCGACCTCCTCGCGGCGCAGGCCAGGGACCCGCCGGCGGTCTCCGCCGTACACGGGCAGTCCCGCCTGCTCGGGACTGAGCCTGGCCCGTCGCGTGCTCAGGAACTCCCGGATCTCCGTACGGATATCGCCACGGATGTCGCCACCGATGTCGCAGTGGGCGTCGTGGGGGTCGTTCGTGCCAGCCATGTCTTCGACTCTACGAGCGCATTCGTATGGCTGGGAGTCCCTCTCAGTACCCCTCTCATCAGGGTCTCTCACCTTCCCGCGCCGGCTGGTTCTGTAGAGCGTGTACCGCCGATGAGGCGGTGTCCCACACAGATCAACACCCACAGAAGGAAGTGCACTCACATGACTGACCAGAAGGTCTGGCTCATCACCGGCGCCGGCCGTGGCATGGGCGTCGACATCGCGAAGGCCGCCCTGGCCGCCGGTGACACGGTCGTCGCCACCGGACGCAACCCCGAGAGGGTCAGCTCTGCGCTCGGAGCGCACGACGACCTCCTTGTCGTCAAGCTCGACGTCACAGACCCCGCCAGCGCCAAGGACGCCGCGCGCGCCGCCGTCGACCGGTTCGGCCGGATCGACGTGCTCGTCAACAACGCGGGCAACTTCAACGCCGGGTTCTTCGAGGAGATCAGCCCGGAGGACTTCCGGTCGCAGATCGAGACCACCCTGTTCGGCCCAGTGAACGTCACCCGCGCGGTACTTCCGGTCATGCGCGCCCAGCGCTCCGGCCTCGTCGTCGCGATCTCCTCGACCGCCGGCATCGTGGGCCAGGCGTTCTGCACCGCGTATGCCGCCTCCAAGTTCGGGGTGGAGGGCTGGATGGAGTCGCTGACCCCCGAGGTCGCGGCGTTCGGGATCCGCACGATGCTCGTGGAGCCCGGTTTCTTCCGCACCGAGCTGCTCAGCCCGGAGTCGACGAGGTACGCCGAGGCCTCGATCGAGGATTATGCCGAGCGCACCGAGCAGACCGTGGCTGGCTGGAAGAGCATGAACGGCCTGCAGGGCGGTGACCCCGCCAAGCTCGCCGAC
>JAHRHA010000053.1 GCA_020027875.1 Micromonosporaceae bacterium | reverse complement strand
GTGGCGGGTGCTGGACCAGCTCGCCGCCGAGCGCGGTCTGAGCCTGGTTTGTGTGCAGCCGTTGCTGGTGTGGCGGGCCCGCGAGGCCGAGGACCTGACCTGGGACAAGTCCGACCCGAAGGACGCGGTCATCATCGCCCGCCTCGCCGCGCAGTTGTGCTGCTACGAGCCGGAACGGGCCAGCGCGCAGTACGCCCGGCTGCGGCACCTGGGCGCGCGCCGCAACCAGTTGACCACCGACGCCACCGCCGGGGTGCAGCAGCTACGCGACCTGCTCGAATGCGTAGGGCCGGCGGTGCTGGATGCGGCCGGGGCGCCGTTTCGGTCGGCCTCGTGGTGCGCCGCCTTGACCGTGGTGCTCGACCGCTGCCACGGCGACCTGACACGGGTCCGTCGCATGGGGGCGAAGCGGTTCCTCGCCGCGGTACGGGACGAGCTGCCCCGGTGGGGTGCCACCCGGCCACGGCTTCGCATCGTCACCGCCGTGTTCGATGCCCTGACCGACAGCACTGGAGTGGCCACCCACCGGCCCGGTGCGCTCGAGCGAGCCGCGATGGTCATACAGGACTGGCACAGTGCCCGGGCCCGGCTGGTCGACACCGAAGCGCTCATGGTGGCCCGCCGGGTTCTTGGCGCACTGGGGCGACTGCTCCAGGTCACGGCGCGGCCGGTACCGGCGTTATGGCTGCTGTTGGCCGCGTTGGGATTGGGCCTGATCGGCAACATTGTGTATGCCGTGGCGCCGCAACACCGCGTTGCGGCCTCGATGATGTTCATGGCGGCGTTTGTCGCGCTTGGGTTGTTCGGGTTGGAGCCCAGCGCGACTCAAATCGCGCAGCCACCCGCCCACGGTGGCCACCGATGTGGCGAGCCACGCCGGCTTCAGCACGCCGCCACGCCCACCGGATGGCCCAGGACGCTCACTAGCAACAGCAAGCCTCTTCCCACGGGGTATACCCATGAGGTATAGTGCGTGAGCGTGACGGTTTCCCACGTGCTGCTGGGCCTTCTTGAGGACACCGAACGCCACGGCTACGACCTCAAGCAGTCCTACGACCGAGTGTTCGGCGTCTTCCGCCCAGTGCGCTTCGGCCAGGTGTACCGGACGCTGGCGCAGCTTCAGCGGGACGGGCTGGTCGAGATCGTCGGTGTAGAGGCGGGTGCGGGGCCGGACCGCAAGCGTTACTCGATCACGGCGGAGGGTGTGACGGACTTGGAACGCTGGCTGTCCGAACCGGAAGATCCGCAACCTCATCTGCAGACGGTGCTGTTCCAGAAGGTGGTGCTGGCCTTGCAGTCCGGCCGGCCCGCGCAGGCGTTCCTGGACACGCAGCGGGAACGGCACCTGGCGGTGATGCGCGAACTCACCGCGGCGCGGCGCACCGCCTCGCCGCAGGAGAGCCTGCTCATCGACTATCAGCTCTTCCACATCGAGGCGGATCTGCGCTGGATCGACCATGCCGCAGGGCGCCTGGGTGCGCTGGCCGAGGAGATCCAGTTATGAGCAACGGCACCACCCTGCTGACCGGGCGTGGGCTGCACAAGAGCTTCGGCCCGACTCCGGCGCTGCGCGGGGTGGACATGTCGGTCGATGCCGGCGAGGTGCTCGCGGTGATGGGGCCCAGCGGTGCCGGCAAGTCCACCCTGCTGCACTGTCTGGCCGGCATCCTGACGCCGGATTCCGGCGATGTGACGTTCGACGGCCAGCGAATCGACCACCTGCCCGACTGGCAGCGCAGCCGCCTGCGCCGGAAGTCTTTCGGGTTCGTGTTCCAATTCGGGCAACTGGTGCCCGAGCTGCCGGTGCTGGAGAACATTGCGCTGCCGCTCCTGCTGGCCGGGCGCGGACGGCGCGCGATGGCGGCTGCCGAGACATGGCTGCCTCGGCTGGGCCTGGCCGGTCTAGGACGCCGGTTGCCCGGCGAGCTCTCCGGGGGACAGGGCCAGCGGGTCGCGATCGCCCGTGCCCTGATCGCCGGTCCGCGGCTGGTCTTCGCCGACGAGCCCACCGGGTCACTCGACTCGGTCGCCGCGGACGAGGTCATGGAGCTGCTCGTGTCCACGGCCAAGACGGAACGCACTGGCGTCGTCGTGGTCACCCACGAGCCACGGGTCGCGGCGTACGCCGACCGCACGGTCACTGTGCGAGACGGATTCGTCGTACAGCCGGCGGCCGTGCCATGAACATCGTGCTGGGGCTGCGCATCGCATTCGCAGGCGGCCGGGAGAGCGTGGCCCGGTTCGCCTTGATGGCAAGCGGAGTCGCGATCGGCGTCGTACTGCTGCTATTCAGCCTGACCGCGATGCCGGGCCTGCAGGGTCGGATAGACCGCTATGCGTGGCATCGCACGGACGCGTCCACCCCTGCCACCGCGCCCGACGCGGCACTGTGGCTTGCCGTCACCGACCGGTACGCGGGCCAGAACATCATCCGCGTGCATATCGCGGCACTCGGCGCGCGTCCGCCGGTGCCGCCCGGCCTGGACCGGCTGCCTGGCGCCGGTGAGATGGTGGTCTCGCCCGCGCTGGCCGAGTTGCTCCGCACCGTTCCAGACGATCAACTTGGCGACCGGTTCCCGGGCCAAGTGACCGGCACGATCGGGCTGGAGGGCCTGGTATCCCCGGACGAGCTCGTGGCCATCGTCGGCCACACGCCGGAGCAGTTGCGGGCTACGGTCGGCGCGTACGAGATCCGTGGCTTCGAGCGGCCGGGCGAGGAGATGGATCTCGGAATCTTCGTGCAGATCCTGGTCACCATGTTGGCGGTCTTGCTCGTCGGTCCGGTGCTGGTGTTCATCGCGCTCGTCACCCGGGTTGGTGCCGCGAGGCGTGAGCAGCGCTTCGCGGCGATCCGCCTCGCCGGCGCGACCCGGGGGCAGACCGGGGTGCTGGCGGCGACGGAGACCGCCGTAGCGGCGATCGGCGGCGTTCTGCTCGGCTCGCTTGGGTACGCCGTCGCGCGCCCCGTCGCGGCGAAGCACGTCAGGCTGGAGGGCCTGCGGTTTCCCCTCGACGACCTCGCAGCGCCGGCGTGGCAGGTGGCGGTGGTGCTCGGGGCGGTGCCGCTGATCGCCGTGGCCACCACCCTCGTGGCACTGCACCGGGTGCAGATCACACCACTGGGTGCGCGCCGGCGAGTGCGGCGCCGGCCGCCGCGGGCGTGGCGGCTCGTTCCGATCGCCGTCGGGATCCTCGGCATCATGGCGATAGACCAGCGCTCCAGCGACCCGGACGCCCCGGCCGACGACCCGGCGCTCGCATTGCTCGGCGTGGTCGCACCACTGTCCATATTGGTCGGTATCGTCATTTCCGGACCCTGGCTGTGCATGTGGATCAGTCGCGGGCTCGCCCGACTGAGCCGCCGCGCGACGACCCTGATGGCGGCACGCCGGATCGCCGCCGACCCCTACGCCGCCTCCCACGCGGTCATTGCCGTGGCCCTGGCGGTGTTCGTCGCCACCCCGATCGGGGTGGCCGCGGAGGCCAGTGCCGATGCACCTCGCACCGTCCTGGACCCCGGCGTGGTCGCGATCCAGGTGGTCGGCGCGGCCGAGGAGACGCTGGCGCCGCTGATGTCCGACCGTGTTGTGGTGGCGCGATCAGGGCCAGGACGGTCGATGATCGTACCCTGCGCGGAGCTTGCCCGAGTTACCAGCCTGACCTGTCCCCTGCCGGTCGAGGTCGGCGAGAGAGGGCCAGTCGCGGCGCTGTTCTACCCGAACGGGTTCGCCGAGCCCGGGCCGAACGCCGACCGCCTCCCGATCGACACGCTCTTCGTGCCCACCGACGGCACACTCGCCGCGGAGGAGCGGATCCGTACCTTAGCTGTACGCACGATGCCGCACGCGCTGACCCGGACCTACCGCGACTACGCCGCCGAAGGCCCGGCGCCGCAGCCCATCGATGCTGAGCTGTACAAGTCCGCTCTCGGCGGCGCCGAGTCCCTGTTCCCGATCGCGATGGCGTTCGTGGTGCTCGTTGCGGCGTGCAGCCTGACCGTCTCGACCGTCGCGGGGCTGATGGACCGGCGGCGCCCGTTCGCGCTGCTGCGTGCCTCCGGTGTTAGCGTGCGCGAGCTGCGGTGGCTCGCGCTGCTGGAGACCGCCGTCCCCCTCGCCCTCACGGTGCTCGGCGTCATGGGTACCACCTTGCTCGTCGGTTTCCTGGTAGCTCCGAGTGAGTTCGCGTGGCCGAGTCCCGGTTTCTTGCTCGGCGTGACCGCAGCGGTACTGACCGCTCTCGCCGTGTGCATGATCACCTGGCCCCTGATGGATGTGGCAACCCGGCACGACAACGTGCGCTTCGAGTAGCACCCTTGGGCGCCCGCCACCCTTTGTGGAAGGAGTCGTCCGTTCGCGCACCCCGAGGTGGCGAGGGCGACCGCGGCCACCGCGCACAGGGTCCGTATACGTCTGCTCATTGTCACGGCTCGTCTCCTCTTGTGTCCGCGTTGTTGCGGACGTGTTAGAGGAGATGCTGGACACACTGCACGCCCGGGGTCACGGTTATGACCAGAGAGTGCTTTGTGGTCGTAGTGGTCGCGCCGTTAACTCACCGAGGTCAGCGGACCAGTCCGGCGATGAGGTTGATGGCACCCGCCACGATCACCACGCCGAACACGTAGGACAGGAGGGCCTGGGAAAGCACGGTGCGCCGGATCCGCGGATTGCGAACGTCCGTGTCGGACACCTGGTAGGTCATGCCGATCGTGAAGGAGACGTACGCGAAGTCGCGGTAGTTGGGTCTCTCCTCTGTTGCCGTTCCGCCGAAGGCAATGCCATCTCTTCGCGACCCGAAGTACAGGTGGGCGTAGCGCAGGGTATAGACCGTGTTGACCACCGTCCACGACAAGACGACGGTCAGCACCGCAAGACCGATCAACACGACCCGCAGCGGGCCGCTCTCCCGACCCGCAAGGCCAAGGGCAAAGCCGACACCCAGGAGGCTGGCGACGCTCGCCCCGACGATCAGCGCCGTAGCGGAGCCGCGTGTCTCGTCCTCGCGTGCGGTGAGCTGCTCGACGTGCGAGCCGTTCGCTCGAATGATGATCGGCCACACTGTGAAGAGGAAGGTGAGCGCGGCAGCGTCCCAGCCCCCGATCACGGCCAACTCCCACGTAGCGAACCGCAGGAGAACCAGAGCGACGATCACCCCAACCGAGACCACAATGATGGCTCGTCGCATGGCCAAGGCGTGCCAGCCTAGCCATCGGTGGTACAGCGTCTCCGACGGCATCCCGCTCATCGACGGAGGGTCTCCGGTCACATCGGGCATGTCACCGCCGCCCTCGTGGACAGCGGCTGGGCGTCCTCGACCACCCCGAGGAGCGGCGGTCCGGCCGGGTCGACGGTGCCGCGAGCGACGACTTCCCGATGCCGGCGTCGCCGCGCACCGCCAAGGCGCCGCTGTGTCGGTTGGCCGCCCGGTCCAGCAGACCGCTCAGCGCGGCCATCTCGTCGTCGCACCCCAGCAACATCGCCCGCCCCGCCCTCAGCTATACAAATCGCCCGACGCGGCCCGGAACGGCGCGGCGTCGACGACGCAAGGTCAACTCAGGGTAGCCCAGTCTCGACCGCGCGGCCGCTGGCCAGTGGCGCATGCGGATCTGGTTTACCCTGCCCGGCGCTTCCACCGTCCCGACGACACGCGGGCCCCGTCCGCGAGCGGGCATGCCGTTCGCCCTCGACGTCGCGAGAACGTCTCAGGGATAGGAGTATCGACGCGCCGGGGCCCACCATAGGTCCCCGGCGCCGCCGGTTCCTCCCAGACGACTTCCTGGCAGGCCGAGCACTGGCAGCTTCGCCAGCGTTTTGGTTTCGAGTCGCCAACAGGCAGGACAGCGCCTAGGGTCAATACCGCACAGATGGTCGATTCGGGATCGAGGGTTCCCCCACCTTTCACTCCGTACGCCGTCGGTTTCGCCGTACCACCGAACCAGAAGTTCGCATTCGCGGGCACCTTCGTAGACAAGGAGTGGATGGAGCTTGACGTCAACTCGCCCGCGGCGAGCCCGTGCGCAGGTAACGTCTACGTCACCCACACGCCGTTCCACGGCGTCAACGGTTCGTTTCCGATCGTCTTTAGCAGGTCGACCGATGGCGGGGCAACATTCTCCCAGCCGCGGGTTATCTCCAGCGGTGGTCCGGCCGGCACACGGGGAAACCAGGGTTCCGACATCGCCGTCGGCCCAGACGGAACGATCTACGTCGCTTACCGGACGTTCCCCGGCGGATCCGACGCGACGAGCACGGTCAGCATCGTCAAGTCAACAGACTGCGGGAGGCACTGGAGCCAGCCGGTGACGGTGGGGTCGATCGCCTCCGCACAGGCTCCGGGCGTCGCCTTCCGCACTCCAACGTTCGCCTTCGTCGCAGTAGACAACACGAACTCGAACGTGGTCTACGTCGCCTACATGAGCATTGCCGGCGACTTCGACATCTACGTTCAGCGCTCGACCGACGGCGGCACGACGTGGGGGCCCCCGGTGCAGGTCAACACCGACCCTGGCGCTCGACACCAGATCTGGCCGACCATCGAGGTCTCCCACGGTGCCCTGCACGTCGCCTGGTACGACTTCAGAAACAGCGTGACAGCCGGGAACGAGGCGCTCGACGTCTACTACGCCTGCACGAACTGCGACGGTGCCGTCTACCCCGCATTCAGTCACGAGGAGCGCGTCACCGACGTCTCGCACAACGGCAACTGCCAGATGTTCGGCGGCGGCAGCGTCGCCTTCCACGGCGACTACATCGAGCTGGACGCGCGGTGGGATGGCACGAACCACGTCGTCCACGTTGCCTGGGCAGACAATCGCGACGTGCCCGCAGGTCAATGCGACCTCACTCCGGGTCCGGCGCCGACGAACAGCATCGGCAACCGCAACCAGAACATCTACGCCGACCGGCTGACCGTATCGCCGTAGCGATCGTTGACGCCGACCTCTGGGAGGGGGCACGACCCGCTCCCTCCCAGGGAGTGTCGCCTGCCAGTGACCTCCAAAGGTCGAGCCTGTGGCGGCCGAATACTCGGGTTGTGCCTGCTGCCCTGTGAGGACGGGGTCATGTTGGTGCCGGCATGACCGGTGTCATGGCCCGGTCTTTGTTCTCCTCGCCTTGATCTTGGGTGAGGGTGCGGGTCAGCCGCCCTATCGGCCACGGCCCAGCCCGATGAGACTCCTCAGCCGCTGCGCGGCCCGGGTGAGGAACTTTGGCGGAACCGCGACCTGGTTGCCTCCGTCCATCTTGTACTTGGGCGCAATCAGGTGATGCCGCGACAAGATCGGCAGGACGGCGCCGCCAGTTGTCTTCACGGTGCCGGTGAACGTCGCCTGCTCCAGCGACGTGCGTACGACATCGATCTGGGATTCGCTGTAGCGCTTCAGGCCAGCACACCGGAAGAAGTACGACATGATGATGTCATGTGGCGCGACGACGGTATAGGAACGCGGGCCCGAGGCGAGGTTCACATCCACCGTGATTGAGTGTGTGTCGCACTGGTTGGCGAATCCGTAACGGAAGATTGGTGGTGCCGGGTCGGGCGGTGTGTCGATGAGACCGTCGCCATTGAGAACCTCGAGCCCTTGGTCGGCGGGGTGATTCTGGTCGTCAATGTACGTACGAATGCCTTCGGCGAGCCTCTCCCGGAGAATCTTCAATCCGGCCGCCCGGTCAGCCGCGCTGGTCTCCCAGTTCGGGTACTGCTTCGACTCGGCCGCCGTCAAGGTCACCAGGGTGTTGAACGTATGGTTCAGATGGAAGTAATG
Organism: Micromonosporaceae bacterium; assembly: GCA_020027875.1. GTDB lineage: Bacteria > Actinomycetota > Actinomycetes > Mycobacteriales > Micromonosporaceae > JAXIPB01. The sequence goes on along the minus strand of JAHRHA010000053.1, from coordinate 42,767 downwards.
CCCGGACTCGTGGGCTAACAGGTTGACCTCGGGCGGACTCCCCTGGCCCATCGCCACGAATTCGTGCTCCGGCCCCGAGAATGCAAAGGAAGCCGCGCGGACCTCCCATACGCTCGCTGTCTTGTTCCATTCTAGTTTGGTGCCACGACGAAAGAAGATCACCAGCTCGCCGGGATAGTTCCGGGCCCAAGCAGTCCGTTCCGCGTTGTGTTTGTCGAAGCTGACGTTCGTCTCCGCCGCGGTCATGGGCGGCGGGTCCTCGACGGTCATATCGAGACCGGTCGGCACTGTGAAATCCTGGTTGATCATTGTGTTGGTCAACGGCATCGCCGCCGAGAGGGCGAAGGTCAGGCCCGCATGGAAGTAGAGGGTCGACACAACCTTCAGGAGCTCTAAGACCTGGTTTTTGGTGATGGTGGCGCCATTCGTGCCATCGTCGTCGGCGCAGAAGACGGCGCGGACGCGAATGTGATAGCGGGGCTTTCGACTGGGGATCTGCGGCACCGTGGCGCGCCACCCGACCTTGGGCGGCACTTTCAAGCCTCCCGATGGAAGGGCAATCAATACGTCTTCGAGATCACGTGTGTCGTCCAAGGCCGTCCGCAATGAGGGGGCGACGATGCGGCTGGCGGCAAGCGCCGCCATGAGCTGCGCCCGGCTGGCATCGGCCGGTAGGTTGAGCTCGCGCGCGAACGCAGCTGCGCGCGCGTGGACCGCCTCGCTGGCACGCACATTGGAAAGATCTTCGCTGGACACCCTGACACCTCCAACGCCGTCACGGAAGGGGGTTTCATGATGCTCCGGTTCCGCCGCCGGCGAAAGACCAGAACAAACCACGCGCTGCGGTTGGCCGAGGCCAGTCGGCGGGGTGAGGCGTTGACCGTCTCCGACGAGGCGGTCACCCTCTACCGGGAGATTGGCCGCCGGCAACCGCGACGCCTACCTGCCCAACCTCGCGACGTCGTTGTGCATGTTCGCCCTCGTCAGACAGTTGCTCGTTGTCGAACTCGAGAAGTCGATCGCCGCTGCTAGCGAAGACGAAGCGATGTTCGCCGAACTCACCGCGGCCGAACCCGACGCATTTACCGAACGCCGCGACGCAGTGGCGAAGATCGTCGCCCTGCACACATGCCACCTCGCGAAGGATCGGTCAGCTTGCGCCATCCACGACTGGCCTCCTTCGAGTCCCCTCGGCGCGACGAAGAGTCCGTAGCTGCTACTGGACGGCGCGGGCCTCGCCCCAGTCTCGCCGGCCGCTATTTCGTGCCCACCCCGATGTTCAGCGGCGCCGTCAACACAGCCGGGCCGTCGGCGGAGTGTTCACGGACCATGCCGTCGAGCACCCGGATGATGTCTGCGCGCTGCTCGTCCGTGAGATCGGCGACGAGCATCCCCGGGATCGGGTTGCCACCGAGGCACCAGTCCCAGAGCTGCTGTCCGGTCCGCACCTCGATCCGCTCCTGGTTGCTGGTGTCAACCGTGACCTCCTTCAGACCAGCGTCGATCAATCGCTGACGCAGGACGTCCGGGACGGCGACCTGGAACTCGAGCAGCGGCTCGTCCTCGGGGCCCTCGAACTCAGGGACGACCGCCTGCACCGCACCGATGAAGAAGTGCAGCGCCTCGAACTCGTCCGGGTTCCCGTAGGCGATGAGCAGCACCCGTCCACCAGGCTTGGTCACCCGAACCATCTCGCGCAGCGCCTGGGCCTGATCCGGAACGAGCATCACGCCGAACTGCGAACCGGTGAGGTCGTAGGTGTCGTCGGCGATGTCGAGCGCATGACAGTCCATCACGCGACCCACGGCGTCGAGACCTTCGGCGCCCGCCCGCGCGTTGAAATGCTCGATCATCTTGGGTGCCCAGTCGGTCGCCAACACGGTCGCACCGAACCGCGCAGCGGGCAGGCTCAATCCACCGGTTCCGGCCGCGACGTCGAGGAACGTCTCGCCCGCCCGCAGACCGGCAAGCCGCAGTCCGGCGATGGCCAGATCGGACTCACCCGGTGCAACGTGCTCGTCGTACAGCGCCGCGATCGCGTCCCACGCCTCGACGGGCGCGGTGTGCTCGGCTTCGTTCGTCGTCGTCTGCTTCGCATTCGTCATGTCCGGCTCCTTGCGTTGTCGTCATTGCAAGAACCCTGCCCGCAGGGAGACGGCATGACTTCGGTCAAACGACCCAGAGTCACGCTTTGGCGCATGGGTAGTTCTGTGTACGGGTGCCTAGATCACGTGGTGCTCGTACGCGTAGGCGGTGGCTGCCGCGCGGGATGGCGCTCCGATCTTGGTCAGGATGTTGCTGATGTGGCGGGCGACCGCACCATCACCTCATGCCACAAACGCCTGGACCGCTACCGTGACGCGCTCGACGCCGGCACCGACCCAAAGCTGGTCCAGACCTGGAGATCACCAACGTCATATCCGAGCTCGGGGACATCGCGACGGTCATCCGCGACGCCAAGGCGCAGGACACGTCGAGCCTCTACCGAGATGTTGGGCTCGCGCTCACATCTTCTCCTCGTTGAAGCGAAGACCCCGGGGCTCGAGCCACTGTGCCAGCCTGTCCTTGACCTCCTGCGGCTGCTCGCGGGTGCGACACAGGGCGAGGAGATCGTCCGCGTAGCGGACAAGGACTGGGGCGTCCGGTACCACCTTGATGCCGCCGGTGGCGGCATCAAGGTGGTAGCGGGTGCCCCCCGGCGTGTTCCATGCCGTGAAGAGCGACGTTGAGCACCAGGGGGCTGATGACGCCCCCTTGTGGCGTTCCTTCCTCGGTCGGGGCGAAGCCCTGACCAGGTTCGAGCACGCCCGCCTTCAACCAGGCACGGATCATTCCCCTCGCGGGGCGGGGTGGTGCTGGGAGAGTTCCACGAAAGGAACGAGTTGTCTGCCGTTTACAACGCGGACTTTCGACCCTTCAAAGCGCCCGTGCCATTCTTGCTCATGAGGCCAGCGGTTATTAGCGACTGGAAGTTCTTCTTGGGCGACGAAGATTGGGCTGGCATTTGGGCTCGTCGCTTTAGACAGTCTGCCGTCCACGCACTTGCTGACGAACTGCGGCGCATCAACTGGCCGCAGGTCAGATGTTGACGCCGGCAGCTCGGGTGAGCTGGGGGTGACTCCCGCCGTCTGGTCGCTCCGCCACCAACCCCGGGCAAAGCCGGACTGTGGCGGTCTCTGGCGGAGGCGTGTCACCTAGTAGGCGGCCCCTGCGTTGGAATGCTGTGCGCGGCTGTGGAAGGCCTAATCCGCCACCGAATACCGGTTCGTGGCGGCCACGCGCGATATCGGCCCATGTCGCATAAGGTCGTCAGGCTAGTGGCCTGACGGGGTTTTGCGCTACGGCTCATCCAGTGCGGTTCAACCGACTCAGTGCGTTGGCGCCTGTGCGGGTTTTGCTGGTATGGCCTGCGATCACATACTGCGAGACCTAGTGTTGGCAATTGTGTAGCGGCCGCCGCGCCAAGCCGGATGCCGGGTCGGCACAGGTCACGGGGGCGCATGACGCGCGCTGTGCTTCGCGAGGCACCGATCGGCGGATGCCGTTCGGTTGGAGGGAAGAAGCTCTCCTCGACCGCCAACGAGGTTGAACGCCGAAGGAGATCCACATGTCTGTTACGACCGAGGCGTCTACGGCCGGAGGGATCCGGCCGTTTACGATCGAGACCAGCGCCGCGGAGTTAGAGGGGCTGCGCCGCCGCATTGCCGAGACGCGTTGGCCCGACAAGGAGCTCGTCGACGACAGGTCGCAGGGCGTGCAGTCGGCGACGCTCCGCAAGGTGGCCGACTACTGGGTTAGCGAACACGACTGGCGGACATGCGAGTCGAAACTGAACGCGCTGCCACAGTTCAAGACCGCGATCGACGGCGTTGACGTCCACTTCATCCATGTCAAGTCGCCGCACGAGAACGCGTTGCCGCTGATCATCACGCACGGCTGGCCCGGCTCGGTCATCGAGCTGCTCGAGGTCCTCGGCCCGCTCACCGACCCGACGGCTTACGGGGGACGCTCCGAGGACGCCTTCGACCTCGTGTTGCCGTCGCTGCCGGGCTATGGCTTCTCCGGGCATCCGACCGAGGTTGGCTGGGATGCCGGTCGCATCGCGCAAGCGTGGGCGGAGCTGATGAAGCGCCTCGGCTACACACGGTACGTCGCTCAGGGGGGTGACCAGGGCGCCTCGGTAACCGACGCGATGGCGCGTCAGGCGCCGGACGGGCTGGTCGGCATTCACCTCAACTTCCTCAGCTCCTTCCCAACCGAAGTGCTGGCGGCTATCTTCGGCGGCGAGATCGCGCAGGGACTGTTCAAGCGAGTCGCGATAGCCGTCGTTGCTTCCAGGGCCGAGAAGGAACACGCAGCGTTGGATGCAGTCGCTGGCATCTTCATGAGCGGCTACATCGCAGAGATGAACACGCGGCCGCAGACGCTCGGCGCCGGTTTGACGGACACACCGGTCGGGCTGGCGTCCTGGATGCTCGACCACGACGCAGACAGCTACGAGAAGATGTCGCGCGCGTTCCTCGACGGGCAGCCTTCGGGAGGCCTGACGCGGGACAGTGTCCTCGACAACATCACGCTGTACTGGCTGACGAACACCGCCACCTCGTCGGCGCGCCTGTACTGGGAGAACGCACAAAGCATCAATGAGGCCATCGCGTCCGGGCAAAAGCCTCCCGAGCTCTCACTCCCGGTAGCCTTCACGGTGTTCCCCGGCGAGATCTTCCAAGCCCCACGCCATTGGGCCGAGAAGGTCTACCCCAACCTCACGTACTTCAACGAGGTCGACAACGGTCGATGACGCCCGCTGGGCGCCGTCACCGCACAACACCCAGCCGTGGCTCGTAAAGTTGCACTCACCGGAGGCGGCCGAACTCTACGCACTACGCGAGCGCCTGCTCCCCGTCGAGGACCCTGACGGCCGCTTCGCGGCCGCCGCACAAGGCATCTTCCTCGAGGCGCTGGACGTGGCTGCCGGCAAGGCGGGCCTAACGGTGGAGGTCCAGAATGAGTTTCCTCCGCTGGGGGTGGATGCGGACGAGCGGCCGCTCGTTGCCCGCCTGCGGCTCGGCCAGCGTAACGGACCCGCCCGCTTCGCGGCGGCGTTGCTGCATCGCCGTAGAACCTCGCGCCTTCCGTTCGACGGGCGGCCCGTGGACGAAGCGACGCTCGGGCAGCTCTGCGCGATCGCGGCGGAGTTTGGGCACGAGGCAAGCTTCACCAGCGACCCGGCGCTCGTCGACTGGGTCGTCTCACTCAACGCCGACACGGTCTTCTACGACCTCGATGAGGACGACCGGCGTACGGAGATCGGGCTTTGGACGCACCTGAGCGAGCGTGCGGCGTTGGCACAGGGCGATGGCTTCTCACCTCGCGGCCTCGGCTTCCCGGCACCGGTCGTTCGACTCTTCTTCCATCGCCACCAACTCTTTCGACCAGGTCCCGTCCGCGCTCTCGCGCGCAGGCTCTATCTGCGCAGCACGCGCGGCACGGCGACGGTGGGCTGGATCGCCGGGTCATGGGGCACACCCGTCGAGTGCCTCACCGCCGGCCGGATGTTGCTCAGTTTCTGGCTCGCGCTCACGGCGCACGGCCTATACATCCAGCCCTTCGGTTCCGTCATCACGAGCCCCACCGCCCACGCTCGCCTAACCGAGCGACTCCGGATCAGAGAGGCAGAACGCGAGGTATGGCTCCTCCTCCGAATCGGCTCTGGACCCGAGCCGCCACGCAGCCCGCGCCGGCCGCTCACCGAGATAGTGGCGTGACCCGGCTCAAGCGGGCTCTGGTATTCGGGTTCCTCCACGGGACAGAGTGGGCGCGCGCGGCGCTCCTTTCCACGCCGCGGGCGGAACGTCTGCTCCGCCCAGGCCTCGAGCCGTTTCTTTGGCGGATCGGCACCTGGCGACTATGGCTCACAGTCGAGCACGCCAGAAAACACGTACCCGCGTACAGACGGTTCCTGAGCGAGGCGGGGGATCCGCAGGTGCGCGTACGCCGACTCGTGCCGGACTTCTCCGCTCTCCCGATTACGGACAAGCAGACCTACGTGCGCCGATTCTCCACCGAGGCGCGGTGCCGGAACGGACAGATCCCGCGGCGCGGTGTCGTGATCGACGAGTCCTCGGGCACAAGCGGGCGACCGACCGACTGGGTGCGCGGATCGCAGGAGCGCGCCGACGTCCGCATGCTCCTTCAGTTCGACCTTCGCCAGGTGTTCGGCCGGGACCCGCTGTTCATCGTCAACGCGTTCGCACTTGGGCCCTGGGCGACAGGCATGGCTGTCTCCATGGGGACCGTCGATGTTGCTGTCCTCAAGTCGCTGGGCCCGGACATCAGCAAGATCGAAACAACCCTTCGTAACTTCGGTCCGCGCTACCGGTACCTCATTCTGGGCTACCCGCCATTCCTCAAGCAGCTCGTCGACGAAGCCCGAATCGACTGGAGCGAGTACCACTGCGCGGCCGTCGTCGGCGGCGAAGGCATGAGCGAGGCGCTGCGCAAATACCTTCTGCGCAGCTTCCGCGCCGTCTACAGCTCGTTCGGCGCGGCGGACCTGGAGATCAACGTCGCAGCCGAGAACGACTTCACGATCGCGCTCCGCCGCCTTCTGGCCGAGCGCCCGGAGCTGGGCCGCTCGCTCAACCTGCCGTCGCACCGCTCTTTGCCGATGGTCTTCCAGTACAACCCGCTCGACTACTTCATCGAGACCAGCGAGGCCGGCGAGCTCATCATCTCCATATGCCGGGTGGGAACGACTGCCCCTAAACTCCGCTACAACCTGCACGATCTCGGTTGCGTCGTACGCTTCCGGGAAGTCGCGCGCGCGCTCGCGGAGCTGAATCTGCGACCGGCCGACCTCTCCGAGCGACATCTCGACTTTCCCCTCCTGTTCCACTATGGGCGATCGGATTCGACCGTCGCCTTCTACGGCTCGAAGGTCGCCCCCACGGATGTGGAGGAGGTCGTGTACTCACTGCCCGAGCTCGCCGAGCGGGTGCGTTCGTTCGCACTTGTCGCGGGTGAGGACAAGGAGGCCAACAAGACGCTCACCATCGCCTTCGAGCTTGCGGCCGGTGCCGAGCGGCCAGCCGACCTCGAGGCGACACGGGAGCGTTTCCTCGATCGCCTAACGGAGGTGAATCAGGACTACCGCGAGGCGGCACGCTTCATCCCGCCGGGCAAGGAGCCGACTCTCGAGTTCCACGCGCTCGGCGAAGGACGGTTCGCCGGTTATGACATACGGCTCAAGCGCAGGTACGTACAGGCGGAGAAGTAGCTTCCGCTACGTGCCGCCGGGCAGGCCGGGCGCCGGCGTGACTCCGGGAACCTCTCCACGGGCGACTGCCGCTGGCGCCTCGTCGCGGGGTATGCCGGCCGCGGCGTACGCGTCGTCCTCGTCGAGGGATTCACGTTCCAGCAGCGCGTCGGCCAGTCGCCCGAGCTGCTCGCGGTGCTCCCCCAGGGCCGCCTCCGCCTCGGCGTAACACTCCTCAGCTCAAGATCAAACTGCGCCAACTCCTTTGACCCAAACACGCGTCTACCCCAGCTGGTCGCGGCGGCGTGTCAGGTAGGCGGTCTCGGCGGTGTTGCCCGCCAGCTCGATGGCTTTGTCGTACGCCGCGCGCGATTTCTGACTGCGGCCCAGCCGGCGCAGCAGGTCGGCGCGGGCCGCATGGTAGGCGTGATAGCCGGCCAATTTGTCCTCAAGACGGTCGACGGCCGCCAGTGCCACCTCCGGGCCGTCAAGCTCGGCGACCGCGACGGCCCGGTTGAGGGCGATGATCGGCGAGGGGTCGAGGCGGACAAGCTGGTCGTACAGGGCGACGACCTGCGACCAGTCGGTGTCGCGTGCCTCGCGGGCGGAGGTGTGCACGGCGCTGATCGCCGCGAGGATCTGGTAGCGACCCGGAGCCACCCCGGCGGCCAGGCGCTCGCGCACCAGCCGATGACCCTCGGCGACCAGCGCCACGTCCCAGGCCCCACGGTCCTGCTCGTCGAGGGTGATCAGTTCGCCGCTCGCCGAAACCCGGGCGGCGCGGCGGGCCTCGGTGAGGAGCATCAGCGCCAGCAGCCCGGCCACCTCACCGTCCTGCGGCATGAGGGCACGGATCAGGCGGGTGAGCCGGATCGCCTCGGCGGTCAGGTCGTGACGTACGGGATCGGTGTCGGGGCCGGTCGCCAGGTAGCCCTCGTTGAAGACGAGGTACAGGACGGCGAGTACGCCGGAGACGCGGGCCGGGAGATCCTTCGCTGACGGCACCCGATAAGGGATGCGAGCCGCCTTGATCTTGGCCTTCGCGCGGGTGATCCGTCGCTCCATGGTGGTCTCCTGCACCAGGAAGGCACGGGCGATCTCGGGCACGGTCAGGCCGCCGACCATTCGCAGCGTCAGCGCCACGCGGGTCTCCGTCGCGAGCGCCGGGTGACAGCAGGTGAAGATCAGCCGGAGCCGATCGTCGTCGATGGCGCCGAGAGGCTCGGGCGGGTCGTCGTTATACAAGATTTGAGCCTCCTTCTGCTTGTCGTCGCGTTTGTTCTCGCGCCGGATCCGGTCGATGGCCTTGCGGTTGGCGGTGGTGGTCAGCCAGGCGCCGCGGTTGGGGGGTACGCCGTCGGCCGGCCACCGCTCGACGGCGGTCGCGAACGCCTCGGCCGCCGCCTCCTCGGCGATGTCGAGGTCACCGAAACGCCGGGTCAGGGCAGCGACCACCCGGGCCCACTCCTCGTGGTGGGCGCGGGTGATCGCCTCCCGGACGTCAATCACGCTCACTCGCCGCGGAACGGCCGCAGCTCGACGCCGAGGAACGGCCGTATCTCGACCTTCCGGTTGCAGTGCTTCGATCCCTCGGCGGCGAGCTTGAGGGCCACGTCGAGGTCGGGGGCCTCGATGATCCAGAAGCCGGCGAGGTACTCCTTCGTCTCCAGGAACGGCCCGTCGGTGAACAGCGCCTCCTCGCCTCGGTTGTCGATGACGGTGGCCGTGCTGGGCGCCGCGAGGCCGCCGGCGAAGACCCAGTGACCCTCGGCCTTGAGCCGGTCGTTGAACGCGTCGATGGCAGCCATCTCGTCCGGGGTGGCGAGGCCGGCCGTGTCGAAGATCACGGAAACCAGGTAATGCATCTCGGATCATCTCCTGTGGTTTGGGGTGCCCCTGGTGGGCGGCCGCTCACCCCTGCTACGAACACGTCTGCCCCGATCCGACACCGCCTCCCGGATGTCTTTCAAGACTTTCTGGTACGCCGGGTGTGAACGATCCGACTCGTCGAAGCCATCGCTGGATACCTGCGCCGGCCGAGGCGCGGCCAGCGGCTTTCGCAGCGTTGCGCCGCACCTCGACCTTCCGATTGCAGGCCTTCGACCCCTCGGTGGCGAGCTTAAGCGCCACGTCGGGGTCGGGGCCACGATGATCCAGAAGTCGGTGAGGTACTTCTCGTTTCCAACGTGGGTGGGCCTTGGCCATAGGGCTGGAACCGGTTGGTCGTCTATCGGGTCACCTATGTCACTTGCATCAGTCGGTTGCATACTGCGGGCGCCCGGCCGGCCGGTAGACCTGGATCGTTATGCCCTTCGGGCAGGCTCGCGATTCGACCAGGTCAAGCGCCATGTCCGGGCCGGCGTCGGAGAATAGCCGCGTGCCCTGGCCGACGACCACCGGGACGATGAGCAGATTCATCTCGTCGACGAGGTCGTTCTCAAGCAGCCACCGGGTCAGGGCGCCGCTGCCATGCACCTGCAGCTCACCCGCCGGCTTGGCCTTCAGCTCGCGGATGGCCGTCGCGAGGTCACCGGAGAGGACGGTCGTGTCCGCCCAACGCGGTTCGGTGAGCGTCTTCGATGCGACGTACTTAGGTCGCGTGTTCAAGGCATCCGCGATGGGGCCGCTGCCCGGATCCATCACGCCCCAGTAGCCGGCGAAGAGCTCGTACGTGCGCCGGCCGAACAGGAACGCGTCGGCGCGCTGGTAGACCTCGTTGACGAACGTCATGGCCTCGCCACCGAACAGTGGCCTGGCCCATCCGCCGCGCTCGAATCCGACGTCGAGCACATTCGGCCCGCCGTTTGCCTGCATCACTCCATCCACCGAGACCTGCGTGGTGGTCGTCAGTTTCATGATCGCGGTTCCCATCTCCTTGGGGGCGCCCCCCGTGGGCGGCCTCTCACCCCTGCTACGAACACCTCTGACCCGATCCGACACCGCCTCGCGGATTTCTTTTGAGGACTTTCTGGTACGCCGGTTGTGAGCGATCCGACTCGTTGAAGCCATCGCTGGACACCGGCCGGGGAGGTCGAGCTGGACGATGAAGTTGGTGCGGTCGCGACGAGCTGGATCTGAGTGCGCCGCGATCTTCGACTCATCGATCACCGGGCCAAGGATGCCGGACCGGCGAGGTCTGGTCAGCTCGCGCGTTTGCGTCGGCCGCTGTTCCTGCTGGTGCGCAGCCGGTATGACTCGGTGCCGGTCTCGAGGATGCGGGCGTTGAAGGTGACGCGGTCGACGATCGCCAGCCAGGCGGGGGTCGGGGAACACGGAGCCCCATTCGCTGAACGGGAGGTTGGTGCCGATGCCAATGGAGGCGCGTTCCTCGCGTTTCGGTAATGATCTGGAACAGCAGCTCGACGCCGCGGGAGTCGACCTGGACGTAGCCGAGTTCGTCGAGACACCAGGGGCGTGTATGGCATGCCCTCTACCGGCACGCAACGCCCCAGCAAGACCTGGCATTTCTGGGCTTGCCACCGATCCATGGCCTCCGACACCAACCGCGTCTTGCCCATGCCGGCCCGGCCACTGACGAGCGCCACCGATGGGAGGCCCGGTCTCCACCCGCGAGCGAAATCGGCGAGGGCGTTGAGCTTGCGCTCATGCCCGATCATGAGAGGGCTCGCCATCCTCGGGCTGACGCCGGAGCCATATTCAGCAGTGTGCCTCGCGTACACGAACTGTGGGCAATGCCGGGCGGCCGCATTGGCGGAACGGCGATGACGCACCGACCAAAATCGCCTGAACCGCGGCGGCGTTACGACGGACTCATCGGGAATTAGTTGGGCGCGTCGACGCGGGGCCAGCCGGGTGCGTGACGCAGCCACGGATTGGCCGACTCGAGTTGGCCCGCGACCGCCAGCAACAGCGGCTCGGCGCCCGGCGGACCGACCAGCTGGACCGCGACGGGCAATCCGTCAGGACGGGTGCCGACGGGAACGGCGATCGCCGGTAGACCCGCGATGTTCCAGGGTGCGGCGAAGGGCGCGAACCGTACAGAGGTCGTGACGTTCGACCGCCACGACCGCCGCCACCAGTCACGGGCCGGAGGCGGCGCGCCGGCCAGGACCGGCATGAGGAGCAGGTCGTGGCCGCCGCGATCGTTGCTGAAGAAGGCAAGGCATCGGTCGCGGAATGCGGCGCGGTCGGTCTCCCGCACGTACCCGCGGCGCCAGACGCGCTCGCCGAGGGCGACATGGCGCTGCGATCGAGGCTGTAGCGTCGCCCGGTCGAGGCCGGCGGCCGACACGTCGCGGTAGGCGGCCGCGAACCAGGTAGCTGTGCCGCGCAGGCTCAAAACGACTGGATACGTCGGGTCGGCCCGGCGCACGTGGTGCCCGGCGGCAGTCAACAGCTGGGTCGCCCGGGCCACCGCGGCGCGGTTGGGCCGGTCCGCGCGCACGCCGGCGACTGGACTGCGCAGGGAGACCGCGATCCGCTGGCGCGACGGCTCGGTGACCGAGACACCGTCCCGGTCGGCGAGGACCGCGAAGCCGAGTGCGGCGTCGGCCACAGTCGTAGCGAGGATGCCATGCTCGGTCAGGCCGAACCAGTCCTCGGCGCCGAGCTGGCACGGCACCACGCCACGACCCGGCTTGAGCCCTACAAGCCCACAGCACGCGGCGGGAATCCGCACCGAGCCCAGACCGTCGTTTCCGTGCGCGATCGGCACGAGGCCGGAGGCGACGGCGGCGGCGGCGCCGCCGGAGCTGCCGCCGGGCGTGCGATCGAGCTGCCAGGGGTTGCGGGTCACGGCCGTGTCGTCGTCGGTGAATGCCCACAGGCCGAGCTCGGGCATGCGGGTCACGCCCACCACGACCGCGCCCCCGGCGCGCAGACGGCGCACGACCTCGTGGTCGGCGGGTTCGATCGGTCCGCGGGCCGAAGCCGACCCGTTCCACGTCGGCAGGCCGGCGACCGCCGTGTTCTCTTTGACGGCGATCGGTACGCCCAGCAGAGGCGCCACCTTCGGGTCCGGTCGCGCGTCGATCGCGCCGGCCTCGGCGTCCGCCTCCTTCGCCCGTAAGGTCCGGAACGCGCGCAACTGGCCGTCGTGGCGCGCGATGTAGTCGAGGTGGCTCGAAACCACCTTGACCGCGGTCGTCTCGCCGCTGCGAACCGCGTCCGCGATGCGACCCGCGGTCTGGCCCACCCAGGTTCCCGGCACATCCGCCTCCGCCCAGCCGAAGTGGTAGTTGTTGTCGGATCGATCGTGTACTCGCTGCGCGTCGCGCACCACCATTTCGACGCGACGGTTTCGCGGATCGTTAGCAATCGCATTGGAACTCTCCGACCCCCACCAGGCGATTGAGCGACCGCTGTCTCCTAGCCGTCTAGTTCCATACGCGCTTTGAGATTCGCAAGAATCGTCTCGCCTCCTTGCTGTTTCGCGCATCACTAGCGGCTCAGCAAGCTTCCAAGCAGCTTGCCTGGAACGGTCAGATCGGCCCGAATCGTGACCCGGGTGGTGCCATCACCTTCGGGCTCCAGTGGTCACGTGGTAGTGCTGCTGATCCCGCCTTTCGTTGTGGCGGACAGGAGCCGTGGCGCCGCGAACTCGAGCGATGGCATCAGTATCGCCCATTGGTTCGAATAGGGCCATGCATCGTTCGGAGGTAGGGGTGCTCTCCTGACACGCTATGTTCGCCGGCTTGGACGGAGCCCGTTTCCCCTGGCCCTGCCCGGAACCGGCCGGATGGCGGCCGCGGTACCTTCCTGGGCTTCGGATGAGTTCGATGCCAGTGATCTCCTTGGCCAGCACGGGGCCGCGACCCGAAATTGAGGCGGTCACGTTCGGCCGAATCGGTAGCCTGGGCGAGTGCCCCCGCAAATCCCCCATCCCGATCCCGGTGTTCCGGACACGAGGGGGCCGCTGCGATACATCTGGTGGCTGGTCCGCTCCGAGCCCTGGCGCGTGCTACGTGGAAGTGTGATTGGCACGGCCTGGATGGTCGGGCTGTCGGCCCGGCCCTATCTCGTCGCCCGGGCCATCGACGATGGGTTGCGCGCGCGCGACAACCGGGCCCTGGCGGTGTGGGTGCTGGCGATCCTCGTCGCGGGGGTGGCACTGGCGTACCTCGGCATAATGCGGCACCGGACGATGACTTTCGTCCGTGAGGACGCGACCGCGCGCTCTGCGGGGGTCCTGCTGCGGCACCTATCCCGGATCGGCGCGATGCTTCCCCGCAAGCTCGCAGCGGGAGAGGTCGCCACGGTCACCGGCTCGGACGTCGGGCATGTGTCGGAGGTGTTGACGATGACCGGGCCAGGTGTCGGCGCCGTCATCGCCTACGCGGTCGTCGCCGTCGTGCTCTGGTCCTTCTCACCGCTTCTCGCAGCCTTCGTCCTGCTGGGCGTCCCCGCGATCGCGGTACTTATTGGACCGTTGCTGCGGCGATTGGAACAGGCCGAGTCGGCGTACCGGCACGAGCAGGGCATCCTCACGACCCGCGCGGGGGACATCGTGGCGGGCCTGCGGGTGCTCGCCGGGGTCGGCGGACGCGGCCTCTTCGGGCGTCGGTACGCCGCGCGGTCGCAGAAGCTGCTCGCCGAGGGATATCGCGTCGGCGCGGTCGGCAGCTGGATCGAGGCCGGGATGATCGTCATACCGGGAATGTTCCTCGCGGCCGTGGTATGGCTCGCGGCGCGGATGGCCGGGGCCGGCGACATCTCGATCGGAGAGATGGTCGCCGTGTATGGCTACGTCGCCATCCTGGTCATTCCCGTCTGGTTCCTGCTCGAGGGCGGCTATGAGCTGATCCGCGGAAGGGTCGCGGCCCGCCGGATCATCGCCCTGCTCAACCTCACGCCGGACGAGGCCGGCGGACAGGCGCTCGAGCCGGCGCCGGCCGGCCCGGCCGACCTTCATGATCCCGCCAGCGGCCTCAGGGTCCCGTACGGCCGGCTCCTCGGCGTCGCCGCGTCGGATCCCGAGGCGGCCGTTGCGCTGGCCGACCGGCTCGGTCGTTTCGTCGCGAGCGATGTCTCCTGGGGCGGCATGCCGTTGGCGGACATGCCTCTCGACGAGGTGCGGGCCAGGATCCTCGTTGCGGATCACGATTCCTACATCTTCGGCGGAACGCTGCGGGACATCCTGGTGGTACGGCGGCGCACTGGTGACGCCGAGATCTGGGCGGCCCTGCGGGCGGCATCGGCCGAGGACGTCGTCGGCGCGCTGCCGCATGGTCTCGCCACACTGGTGTCCACCCGGGCGCGCACGCTCTCGGGCGGTGAACGTCAGCGGGTGCGCCTGGCGCGGGCGCTGCTGGCCGAGCCCGAGGTACTGATCCTTCTCGAACCGTCGTCGGCAGTGGACGCGCACACCGAGGCGCGCATCGCGCGGCGGCTCCGCGAAGCGCGGTCCGGACGGACCACGGTGGTGCTGACCACGTCGCCCCTCATGCTCGGGCACGCCGACACGGTCGCGCTCCTCGACGACGGCCGGATCGTCGCCACCGGCACCCATGCCGAGTTGGTCGAACGCGATGCGGCGTACCGCGCCTTGGTACACCGCGACAGCGACCTGGTGGACGTGGGCGAGTCGCGCGAGTCCCACCGGCCATCCGAGGCACAAGGGGCGCGGCGGTGACCGCGCTTCCGGTCGCGGATCGGGCCACGGTCCGCCGGGCCGCCCAGGGCCTCATCTCGCGTGACCGCCGGGCATTCGTCATCGTTCTCGTGCTGCACAGCCTGGGCGCAGTTACCGGGCTGGCCGCGCCGTGGTTGCTTGGCAGCATTGTCGACCAGGTGTCCGCCGGTGCGGGTGCCGCGGCCGTGGATCGCTTGGCCCTCGCGATCGGCCTCTGTGTGCTGGCCCAGGGCCTGCTCACCCGGTACGCCTACTACGCAGGGCACCGCATCGGTGAACGCGCGCTCGCCCGGTTGCGCGAGGATTTCGTTTCCCGGACGCTCAGCCTGCCTGTCTCCGCGGTCGAGCGGGCCGGGACCGGGGATCTTACAACCCGCAGCTCGGTCGACGTGACGACCGTCGGAACGATGGTCCGAGAGGTCGTGCCTGTCTTCGTCATCGCGTCGGCGCACCTGTCGCTGCTCTTCGGCGCCGTGTTCCTGCTTCATCCACTGCTCGGAGTCGTCGCTCTGGCCGGGCTGCCGTCGATCTACCTCGTCTGCCGTTGGTATCTGCGTCGCGCTAGCGCCGCGTACCTCGCGGAGGGTGCGGCCACGGCTGACCTGACCGACGCGTTGACCACGACGGCGGAGGGGGCGCGCACGGTCGAGGCGCTCCGCCTGACCGACAACCGCATCGCGCACGGAACCGAGCGCATCGGTCGGTTGTGGGCCACGCGGAGAAGGACGCTCGCGCTGCGGTCGGTGTTCTTTCCCGTGGTGGAGGCCAGCTACGCCGTACCCGTTGCGGCGATCCTCGGGGTAGGCGGGTTCTTGCTGACCAGGGGCATGGTGACGCTGGGCGAGTTGGTCGCCGCCGCGCTCTATCTCCAGCAGGCGACCGATCCACTAGATCGGCTGCTGCAGTGGGTAGAGCAGGCCCAGCGCGGCGTCGCCTCGTTCGCCCGCGTGCTCGGCGTCGGCCAGGTGCCGCCGGAACCGCGCGGCCATGAGGCCGTACCGTCCGGTGAGCAGATCGTGGTGCGGGGTGCACGGTACTCCTACCTGGATGGCCGCGATGTTCTGCACGGCATCGACCTCCAGGTGCGCCCCGGCGAGCGGCTCGCGATTGTCGGCCCATCGGGTGCCGGAAAGTCCACGCTCGCCCGGCTGCTCGCCGGGGTCGATGCCCCGCGCGAGGGCGTCGTGAGCCTCGGCGGCTGCCCGGTCACCGAGCTGGACCCGACCGAGCGTCGCCGCCAGGTCGCCCTGGTCACCCAGGAACATCACGTCTTCATCGGCTCGCTCCGCGACAACCTCGCCTTCGCCGCACCCGATGCAGCCGATGACCAGATGCGTTCCGCGCTGGCCGCCGTCGGAGCCGACTGGTACGACGACCTGCCCAACGGTCTCGACACGGAGCTTGGCGACGGCGCTCGTGAGCTCGGTGCCGCCGACGCCCAGCAACTCGCGCTGGCGCGACTCGTGCTCGCCGACCCGCACACACTGATCCTCGACGAGGCGACCGCCGCGCTCGATCCTACGACCGCCCGGCGGACCGAACGCGCACTCGCGGCCGTGGTCACCGGGCGTACCGTCATCGCGATCGCGCACCGCCTCAACACCGCTTACGACGCCGACCGAGTCGCGGTCATGGAGGACGGTCGGATCACGGAGCTCGGCAGCCACGACGAACTCATTCGCGCGGACGGGGCCTACGCCGCGCTCTGGAGATCTTGGCACGGCTCTTCGAGGTGACTCCTCTACGCCATTCCAGACAGATATGAGCTACCCGGACTACCGCTGGAGATGGTTGGCGGTGGCAGGAACCGCCGCACCCCTCGCGGGCAGCCGGATGCCCTTCACCACCAGCCAGGCGACCATCGCCAGCTCCGAAAGCCCCCCGATGGCGCCGAAGAGGTAATCGATCCCGCCGGCGGCGTCGGGGGCGAGCAGGTCTACGAATACGAAGCCGGCAAGGTAGAGGGCGCAGCCGACAATCAGCGCGACGCCCAGCACCTTGGGGAAGTAGCCCGACCTGATCACCAGGTACCCCAGCGGCGCCAGCCACAGGCCGTCGAACACAAACGCGATACTGACCCCGGTGTTATACATGTCGACGTATAGCATGGTTAGCACGTCGGCGCCGGCCGTGCCGAAGGAGCGCTGGTACGTGTCGCCCGTGGCGATGGTCAGCGCGGTGTACCAGTTGAGCAGGTTGAGGGACCAGATCGCGGTGCCGATCGCGTTGAGGGCGACCATGGTGATGGCGGCCAGCTCATGGACGTGCTTGAGCAACACGTAGAGCACGATCGCCGTCAGCACGAAGGGCGGGCCGGCGAGAAGGTAGCTGAGGAGGCCGGCGCGAATCAGCGTGACCGAGTCACGGATACGGACGGTCGTGGCGGCCGCGTCACCCGGCTCGCCGACGCTAGAGAACGCGGCTTCGGCGAAGATGCCCCCCACGATCACGAGCAGCCACATGACCCCCGCGATTCTCGCCAAACGACGTGGCGATGCATTTGCAATCCGTTCGATCACCTTAGGTCTCCCTTCCTTAGTCGTTGCTGGCATTCTTCGATCGGAGACGGTTTCCCATGCTGGCCAACTGCCGGAAATCAGGAGACGGCGGCCATGTCGGGCGTCCGGACGCCCTTGACTAACAGCCACACGCCCGTGGCGATCTCGAAGACGAACATCGGCAGCCACAAGATGATGGATGCGCCGTCGGCGGTGGTGCGGCCGGCGGCGGTTTCCAGCGGTACGCCGATGACCAGAATGAGCGAGGCCACCACGCCGAGAGCGGCAAACGGGACGGGAACCGAACGAGCCCTGAGTAGTAAGTACGCGAACACGGTGCTGCCCACGGCAAAGAAGATTGCCCCGACGTTGGTGCTCAGCGACGCCACATCGACCACGACGGCGCCTAGTTCCTGTTCGCCGGCGGTCGGTTCGTCGCTCAGTGACAGCAGGATCAACACGCTGAGGATTCCGATGGCGTACAGTGCCGCCTCCACTGCGCGGCAGGCCAGCGCCAGGATCGCCAGGTTCTCGTCCCGCCGTTTGGTCAACGCGTAGAGCATGGACGCGAGCACCAGCGTCCCGATGCTGGCTATCGCTAGAGACACGATGCTCAGCCGGAAGCCGACGGCGTTGTCGGCGATTGAGCGAAGGGTCCCGGCGATGTCATCGGAGGGGCTGATACCGCCGCCCTGGAACATCGAGCTGACCAGGACGGCGGCGATGACGAGCAGAAACATGCCACCAGCAAGGCGGGCGGCGTACCGGTTGGATCCCATCGAACTCCTCCATCGAACTCGTGACAGCTGACCGTGCGATTCGTGCCGCGTCGCCGCAGGCCCCCACGGCTCGGGCGCTGCGCGGTCATGCCGGGCAATGGTCATGTGTCGACCGTGCCCGATACCTGTCGGGTCGCGGATGTGGAACGGTTGAGAGACTGTTGAGGCGTGGCGTGAGCGCTTGCGAGAGGCGGTTGTGGAAGGTTCCGGGGTGCGAATTCGGCTGCTGGGCGGGGTGGCAGCGGTCACCGACGGCGGCGAGCCGGTCGAGGTCGGCCCGGCGAAGTGCCAGGCGCTGCTGGCGGCGCTGGCGCTCTCGCCCGGCACCGCGGTCCCGGTGTGGCGCCTGGTCGAGCTGATCTGGGGAGAGCATCCGCCCCGGACCGCCGAGCGGACCCTGCAGTCGTACATCACGCAGCTGCGCAAGAGCCTCGGCGCCGACACCATCGTCCGGACCGGTGCTGCGTACCGTCTCGACCTGGCCACGGACGCGGTCGATGTAATCCGGTTCCAGCGCCGGGCCGACGCCGGCGACATGGACGGGGCGCTGGCCGAGTGGACCGGGCACCCGCTGACCGGGCTCGCGGTTCCGGGACTCGCTGCCACAGTGGACGGGTTGGTTGAGCGATGGCTCGGCGTGGTCGAGGCCGATCTGGCGGCCCGGGTCGAGGCCGACGCGGCATCGGCCCTGGGCCCGCTGACCGAGCTGACCGCTTCGTACCCGTTCCGGGAAGGGCTGTGGGCGCTGCTGATGACAGCGCTGTATCGCGTCGGCCGACAGGCCGACGCGCTGGCCGCTTACCGCGCCGCTCGCCGGCATCTCGTCGAGCATCTGGGCGTCGAACCCGGACCCCGCCTGCGCGAGCTGGAGTCGATGGTCCTCGGCCACGACCGGCGGCTAGCCGGCGAGCGGCCGGCGCCACGCGGGGGCAATCTTCCCAGCCGCCCGGGCCGGCTGATCGGCCGCGACGCCGACCTCGAATGCATAGATGACGCACTGGCTAGCTACCCGGTGGTGACGCTGGTCGGTGCGGGTGGCATCGGCAAGACCCGGCTCGCCCTGGCGGCCGCCCAGCGGATCGGCGTCGACGACGCCGCGTGGCTGGTCGACCTGACCGAGATCGCCGCAGCACAGGAGGTGCCCGGGGCCGTCGCCGCGGTGCTGGGCGTCAAGGAGGGCCCGGGCCGGGTCCTGAGCGAGTCCATCGTGCTCGCGCTGCGGTCGCGTCGGGCACTGCTCCTGCTGGACAACTGCGAACATGTCATAGACGGCGCGACGCGGCTCGTCCAGGCAGTCGCGGAGGGCTGCCCAGACGTGCGGGTGCTGGCCACCTCCCTCGAAAGGCTCGGGCTCAGCCACGGCCACGAGCGGGTGATCGCGGTGGCGCCGCTGGAGCCGACCGGACCGGGTGCGGAGCTGTTCAACGAGCGCGCGTCGGCGCTATCGTCCACATTCGACCCACTGGCGAACCGAGCAACGGTCGAGCAGATCTGCCACCGGCTCGACGGCCTCCCGCTCGCGATCGAGCTGGCCGCCGCCCGTACCACCAGCCTCACCCCGGCCGAGCTGCTGGCCCGCCTCGACGATCAGCTCCGGCTGCTGGTCGGCGGCCGGCGAACCGGCGCCGGCCGGCACCGTGCGATGCGGGCCACGATCAGGTGGTCGTACGACCTGCTCGCCCCGCCCGAACAGATCCTGTTCCAACGGCTGTCGGTCTTCGTCGGTTCGTTCGACCGTGCCGGCGCCGAAGCGGTCGCCGCCGGCACGGCGCTCGACGTCGACGACATCCTGCCCGTCCTGGTGGAACGGTCGATGCTGGTCGCCGAGCCCGGTCCGTTCGGCCAGCGATTCCGGCTCCTGGAGCCGATGCGGCAGTTCGCCGCCGAACACCTCAACGCGGACGGTGACACCGAAACCGTCATGGTCGCGCACACCCGGTACTGCCTGGACCGGGTCACGCACATCCATGGGCTCCTCGCCGGCCCGGCCGAGATCGAGGGCGTGGCCCGCCTCGATGAGCTCTGGCCCAACCTGCGCGCCACGGTCGACCGGGCCTGCGCCGCCGGTGACCACCGGCTCGCCCACGCCCTGGTCGGACCCGTCGTCTCCGAGGGTGCACTCAGGCACCGGCACGAGATCGGCGAATGGGCCGAGCGCATCCTATCGATCACCCCGCCGGGCGAAGAGCCGCTGATCGCCTTCGCCCTCGCCGCGGCTGCCCAGCGCTACCACCTCAGCCAGAACCCGGCCGAGTACGAACGGCTCCTCCAGCGCTACGGCGACCCGGACCACCCCGTGGTCCGGCACGCCCGCGCGAACGTCCACGACGACTACCCGGCACAGCTCGAATCGGCTCCGGCGGCCATGGCCGAGCTGCATCGCCTCGGCGCGGACGACCTGGCCGAGCACGTCGAGGTCGATGTCGGCGCCGCACTACTATTCCAGGGCCACTACGCCGAAGGCGACGCAGTCCTCGAACGGCTCGCCCAGCGGTACCGCAGCCAGGGCCCGCCCACGTTGTTGAACTGGACGCTGTCGCTGCTCGGGTTCTCGGCCGCGTTCCAGGGCAAGCAGGACCGCGCGGATCAGCTGTTCGACGAGGCGATTAGCGTGTCGATCCCCGATCGCACCCACTCGCCGACCTTATCCGTGCAGGCCAGGGCGCTGTTTCGGCGAGGCGACCGGTCGGCGGCATTTCGGGTCCTGCGCTCGTACATCGACGAGCTCCTCGACGCCGACAACTTGCAGGGCACGTCCGTGGCCGCAGTCGACTTCGTCAACATGATGGCGGCGGTCGGACGGTTCCAGGACAGCGCCCGGATCCTGGGATTCCTGGAAACGACCGGCCTGCTCGACAGCACCGCCTGGGCCACGCTGGTCGCCGACACCCGCGACGCGCTCGCCGCCGCCGGTGGGCCGACTTCTGACGACACCGCGATAAGTGACCACCGCCATGCGCTGGAATACATGCGTCGCACGCTCGGCCAGCTCCAGACCGCCAGTGACGCCGGCGGCCAATCGTAGAAGAATCCGGCGTTCCACCGCGCATCCTCTCGCTGGGCGCACGCAGGGTCGACATCGGGCAAACGGGCGCCGAGTCGTGGACCGTACTCGCTGACCCGGAAGGCAACGAGTTCTGTATCGTCCGCCCGAAGACAACGCTGACCGGTTAACTTGGTCCTACGGGACATCGGCGAATGCTCCACGCCTGATCATGCGCGTCACGCATAGGTTCTGAGCCGTCGTCAGCGCTGCGTAGGGCCCGTGGTGGTCGACGTTGGTCTCGCCTGAAATGATCGCACCCCGCGTCGCTAGAAGTAGGTCACGGAGCTCCGCGAAGTACACCTCATCAAGAAAGCACGGCGCCTCGGCCGCAGCCCGAAGCCCTGCCTCGATCTCCCACAGGCACCGTTCGACTGCTCCGGCCCAGAACAGGTTGCGCGCCGCGAGGCATCGCGAGTAGAGCCGCATCCACATCAATAAATGATGTCGATCGTCAAGGACCAGCGGCAGGATCCTGTCACCGGCGTCGACATCGACGTCCTCGGGGTGCAGTCCGCGCGCCACGACCTCCCGACAAACCGCCAGAGCATGGTCGCCCCGCACCAGTACCCGGTCGCGTGGTCTCATCGAGCCATCGCCGTTCCCGCAAGCAGGCTGAGCAGGTTGCCGCCGAAGAGACCTGCGTAGTGAGCCTTGTCGATGCCTGCGACACTGGCGATAACGGCCAAGTCGCGCAGCGAGTTTCCGCTGCTCGCGTACGGCAGGTCGGATCCGTACAGCACTCGTGCCGGGTCGATCGTGTCCAGGACAGCGAAAAGATCGTACGCCTGCACCACCGAGGTCTCGAAATAGACGTTCGGATATGGAGCGAGCACCGCGGCGGCTCGAGGCATGTCGATGAATGTGGAGTGAGCCAGGATAAGTTGCAAATCGGGCATTGCCTTGGCCAGGTCGGCCACGGTATCGGAGACCGGCCCCATACCGAAGCCGGTGTGCACGAGCACAGGCAAACCATCGGACGCAGCTTGTGCGAACAGGTCCCGCGCGGCTGGTGAATCCAGCGAGAAGTTCTGCGCCCGCGGGTGCAGCTTGATCCCGCGATGACCGCGATCACGGCAGCGTTGGTACTCCGTCTCCCACGGCCCATTCGGGTTGAGCCGCATGAAAGGGATCAATCTATCTGGCGCCCGTTCGAACGCTGCCCAGATCGTGTCGTTGGGCTCGCGGAAGTCGATGCCCTGATCCGGATCGTCGAACGGAAACACCACCGCGCCATCGACGTGGTACTCGTCCAGGTCGCGGATCAACGTCTCCACATCCAAGTGGCGGCCGTCCCGGTCACGGCCGATGTGCGCATGGGCGTCCCAGACCGGCGACGTTTCCAGCACCCCTGACGTCAGCCGTCGCAGAAATGCGAACGAATGGATCGAAACGCCGGGCTCAGGCACGGCCATGATCTCGAAGTAGCGCCCGTAGGGGATCCGGTCTGCCAGCGACATCCATCCATTGTCTGATACAACGCCGTGAGGGTCGCAGCGCTGAGCGGCGCAACATTGGACGAGGGCAGGGCCGATGCCGCCGGCGGCTGGTTCTCCCGTCCACCAGGTCGGCAGTTTCTGGTGGCGACGATCTCGCGTAGGAGAACGACCGGAAACGCGCGGTCTCGGCGCGGGCCGACCGCGGCTTGCCCGGCGTAGCAGTCCACGAAGTCCTGCAAGTGTTGTTCGCGACGCGGCGGGTTCTGCTTGAGCGTGAAGTGCTGGTTGGTGCGTAGGTCGTACACCCACACGCGCACCGTCCACGGGAGCTCGGCAGCCGGCTTCCTGTCGAAGAACAGCACGTTGGCCTTCACGCCCTGGGCGTGGAAGATGCCGGTGGGCAGCCGCAGCAACGTGTGGGGATCGAAGTCACCGAGCAGATGCGGGCGGATCGTCTCTCCCGCACCGCCCTCGAAGAGCACGTTCGGGCAGCACAACTGCCGGCCCGACGTCCGCATGGGCTGCCGGGGGCGCAATTCGCCGACGCTCGCGGAGGCGGATCAACGTGGCCTTTTCGACTCGTCGCGGTCGACGGGATGAGCTCAACGGCCCACCCCGATCGAGAACACCGCCGTCCTCATCACGGCCGGCGGCCGGGCCGACCTCGAAGTGAGCGTGCGGAGCTGGCGCTCCCGGCAAATTGACCATCCGCTGCCCCGCAGACGCATGATGAACCTTTGACCGGGCGCTGGTCGTCGGTTGCCGCCGATCGGTCGGGCCATTTGGTCATGCCTCAACCCTGGCCTTACGACTTCATCACCCGTCGGCGGAGAAGAGTGTTCAGCGCCCTCTCGTCGGCACTTAGGAACCGCTGACTGGATCGGCACACGCCCCGCCGGCGTAGCGTTTGGCCGTGGACGATCTGCTGCGGGCGGCGGTCGCGGCATCACACTTGCGTGGCCTCCCCGACGAGCTCCTGAACGATCTGCTGACGGACGCGCAGCCGGTACGGGCGCCGGCGGGCCAGGCGTTGCACCGCGCGGGCGAGGACCAACGACACGTTGAGCTTGTGCTGCGGGGCCTGGTCCGGGTGTACGCGAGCGCGCCCGACGGCCGCACGTTGACCATGCGCTACTGCCGTACCGGGGCGCTGATGGGGGTCCTGTCGCTGTACACCGAGGCATTCGTCATGCCCGCCTCGACCCAGGCAGTCACGGACGTCGAGCTGCTGGCGATCCGCCCGGGGGTCGTCCGGCGAATCGCCGACCACGATGTACGGATGGCCGGGGCGCTGCTATTCGAGCTGAGCGAGCGCGCGTCGACGTTCGCGGCCGAGATTGGCCGCTCGGCGTTCTCGAACGTCCGCCAGCGGGTCGCCCGCCACCTGCTCGACCTGGCCGCCGAGCGGCAGCGCGATGCCGTACTCGTCGCGCGGATCACGCAGCAGGACCTGGCTAACGCCGTCGGGACCGTCCGGGAGGTGGTGGTCCGGACGCTACGAGAGCTGCGGCACGATCGGCTAGTCGAGACCGGGCAGGCGGGCATCGTCATCAGCGAGCCAGAACGGTTGCTCGGCGAGGCGTACCCGGGGTGGTGGAACACAGGTCCCTGACACGAACGGTCCGGCGACCGTACGTTGCCAGTGTGCTGCTGGACTGCGTTGTCGTCGGTGCCGGGCCGGCCGGGCTGGCCGCGAGCTTGGCCCTCACCCAGCGTGGCGTCGACCACGTCGTGCTCGAACGCGGCCGCGTCGGTCACACCTGGCGGACCCAGCGCTGGGACTCGCTGCGACTGAACAACCCGGGCTGGATGAACCCGATGCTTGGCCCGCAGCCGCGCGACACGTACCTCTGCGCCAGCGAGGTGGCCCGGCGACTGGACCGCCTGGCGGCGGGCTGCCCCGTTCGCGAGTCCGAGGCCGTGACCAGGCTCCACCGTCGCCAGGACGGCTGGCTGGTCCGTGCGGTCGGTGGTGAGCTGCGCGCGCGAACGGTGGTCATCGCGACTGGCGGCGAGAATGTACCCCACACACCCGACCTGGCCTCCCGGCTGCCCGAGCGCATCGCACAGTGCCACGCCGCGAACTACCGCGCACCGGCCCAGTTGCCCGGTAACGGGGTTCTCGTCGTGGGCAGCGCTCAGTCGGGATACCAAATCGCCGAGGAGCTGCTGGCCGCTGGCCGACGCGTCGTCGTGGCGACCAGCGCCGTCGGCCGCGCGCCGGCGCAGCATCGCGGTCGGCCCACCCTTGAGTGGCTCGTGGACCTCGGGTTCTTCGACCAGCGGCCCGAGGGTCTGCCGGACCCGTCGGTGGTTCGCGCTCCGCAGCCGCTACTCGTCCCAGGCGGTCGCAGCGCCAGCCTGCAGTCGTTGGCGCGGGCAGGGGCCGTGGTGGCGGGGCGGCTCACCACAGTGGACAATGAACGGATCGGCCTCGACGCCAGCATCGCGGCGAACATCGAGTTCGCGGACGCATTTGCCGACCGCATCCGCAAGACAATCGACGACGCGATCGTCGCCAACGGGCTGGACGCGCCACCGTCCGCACTCGACGACGCCGTCGCACCCGCCGACCTTCACCCGCCGCAGGCGCTCGACCTCCGCGCCGACGGCATCGACAGCGTCGTGTGGTGCACCGGCTACACCGGCAACTTCTCGTGGCTCGACCCCGCGCTCACAGACGCAGCGGTTCCGGCAACTTCATCGGCTTTCCCGCGGATGCCGCAGCAGTTGCCGGCGCAGTCGCGACCCACCTGGGTGGTGAAAGTGCGTACGCGTCGCACTCTTCCCGGCCGTCACGTGCCGCGCGATCGTCGAGGGCGTGCTCGGAATGAGCGCGGTGGCAATGACCGTCACGCTCGTTATCGGTCGGTGGTCAATGTGACCACCCGGCCTTCTATCCGGACACCCGAGCCGGGGTCCGGCGTAGCGTAGCGCCGAGCAGCCAGATGCCGACGAGGGTCACCGCGATGGCGATGGCCACGACGACCCGAACAGAGTCCGATTCGTCGACAAATAACGCTGGTGCGGCCAGCAGCGCCGCAGCCGCCCGGGAGGCCATGACCAGCAGTAGCCCGCCTCGGCTGCCGCGCCAGGCCGGAGCCACAGCCGCGAGCGTGATGAGTCCCAACACACCGCCGGTGATGACGATACCGAGTGGCGGCGCGCCGTCCGCCGTGAGGCCGATCAGGCTTGCGGTGACGTTCAGTGCTCCGAGCAGTGCGCAGATGACCAGGCCGGTCGTGACGGCAGGGGTCCGATTCATTGGTATTACCTCCAGATGAGATGTGTGCGCCGGGCTTGTTGGCTCACCCGGCGTTGGGTTGGCTGGCGGCGTGGGCGTCCGCGACGACCTCCACCGTGGTGAGGATGTCGCTGGTTACGCCGACCTGGGCGGCACGCTGGCTCCTGCTCTCGACGAGTGTCTTGAAGTCTCTGGCCGACTCGCGAGTGTCAAAGATGGTCGTGGTGTGTCCCTTGCCGGTTTCCGGATCGTGCATCCAGAAGCCGCACACGAAACCGGGTCGGCCCTTCGCCAGCGGAACAACCTCCTCGTGGAGCAGGCGGTTCTGCTCGTCGCGGTGCTGCTCGTCCCTCGTCCAGATGCCCACCACTGCGTGCATGATGTCGCCGTCTCCGCGTGTTGGTTGATCACTGGTCACGCTAGGCGACGGCTAGTCGTCCGCCATCGGTGGAAACACTCAGCCCGGCACTCAGTTCTCGCGCTGGCGGGCGGTGAACCAGGCGGCGACGCGGGCGCGGGACTCGAAGCTGAGTTTGGTAAGGATATGCGCGACATGGTTCTCAACCGTGCGCTCAGACAAGCCCAGCCGGCTGGCGATCTGCCGGTTGCTCAGCCCCTCCGCGACCAGAGCCGCCACCTGCTCCTCTCGCGCGGTCAGCACGGCCGCCCGGCTGTGCCGACGAGCCTCACGCAACGCAAGGACAAGGTCATGTAGCGGTGTCATGCCTAGGCGCCGCGCGATGCGCAGAGCGGCGTCGAGATGGTCATCGGCCGTGGCGTCCCCTGGCCGGTGCCGGTCCAGCAAGCGAGCCAGCTCCACGTGGGTCATCGCCTCGAACGGTGGGCTGCCCATTGCCTTGCATACCGCCAACGCAGCGCGTAGATGTCCCTCGGCCGCGTCCCAGCGCTCCAGCAGGGCCGCGAGCATGCCAAGGTACAGCGTTGCCGGGCCGTAGCCCGGGCTATGCGCGGTTGCGATGATCTGCCGGTCGGCGTACGGCTGCAGCGCGTCGTAAACCAGCCCGGCTGTGGCGTGATCCTTCAACGCCGCGCACACGCGGGCACACGCCGCCATTGTGATGAGCCACTCGGGAGCCTGGCGTGGTAGCGAGGACACGTGCGGGATCGTCGCGGGCCACAACCCGGCCGCCTCATCCAGCCGGCCCATGCCGGCCAGGAGGTAGGCGTGCCAGATGCGCGACTTGAACGGCCTGGTCGCTACGATACGGCGTACAGCAGCCTCCGCCTCGTCCAAGCCGGTCCCGGTCAGAAGCGCGCGCTCCGCTGAGAAGACCATGTGAATGAACCCTCCGGCCTGGTGACCGCCACGTAGGCCGATCTCCAGGGCCTCGTCAGCCAGCTCACGGGCGTGGTCGAACCGTCCCTCGAACAGCGCCAGCGTTGCCTGCATCATGGTCAGCCGCCAGGTCCACAGCGGCTCCCTCAGCCGCCCGACCACCCGCGCGAACGCGGCCAGCTCGGCTTCGATCTGGCTTCGTCGCCCCAGCTCCCAGTAAGCGCCCAGCCGCCATGTGTGGCCCCAGGCCGCGTACTCATCGAGGCCGCTGGCCTGACCCAGCTGGATTGCCCGCTCCCCAATCGACAGCCGTTCGAGCACATTCGTGCCGTCGGCGTGGCGGGCCAGCAACGCGAGGAACCGCGCCTCGGTATTGCCGGTCGCCTCGGACAGCTGCAGCGCACGTTGGCTCACCGCGGGGTCGCTCTCGCCAGCGAAGGGATCCGCCGTCAGGGCCAGTTGTGCCAGTACCTTGGCCTCGCGTACCGGATCCTCGTTGCTGCCCAACATCGTCAGCGCTTCCAAGCACATCGCGTGGATCTGGGCGCTCACCGGCGAGTTTACGAATTCAACGCCCTGCAGCACGATCGCGGCATCCGCCACCGCCGTCGCATCACCCATCGCGCGACCCACGTCGGCGGCGGCGCGGCAGGTGCGCCACGCGTCCTCGACTGCGCCCGCCCGGAACTGACAGCGCGCCAACTCCAATAGCAGCTCGGCACGCAGCGCATCGCCGCCCGGCAGCAGGGGAAGCAGGCCGAGCGCTTGGCCGTACTGGAAGGCGGCATGCTCGTACGCGAGCTGGTTGCGGGCCCGCATGGCCGCGGCGCGAGTGACTTTTAACGCCTCGTCGGCGTCGCCGATCGGCGCCGCCTGGCGCAGGTGGTGGGCGAGCGCGTCGACCGATACGGTCGCGGCCTGCGCGGCCTGCATGGTGTTGGCCACCCGCAGGTGCAGCCGCTGGCGCTCGGCAGTGGGCAGCTCCGCGTACAAGACCTCACGCACCAAGGCGTGTACGAACCGCAGCGCATGCGCGTCAGTAAGTTGGACCACCTCGGCCGACATCGCTGGGTCGAGCAGGTCGGACAACCGATCTGGAGGCATCTGCGCCAGCGGTGCCAGTAGCGCCGGCGTAACGTCGCGCCCCACGACCGCGGCGTGGCGAAGCACCTGGCGGGTGGCCGGCGGGAGCCGGTCCAGGCGGCGGCCGATGACCTCACGGATGGTGTCGGGCAATCGAAGGTTGCCAGATGGCCACGTTCCAATCGGTCCCGACGCCGCGAGCA
The DNA here is from genome assembly GCA_020027875.1 of Micromonosporaceae bacterium. Classification (GTDB taxonomy): domain Bacteria; phylum Actinomycetota; class Actinomycetes; order Mycobacteriales; family Micromonosporaceae; genus JAXIPB01. The sequence continues at coordinate 14,335 of JAHRHA010000053.1, read as the reverse complement.
GCCGCAGGAGCTCCAGTACGAATAGCGGGTTGCCCTCCGCGCGCTGCTGCACCACCCGCAGCAGTGTCTCGTCGGGGCGGCGTCCCAGGGCACGGGCGGCCAGCTCGGCAACCTCGGCAGGCGCCAGCACGCCCAGCGTCACCAGGCTCGTCGCCCGCTCTCGCATGATCGCGCGCAACATGTCGGCTAGCTCGGCGTACCGGAACGCCTCGCGGCTGCGGTACAGTCCTACTCCCAGCAGCCGGGAGTCGGCTGCCGCGGCTGCGAGCGCCTGCAACAGCCGCACGGACGGCACATCGGCCCAATGCAGGTCGTCCAACACCAGCAACAGGCCGCGCTCGTCCGCGGCGGCGCGCAGGGTCTCAACAATGTTGTCGAACAGCTGAAACCGGCTGCCCGCCTCACCTAGAGCCGGATCCAGCGGATCCAGCAGCGCCGAGCCCGACTCACCCAGCTCCCGCAGGATTTGGACCCACGGCCGGTACGCCGCGGCACCCTCGCCCTCAAGGCAGGCGCCCCACGCCGTGCGCATCCCGGCTCGACGAGCCCGGCCGATCACTGAATGCGCCAAGGCGGTCTTGCCCACGCCGGGATCACCCTCCACCAGCACCAGCCCGCCAAGCCGCTCGCGGGCGCCCGCCAACCGACCGTCGAAGCCCGCCAGCTCGCCCGCCCGCCCGACGAGGACGTCCTCATCCACGCCATCAACCTAGACTGATCCCGCCGTCCCCGGGAGGGCCGTGATCGTGGACTTGTTCTCGGCGATGCCCGCTCGACGAGTGGCTCACCATATCGTTCGCGCAGCCTCACGGGTGAACCATCGACGCCCCTTCGAAGCCCACGCAGCCGAAGAGGACACCGATCCAGAATCGTCATGGCTTCTGGCCAAGATCGCGTCCTGCGGTGCGAAGACCGCCCGGAGAAAGTCGGCTACCTGCTTAAGGAGCGCGTTTTCCGTCAGTTCTTCATGTCGTGACCGGACGGCTCTGTAGCAGCCAGATCTCGCCGGCGCCTAGCGCCCACTCGACGTCTTGCGGCTGCCCGAAAAGCGCTTCGCACTTTCGAGCCAGCTCGGCCACGGCGGCGATGCTGGTGGAGTCGATGCAAGGCACATTTTGCAAAGCTGGATCGACCGGCGATTCCGCGGTCCCTTCCTCCCTCGCGACGACGGCGACGTCCTTGATTCCGACGGACGAGTCGAGAACCATTCCGTCGGGCGATAATACGAAACGATCTGGCGTCACCGCGCCGGCGGCGATGGACTCGCCCAGTCCCCAAGTCGCTTCTATGACGATCTGATCTTTACCAGTGACGGGATCGCACGTAAAGGCGATACCAGACACATTGGGCCACACCATCCGCTGCACGACCGCCGCGACCCGTGGTGGGCCGCAGATCCGTTGACGTGCGCGATAGGCAGTCGCTGCAGCGGTGGTCGCGGATGCGCGCACCTCATCCAACGCGGTCAGCGCGCCCGCCGCCGAGCGCACATTCAGTCGCGAAAGATGGATGCCGGCAAATGATGCGAACGAGGAGTCCTCGCCTATTGCCGAGGAACGGACGGCAACAGCGTCGGCGGCGAGTTGGACGAGCGCGTCGGACATCATCGCCTCGGACACCACTGCGCCCGGCGGGATGCAGAAGCCCGGCGGAACCGGCAACCCCGCACACGCCATCGTGGCCAGCGCATTGCCCTTCCCGCCGACGAGGTCAGCGCTTGGGGCTTCATCGAACCAGACGATCACGACAGGATCTCCACCGTGCCGGATTCTCCGTCGACGATCACGTACCCACCATCTGGGATGCGCGTCGTAGCCTCCCGCGTTCCAACAACTGCGGGGATGCCGAATTCACGAGCGACGATGGCAGCGTGGCACAGCGTGCCGCCGCGATCGGTCACCACCGCGCCGAGCAGCGGCAACACCACGTTGTACGTCGGAGACGTCGTCCCCGCCACGAGCACATCACCGTGCGCCAGCTTGTCAAAGTCGGCGGGGCCGAGGACGATCCGCGCTCGTCCCTCGTACCGTCCCCGGCTGGCCGGCGTTCCGGTCAGCGATCCCCCGGATTTGGCGGCCGGCGGCTGTGTACCCATGTTCATCATGTAAAGCATGATCGCGTTCATCATCCGCTCGCATTCCCGGGGCAGCAGTCCCGGTGGAGGAGGCGGATCCGACGGGCCGAGCGTCTGCGGGGCGGCAAGGTTCTCGAGCGCCCGACGCTGTTTGGCTCGGTTCGCGGCTTCGAGGGGGGTCGGAACGCCCGCTCCGTCGCCGACGAGGGCGCGGATCTCGTCCGGTGCGCACTCGAAAATGTGGTCCCGGTCCTCCAAGGCGCCTCGGGTCGCGAGTCGGTTGCCGATCTCAAGCAGGACTCGGCGAAGCAATCCGAGTGGCCACATCCACACGATGACAACGTCCTCTTCGCGCAGGCCGTACGCCGCACGAGCGTCTTCAAGCAGCGCGTCGTACTCGGCGCGCGCACGCTGTGGCACGCGTTCCCGCAGGTGCGCGGCCGCAGCACGCGATACCTCCGTGACATCTGGACGCCGACGCACGTAGAGCTGCGAGGCGATGCTCACCAGCGCGATTTGCGGCATCTCAAGCAGCGTCCGGTCTGTCACATCGAACCCGGTGACCACCCGGTGGCCGTGCTCTTCGAGGTACGCGTCAAGCGCGGCTACGATCTCCGCCGAGACTCCCCGTAGCCGGGCAAGCCGCTCGCTGGCGTCTCCTTCTCCGCGTACGATCGCAACTGCCTCGGGAGACCGGGCGACGGCTTCGGCCAGCGGTTCCAGCAATTCGAGCGTCGCGGCAGCTTCCGGATTACTGCCCTGGAGGATTGCGATGGCATCGGCCGGGGTGCACCCCGTCCACTGACACGCCATACCGGCCCAATCCCCGACCGGGATCGAATTCGCGGGGATGTTGTCGAAGTGCACGAAGGTTCCATCACCGAACTGCCGCAAGCACTCCTCGAAGTGCAGGAGGAGAGAGCCGTCGTCGAGTTCGCTCGGAACGACACGTCCGAGCGCCCGGTTGCGGGCACGAAACCTGGGTGCATCCCGTGTATGCCACCGCTCGCGGTCGGCGTGCCACAGCTTGGTTGCGAGTGCCTTGCGCGCGGTCCTATGTCGACGGCGAAGTTCCGGGTGCAGCAGGAACATCAAGCGCATCACGGCCTTAGGTGGCGGGGATGGCGTCTTGCCCTCTTTGGGGGGAGGGGCCCCGACGATCTTCGGCTGGGAATAGAGCCGCCCGTTCACGAGCGCGATGCGCAAACCCTCCATCAAGAGCCCGTACCGGCGAAACCCGTGCGCCATGGCCGGCCCGACCGTGCCGGGTAGGACCGACGCCATGAAGCCGGACACCGCCCCTCTGTAGTGGCCGTCGTCGATCACCCACCCGCCCGGTCCGGGTGCCTTCCACTCGATCGTGCTGATGCCGTTGCCTTCCTCCATCAGAGGCCCCTGTCCGGGAACGCTTCCCTTGCTCATCGCTTCCTCCCTCTCGCCTCCGCTCCAAGGAGGCGGCGGATTGCCCAGGTCGCCGCATCCGCCGCCTCCTTCGGCCCCAACCCCAGGTAATCGTTGAACGCACGCTGGACAGCGCTGCTGTCGAGTATCAGCAGGATCCGCTCCGCCTGTACACGATCGCCCGGCAAGAACTGCTCGAGCAGGGGCCCGATCGCATGTTTCATCATGGCCATCCGCGTCGGCAGGGTGGCCTTGCGAGCCTCGCGGCCAGCTTCTGAGAGCATGGCGGCGCGTAACGCCGGCTCGACCTGCTCCGCCCTCTCGAAGTCCAAGTAGAGGCGCCGCTCCAATTCTTCTAGCCCGGACGGCCAAGGCTCCTGCAAAACACCGAGCTGCTGGCCGTAGTAGACGCCAAGCGCCTCGAACAGCTCGTGCTTCGAGCCGAAATGCCGGTAGACGGTCGGTACCGAGACGCCCGCCTCTCGGGCGACTGCGGGTATCGACAGCGCACCGACGCCGTTAGCGGCTACTCGCGCCACCGCTTCAAGGATGCAACGCCGTGTCTCTTCTGCTTGCTGTTGCCGGCGTTCGGTCCGGTACGGGCGTTCCTTGACGTTACCTTTCACGAGAGGGTTCGTATCATAAATATAGGAACCGTGTCAAGATTTGAGTGGCAGTTGACGCGCGTGAAATCCCCGGATGCGGGGCATCGTGGCCCGGAGGAGATTCAAAGACCGCTTCCCGGGCTGGTGGGTATGCGGCCAGAGAGGGGCCGGCGCTCCCTGTCCGGGTCGCCTACAGAGACCGAACGACCGCGGGTTTTCATCGATGATCTTCTACGTGTCGGAGGGGCAACACGAACCCGGCGGGCCGAGGTCATGACCGACCTACCCATCACCACCGCCGTCGCCACCCGCGCCCGCGACATCCAACTGTCCCTCACCCAACGGGGACATCACCGAGCGGCGAGCCCCACAGACCTGATCGCCGCAGCTGCGGCGGCAGAGCACGGAGCGATTGTGGTGCACTACGACCGCGACTTCGACCTCATAGCCGATGCCGGCGGCCCGCGATGCGAATGGGTTGCCCCGCCCGGAAGTCTCCCCTAGCCGAAAACGCGTCAACGTCCAGCTGCGTGCCCACACTCATCGAGGCAGAGCTTAGCCCGACTACACCCCGCTGATGACCTGCCTGGGCGGCAGGTCATCCAGATCGGACGCGGCACGGACCGCATGTGCCCCGCGCGGGACTTGCCGGAATCATCCTGCCCGGGCTGGGCCGTCGTCTGCATGGCGGTCGAGCCAGGTTCCGATTACCGGTGCGGCCAGCCACAGTGACAGCGGGCTGGCGCTGGCCGATTATGTCGGTATGCGCCCGGCGGACCGGAACAGGAGTGTGCTGCTCAGCGGACTACTGTCGGCCGCGATCTTGGTCGCGTTCGCGATCGGGCCGATACTTCTGACCCCCGAAGCCCGGCTCGCCGAGCAATGGTGGCAGATCGTCGCGTTGGCCGTCCTGTTCTGCGCTCCAACCGGCGTTGCGTATCTGGTCACGACTCGCCAACCTGCCAATCCGCTCGGCTGGCTGATGCTTGCCTTTGCCGGCGGGATCGCTCTGGGTGCGCTCGCCGATGCCGGCGCCGTGCATGGCAATGCCCGGGTGACCTGGCTCTCCGGGTTTGGCGAGCCGGCGTTCTGGTTCTTCACGGTGTTCTTCTTCGTACTCTTCCCGTCGGGGCGGCTGCCGTCACGCCGCTGGCGGCCGGTTGTGTGGATCGCGGTCGTCGCGATCGCGGTGCGCACGCTGAGCGGCCTGTTTGCTCCGGGCCCCATGCATGCGACGGTGTTGGACAACCCGTTCGGACTCGCTTCGCTCGCCGCGTTGCGGCCCGCCAGTGAGATCGCCTCTGCGGTGTTGGTCGCTCTATCCGGGGCCAGCGTCGTCTCCGTTGTGCTGCGCTGGCGATCCGCGACTGGGGATCTGCGACAGCAACTTAACTGGCTGGCGGCTGCCGCGGTGGTCCTCGGCCTCCTCCTCCCGGTGGTGGTGTTCTCGACCTCCTTAGGCGTGCCGCTGGACGTCATCGGTGCGTTGATGGCCGGATTGATCCTGGTCATTTTTCCTGGTGCCATCGGGATGGCGCTGCTGCGACACCGGGCGTTCGCGATCGACCTCGTGCTCCGCCGAACGGTCGTGTTCGCGGCAGCGTGGCTGGTGATCGGGCTGGCCGCCGCCGGACTGACCGCACTACTAGGCCGTTCCGATCGGCTCGCTCAAGTCGGGTTGGCCGCCGCCGCCGTGGCGGGCGTGGTCGTGGGTGTCGCGCCGGCCCGGGAGCGAGTCGCCGGCACCATCGAGCGCTGGGTGTTCGGCTCGACACGCAACCCGTACACCGTCGTCGCCCGCTTCTCGGCGCGGCTGAACGGGACCGATTCCGCGGACGTGGCGGCCCAGCTTGTCCGGAGTGTCCAGCGTGGACTCGGGCTGCGATGGGCGCGCGTGCACCTGGCCGGCGACCAGCCCGCGATTGCCGGGCCGGCCGCTGACGACGTGGCCTTGGCGGTGCCGATCGACTACGGTGGTGTGCGCTTCGGAGTGATCGATTGCGGGCCGAAGATTCACGGTATCTTCTCCGACCGCGATGCCGAACTACTGCACACACTGGCTGGGCACACAGCACTGACGCTGGCCAACGCCCGGCTGGCGGTACGCGTTGTGCAGGCTCAGGAGGCAGAACGCCGACGGATCGAGCGGAACCTCCACGACGGCGTACAGCAGCAGGTTGTTGCCCTCGTATCCGGTCTCGGGTTGGCGCTCGAGCAGGCACCAGGCGAGTCCGACCGCCTGCGCGGCACCCTCGGGACACTCCGTTCCGACGCCGTGTCGCTGCTGCGCGATCTGCGCGAGTTGGCCGGCGGCATCCATCCCTCGCTACTCACCGATGGCGGCCTGGTCGCGGCGTTGGCGGAACGCTGCGGCGGCTTGGCTACGGTCGCCGTGCACGCCGAGGTCGGCAAGGCGCGGTATGCCGATGAGATCGAGGGCGCCGCCTATTTCGTTGTGATGGAGGCGCTGGCCAATGCCTTGAAGTACGCCGGAGCGAGCGGCGTCACAATCACCCTGCGAGAATCCGCCGGCCGCCTGGAGATCGAGGTCGCAGACTCGGGTAGCGGGTTCGATCCGGAACTCACGCGGCTACGGGGACTTGCCGCACTCGCGGACCGAGTCGCCGCGCTCGGCGGCACGTTCGAGGTCGTCAGCGGACTAGGGCGGGGCACGGCGGTGCGCGCTCGCGTCCCCGCGACCCAATCGAACGGGGAGCACGATCAGTGAGCAAGGTGCTGCGGCTGGTCATAGCGGACGACAGCTACCTCGTACGCGAGGGCACCAGTCGCCTGCTCGAGGAGGGCGGGGCGGTCGAGGTCGTCGCCGCCGTAGGCACGGCCGCCGACCTGATCGATGCGGTAAACACCGTCACTCCCAGCGCCGTGATCACCGATATCACGATGCCGACGACCGGGCACCGGGTCGAGGACCGCATCGCCGGGATCACCGCCGCGCACGCCATCCGGGCCACCCATCCGGACATTGGCGTCGTGGTCTTGTCGCAGTATGCCGCCGGGCATTACGCCTTCGAGCTGTTCAAGAACGGCACCGCTGGGCTCGCCTACCTACTCAAGGACCGAGTGGGCGACCGTGCGGAGTTGCTTCGCGCGATCCATGCGACCATTTCGGGCGGCTCGGTTGTCGACCCGCTCGTGGTGGACGGGCTGGTCCAGCGAACTGCCGCGCCGACGGGGGCCGGTCTGAACCTGCTGTCCCCGCGCGAGATCGACGTTCTGCGGCACATGGCCCAGGGCGCGTCCAACTCCGCCATCGCCGCCGCGCTGCATCTGTCCGAATCCGGGGTCGAGAAGCATGTCGGCTCGATCTTCCTCAAGCTTGACCTGGTTCCCGAGCCAGAGATGCACCGCCGGGTGGCAGCCGTGCTGGCGTTCCTTCGAGGGCTCCGGGACGGCTGAGCCCCGGCAGGGCAGAGGGCGGGAGTCCGTCGGTGGACCCCCGCCTCGTACGACTCACCGTGCCCCTATGCTGTGCCGCTACGGTGCAGCGGCCCGTCTTGAGCGCATGCTGACCGCGATTAGCCAGACGAAGAACAGCAGTGTCGGCAGCCCAGCGACGATCCAGGCGATCGGCTGCACCGCCGCCAGCACGTAGCCAGAAATCACCATCCACCGAGCAAGCACCCCAGCCTGGTGACCGGCCAGCGCGATCGCCCAGCCCAGGACGCCGGCGGCAAGATGGGCCGCGTTGCCCATGCCGAAGGCCATCGCGTCGGCAGCTACGGCCAGATTGGCGTCGACCTGGAATCCGTCGTTGATCTCTGCGGCCAGCGCCGTCGCGGAGCTGAGCGAGATCGCTATCAGGGTGGCCAGGATGTAGACCATCCCCGCCAACATCGCCGCACCCGTCGCCGTCCTCGATCGCATCGAGTCGACCCGGGTCCGGATCCGAGCCAGGAACCAAACGAAGACTGCCGAGCTCAGCACGGCAAGATACACGCCCATCTGGACGGTTGGGTGGTCCTTGGCGTAATAGTCCGCGTACTCCTGCAGGCTCGACCCGTCGGGGTCAAGGCTTGCCGGGACGCTCATGGCCTCCCCGGCGATCAGGAGCACCACGAAGATGGGCCCACTCCAGCGGGACCATTCCGGGCGGCGCCGAGATATCGTCGTGCGTTCGGGCGACAGCGTCATGTCCATTACGGAACCTCCGTCAGGCTGTCGTTCGACCGCCTGTGATTAGGTTCCGGGGCGCAGCGCTCCTCCCACAATCGGGCCAGCCACACGATCCATAGGTGTGGCCAGCCGCCGTACGATGAGGCCCGATAGCTGCAAGCATCTCGGACGGATGGCGGCGCCGATGGGACGAGCGCACGACCAGCACGGTGACCAGCAGATGAACAGCCACACGCTCACGCAGCCCATCCCCGCCGCCCGACGCAGCTTCGCCAAGCGACCAAGGCGGGTATCGGGTTCACCGAGCTGTCCAACGGGTTCGCCACCTGCGATGACCCGGTGGCGTTGCAGGCCATCTGCGACCGGTTGGGCCCGGCCCAGATCGAGGCGTTCGTCGCCGACTGGCTGGCGGTGCTGCCCACCCCGTTGTCCGGCACCGACGCGGCCGGTGGCTACCGGTGGCAGCTGTCCATGCGCCAGGTCGAGGTCTCCCGCACCATGGTGTTCACCGCACCGCGGCATGCCCGCGGCTTCTTCGAGGCACTCATCGCCGACAACCTCGACATCGGCCGCCCGAACCACGTCGAGATCATCTTTGGGCGCAAGGTCGCCCGGGACAAGACCACACCCGCGTTTCGCACCGCGATCGACCGCTACCAGCGGGGTGTGGTCGTCAACGTCGCGTTCAAGAACTCGCGGGCCAAGCAGTACCACAAGGACGGTCGCGCCCTGCGAGTGGAGACCGTCATCAACAACCCCACTGACCTCGGCGTGCTCCGTAGGCTGGAGCACCTGCCCGAGCTTCAGGCCAAGGCCCGTGACGCCAACCGGCGGCTGTTGGATACTCAACGCGTCGGCCAGGGCTGTCTCCTCGCCAGCCCAGCCTTTGAGCGGGTGGCACACCCCACCGTTGAGGAGGGGCAGAGGGCCCCGGCCCTGCGGTTCGGCGACCCTCGGGTCATGGCCCTGGCCGGCGCCCTGTGCGCCAACCTGCTCGCCGTCACCGGCATCACCAACCGCATTCGCGCCCGCGTTGCCGAACTGCTCGGCGTCGACTACACCCCAGCGCAAATGAGCCACGACCTCAGACGCCTTCGCATGAAGGGCGTCATCGCCCGGCTACCCGGCACCAACACCTACGCCCTCACCCCCGACGGTATGCGCATCGCCGTGTTCTACACCAAACTCCACGACCGGCTGCTACGACCATTGACCGCCGCGAACAACCCACCCGCACCGCTGCCGCTACGCCAGGCCATGCGCACAATCGACACCCACTTCGAAGACTACATAGGACAGTCACGCCTCGCGGCTTGAGTCTCAAACCTGGCTCAACTGTCAACAGCCCCGTAACCGAGGAACGCTAGCCTGTCGATGTGCCGACGCGCGGCGTTCACTACCCGGGGTCGTACGCGGAGTTCCGCGCGTGGTTCCCGGACGATGAGTCCTGCATGGACTATCTGGATTGGTTGCGGTGGCCGGACGGTCGGGTCTGCCCGGACTGCGCGCGGCCGGGTACGACCGCCGCGGCCGGGCGGGTGTGGCGCTGCGGCGGCTGCGGCAAGCGGGTGTCCCGTACACGCGCACCCCACTGACCGTGTGGTTCGCCGCGGCCTGGTACATGACCGCCGACCCTGGTGGCGTGGCGGCGCTGACGCTGCAACGGCTGCTGGACCTGGGCTCCTACCCGACGATGTGGACGATGCTGCACCGCTACCGGTCGGCGATGGTCCGGCCCGGCCGTGACCTGCTCACCGGCCGGGTCGAGGTCGACGAGACGTTCCTCGGCGGCGAGCGACCCGGTCCACGCGGCCGGGGCGCACTGGACAAGACCCTGGTCGTCATCGGCGGTCGAGCTACGTGAGCCGCGCGGCTACGGGCGCACCCGGATGACCGTGATCCCGAACGCGGAGACCGAGTCGCTTCGGCCGTTCCTCATTAGCACCGTCGAGCCCGGCTCCACAGTGGTCACGGACGGCTGGACCGCGTACCGAAGCGCCTGCAAGGGCTGGTTCGTCCACGAACGGCATCCGGTCGCCGGCTCCGGGCACCAGGCGCACGAGCTGCTTCCCGCCGTGCACCGGGTCGCGTCGCTGCTGAAGCGATGGCTGATGGGCACTCATCAGGGCACCGTCAGGCCCGAGCACATCCAGCCCTATCTGGACGAATTCTGCTTCCGCTTCAACCGTCGCGGGTCGAAGGCCCGCGGCATGCTGTTCTACCGGCTCCTGCCAGCTCGCCGCGGGAGCCGACCCGCTGACGTATCGGGAGCTGGTCGCCAACCCCAAGCCGAAGCGGGTCAAGCCGCAAGGCGTACCCGGGCCGCGAGCCCAGCCCGGCACGCTCGCCGTGCCGGCGCAGGACAGCCCATGGCGGGCCGCTGTCCCCGACCACATGACGATCTAGCGAAACGGGCATAACGGATGCCAGTCAAATGGATAGCCCACTACGCGAATTGCGTCGACGGCGAAGCGTGAGCGCGGAACGTTTGCTCGACTGCCTGCCGACACGTCTTTCTCTGACCTGATCACCTCTTTCAGAACGGCTGCCAGGCCGGAACTATTTGGCGTTCTGCCGTCGCGCGAACAACGTGCGGGTCGGAGCCGTCCGCGTTCATCACGTACACCTGCGACCAAGCCGGCGTGTCTCCACGGGCAAAGGCGATCTTGCTTCCGTCGGGAGCCCAGGCCGTTCCCAGTTCAACGGCGGTAGTGGCGGTCAACCTCACCTGGTTGGTGCCGTCCGCGTCGGCCACCCAGATGTCGTTGTCGGCCTGGTAGGCAATGTGACGCCCGTCTGGGCTCCAGTCCGGCACCTGCCACTTCGTCGTCGCGTCGAAAGTCAGCTGGCGTTGGTCACCACCGTCGACGTTCATTGTCCAAAGCTGGTTGCTTCCGCTGCGGTTGCTGACGAAAAGGATCGTGGAGCCGTCAGGGGACCACACCGGGAAGAGGTCTGAGACTCCTCCGCTGCTGGTGCTCAACTGGCGCAGTCCTGTGCCGTCGCGGGCGACGACCCAGATGTTGATGTCGGAACCGGGCCAGCACCAGAGAAGATCACCTTGGAACCGTCGGGCGAGAAGTCCGGGAAGACCGAGAACCCGCCGAGCGAAACCAGGCGGTGCTGCTTCTTCCCGTTCGCCGTCATGATCCAGATCTCGACCGGCCCGCCCTCGTTGCGGCAGAAGACGATGTCGCGCCCGTCTGCGGAGAAGGATGGGCAGCCGTCGAAGCCCGGATAGTCGGTTAGCCTGTGCAACGACTGGCCCGTCGGCAATACCGAGTAGATGTCCATGTTTCCGTCGACCTCGATGCCGAATGCCAGTCGTCCATTGTGTCCTGAATAGGAGGCGGCGGCGGGGGACAAGGGGCTGGTAACGGTGACCAGGATGAGTATGGCCGCCATGCTGAGCCAGGTCATTCGAAGTCGCATTCTTCTTCTCCTTTGAGGTCTTGTGGCGGGACCGGCGCGCCGTTGGGCAGTTGCGTGATCTGCCAACCGCCCATGACGGCATCCGGCGGGGCTGCGGGAGTTGGACTTGGCACTGATCGCCGATGGTTGATGGGCTGCCTCGAGCGTGATGCGCCGCGCTGGCGCATCGCTGACGGTTTGGTTGCAGACCGCTTGCGTGCCTGGTGACGCAAGCGGAAGCATGGGTGAGCGATCGCGTTTGGTGGTGGTCAAGAATGGGCGAACCTTCGCTGCAAGAGTCGGGGTCGGACATGACCGGTACCGCTTCGGCGAGGGTCGCGGTGCGGCTGCTCGGTCCGCTTGATGTCCGGCTCGCGGATGCACCAATGCAGGTGCGCGCTCCGCGGGAACGGGCCCTGCTGGCGTTGCTGCTCACCGCGCCCGGGCGGGTCTTCGCGGTGGCTGACATCGTTGCCGGCTGTGGGGAGTTGATCCGCCGCGGCGCGCGGACAAGACGGTGCAGACCTATGTCTCGCGGCTCCGCGGGGCTTTGGGTGTCGAGGGCGCGAGCCTGATAGTTACCCGCCCACCCGGCTATCTGGCGGACGTGGAACCCGGGCAGGTCGACGCCGTCCGGTTCATCCGTCTAGCCGATTCTGGTCGCCGTTCGCTTGCCGAGGGTCGGATTGCGGAGGCAGCCGAGCTGCTTCGAGAGGCGACCTCGCTGTGGAGGGGTGACGCGCTCGCCGAGTTCGATGCGCCTTTTGCGGAGCGTGAACGGGTCCGGCTCGGCGAGCTGCGCTTGGTTGCGATCGAGGACAGGATCGCCGCCGACCTGGAGCTAGGCGCTGGACCGGAGCTGGTCGGGGATCTGGAGGACCTGATCGCGGCGTACCCGTTGCGGGAACGGCTGTGGGAGCATTTGATCACAGCCTTGTACCGGGCGGGCCGTCAGTCCGACGCCCTGACCGCGTACCGGCGTGTCCGGTCCGTGCTCGTCGATGATCTCGGCATTGAACCGGGGCAGCGCCTGCGCGCCCTGGAACGCATGGTGCTCGCCCAGGATCCGGCGCTACTGGCACGCCAGCCCGACGCGTTGCTTCCACCGCTGCCCGGCCCGTTGGCTGCGCTCCAGCCGTCCCTGGTCGGCCGCGACGATGACCTTGGGTGGCTCGTCGCCGCCTACCGCCAGACCAATCCCGCCCACGTGGTGTGCCGGGTGCTTGACGGTCCCACGGGTGTCGGCAAGACCCGGCTGGCAGCGGCGTTGGCCGCCGATGTGTATGGCGGCGGAACCGCGGTGGAGTACGTCACCGGCGGTGGCGCGGTGCGCCGATGGCCGTCGTGGACGCACCGGCCTTCGGTCTTCATTTGTGACGATCTGGACCAGGCGGAAACGGCTGAGATCCACCGACTCGCCGAACTACTTTCCGTGGCGTCCGGACCGCTGCTGGTCGTGCTGATCGTTCGCGGCGAAGCTCTGTCGGCAGCGCAGCGGGCCGCGTTGGACCGGATCGACACGGAGCGGCGGGTCCTCGGTGGTCTGCCGCCGGACGCGGTTGCCCAGATCGTGCGCGGGCACGTCGACGAGGGTGACGTCCCGGCGGCGCTTGCTGCGGCTTCGGATGCGGACGGGTTGCCCGGCGCAGTGCACGACGCCGCACGAGGCTATGCGGAGCGGCGGGCGGCCGAGCTGGTTGGCGGCGCCGCGCAGGACGTCGTGCCGTCTCGGCGTAGCCTCATCGCGCGGCGCAAGCAGCTGTTGCATCGGGTCCTCGATCTGCAACACCTGCGCCGAGCCCATGTCGCGACTCCATCAGCGGGCATTGGCACACCGATCTGTCCGTACAAGGGCCTCGCCGCGTTCGATGTCACCGACGCGGACTACTTCTTCGGGCGCGAGCGCCTCGTCGCGCACTGATCACCCGACTGGTCGGCACCCGGCTGCTGGCTGTGGTCGGCGCATCCGGTGCCGGCAAGTCCTCCGTCGTCCGCGCGGGCCTGCTGCCCGCGCTGCACGGGGGCACGCTGCCCGGCAGCGCTCAGTGGACCACGAGGGTGTGCACCCCGACCGAAGGGATGCCTGACCTCATCGCAGTCGCGGGCCACCAATTCATGGTGATCGACCAGTTCGAGGAGGTCTTCACCAATCTCGACGGGCCAGCGCAAACGGCGTACCTGGACCAATTTATGGAAATCCTCCAGGCCCGGCCCAACGTGACCTGCGTGCTCGTTCTCCGCGCTGATTATTACCCGCACTGTGCGGCGCGGCCGGAGCTGGCCACGATGCTTGCCGACAACACGGTGTTAGTCGGCGCCATGGGCGACGATGATCTCCGAGCAGCGATCGAGGAACCGGCGCGGCGGGCAGGGCTGGCGCTTGAGCCGAGCCTGGCCGATGTCTTGCTGGCCGACGTCGCCGCGCAGCCCGGAGCCCTGCCACTGTTGTCCACTGCGTTGCTCGCGCTGTGGGAGCATCGCGAGGGGGCCCGTTTGACTGTGCGCGGATATTTGCGCACCGGCGGGGTCCGCGAGGCCATCAACCGGTTGGCCGAAGCGGCCTACTCTCGGCTCAGCCCGGCGCAGCAGACAGTGGCGCGGCGGATCCTGCTGCGGTTAGCCTCGATTCCCGGTCCGGTAATTGAGTTGAGGTTTGGGCCCGCGCTGGCGGGGGGTTAGCGGGGTGGGAAGCGGAAGCGTAGCCGCCGGT
>JAHRHA010000002.1 GCA_020027875.1 Micromonosporaceae bacterium | reverse complement strand
GTAGATCTGGCAGTCCCAGTTTCCCTTACGCGGCAGGCACTTTCGCGTTCCCACGCCGAACCGAGGCGACTAAACGATCATCCTAATGAATACCCAGGGACACTCTATTACTCGACGTCGGTCGCAGTATCGTACCTTCGGTTTGGCGCCGAGACACATTCGTACATCGATGTAGGTACACGCAGCGCTCGAGCTACGCTCTGCTGTCGTGTATGGACGTTCAGGCGGGTGGGGCGTTGACGGCGGCGAACGTGTCCGGTCCGGAGGGGGAACCTTATTCCTTGGATGCATTCATGCAATGGCGCCCGTTCGAGGGTGGGGCCTATGGTTCGTGTCGCCCCAGACACGACCCATAGGCCCCGGGAAGGATCCGAGCCGGCCCCCCCAACCCGACAAGGTTCCTAAGCTGGTTGTCGAGGTCTCCCTCAGGAGCGAGGGGTGGAGCACCTGTGGCGGTACCACCTTCGTAGCCCTCAGCGCCTATTGGAAGCGTGTAACCCCATCGCACCCTTCGCGAGACCTCACTGTTGAGGTCAGGTTTGGGATGGACCGGCCGCGTCCGAGCGGTAGTCCCCGATCTCCTCGGGGCGAATCAGCCCCTGCTCGATGCAGTTGGCAAGCAGGGCGAACGCAGACTTACTTGGTCTGCCCGTCGCGGCCAACTTGGCTCGGGCGCGGTCGATGTACTGCCGAACGGTGTGGACACTGATCGGCTTACCGTCCGGCGTGGTCATCCTCCGCGCGATCGACGAGTAGTCCATGCCCTGAAACAGATGCAAGAGGGCCTCGTGTTCGCGGTTGGACAGGCTCGGCACTCCCAGAAGGGCGCCTGCCATCGAGGGTGTGACGAAGGGACTGTCCCGGCGGGCGTTGACGATCACATCGACGAAGAGTTGCTGCTCAGTGTGCTTGTCCAGGAACGCACTCGCACCTGCGTCAAGCACCTGCTGCACCACAAGGGGTTCCACGTGTACAGAGAAGACGACGACTCGGTGGCCCGCATCGCTGAGCTCGCTGACCCTATCCGTTACGTACTCGCCGCGCAGATCAAGGTCGAGCACGATGACGTCGGCGTCTCGACCACCGGCGTCCATCACCGCATCGATGGAGGAGCCTTCGGCGACTATCGTCGCGCGGTGGTCGGGGTCGTCGGCAATCCACCTGCGTACTCCTTCAAGAACGACGTCGAGGTCCTCGATGACGGCAACTGTGACGACGGGGTGTAGTGCGTCTGCGCCCATAGCAAGTCTCCTTCGCGGTCGTAGGTCACCTCGGCGTCTCGACCGCCGCCGACCACCGTCGTTGGCGTCGGCGCGTCAGCGATCACTGCAACGATGACGTCGTTGGCGTGCACGACGACTGTGATCCTGGCCCTTGTTCGAGCGCCGGCGAGCACCTGGATAACCGGCTCAGTTAGCGCACGTCGCACTGTGACCGCTAGGCGAGGTACGGATCCGACCGGGGCCTGCAGATCCACCTCGACTCCCCGTCGTTCCGCTGCATCCGCACAGGCTCGAAGTTCATGCTGCAGTGGATCCGTGACGTCGTCGGTCTCCACGATGTGGCGACGCAATCGCGAGACTGCGATGCGCGTCCGTTGCTGTGTAGCGGAGTCGGAGAGGTCAACGCTGTCGTCGGCAAGTCCCGCGAGCAGCTCCGCCGCGGCCTGCCGCACCGTATCGGAGCGTATGCGGCGCGCCTCGTGGATCGCCCTAGCCGCCAGTTGCCGATTGGCGATACGAGCCTGCGCATCCTGGGCTTCCGCGGTTCGGCGAGCCAGCGTGGTCAGTGCCCGGCTGCCGACCAGAATGGTTATCTCAAGCACGCTCACGCCGTAACTGACCATCACGAAGCGCGCGATGCTCACCCGGTCGATGCTGCCTGATGTCATAAGCACCACCAGGCCGGTTAGCGTGTTGGCGGCGAAGAATCCGAGCAGCTCCCTGAGCGGTCGTCGCCACATGGCGATCATTGCGAACCAACCCGAGGACGCGAACGCCCAACTGTACGGGTCAACGGGCGAGTGCGTCGGACTCGTTGCGCCAACAACAGCGACGCCCGTCAGGAGCAGCGGAGTCACTACTATCCCCATGGTCGCGGTCCGTCCGCCACCCCGGGTTACCACTAGTGCAACGACAACGCCCAGAATCGCATAGGCCACCCAGACCACAACGCCGGAGCCCACGGGTCGATACTCGGACCAGCCATCCACTGCGTTGGGCAATGCACTGGCGACATGCCAGCCCAACGCCACAACAATCGCTGCCCGTAGACCCGCGACGCCGTACCGGTGTTCCACCGAGGCGACAGGAGTGTCAGCCACGACGCCACTCCAAGACGACCGTCGTCCCTTCACGCGGCGTCGACTGGACGTACGCCACACCGCCGGCCGCGACCATACGTCCCATCACGGCCTCACGGAGCCCGAAGTGATGATCGGACCGGCTCGTGGCATCAAAGCCCCGACCGTGGTCGGCTATCGTGACACGGACAGTGCCCTCATCGTCTTCCAGTTCGACCACTGCACGATCAGTGCGAGCATGGCGCACGACGTTCTCCAACGCCTCAGACGTGGCATCTGCGAACGCGTCGACGAGCGTCCCCGGAACAATGCAGACGGGCAATCTCGGCGGGGTCGGCAACACTGACTCGTACCACACAATTACCTGCGCCAACCGCTCATCCAGCCGCGCCGTCGCTGACGGATCCGCATCCACTGGTTCATCGGCAGCAAGGCGCCGCAGCTCATCCAGATTCGCGGCCGCTCGACGCCGAAGAAGTGGAGAGGGTCGGCCATCGTGCTCACCATGAATGGCCATCATCAACGTCGTGAGTGGCCCATTGTGCACCGTCCGTAGGTGGGCTAGCTCGTCGGCTCGGCCCACGGCCTCTAACTCCATTTCGCGTTCCTTCTCCTGCAGCTCGTCGAACGTCTGAGAGGCGACCCTTCCGGCGGCGATAGCAATCCTCATGACCGTTGCCGCCGTGACGGCCTGGATCCCCATTGTGATCGCGTAGTTGACGCCGTCATCGGGTCTGTGCCCCAACTGGGAACCCACGGCGAAACTCGCTGCGACCACAACACCGAGCGGAAGGAGAATCAACGGACGCCCGGCCAGCTGCGCGCATATGATCATCATGCTGGCGACGACGCCGACCCAGCTGGTGCCCCTTTGCGCCGCGACCGGCACGAGGTTCCCAAGGGCGAGGCAGAGGCCGCATCCGATCACCAGGTCGATCGAGGCCAGCCACGGACGCACGCCGGTTGTCCAGGCCACAAGCACGTACACGCTGGTCCACGCGACCAGTACGACGAGTGTGGGTGCCACCCACCACCACGACAACGGCGGACTAGTACCGATCGCCGCAGCGGCAATCGCGACAATCGTAACGGTGCCCCGGACGCCCGCCGCGAGGCGACCCATCGTGACATGTATCGGAATTAGGCCCGCCAGGCCACCAGTACCGACAACCACAGGACGGCACTCCTTCCTATTCGCAGTCGGGCAGTAGGTAGGTGGGCCGAATCGCTGCTACATGAAGGATCGCAGTGCGAGATATCCAAGCCCATCCGTAGACTGGTCGAGGACGTCCACGTCGCACAAGGTGCCACGGCTTCCGGACGCAGAACGTCCGCAATGAGGCCTACGGTGGCGCCATGACCAACAGCGACACCCCATGGGAACCGCCCCACCCGACCGTCGACGGCCTCGCGGAATAGGTCCGCGTGGCCGACGTGGCGGGCGTACTCGCCGTGCAGCAGGTCGACGAGCACGCGCCGGAGGTTGGGCTCGCGAGGTGCGGTGCCTCGAAGTTGCCGGCCGCGAGGCAGCGCATAGCTGGCAGTCTCCTTGCTGTGGCGGCCATGGCGGTCGTCAGTGTGCCGGGTTGGCACCGGGGGCCGGTGTGAACCGGCATCGACCGGCGCGGCACTCGGACATAGTCGCAGTGATGGTGCGGCGGGTCCGTCGCAGTTCGGAGATCTTGGCGTCGATCCGGTCGACCACGGCTTCCAGCCGCCAAAGCTCGCTGTCGCAGGTCGCGGTGCCGGAGTCATGGGCGTGGAGCGCGTCGATGATCTCGTCGAGCGTGAACCCCAGGTGCTGCAGGGTGCGGGCCATCCGGAGACGCTCCACCGTGGACGCCGGGTACTCCCGGTAGCCCGACGGCCGCCGTTGTGGTATGGGGAGCACGCCGCGCCGTTCGTAGAAGCGGACCGTGTCGACGCTGACGTCGGCTTCCGCCGCGACCTGGCCGATTTTCATTCGCCACACCCCTTGACTCTGGACTTAGGTTCAGAGTTTAGGGTTTGCAAGTGACCGGGCGCAACGCCTGACAACGATCCGAGGAGCACCGATGGACCCCCAGCTGACAGCTACGACACCGATCGCCTGTGACATGACGTCCGCCCCCGACACCGCCGACGAACGCATGGCGGAGTACGGGCGGCTGTTCGCCCAGGCCCTC
The DNA here is from genome assembly GCA_020027875.1 of Micromonosporaceae bacterium. Lineage (GTDB taxonomy): Bacteria > Actinomycetota > Actinomycetes > Mycobacteriales > Micromonosporaceae > JAXIPB01. The sequence goes on along the minus strand of JAHRHA010000002.1, from coordinate 187,164 downwards.
ATCGGCCGGGAACGCACCACCGAGGGAATCCGGCTCCGGTTCCGCGCCGGCGACGGCATCGAAGCCTGGGTACGCGATCTGGCCGCTCGCGAGAAGGCATGCTGCCCGTTCTTCGACTTCAGCATCAGTACCCACGGCGACGAGGTGTACTGGTATGCCACGGTCATCGACGACGACATCGCCCGCGACATCCTCGACGAGTTCTACACCCTTCCCGACGCAGTCGGTGGCGGTGTTGCGGGACTCGAAAACCGGCTCGGCGAACGCGGGCTGCAGGTCATTGCGAACCCCGCCGGCACCGTCACGCAGGTACGCCACGCCGCGGTCGGCGCGGTGGCGAGCGTGCCCAAACCATCGACCGAACGCTGACCGATCCGGGACACCGTGCTCGGGACCTTCGGCCCTGCCGACGCCTCGGTGAAGGGTGCACCCTGCGACATGACGCGTTGGGCGTGTGCTGGAGGTGCGGGATGAGGCGTTGGTTGGCGCGTGATGTCATGACCAATGACGTGGTGACCATCGGCGAATCGACGCCCTACAAAGAGATCGTCGATGTCCTCGCCACCCACGCTGTGAAGCGCAGTCCCGGTGCTTGACGACGGCGGCCACGTCGTGGGGATCGTCTCCGAGGCAGATCTGCTACACAAGATGGAGTTCACCGGCCTCGAGCCATACGCGGGTCTGCTGGAGCGACGTCGCATCGCGCGGGCGAAGTCCGGGGCGGACACCGCGCGCGACCTGACGACCAGTCCGGCCATTGTCGTGGGTCCAGTCGAGTCATTGACGACAGTCGCCAAGCTGATGGACGCCGAGCGGATCAAGCGGGTGCCCGTGGTTGACGGGCATCGTCGCCTCGTGGGGATCATCTCCCGCCGGGACCTACTGCGGGTCTACCTGCGGGACGACGAGTCGATCCAGACCGAGATCGTCCAGGAGGCAGGGTCGTGAGCTGCTCATCAGCGTCGGCGCCGCATTTTTTGCTGACCGCGACCGTTCGCGGACTGGCGAGCACACTCATGACCCAGCCACTGGAGCTACCACAATTGCGGGGTTGTTCACCATTAGCGCAGAGAACCAGGTCGCGCAGGTCATTCTCCGGTTCGGGTACGGTCCACCGAGCGCGCCGTTGCCGCGTCATCCGCTGGAGTCGTTCCTCCTCGGCGTAGAAGCTGGCAAACGCCGTCCAGCTGATGGCGCAAACGGGGCGGGCCATCTTGAGATGGGTGTCTCACGGTGAGTAACTGCCGAGGGCTCGGCCCAGCACGTCCTTTGGCGCCCCTTTGCTTTGCTTCCCTTTCGGCAACACCGCAATGAGCTGCGATCTCGTCCGACGAGCGCGATGAGCCGGGACACGCGGCCCACACGGACAGTAGCCGTGGCTGGCCGCCTGGGCCCCGGATCACCTACGGCTTCCAATCTGTGCCGTCAGCGGGGACGGCCTGGCAGCACTCGAGAGGTTCTCGACCGCCACATGTCTCTTTGGCAATACGTTCGTCAGCGGCAGTCGCATCTGACGCACCGTAATCGGCCTGGGTGCCGGTCTGCGTCCCACCCCATGAGAAGCAGCAGGTCAGAGTTGGTGTTTCCGATAGGGAAGCAAAGCAAAGGAGCTGAATCAGAAGGGCTCTACTCGCCGGAAGCGGATTACTGAGCGTGATGAAGCTTATGGCTCGGCCTCGCGAGGCGAGACCGCCCAGCCGGCTCCGCGAAACCGCAACGGGGTGGTGCCCGCTGGTCCACATCGGACTGCGCAGCACCGCGCAGATCACCGCGCGGTTGGTCAGTGCGACCGGTCCCGACGACGTGGTTGCGGAGCACTGTCCACTGTGTTAGCGGCGACACACCGCCTTCGCCGAGGGCCGGTTGGCTTTTCCGTGTGCTCGTCCGTCACAGACCCGTGCCCGCCGCCTCGACGCGGCGCAGGATCTCCTCCACGCGCGCGGTCACCGCCGAATCATGGGTGCCGGCGGAGCCAGCGAGGAGACGCACGGCATCCACGAGGCTGCGGATCTGGGTTTCCAGCAGGTGGACGCGGTGGTCGAGACCGACCGGTCCCTCCGGGTACGCGTACAACTGCCTTCCCATGGGGGTCTCCTTCATCGGCGAACGAGCGTTGCTCGGTGCTGTGGCGTCGCGGTGCTTCATACACCCGGATCCCACTGTTTCAGTCCCGTCTGCCTTCAGCGTTCGGGAGTGACGCCGAGCGCCATGACCATGCAGCGGCAGGCGGCGAGAGGTCCGATCCAGGTCGGGCCCTCCGTCACGATCTGGTGGGACGTTCGGTCGGCCAGGCCTTCTCACGTGTGGCTAGTCGGGCAGCGAAGAGTCAGGCATGGGCGGCGGGTTGTCACTGTGCTCGAGCTCGGCGGCCTGGGCGTCTGCCTTAGTCATGTGGACTGTGTCGGGGTCGTGATCCGGTGGACTGTAGAGCGTGTAGAGCCGGGCCGGAACATCGCTGGTGTTGGTGAAGTTGTGCCTCGTTCCGGCTGGCACCACGACGATGTCGCCCGCGCCCACCTGACGGGTATCGCCCGCCACCTCCGCGCTTACCGTTCCCTCGACGAAGGTGAGGACCTGATCATTGTGCTCGTGAACTTCGGAGCCGATGTCCTCTCCCGGCTGCAGCGTCATAACGACGAGCTGTACCCGACGAGTGGTGTGTAAGACCCGCCGAAAGGCGTCGTTGGAGCGCGCTGCCTCGGTGATGTCGACAAGGTACATGCCCAATTCCTACCAGAGCCGCGGTTCTAGCCGGTCGCGGCAGACCCATCACCACCGTGAGACGAACCCTGCGCGAGTCGGAAGCTTCTGTCGATCGACGACCCGTGGTTTGGCCCGACTAGCTCCGTTTACCCGATGGACCCCGCTCGTCTGGCGTGCTACGCGTGAACTGTGCAACCGCGGCCGTTCGACCGCACCGGCGACGGGCGTGGGCGGTCGGCGTGGGGAGTGATACGTGCCGGGTGGAGCTGACAGGGGACGACGTGTACACCGCGATTGGCCTCAGCCACGCGATCGAGCCCGACTCCGGGTGTCCGTACCGGCCGGCGAGACCGAGTGGCGGATCACGGGCAAAGCCCCGCAGTACGAGGGGGAGGAGAGATGGGTCTAGGACGCTGCCGGACGAAACTGCGAGTATGCCTGGTTCAGGGCCACCTTCACCTTGCTCCACGAAGGCAACACAGTAGAGGTTTGTTCGGCCGATCCGTGGAATCGCACCGAACGACTGTGTCGGTAGGTTCCGCGTACCGCCGGGTAGCGTAGCTAGCCGTCCACGCCGGCAACGACGCACGTGTCCGGAGATGAGGGCCGAGAATGGCGCATTTGCGGTTCTGTGGCTACCAGTACCAGCACCTTCCGCTAGAGGTGCTCCAGCGGCGGTGGCAGGACGCTGAGCGGCTCGGGTTCGATGTGCTGTGGAACTGCGACACGGTGGTGGAGCCCGACCGCGCCCGGCACACAATGTTCGACGGTCCAACCACGCTGACGCTCATGGCCGTCGGCACGACACGCATCCGCGTAGGCACGCTGGTCAGTAGCCTCTATTTCCGCCATCCGGTGACCTTGACCAAGGCCGCGATGACCCTCGATCACCTCAGTGGCGGGCGATTGGAAGTCGCGCTCGGTGTAGGTGACCCGTCGGCGGGTGCGGTCGGTGCAGGCGTGGACCGGCCGGTCGCCGAGCGGGTTGCCCGGTTCGGTGAGTTCGTGGAGCTGGTCGACCTGCTCCTGCGGCAAGAGGTGACCCACTACGAGGGCCGGTTCTATCGGTGCGCCGGGGCTGAGACCATCCCGCCGCCGTTGCAGCGCCCGCGCCCGCCGATCACCATCGCCGCGCACGGGCCGCGGATGTTGCGCATCGCCGCGCGGTACGCGGACGGGTGGAGCTCCTGGGGCGGGTACGGAGTGCAGACCGACGACGACTTTTACGCGATCACCGCCGATCGCGGTCGACGGTTCGACGACTTGTGCACCGACTTCGGACGAGATCCTCAGACCATCCGGCACTCGGTCGTCTGCTTTCCACCATTGACTCCGTGGCAGTCCGTCGAGTACTTCACCGACATGGTGGGTCGATTCCGAGACGTGGGAGTCGACGAGTTCGTGCTGTACTGGCCGTCTGCCTGGGGCGAGCAGCGCACCGAAGAGGCAGTCTTCGAGGAAATCACCCACGCTGTCATGCCCGCGATGCGCGCCTCCCCCTGAGGTTTCCAATCCACGGGCAATGACACGGTCGCGCCTACGCGCCCGCTGCGGTGGGGCGACACGGTCACGGTGACAGTCACGTCCGGTGCGACGGTGACGCGTTGGTCGGCTGCACCACGAACAGGACCAGGGCCACTGCCTCAAAGTCCGGCGACGTGGTGTTCTTGTTCGGTTCGTGGTTGGCTGCAAAGACTGCCGTCGTCGGCGGTAGCATGCGAACTCATCGCCGGATTGAGGGCACATATGGCGCGGACATGTCGGAGGGGCGCCACCATTCGATTGGTCGTGCAGATTCGTCCTCCTGCAGACCCGGATCGCGGCCCATGACGACGCCTCGCATCCCGCCCCGAGCAGCGTCGACGCGTCGCGGCTCAATGACGGTTGCTACAGGTGTCGGTACCTGAGCAGGTGATGATCCGGCCGATGGTTGCCGATGACCTGCCCGGCCTGGTCAATTCGTCGACGGCGGCCTTCGCGAACCTACGTCAGCGGCTCGGATTAACCGGTTCGGCGCCCAGCCCTGCACCCCGGCGCAAGGAAGTCGGCGAGGCGATCGTGCGTCAGCTGCTTGATCTCGACGCCGCTGGTGCGTGGACGGCCTTGATTGACAACAGCGTGGTCGGCGTCGCCATGGCGGGTCTGCGCGAAGGCTTGTGGTTCCTCGCCCAACTGCACCTCGTCCCTGCCTATCAAGGTCGGGGAATCGGACGTCGCCTGCTCGAGGCCGCCATCGCCTATGGTGGCCAGGCCAAGGGCATGCTGCTGCACTCGTCGCTTGATCCACAGGCCATGCGCTGCTACCAGCGCGCCGGATTCGCGTTGGAACCAGCCCTGCAGGCGGCAGGTCAGCTTCGCCGCCGCGCGGTCCCCGCCGTGTCCGGGGTACATCCCGGGGGGCCCGAGCACCTCGACCTGGTAGCGGATCTCGATCGTGCCCAGCGAGGCGGGGCGCACGGGCCCGACCTGGAGTTGCTGCTTGGGCTGGGCGCCGAGGTGTTCATCATAGACAGTGGGCCCCACCGCGGTTACGCCTTGGTCCAGGACGAACCGAGAATTGTCGCGGCCACCGATGCGGCCACCGCCCAAGCACTGCTGTGGACTGCGCTGGCGGAAAGCCCCGACGGTGAGGTCGGCGTCCAGGTCCTTCGCGCCGATCAGCAATGGGCCATCGACGTCTCGGTGCGCGCTGGATTGCAGCTCAGACCGACCGGTCCGCTCTGCCGCCGCGGTGACACCGGCACGTTGGCGCCCTACCTGCCGCACACCGCGTTGCTCTAGCTGAACGTTACGGCTCGCTGTGGGTGACCAGACCGCACTCGTACCCAACTATCACGGCCTGGACCCGGTCGCGCAGCTCGAGCTTGGCGAGAATGCGCCCGACGTACGTCTTGACCGTCCCCTCCGACAGGTGCAAGTCCGCCGCGATCTCGGTGTTGGAACGCCCGTGAGCAATCAGCGTGAGCACCTCGCGCTCGCGCCCGGTCAGGACGGCCAGCCGTTCGGGTTGCTGTGGCCGCGCCGGCCAGCTACTCACATAGTGTGCGATGAGTCGCCGGGTAACGCTGGGTGCGGCGACCGCGTCACCGGAGACGACCACCCGTACCGCCGAGATCAGGTCAGCGGCGAGCGTGTCCTTGAGGAGGAAGCCGCTGGCCCCGGCCTGCAGCCCGGAGAAAACATACTCGTCGACGTCGAAGGTGGTCAGGATGATCACTCGTGGCGGTGCGGCGAAGGCTCGGATGCGTCGGGTCGCCTCGATGCCATCCATGCCTGGCATGCGTACATCGACGAGAACGACGTCCGGCTTCGTGCGGGCGACTACACCGAGAGCGGCCGCGCCGTCGCCCGCTTCACCGACGACCTCGATGTCGTCGGTCTCATCGAGGATCATGCGGAACCCGGTCCGCACCAGGGCCTGATCGTCGACCAGCACCACGCGGATCGTCACGCCGGGGCTCCGGCTGGCTCCAGCGGCAGCAGCGCCCACACCCGGAACCCACCCGAGTCGCCGGGTCCGGCCGTCAACTCTCCGCCGAGCATGCCGATACGCTCGGCGATGCCGCGCAGACCAGTGCCGTCGCCGTCCGGCGGGACCGGGCCGCCGACCCCGTCGTCGCTCACCTCGATCTCCAGCCGATCGGGGTGGAAGCCCAGCCGTACCGCGGCCCTCGCCCCGGCGCCGGCGTGCTTGATGGTATTCGTCAACGCCTCCTGCGCGATCCGGTATGCCGACAGGTCCACGCTCGCCGGTACGGGCACCGGCTGGCCCTCGACGGCGAAGGTGACCGGTGTGCCGGCGGCCCGTACCCGGTCGACCAGCTCGGGCAACGACCCCACCCCGAGCGGCGGTACGAGCTGCGAATCCTCGGTCGGGTCGCGGCGGACGAGGTCGAGCAGGCGGCGCATCTCGGCCAACGAATCCCGCCCGGTGGTGATGACGTTCTGCAGGGCCTCGGCGGTACGGTCCGGGTGCCGGCCGAGCGCTGCCGCCCCGCCCTGTGCCTGGACGACGATCACCGAGAGCCCGTGCGCTACCACGTCGTGGAGCTCTCGGGTGATTCGCGCCCGTTCGGCCGCGGTGGCCAGCGCGACCCGTTGCTGCTGCTCACGCTCCAGGTCGGCGGCGCGCTGCTCGACCGAGTACAGGTGCGCCCGGCGGCTGCGCACCCCGTCGGCCACGGCGAAGGCGAGTCCCATTATCAGCATTACGCCCAGTCCCTGCCCGACCGCCGCCGTCAGTAGGTCACTCACACTCGTGGGCGGCTCCGTGTTGGTGCCCGCGCCCGGCTTGGCCCGGAGGATCGCTTCGGGATCCGTACTCGGGTCGGCGAACCTGCCCGGGTCGGCGAACTTACCCGCGTCTTTCACGGTGCGGAGGTCCGTGGTCGTGCCCGGATCCACGGTCGTGCCCTTGTCCGCGCCCGTCTCCGCCGTTACCGCCGAGCCGACCATGACATGGAGCAGGCTGAGAAGGCCGACGCAGACCAGCGCGGCCCCGAGCGACATCGCCGCGGTACGTCGCGACCGGCCGCCGCTCGCCAGCGTGTACAGCGTGAGAGGCGCCGCGACGTCGAGCAGTTCGAGCGTCATTTCGGGGTCGAGATGGTGGACGGTGGCGCCGAGGCCGGCCAGTACGAACGCGATCAGTGGCCAGCGTCGCCGGATCAGCAACCCGATCACCATCGGCACGGCGAAGACCCACCACCACGCGTCCGGCGCGGTGTGCGTGTACTGCTCGAGCGTCGCGATCGTCAAGCCGATCGCCACGGCGGCGTCGAACAGCACCCAGCGCTGGGCGTGGAGCCAGCGGGCCAGGTCAGCGGGGCGGGGCACGCCCTCATGGTAGGTGGCCGGCGGGGCGCGGGCGTCCGACCGAGGTAGTACCCCGCGTCCGACCGTGGTCGTATCGCCACACCAAAGATGCGACCGTGCTCAGACGACCCGACCGCCAGGATGGGCCACCGTGACGGCCATGAGGACCTTCCTACGATGTGCCGCCGCGGTCGCGGTCATCACGCTCGCCGCCTGCAGCCCGGGCGGCTCGGGTGGGTCGGCCGACCCGTCGCCGACCACCATGTCCGACGCGGACGTCCTGGCCCTCGGCAAGGACGTCGCTCAATGCTTCCGCGACAACGGCATACCGGAATTCCCCGACCCGATAGTCGACAACAACGGTCAGCTCCAATTGCCCAACAACATGGAGACGCAGCTCGAGACTCTGTATTCGCAACAGGTGCTCGAACAGGCGCAGCAGGCCTGCCAGTCGCTCTTCGACCGGCTCCCGGAGTCGGCCATCGGTGGCGAGAACAGCGTCAGCGACGACCCGCGGGCACCCGGTCCCGGGGACGTCGAAGCCCTGCGCAAGTGGGCGGAGTGCGCGCGACAGAACGGGATCCCGGACTTCCCGGACCCGAAGGCCGACGGGTCGTTCCCGCTCATTGGGACGCCGCTGGAGGCCGAGGGCAAGTCCCCGCGGATGCTCAGGGTGTTCGAGGCCTGCCAGCAGCACTGGAGCGGCGGGATCACGTACTCATGAGCGACAGCATCGCGACGGGTCGCCCCCGCCGACTTCGCCAGACGATCGCGAGCGCCGTGTCGGTGACTCTGGTGGGGGGTGCGGCGCTCGCTGTCTGGTTCGCCGTCACCGCCAAACCTCGTACGGCCAGCACAGCCGCACCGGTACCCACGGCGACCGCAGCCGTGACTCGGGGGACGGTGACCCAGTGGATCCGGATTCCCGGCACGTACGGCTTCGACGGGGCGTACCAGGTCGTGCACCAGGCCGCGCCTGGCATCCTGACCCGAGCGGCGGAGCCCGGTACCACCGTCAAGCGGGGCGCGGTCCTCTACGCGGTGGACAACCAGCAGGTACGGCTACTGTATGGCGCGCTTCCGGCGTACCGTGACTTCGCCTCGTCGATGACCGACGGCCCGGACATACGGCAACTGGAGCACAACCTGGTCGACCTCGGCCTGGACCCGCTACGACAGGTCACTGTGGACAATCGATTCACCGGGGCCACCGGCGCCGCGATCCGCCGCTGGCAGGCCTCCTGGGGCCTGCCGCCTTCCCGCCGAACGGGCACGCTGCCGCTGGGTCAGGTGGTATTCCTGCCGGTCGGGCTACGCATCAGCCAGGTAACGGCGGCGGTCGGCACCGCGGTGGGCCCGAACGAGCCAATTCTGGCCGCGACATCCACGGCACGAGTCGTCACCGCCCAGGTCAGCGCTGACCGGCAGGCGTTCGTCGAGGTCGGCGACGAGGTCATGGTCTCGCTGCCGGGCGCCGGTCCAGTCCAGGGGAGGATCCTGCGGACGGGCCGGGTAGCCAATGTCGCCGACCAGAATGATCCGGGTCGCCCACCCGGGCCGGCCACGATCACCGTCATCATCGGGATCACCGTGCCGGCCGGCACTCCGGACCTGGATCAGGCGCAGGTACTAGTGGCTATTGCCGCCAGCGTCCGCGAGAACGTCACACTGGTGCCGGTCGCCGCGCTACTGGCCCGCCCGGGCGGCGGATACCAGGTGCGGCTCGCCTCCGGCGACTACGTCGAAGTGCGTCCCGGGCTGTTCGATGAGGCCACCGGCAAGGTCGAGGTGTCCGGCGCGTTGACGGTAGGCGACATGGTGGAGGTGCCGGTCACGTGAGCGAGCGAACCTGCCGGCCAGGCAGCGCCGTGCTGGAGTTGGACGACGTACGCAAGTCCTATCCGGGGAGCCCGCCGGTCGAGTCGATCCGCGGCATCACGCTGACCATCCATAGTGGGGAGTTGGTGGCTGTGGTCGGCCCCTCGGGATCGGGCAAGACGACCCTGCTCAACCTGGCGGCCGGCCTCGATCGGCCGACGTCCGGCTCCGTGCGCATCGCCGGCCAGGCGATCGAGCGGCTGCCCGACCGGCGGCTCGCCGGGCTCCGGGCGTACCGGCTCGGCGTGGTGTTCCAGCAGTTCATCCTGCTCGACTACTACACCGCACGGGACAATGTGGCTGCAGGTCTGCTCTACCGCGGGGTACCCGCGAGCGAGCGCCGCCGGGCGGCCAACGAGACGCTGGCCCGGGTCCGACTGACCCACCGGGCGGACCACGAGGCCGGCAAGCTCTCCGGCGGCGAGCGGCAACGGGTCGCCATCGCCCGGGCTCTGGTCGGCCGGCCGGCGGTGGTCTTCGCCGACGAGCCCACCGGCAACCTCGACTCGGCCACCGGCGCCGAGATCCTGGCGCTGCTACGAGAGCTGAACGCCGACGGCACCACGCTCGTTGTGATCACACACGACCCGGAGGTGGCGGGCGCAATGCTCCGTCGCGTCGAGCTACGCGACGGTTACGTCGTAAGCGATACAGGGAGCTTGTCGTGACTCCGTCGTCGCGGCTTCGCGTCGCGGATCTGCTCCCGGTGGCCACGGTCGGCCTGCGAACCCGCCCCGGCCGGGCCGCCCTGTCCGTGTTGGGCGTGGCGATCGGCATCGCCGCGGTCGTGGCGGTCCTCGGCATTACCCGCTCAAGCCAGGCCGACGTGCTGGCCCGCATTGACCTACTGGGGACCAACCTGCTCACCGTGGTCAACGGCCGGACCGTGGGCGGCGACGAGGCACAGCTCCCCGCCATGGCGCCGACCTCCATCGCCCGCACCGAGGGGGTACTGGCCACCGCACCAACGGCCGAACTGGCCGGGGTGGCGCTGTTCCGGACGGACCGGATACCGGCGTACGGAACCGGCGGCCTCGCGGTACGTGCCTGCGATGTATCTCTATTGTCGACACTGGACGCTCGACTCGCACACGGCACCTTCCTCAACGAGGCGACGGCGCGCTACCCGGCCGTCGTCCTCGGGTACGAGGCCGCGCGCGGGCTCGGCATCGGGGACCTGTCCGGTGACCCGCGGATCTGGCTGGGTGGGCGATGGTATGCCGTGATCGGCATCCTGCACCCGGTCGAGCTTGCCCCGGAGGTCGACCGCTCGGCGCTCATCGGATTTCCGATCGCGGCGCAGGACTTCGGCTACGACGGCCACCCCAGCCGGATCTACGTCCGGGCGCAGACGACCCAGACCGCGGCGGTGGCGACCATGTTGGCCCGCGCGACCAACCCTCAGTCCCCGAGCCAGGTCAAGGTGAGCCGGCCGTCCGACGCGCTGTCGGCCCGGCTGGCGGTGGCCGACGCGACCACGTCGCTCTTCCTCGGCCTAGGCGCGGTGGCGCTGCTCGTCGGCGGGATCGGGATCGCCAACGTGATGGTGATCTCCGTGCTCGAACGCCGCACCGAGATCGGCCTGCGCCGTGCGCTCGGCGCTGGCCGCCGGCACATCGCCGTGCAGTTCCTCGTGGAGTCGCTGCTGCTGGGCGCGGCCGGGGGAGCGCTCGGCGTGCTCTTCGGCACCGGAGTGACGCTCACCCTGGCGTACCAGCGCGGCTGGCAGGCGCTCATCCCGCCGGTCGCGGTCGCGGCCGGGCTGGTCGCGGCGGTGGCGATCGGTGCGGTCGCCGGGCTGTATCCTGCGCTACGCGCCGCCCGGCTCGCCCCGACCGAGGCGCTGCGCACCGCCGGTTGAACCTTCGGAGCGACCAGCAGGGCGACCCTGCGGTGGCGGTGATCGCGCCGGTGGCATACGGTGCGTGACCGTGGAGCCTCATCGCAGCAGCTATCCGGACGAGTCGGAGCCGCGTTGGTACCGCGGCGAGCAGCAGTACCCGGAGTCCGACGGGCACCCTCGGTATGAGCCGCAAGCGGGCGAGGGCGGTTACCGGGGACCCGGACTTCGGGGCGGCGGGCGGATGCCGCCGGTAGGCCAGCCTGGGGTGGGTGGGCCCGTGGGTCCGTGGCCTGGGGAAACCCCGCTGCCTGCGGACACGGGCCAGCGCGACCCAATGCGACACCGAGATCACACCCAAACGGGTGAGACGCTTCGGGCCATGGGCCGGCCGGCTGGCCCCGCCCCTGTTGCGACTAGCATCCACCGGGCCCGGCGGCCCGCCGCTGCGGCCATGATCGGGATCGCGGCCACAGCAGTCGCGCTGCCCGTCCTTCGTATCCTGCTCGCCAGCGCGTTCGGGCCCTCGCTGTCCGCGAGCGGCGTGATCTCCAGCGTGCTAATGCTGCTCGGGCTGCCGCTCGGCGCGCTTGGACTCTACGGACTGGCGACCGGTGCCGCCCGGGTCCCCGACGCGCCGGCACCTCACGCCTGGTTGCGCCCGCCGGTGGCGTATATCACCGTCGCCCTAGCCTTGTTCGTTGCGGCGGGCCTGGCAGCCGCCTAGGACGGCGGCGCGCGCAGGTAGGCGGCCGCGACGCTCTTGGGGACGACCATCCGCCAGGCGTCCACGACGAGTTCGCGCATCTCCGCCAGCCCGATCGCAGCCAGCCGGACCCGGATCCAGTTGTATCGCTCGTCGGAGGGGATCGGCATCAGAAACTTGTCGGGCTCGGCGGCGACCAGCGCGGCGCGTTCCTCCTTCGGGAATCCGAAGCCCATCAACGTCTCGTCGGCGGAGAACGATACGTAGACCAGGCCGCGGACCCGGAACTTCACCCGGTCGCGGACGAGAGCCTCCTCTGTGCGAGGCAGCGTGAGCGCCAATCGGCGTACGTCGTCGACCTTGACCATCCGTGCCTCCGACCGCCTAGAGTTCCGCGAAGAACGCCGCGATGTCGCGGGCAACGAGGTCGGGCTCCTCAATCGGGCCGAAGTGCCCGCCGCGTGACATGCGTGTCCACCGCCGGACGTTGTAGAGGCGTTCAGCCCACTCCCGTGGTGGGTCGCCCTCGGGCACGAACAGGTTCGTGAAGACCGCGAACCCCGTCGGTGTCGCGACGAAATCGGCCGGCCCGACGGTGATGCCCGACCACCTGTTATCAAAATAGTCCCGCATCGATGGCGTGATCGTCTGTGTCGCCCAGTAGATCATCACGGTGGTCAGCAGGAACTCGCGAGTGAATCGGGAGTCGAGGTCCCCGCCGCTGTCGGTCCACGTCCGCCACTTCTCGAGGATCCAGGCGGCCAGGCCGGCGGGGGAGTCATTCAGCCCGTACCCCACAGTCTGCGGTTTGGTCGACTGAATCGCGCTGTAGCCACGCTCCACTTCGGACCAGCGCTGCAGCTGTGCCAGATATGACCGCTCGGCCTCGGTCAGTGGTCGCGCCTCCGGGCCGGTGTAGGGCGAGATTTCCAGGTTGCTCAGGTGGACGCCGATCATCGGAGCGGGGTTGTCCAAAGCCATGTATGTGGCCACCCCGGCCCCGAAGTCACCGCCGCCCGCGCCGTACCGCGAGTATCCAAGCCCTTGCATGAGGCTGTGCCAGAGGCCGGCCGTGTGCGGGTAGGTCACCGTCCGCGCGGGCCGCTCGGAGAACCCGTATCCCGGCAAGGACGGAATCACCACGTCGAACGCCGGACCGTCGATCCCGTGGGCGTGCGGATCGGTCAGCAACGGCACCAGAGCGAGCAGCTCCACGAAGGTGCTGGGCCAACCGTGGCTCAGGATCAGCGGAATGCCGCCGCCGCCGCGCGCCCGCGCGTGGACGAAGTGGATGTGCACGCCGTCGAGCTCGGCGCGGAAGTGGTCGAAACTGTTCAGTTTATGTTCCTGCGCACGCCAATCGAATTCGTCGGCCCAGAACGCCAGCAGCCGCTTCAGGTACTCAAGCTCAGTGCCTTGATCCCAACCGATGCCCGGGACCTGGTCGGGCCACCGCGTGTTGCGGATGCGCGCGCGCAGGTCCTCCAGCACCCGGTCCTCAACCCGGATCTCGAAGGGCTCGACCTTGAGCTGGGGCATGGGTCAGTCGTGCCGCTGCGGCGTGGGAATCGGGCGGCCGGTGTCGGCCCATACGTTGCCGGAGTTCTGGCTGAGCATCGTCTGTGTGCTCAACAGGATCGGGCACTGGAACTTCGGACCGCGACCGAACCGGTTGTTGATCACGTAGATGCCGGTCATCGGAGTTGGGCCTCCCTTGTGGGCGAAGTTGAGCGTACAGCCGCCACCATCGAGCCAGTTACCTTCGATGCGAAGATCTGTGGCCACCTTCCCACCATCCTGGGTGACCTGATATGTAGCATTGCCCTTCGGGCCCGGGCTCATCGTGTTGTGTCTCAGGATGATGTGCCGGTTGCCCTCGTACGTCTGAACGGCATCATTGTGCGTCGACCCGCCGCCCTGGTTGGGATCATTGGCGAACCAGCTCAAGTCATGTACGTACGAGTCTTGCAGCGTCACGTTGTCGAAGGCCTTGATCCCATCGACGGCGCCATGGATGTTCATCCGCAGCAGGGTAGCGTCGCGGTCCGACAACGCAACCCATCGACGTGGCTAAGCCCGCCCGCGGCAAGGCTGGCGGACCAGGGACAGCGCCCAGCGCATCCGAGCAGAGGCGTTGTCGGGATGATCGCCGTACTCGACGGCGACCGCCGCCGCACAACCGCGCGCCCCGCCGAAGGCAGTCAGACTTCTCCGGACTGCACCTTCGACCTCATCGATGGTCGGATTCTCCGATGGTTGCAGCGGGCTTGCGAACAAGGCCTCAGCCGCTTCTTCCGTCATCATCGTCCTCACCTCTTGCGCCACTAGTCGGCCGGGAGACCGGATGGTCGCTTCTGGAGGTAGTTCGGAGCCGTCCAGACCGCGGCTTGCTTGGGCAGGTTGAACGCCATGTACATGGCGGTGCAACGCAGCGGTAACGAAGCCGGGCCAACCTGGACCCTGGCATGGAAGGCTCCCAGGGAAGTTGATCACGAGGCTGGTGAGCGGCGGTCGGGCATCGACTGCACCGGGAGTACGACGGCGGTGTGCTCACGCTGATCGCGGCGCTGCCGACCGTTGGTCAGACCCAGCGGTCGCCCAGCAGCATTCGTCTCAACCAGTCCGCGTACGGAATCGACTCACCCACGTATATCGGGTAGTACCACCAGAAGCACACCGCGACGAGGAGTATGAACGCTCCGGCGAAGATCGTGCCGTACAGCTTGCGATCCTCCACCGGCAGCGCCAACCCGGTCCGGACCCGTCCGCCGCCTAGCCGACCCACGCCCGGGCCGTTGATGAACGCACCGAGCACATAGACGACAGCGAGGATAAGGAACGGCTCCGCCGGCAGCGCGTAGAAGTAGAACATGGTCCGGTTGCTCAGCTCGTACCAGAACCACGGCGCGATGCCCGCGACAACGCCCGCGCCGATGGCGGCAGCGCGCCAGTCGCGCCGGCTGATCCCGAACCACGTCAGGCCCGCGAGCGCCGGCAGGAACGCCCACCACAGGACCGGCGTACCGAGCAGCAGAATCTCGGCGGCGCAGGAGTCGGCGCCGCAGCCCGGGTCGGCGCTCCAGTAGAATGCCACCGGGCGCGCCAGCAGGAGCCACTGCCACGGCCAGGACTGGTACTGGTGGGGAGAGCTCAGTCCCTTGTGGAAGTTGAACACGTCAACGTGATATGCCCACAGGTTGTAGAGCGGGCCGAAGATGGACGACTCCGATCTGCCGAGCTCGTCGCGCAGATAGTGCCGCTTCCAGCCGTCGTCGCTCAGGAACCACCCGGTCCAGCTCGCCAGGTACGTGGCGAAGAGCAGCACGCCCATCGCCAGGAACCAGCCGGTCTCGTCGAGCAGCGTGTCACGCCACGGGTGGCGTACCCCCGCCGTCCGCCGCGTCCCCACCTCCCAGAAGAAGACCAGCAAGATGAGTACGGGGAAGAAGAAGATCGCGCTCCACTTCACCGCACAGCCGCACCCGAGCATCACCGCCGCCGCGAGGCGCCACCAGGGCACGCCCGAGACGGTGAGCCTCGGCCGGCCGGCCCGCCCCGGCTGGCTCGGGTCGAGCCCGTTCTCCATCAGCCTGAGCCATCTTGTTCGACGCACGTCGCGATCCACCACGATGCACGCGAACGCGGCGAGAACAAAGAACATGACGAAGATGTCGAGGATCGCCGTGCGGGAGAGTACGAAATGCATCCCATCCAGCGCCATGAGCAAACCGGCCGCGCAGCCCAGAACGGTCGATCGGAACATTCGGCGGGCCGTACGGGTGATGATCAGCACGGATAGGACGCCGGCGACCGCGGTCATGAACCGCCAGCCGAACGCGTCGTTGCCAATATGTATAAGCCGAGATATTTGTATGCCGAGCCCGATGATCCACTTGCCGAGTGGGGGGTGAACCACGAAGTCGGCCCGGTCGACGACGTGGCCGGCCGAGTCGGTCTCGTTGCGCCACTCGACGCCGTGTTCGAGTAGCTCCGCGCCCTCCTTGGCGTAGTAAACCTCGTCGAAGACGAGCCCGGGCGGGAAGCCGAGGTTCACGAAACGGAGGATCGCCGCAATCGCCACCACCCAGCCGGCTGCGGCCCAGGAGCGCCATGTCCATGCCGGCATGGCCGTAAAGCGCCGGCGGACGCCGTCGGAGACGCCCCTGCTGGCGCCGGCACCGATGCCCGCGCCGCCAGATGCGGCGTCGGCGCCAGCGTCGGGCCCTGAGTCGGGTTCGGCGCCTGCCAGTTGGTCGGTGGAAGCCTCCGCGGTCACCCCGCGATCGTAGGCTGCCATCGTGGCGTACGCCGACCGCCCGCCGTCGCCGCCGTCGTCCCTGCCCTCGGCCCGCCGTGCCCCCATCCCCGTCCCGCCGCCCCCGTCCGCCGCCCGCCGATCCCCTCCCGCCGATCAAGGAGTTCTGGCCGTGGAACGTAGATCAAAGCACGACCACAAGTCCTTGATCGGCGAGAAGGCGGTCGAGGGCGGTGGCGGGGACGGCGCGATCGTGCTCGTGGGCGCTCCGTTGGGAAATGTGGCAGACGCGTCGACCCGGCTGCGGGAGGAGCTGGCCGGAGCCG
Organism: Micromonosporaceae bacterium; assembly: GCA_020027875.1. GTDB lineage: Bacteria > Actinomycetota > Actinomycetes > Mycobacteriales > Micromonosporaceae > JAXIPB01. The sequence goes on along the minus strand of JAHRHA010000002.1, from coordinate 170,641 downwards.
ACGTGATCGCGGCGGAGGACACTCGCCGGCTGCATCGCCTGGCCCGCGACCTCGGCGTGGAGATCACCGGTCGGGTCCTCTCCTACTTCGAGGGCAACGAGGAGCGGCGCACGCCGGAACTCATCGCGGCGGCCCGCGACGGAGCGCGGGTGGCTCTGGTGACCGACAGCGGGATGCCCAGCGTCTCCGATCCTGGCTTCCGGCTGGTCCGGGCGGCGCATGACGCCGGCGTCCCGGTGACGGTGGCGCCCGGCCCGTCAGCGGTGACGACCGCTTTGGCCCTATCTGGCCTGCCCAGCGACCGGTTCTGTTTCGAGGGCTTCCTGCCGCGCCGGCCCGGTGAGCGCCGGGCCAGGTTGGCCGCGCTCGCCACCGAGGAGCGCACACTCGTACTCTTCGAGGCGCCGCACCGCCTCGCCGCGGCGCTCGCCGACGCAGCGGTCGCGTTGGGGGCTGGGCGACCGGCGGCAGTGTGCCGGGAGTTGACCAAGACTTATGAGGAGGTCCGGCGCGCACCACTCGGTGAGCTTGCGGACTGGGCCGGCGCGGATGAGGTACGCGGTGAGATCACCGTCGTGGTCGCCGGGGCGCCGCCGCGGCTGGTGACGCCGCCGGACGAGGCCGTCCTGGCCGCGGAGGTCGCGGCGGTCGAGGCGGATGGCGTGAGCCGCAAGGAGGCCATCGCCGCCGTGGCCAAGCGGCACGGGCTGGCCAAACGTTTGGTGTACGACGCCGTAGTGCAACAGCGCCGATCATGACCTGGAGGTCATGATCGGCACCATTTCACGACGCTGAGCTCATGATCACGGCGATCTTGGACGGTGGTATCCAGTCGCGGGGAGAACACGTCGGTCACTACGCTTTGCATCCATGAGCTACTTCCTCGCCGCGGTGGCCTGGCCCTACGCCAACGGCCCCCGCCATATCGGCCACGTGTCCGGCTTCGGCATCCCGTCCGACGTCTTCAGCCGGCACATGCGGATGGCCGGGCACGAGGTGCTCATGGTCTCGGGTACAGACGAGCACGGCACGCCCATCCTGGTCGAGGCGGACAAGGAGGGCGTGACCGCGCGGGACCTCGCCGATCGCTACAACCGGGTGATCGTCGAGGACTTCGTCGCGCTCGGCCTGTCGTACGACCTGTTCACGCGGACCACCACCCGCAACCACTACCAGGTCGCACAGGAGCTGTTCCGCACCGTCCACCGCAACGGCTACATGATCGAGCAGACGACCCGGGGCGCGGTATCCCCGACCACCGGGCGTACGCTGCCGGACCGCTACATCGAGGGCACCTGCCCGATCTGCGGCTACGAGAGCGCGCGCGGAGACCAGTGCGACAACTGCGGCAACCAGCTCGACCCGACGGAGCTGATCAATCCTCGCAGCAGGGTCAACGGCGAGATCCCGAAGTTCATCGAGACCGAACACTTCTTCCTCGACCTGCCCGCGCTGTCCAACGCGCTAGGCGAGTGGCTGAAGTCGCGGACGGACTGGCGTCCCAATGTCCTGAAGTTCTCGCTGAACCTGCTCGACGACGTACGCCCGCGGGCGATGACGCGCGATATCGACTGGGGCATCCCGATTCCATTAAAGGGTTGGGAGGAGAACCCGACCAAGCGGCTCTACGTGTGGTTCGACGCCGTCATCGGTTACCTATCGGCGTCGATCGAGTGGGCGCGCCGGACGTCGGACCCCGAGGCCTGGAAGAAATGGTGGGCCGAGGGCACCGACGCGAGGTCCTACTACTTCATGGGTAAGGACAACATCACGTTCCACGCGCAGATCTGGCCCGCGGAGCTGCTCGCCTACAACGGCGAGGGCGACAAGGACGGCGAGCCGGGCGAGCTGGGCCGGCTGGCGCTGCCGACCGAGGTGGTCTCCAGCGAGTTCCTGACGATGGAGGGCCGCAGATTCTCCACGTCCCGCCGGGTCGTCATCTATGTGCGCGACTTTCTGGAGCGCTATGACGCCGACGCGCTGCGGTACTACATCGCCGTGGCCGGGCCGGAGACGACTGACACCGACTTCACCTGGACCGAGTTCCTCAGGCGTAACAACGACGAGCTGGTCGCCGGTTGGGGCAACCTGGTCAACCGGTCGATCTCGATGGTGGCCAAGAATTTCGGCGCCGTGCCGCCGGCCGGTGAGCTGACCGACGCGGACCGCGCCCTGCTCGACTCGGCACGAGCCGCCTTCACCACCGTCGGCGAGCTGATCGAACGGCACCGGCTCAAGGCCGCCATCGGCGAGGCGATGCGGGTGGTGGGCGACGCCAACAAGTACCTCTCGGACCAGGCGCCGTGGAAGATCAAGGACGACCCGCAGCGCCTCGGCACGATCCTGCACGTGGCGCTGCAGGTGGTCAGCGACTGCAACGTCCTGCTAACCCCGTTCCTGCCGCACTCCGCGCAGAAGATCCACGAGTTGCTCGGTGGCACCGGGGTACACGCGCCTATGCCCGAGATTCGGGAGGTGGAGGATCTCGACGGTGGTCCCGCCTATCCCGTCATCACGGGTGACTACACGGTGGGCGCGCGGTGGGGTTCCGTACCAATCGAGGTCGGGCGACCCCTCGCACCGCCGAAGCCGGTCTTCCGGAAGCTGGATCCGTCGATTGTGGAGGAGGAGCTGGCCCGGCTCAGCGGCTGAGGTCGTACTCGAGGTAGAGCTCACGAACATCGTCCACGTCGGCCGCCGGGCTCTTGTCGGTGAACTCTTGTCGGTGGCCTCGGGCATGATGTCTGGCATGCTGAATAGCGAGATGCGACCCTGGACCGCACCGGAGATCACACGCACCAACGAACCGTACGTGGGCGAAGAGCGGCCGATGCTTGAAGGCTGGCTCGACTGGCACCGCCAGACGCTGTTGTTCAAATGCGCCGGCCTGACCTCTGAGCAGCTGAAGGAGAGGGCGGTGGAGCCGTCGACGCTCTCGCTGCTCGGCCTCGTCCGGCACATGGCGGACGTGGAGCGTTCGTGGTTCCGCCGGCGGGCCGCAGGTGAAGAGATCGGTCTCATGTACTCCAGCGAGGAGAACCCCGACGGCGACTTCGACGACCTCGACACAGCCGACGCCGAGGCGGACCTCGCGACATTCCTCGAGGAGTGCGAACTCGCCCGCTTGGCCGCGGCCGACCTGCCGCTCGACCATACCTTCGTCTCTCGCCGCGGCGACCAGATGAGCCTGCGCTGGGTCTACCTCCACATGATCGAGGAGTATGCCCGGCACAACGGCCATGCGGACCTGCTGCGGGAACGTATCGACGGCGTGACCGGAGCCTAGGAGCCTGTGGGATCCTTGCGGGAATGTCCAGGAACCGATCACGTGAGCAGCGGGCGGCCGGCCGGCATGGACATGCGCCGCCCGCTCCGGAGCCGCTGCCCCAGCCCGTGCTCGACAGTCACACCCACCTCGACATCGTCGGCGGCGACCCGACCGAACAGATCGCGGCCGCGGCCGCCGTCGGTGTCGACCGGGTCGTGCAGGTGGGGGTCGACGTGGCGTCCTCGCGGTGGGGCGCCGCCCTCGCCGAGGAGCACGGCGCTGTGCTCGCCACCGTCGCCGTGCACCCGAACGAGGCGCCACGACTGGCGGACCTGGACGAGGCGCTGCGGGAGATCGAGGTACTCGCGTCGCTGCCGCGGGTACGAGCGGTCGGCGAGACCGGGCTCGATTATTTTCGTACCGGCGATGACGGGCGCCCGGCGCAGGAGGCCAGCTTCCGAGCCCACATCGCCATCGCGAAGCGCTTCGGCAAGACGCTCGTGGTCCACGACCGGGACGCACACGCCGACATCCTCCGCGTGCTCGAAGAGGAGGGCGCACCCGACAACGTGGTCATGCACTGCTTCTCCGGCGACGCGGCCTTCGCGGTCGAGTGCGCCAAGCGGGGCTTCACCCTGAGCTTCGCCGGGACAGTCACGTTCTCCAACGCCGGGGCGCTCCGCGAGGCCGCGATGGTCACACCGATCGACGCGATCCTGGTGGAGACCGACGCGCCGTACCTTACGCCCATGCCGTACCGGGGCCGTCCCAACCGCTCCTACCTCATCCCCCTGACCGTTCGGGCACTGGCCGAGGTCACCGGCACCGATCTGGAGGCTATGTGCACGGCGATCTCGGCCAACGGGGAGCGGGCGTTTGGACCCTGGCGATGAGCGCCGCCGCCGGGCGGCGCCCGCCCCGACGTCCGTCCCCACCGCCCGGGCCGCGTGGGCACTGGCTGCTTGGCAGCCTCCCCGACGTCCAACGGGACATGCCACAGACGCTGCTGGACGTCACGCACGAGTACGGCGGCATCACCCGGCTCCGCATGGGTCCGGTCTCGATGTACCTCGTCGCCGATGCCGACCTGATCCTAGAGATGATCGCGAAACGGCCGGGCGAGTTCCGCAAGTCCAGCCGCACGCGCGCCTCACTCAGCGGGCACCTTGGCAACGGACTTATCACCCTCGAAGGCGAAGAGCATCGGCGTCACCGCCGGCGTATGCAGCCGGTCATGCATACCCAACGGGTGGCCGAGCAGGCGGACACGATGGTTGACCTGACCCGGCGGCGGATCGACATGTGGCCGGACGATTCGGTGCAGGAGGTCCGGGCCGAGATGGCCGACCTTACCTTGTGGATAATCTGCACCGCGCTGTTCGGCATCCCTCCTCCAGACGATAAGGCCGGCGGTGAGGCCGAGGACATGGTAGCGGCCGTGCATGCCTTCGCCGACTCGCTCAACCTGGTGCTCCGTCGTGCCTTTCCGATTCCGGCCTGGTTACCAACCCGTTCAAATCGGCTGCGCCGACACACCGTCGGCATCGTGGACGACCTGGCGTACCGACTGATCCGCGAGCGCCGACAAGCTGGCACTGGCGGCGGGGACCTGCTCTCCGTACTCCTCTCCGCGACCGCGGAGGACGGCGGCCCAGGATTGTCCGATGTGGAGGTCCGGGACGAACTCCTGACGATGTTCTTCGCCGGGCACGAGACGAGCGCGGCTGCTCTCACCTGGGCGTTCTATCTGCTCGATGAGCACCCGGAGGTGAACGATCGGCTCCGCGCCGAGATCGCATCGGTGCTGGGTGACCGTCCGGCCACTATGGCCGACCTGGGCCGCCTGCCCCTGCTGGGTCAGGTCGTCAAGGAGACGCTGCGGCTCTACCCACCGGCGTGGGTCTTCGACCGCTCGCCGCGGCACGACCTCCTACTCGGCGGTTACGCCATTCCGAAGGGGGCCAACATCCTGTTCAGCCCGTGGGTTGTGCATCGCGACCCGGTGTTGTGGGAGGCGCCGGACGAGTTCCGCCCCGAGCGCTTCATCGACGGCGTCACGCCGCGGCGAGGGGCGTACATCCCGTTCGGCGACGGCCCACGCCTCTGTGTCGGGAATCGCTTCGCCGAGGCGGAGATCGCGCTGGTGCTCGCGACGATGCTGCCGCGCGTGGATCTGTCGAGAGTGGACGATACCCCGGTCCGCCCCGAGGGCGACGCTACCCTTCGACCAAAGGGTGGCCTGCGCATGCGGGTATCCCGCCGTTGACCGTGCCGATGCCCGTACCCTCGTGGTCGTGACCGCCCTGCTCGGCCCGGCCGAGATCCACCGGCTCCTGGCCGACCTCGGCGTGCGGCCGACCAAGACGCTCGGGCAGAACTTCGTGCACGATGCCAACACGGTACGACGTATCGTGCGCGCCGCAGCCGTTGAGCCGGACGATGTCGTGGTGGAGGTGGGGCCCGGACTCGGCTCGTTAACCCTGGCGCTGCTGCCGGCCGTCGCTCATGTTCATGCGGTTGAGATCGACCCGCCGCTGGCCGCTCGGCTGTCTCAGACGGCCTCCGAGTACGCGCCGTCGTGTGTGTCAAGACTCACGGTGCATAACCGCGATGCCCTCAAAGTCAACGCGGATGAGTTCGATCCGGTACCTACCGCACTGGTGGCCAACCTGCCATACAACGTCGCGGTCCCGGTCGTGCTCCACCTCCTGGCCGAGCTGCCGGGGCTCCGGCATGGACTGGTCCTGGTGCAGAAGGAGGTGGCGGACCGTCTCACCGCACCCCCCGGATCGAAGGTCTACGGTGTGCCGAGCGCGAAGCTCGCCTGGTATGCCCAGTCCCGTCAGGCCGGGCGTGTGCCGGCGAGCGTCTTCTGGCCCGTGCCCAATGTGGAGTCCGGGCTGGTCTCGTTCGCACGCCGGCCACCGCCTGCGGCCGTCGATCGTGACGCGGTGTTCGCGGTTGTCGACGCGGCCTTTGCCCAGCGGCGGAAGATGCTGCGATCGGCGTTGGCTTCGTGGGCGGGCGGGGCCGAGGCTGCGGTGGAGATCCTGCAGCGGGCCGGCGTGGCCCCGACGGCGCGGGGTGAGGAACTCGACGTGGCTCAGTTCGCCGCAATCGCCGCGGCGGGTCCTGGTGTCGGGGGGCGCCGGTAAGGTGGGTGGCATGACCGCACAGCCGATCGAGGCGGACGCCGTGGCGGATCGCTGGCCCGGACCGGACCTGCGCCGGCAGCGCCTGGCAACTTACACAATCGAGGACGTCGTTGCCCTGCCCGACGACGCCCCGCGCGTCGAGCTTCGAGATGGAGTCATGATCGTGGTCCCCTCCCCGACCATTGGCCATCAAGAGATCGGAACCATGTTGTGGCTGTGGTTCCGGAACAACTCGCCGCGCGAGTTCAGGCCGTCGGTCGCCACCGGCCTTGCGGTTTCCATAAACCACACGCTGGAACCCGATGTTCTGCTGGTGCGGTCCGAGACGATCAACCCAAGTAGCCACTTTTCGACCGTCGAGCAGATCGTGATCGCGGTTGAGATCGTGTCACCCGGAACGAAACGGCGCGACCTGCTGGAGAAGCCAGCCGACTACGCCGGGGCGAGGGTGCCGTATTTCTGGCGGATCGAACAAGACCCCGTGCATCTGTTTGCGTATGAGCTCGTAGTGGGCGGTACCTACAAGCTCCTGGCGGACTCAGCGACGGAGCTGGTGATTGACAGGCCGTTCGAGATCCGGCTGCCGATCGGGGACATCACTCCGTGACGGAGCCGCTCTGGGAGGACGAGGACCGTCCTCGAGTGGCCGCGATGGGGCCCGTCAAGGTTAGAGTCCCAGCGAAGATCAACCTTCACCTAGGCGTGGGTCCGACGCGGGCGGACGGCTACCACAAGGTGGCGACCATCTATCACGCGATTGGCATCTACGACGAGCTCACGGGGCGCCCGGCGGACTCGTTGGCTTTGACCATGGATGGCGAGGGCGCCGGCGAGTTGGCGCTCGACAACAGCAACCTCGTGATCAAGGCAGTGATGGCCCTTGCGGCGGCGACCGGGCGGAAGCCGCACGCGCGGCTGCACCTGCGCAAACAGATCCCGTTGGCGGCCGGCCTCGCCGGTGGTAGTGCCGACGCGGCAGCGACGCTGGTCGCGTGTGACGCGCTGTGGGGCACCGGATTCAGCCGCGAGGATCTCGCAAACGTGGCCGCCGGGCTGGGCTCAGACGTACCGTTCCTGGTGCTCGGCGGCACTGCTCTGGGCACCGGGCGAGGTGAGGCGGTCAGCCCGGTGCTGGCCCCCGGGCACGCCTGGCACTGGGTGGTGGCCCTGGCCGACGGCAGGCTTTCGACACCGGAGGTGTACCGCGAGCTGGATCGGCTCCGCGATGTAGGTCAGGCGCCCGGATCGATCGGCTCGCCGGATGAAATCCTCGCCGCGCTACGCCAGCGCGACCCCACCGTGCTCGCCAAGTCGCTCGGCAACGACTTGGAGCCGGCGGCGATCGTGCTGCACCCGGGACTGCGGGCAACGCTGGACGCCGGCGTCGCCGCCGGCGCGCTCGCCGGGCTGGTGTCGGGCTCCGGGCCGACCTGCGTCTTCCTGTGTCGAGACGCCGCGCACGCCTCGGCCGTCGCTACCGAACTCGGCGAGCATGGAGTCGGCCGGGCGGTGAGGGCCACCCACGGCCCCGTTCCAGGCGCCCGCCTCATCTGACTCCGCGTGCCTTTACCCCCGACGCCCCCGACGGGAAGGCAGATCGTTGATCGACGGGGGGAGCGGCGGATCACGGGAAGGCGGGTCGGGGATCGGGCGGGGCCGCGTACCCTCGACCGGGGCCGGCGTGTCGGGCGGCATCCGGCGCGTGTCGGGCGGCATCAGGCGGGAGCAGCGTGGCGAACATCATCAGCGTGGACAAGGCCAGCAAGGGGTACGGCTCGGCCGTCCATCTGCTGACCGACGTCTCGCTCGGCCTCGACGATGCCGACCGGGTAGGCGTCGTCGGACTTAACGGCGCCGGCAAATCCACCATGCTGCGTCTGCTCATGAAGGTCGAGGAGCCCGACGCCGGTCGCGTGACGCACCGCCGCGATTTGCGGGTCTTGGCGTTGCCTCAGACGCTGGACCTCGCTTCGACAGCAACAGTGCGGGACGTCGTGATCGGCGAGACCTGGCTGCCAGCGGCCTTCGCGGCCGAGCATGAGTGGGCGGGTGACGCCGGCATCCGGACCGTCCTTTCTGGACTCGGCATGCCCGACCTGGGCCTGGATGCTGAAGTCGGCCCGATGTCGGGTGGTGAGCGGCGCCGGGTGGCACTCGCCGCGCTCCTGGTACGAACGACCGACGTCCTCGTCCTCGATGAGCCGACGAACCATCTCGACATCGCCGGGATCAACTGGCTCGCCGCACACCTACTCTCGCGGCGCGGGGCCCTCGTTGTGGTCACCCACGACCGGTGGTTCCTCGACGCCGTCTGCGAGCGAACCTGGGAAGTCGCGGACGGCACGGTTCGCGCCTACGAGGGTGGATACGCCGCCTGGATCCTTGCCCGGGCGGAGCGGGTGCGTGTCGCGGCCGCGGTCGAGGCGCGTCGACAAAACCTGCTGCGCAAGGAGATCGCGTGGCTGCGCCGCGGGCCGCCAGCCCGTACGTCGAAGCCAAAGTTCCGCATCGACGCCGCAAATGCCCTCATCGCCGACGTGCCCGCGCCGCGGGACACAGTTTCGCTGCACCGCCTGGCGACCGCGCGGCTGGGCAAGCAGGTCTACGAGTTGGCCAACGCGACCGTACGGGTCGGCTCGCGGACGTTGCTGGAGAAGGTCGATTGGCTGGTGGGGCCCGGCGATCGCATCGGCATCGTCGGCGCCAACGGCGCCGGGAAGTCAACACTCTTCCGCGTACTGGCCGGCGAACGTGGTGTGGAGGGCGGGCGGGTGACCACAGGGGCCACCGTCCGGACGGCACTCCTGTCGCAGGAGCTGGCCGAGTTGCCCGAATCCGTGCGCGTGTTGGAGGCGGTTGAGGAGATCGCCCGGCGGGTCAACCTCGGCGGCCGTGACATGTCGGCGGCGCAGTTGGCTGAGGTGTTCGGATTCACCGAGCGTCGACTGTGGACTCCGGTGTCTGACCTGTCCGGCGGCGAGCGGCGACGGTTGCAGCTGCTGCGGCTGTTGGCGGGGGAGCCGAACGTACTGTTGCTCGACGAACCCACCAATGACCTGGACACCGATACGCTCGCGTCGCTGGAGGACCTGCTCGACACATGGCCCGGCACGATGGTGATCGCGTCGCATGACCGGTACCTCGTGGAGCGGGTGTGCGACACGGTCTACGCCATGTTCGGCGATGGCCGGATCACCCACCTGCCCGGCGGCGTAGACGAGTACCTAAACCGCATCCCCGCCCCCAAGTCCCCCGCCTCCCCTCTCGGATCGCTTCCCGCCGATCATGACCTCCAGGTCATGATCGACGCGGTTTCACGACGGCCAGCTCATGATCGACGTAGTGCTGGGGTTGCGGCGCCGCCGGGGGAACTACGAGCGGTCAGGAAGGAACTGGCCCGACTCGAGCGGCAGATCGCGAAGCTCGAGCAGAAGGAGGCGCACCTGCACGAACAGCTCGCCATCCACGCGACCGACTACGAGAAGGTCACCAATCTCGACGCGGATCTGCACTCTGTGCAGGCCGAGCGTGCGCGCACCGAGGAGGAGTGGCTGGAGCTGGCCGACCGCGTCGGTGACGCCTGACCAATCGGGCGGGCGAGAACCGACCGGGGGCGGTGAACGATGGTGCGGTTGATGCGCGAGGATACTCCGGCGCCCGTGTGTGGCGCCGTCGGCTTGCGCAGAAGGGACACCATGTCGCACATTCCCGTCAACCACCACCTACGGCCGCTCTACCGCGTGCTCGCGGCGCTCGTGGGTGGCTACGTGTTGATCTTCGGCGTAATCGGGTTCTTCAGCACAACTGGGTCGGAGATGTTCGACCAGAGCGACGTCTCGGTGCTCGGCCTGCGTACGAACCTCGCCTTCTCGATCGCGTCGGTGGTCGCGGGCGCGGTCATCCTGCTCGCGGTGTTCTTCGCCCGCAACGTCGACGTCGTCGTGAACCTGTGGGGCGGAGTGGGCTTCATGGTGGCCGGCACGGCCATGCTGGCGCTGCTGCGTACCGACCTCAACGTGTTGAACTTCTCGATGGCGACCGTCATTGTGTCGTTCGCGATCGGCATGGTGCTCTTCTCCGCCGGTCTGTACGGCAAGTCGGGCTCGCCCGCGGCGGCGCGCGCCGAGGAGGCCGCCCGCCACGGCGGCCACTAACGTCCTTCCCCATGGATCTTGGATGATTGTGGGGCATCTATCCGACCGCGCGGATCGCCGTCAAGATCGCCATGATCATGATGTGGCCGTCGTGAAACAGCGTCGATCATGACCTCCAGGTCATGATCGACGGGAAAGACGGTTTCAGCGGGCAGGCGGGGGAATTGTCGGCCAGAATAGCCGCATGGCCCATATTCCGGTGAACCATCATCTGCGGCCGCTATACCGGGCAGTGGCTGGCGCGTGTGGTCTTTACGTACTGGTCTTCGGCATCGTCGCCACCGTGCGAACCCGAGACCTGAACCTGTTCGCGCAGGACGGGCTGCCGTGGGTACTCGGCCTCAGGGCGAACCGAGCCTTCGCCATCCTCTCCATCGTGGCCGGAATCGTCCTGCTGGCGGGTGCGATCATCGGCCGCAATATCGACCACTGGATCAACCTGGGTGGCGGGATCGTCTTCTTTGTGGCCGGCATGGCGATGATGGTCTTGATGCAGACCGACTTGAACTTCCTCGGCTTCACGATGACGACCTGCATCGTGTCGTTCATCATCGGCATGCTGCTCTTCTCGGCCGCGTTGTACGGCAAGACCGGCTCCGCGCGCGAACAGGCGATTGAGGAGCGATTCCGGCACGGCGGGTCGCCGGACCCCGAGGGTCATGCCTGGAACTTCGAGGGCGGCCCGAAGCCCGCGCACCAGACCGAGGATCACCGCTTCGCCTGATCAGCGGACCTTGCGGGTGAGCAGACTCGGCTTGGCTTCCAGATGGGACAGGCCGTTCCAGGCGATGTTGACCAAGTGCGCCGCCACCGTTTCGCGGCGCGGCTTGCGCACGTCAAGCCACCAGCGGCCGGTCAAGGCGACCATGCCGACGAGGGCCTGGGAGTAGAGTTCCGCGAGCTTTCCGTCGTACCCCCGGGTCTTGAACTCGCTCGCCAGGATGTGTTCGACCTGGTGCGCCACGTCGTTGAGCACGGAGGAGAAGTTGCCGGTTGAGGCCCCCACGGGCGACTCGCGCACCAGCACCCGGAACCCGTCCGTCTCCTCCTCGATGTAGTCGAGCAGAGCGAGCGCCGCCTGCTCCAGCAGCTCCCGAGGGTGTCCGGCGGTGAGGGCGTTCGTGATCCGGTCGAGCAAGGACCGGACCTCGCGGTCCACGACGACGGCGTAGAGCCCCTCCTTGCCGCCGAAATGCTCGTACACGACCGGCTTCGAGACTTTCGCCCGAGCGGCGACCTCCTCGACGGATGTCGCGTCGAGGCCCTTCTCAGCGAAGATGTGCCGGCCGACGGCGATGAGCTGCTCCCGCCGTTGCGACGACGACATCCGGACCTTGGCGTGGGTGGCGGCTGGTCGTGCGGTCGCCGCCCGGAGCGCCGCCGCCGCCGTCGCTTCGGCCGCGTCGAGGGTACGGGCACCGGGGTCCCCCGTACGCTCGGCGCCGGGTCGGTCTTCGCTTCTGTTGTTGTTCGTCACGTGCCGCCACATCTGTTGTCGCTGATCCGTCGCTGATCAGCTGGTATCGCTGGTCACCCGCAGTCGATTACCGGGTCGCGTTACCCAGTGTCGTCCTCTCCGGCTCGACCATCTTGCCCTGCAGGCGGTCGAGCTTGGGCCAGCGTACGTTCGACACCCAGCCGAATTTCTCGAAGATCCAGATCAGGCGGGCGTTCATGTCGATCTGGCCGCGGAGCACACCATGCCGGGCGCAGGTGGGGTCGGCGTGGTGGAGGTTGTGCCAGTTCTCCCCGAAGGAGAGGATCGCCAGCGGCCAGAAGTTGGTGGCCTTGTCGCGGCTGTCGAATGGGCGCTCGCCGTACACGTGACAGACCGAATTGATCGACCACGTGGTGTGGTGCAGCAGCGCGATGCGCACCAGGCTCGCCCAGAACAGCGCCGAGAGCGCGCCCTGCCACGACCACGTGGCCAGGCCGCCGATAACCGCCGGCAGAGCCACGGACGTCACCACGAGCCAGGGGAACAGCTTGTCGACCCGACTGATGTCCTTGTCGGCGACCAGGTCGGGGGCGAAGCGCTCCTGGTTGGACATCTCCCGATAGAACAGCCAACCCATGTGGGAGTACCAGAGGCCCTTGGTCAGGCCCCACAGCGTCTCCCCATAGCGCCACGGCGAGTGCGGGTCGCCCTCCATGTCGCTGAACTGGTGGTGGCGCCGGTGATCGGCGACCCATTGCGTGGGGGAGCCCTCGATCGCGACCGAACCGGCTACGGCAAGCGCGACGCGCAGCCAGCGTTTCGCTTTGAATGAGCCGTGCGTGAGGTAGCGGTGGAAGCCGACCCCGATGCCGAAGCCGCCGATCGAATAGAAGATCACGAACAGAACCACATCGACCCAGTTGAGGCCCCAGCCCCACATGGCCGGCACCGCGGCGATCATCGCCGCGAAGGGGATGGTCACGAACAGCCAGAGAGCGATGAGAATGCCGGCCGGCTGGCGCCCCGTGGTCAGGGGTTTCGATACCGGCCCGGTGGGGTCAGCCGGGGGCGTCTCGAGGACGGCAGTGGACATGGCACCTCTTTCGCCGGAGGCGATCAACGTAGCAACGTGTGGCCGAAGTAAGTTACGCCTACGTCACCGTAACTTAGGATTGGGTGCTTTGACAGGGCGATCGGGTGTCCGCTCGGTTACTTCTCGCACCTTGTCGTACGGGCGTTCTAGGCTAGCGATATGGACACTGGCGATGAGAACGGGCAGGCCGCCGAGGCCAGGCGGCTTCGGATGAGGAGCAACTGTCGGGCCGGCATATCCAAGAGCGCCTCGGCGTGAGCAAGACGGTGCTCCAGGGATGGCTTCGCGGGATCCCGCCGCCGGACTGGACGAGACGGCCGACCGCGAAGGACGACCTCAAGATTCGGGCGATCGAGCTCAGGGAACAGAGCTGGTCGGTCAACGACATCGCGGTCGAGCTGGGCGTCGCCAGGTCGACCGCCTGGCAATGGGTTAGGCATCTCCCGCTCGACCCAGACTCCGAGCGAGCGCGCATGAAGCGGGAAAAGGGAAAGCAGCTGACGGACGGTCGCTGGCAGGCCCATCGAGTGGCACGAGACGCTCACCGCGAGTCCGCGCGGTTGAAGGCAGCCGCCGGGGTCGGCGCATTGTCGGATAGGGAGATTTTGTTGCTCGGAGCGGCGATCTATTGGTGCGAAGGCGCCAAGACAAAGCCATATCGGCCGAACAATTTCAACCTGACCTTCACCAACAGCGATCCCATGCTCGTGGATCTGTTCATTCGCTTCGTTGAACTGAAGGGGCATAGGCGGGAGACGCTGTCGTATCGCGTAAGCATCCACGAGTCGGCCGACGTGGACGCGGCGCAGGAGTGGTGGATCAAGCGACTTGGCCTGCCATCTGACCGCCTCAAGCGGCCGACCCTGAAACGACATAAGCCAACGACGCGTCACAATACCGGTGCTGACTACCACGGTTGTCTCGTCGTGAACGTCCCGAAAGGCACGCAGACGTACTTGTGGATCGAGGGGGTCATGGCCGGCATCGCGGCCACGAAGTTGCCCGACGACGCGTGACGGCGCGCAGACGCTAGGCTGACAGCACCACCTTCGGCCGTGGTGTAATTGGCAACACTCGGGTCTTTGGTACCCGCATTCCAGGTCCGAGTCCTGGCGGCCGAGCTATTCCTATTAGTCCGATTTAGGCGGAGTGAGGGTCTCGCCGATCAGGCGAAGCTGGTCGTGGGCGACCGAGCGCCAGAAGGCATTGTCGTGGCAGCCCCGGCCGATGTGTACGACACCGGGATCCGGCAAATGCTCACGGATCGACGTGAGCGCAGGCGCGAACGAATCCGACTCGCCGCAGTCGATGCGGACCGCAAGCCCAGCCAAGCGGCTTGCCCGCGTGCGCAGGTCGCCCCACTGGCGCCAGTCCTCGGCGGAGTCGAAGGCGCGAGCGTTAACGGAGCGTGCCTCGTCGAACGAACCCCACAGGGCCGGCGCGTTCGAGGCGACGGCCACGACCCGCTTCGGATGCTCCGTTGCGGCCAGGAGCGCGCCATAGCCGCCCATCGACCAGCCGAGCACGCCGAACCGATCGGTCGGCAGGCCATGCTGCGCCAGTACGACCGGAAAGTCGGAGAACAGCATCGCAAGCGGATCATCGCCGTCGGCGCGGGGGTGCCAGTACGCCTGTCCGCCGTCCACGGCGGCGAGCACGAATGCAGGCATGCCGTCCAGAACGGCGGCGGCGAGCAACCGGTGATAACCGACCCCGTCGAATGGAGCGCGGTGGTCGGTCCCGTACCCGTGCAGAACCAGGCAGACGGGGAGCCTAGCGCCCGCCGGGACCTTCGGCGGGTAGGCGAGGGTATAGCCGACGCTGCGCCGGCGGTGGGTGGAGTAGAACGATGCATCGACCATGACGCCCGGCTCGGCCTCGGCCGGCCAAACCTGCAGGTCGCACCTTCCCAGCGCCAGGTCGACCGCACCGCGGCCGGGCACCAGTCGGGCGTTGGCCAGCATTGCCCACCCCCCGACGCCTCCGGCGGCGCCCAGCAGCGCGGATCCGATGATCACCGCACGGCGCGAGATGCCCACGCAGGGGAGGGTATTGCCCGCCTGTGATCGCCGCCGCCCCTTCGGCTGACTAGCATGAGGCGCGTCCGGTGAGCGTGTGCGACCGGCGAGCGCGTACGACGACGGGAGTGCGGATCAGTGACCGAGGAACGGACCATCATTATCCTTGCCGCCGGTGAGGGGAAGCGGATGAAGTCGGCGCTGCCGAAGATGCTGCATCCGCTGCTGGGCCGGACTCTGGTCGGGCACGTCGTCGCCGCCGCCTCCGCCCTTCGGCCGCACCGCTCGGTCGTCGTGGTCGGTCACGGCGCGGACATGATGGTCGCCCACCTCGCCGAGATCGCGCCCGATGCCACCACCGTGCTGCAGGCCCAGCAGCGCGGCACGGGGCATGCGGCTCGAGTCGCGCTGGAGGCGGTGGGCGGCACGGAGGGAACCGTCGTCATCGTCAACGGCGACGCTCCCCTGCTACGCCCAGGGACTCTGATGTCACTCGTCGAGGCCCATGAGGCCGCGGGCGCGGCGGCCACGATTCTTACGGCGGAGGTTCAGGTCCCGTACGGGCTCGGTCGCGTCATTCGCAATCCGAGCACCGGGGCGGTCGACGCCGTGGTCGAAGAGCGCGACGCCACGACCGAAGAGCGGGCCGTTACCGAGATCAACGCCGGCCTCTACGCGTTCGACGGCGCCCTACTCGCCCAGGCGCTCAGCAAACTGACCACCCAGAACGAGCAGGGCGAGGAGTACCTCACGGACGTCATCGGACTGCTCGTCGACTCGGGCCGCACCGTCGTCGCGCATGCCACCGGCGATCCGACCGAGGTGCTCGGCTGCAACGACCGGGTTGAACTCGCCGAGCTGCGGGCGATCCTGCGTGACCGGGTCAACACCGGCTGGATGCGGGCGGGCGTGACAATCGTCGACCCCGCGACGACCTGGATCGACGTGACGGTCGCGCTGGGCCGTGATGCTGTGATCGAGCCGAACACCCACCTGCGGGGGGCGACCGAGATCGCCGATGGTGCGGTGATTGGACCCGACACCACCTTGATCGATGTGTACGCGGGTGAGGGTGCCCAGGTCATCCGGGCTCACGCGGTCGGCGCCACCATCGGACCCCGAGCGGTCGTCGGTCCGTACGCCTATCTGCGGCCCGGCACGGTGCTGCACGAAAAGTCGAAGGTCGGCACCTTCGTTGAGGTGAAGAACTCCGAGATCGGTACGGGCACGAAGATCCCACATCTGTCCTATGTGGGCGACGCGACGATTGGTGACGAGACGAACATCGGGGCCGCGAACGTGGTCGTCAACTACGACGGGATTAGCAAACACCGCACGGTGGTCGGCTCACATGTGCGTACCGGCTCCGACACGATGCTGGTGGCGCCCGTCACGATCGGCGACGGTGCGTACACCGCCGCCGGCAGCGTGATCACCAAGGACGTGCCGCCGGGCGCGCTCGGCGTCGGCCGGGCGGAGCAGCGCAACATCGAGGGATGGGTCGAGCGTCGGCGCCCCGGCACCCGGGCGGCCGAGGCGGCGGCCGAAGCTTCAGCCGCGGCACAGGAGGCGACCGCCCAGGTAGCGACCGCCCAGGAAGCGGCGGCACAGACAGGGACCGCCCAGGAAGGGGCGGTACAGGAAGCGGCGGCACAGGCAGCAACGGTAGCGCCACCGAACGCGACCTCAGCGGCGCAGCCGCAGGCTGCTGAACCGCCGACTCCGGCCGAGGGTGATACTGCAAACGGGTAGTTCGGTCACCGAATCAGGGAGCGCCGACTCACGTGAAACGACAGCCCTCATGAACAGCATCAGCACCGAGAACCGGAAGACCCTGATGCTCTTCTCCGGGCGGGCCTATCCGGATCTCGCCGACGAGATCGGGGCCGCGCTCGGGGTGGCACCGACGCCGACGGACATCTTCGAGTTCGCCTCGGGCGAGGTGATGGTGCGGTACAAGGAGTCGGTCCGCGGCTCCGACGCCTTCGTGATCCAGTCGATGTCCACGCCGATCAACACCTGGCTGGTGGAGACGCTGATCATGGTTGACGCGCTCAAGCGGGGCTCCGCGAAGCGCATCACGGTGGTGTTGCCGTTCTACCCGTACGCCCGGCAGGACAAAAAGCACCGCGGACGGGAGCCCATCTCGGCCCGGCTCACCGCGGATCTGTTCAAGACCGCGGGCGCGAATCGGATCCTCACCGTCGACCTCCACACGGCCCAGATTCAGGGCTTCTTCGACGGGCCGGTCGACCACCTCTTCGCGATGGACATCCTGGCTCGGTACATCGAAAACCGATATGCCGGCCGTCCGATGGCTGTGGTTGCGCCGGACTCCGGCCGAGTGCGGGTGGCCGAACGCTGGACCGACCGGCTTGGCGGCTGCCCGCTCGCGTTCATCCACAAGACTCGTGATCCGCTCACGCCGAATGAGGTCGTCGCGAACCGAGTCGTCGGTGATGTCGACGGCCGGGTCTGTCTCATCGTGGACGACATGATCGACACGGGTACCACGATCTGTAGGGCGGCGGAGATCCTGCACGACGCGGGCGCCGCGGACGTGCTCGTCGCGTCGACCCACGCCGTGCTCTCGGACCCGGCCACGGAGCGGCTCCGCAACAGCAAGATCAGCGAGGTTGTGGTCACGAACACCCTGCCGATCCCGGCGGAGAAGAAGCTCGACAAGATCACCGTACTGTCGATCGCCCCGCTGCTGGCGCGGGCCATTCGGGAGGTCTTCGACGACGGGTCCGTGACCACCCTCTTCGGCGGCCTTAGCTGACCGACGCGCCGCGTGGCCGGCGCCCCGGCCGGGTGCTGGCGACCGGGACAACCGGGTGCTCGTGACCGGGACAACAGGTCAGGGATCGCGTCAATGGCCCCATGGGCCTCAGGTAGACTACTTCGGTTGCCACGGCGAGGGCGCCGCTTGGACGGGATGTGTCTAGGCTCGGGTGCCGTGATCGGCGCGGTGCTTCGGGCATGCGTCGCGCACCTTAGCCCCACCCTCGCCCGCGCACCGCAAACCAACTGCGTGACAACGCAGACGTTCGTAGCAGATCACATCAGGAGTGCTCCCGTGTCCGAGGTAAAGATCAGCGCCGAGCCCCGTACCGAGTTCGGCAAGGGTGGTGCCCGCCGGACCCGCCGCGCCGGCAAGGTGCCCGCCGTGCTGTACGGCCATGGCGAGGCCCCCAAACACATTGCGTTGCCCGCCCGCGAGTTCGCCGCGGCGATCCGCCACGGTGGCATCAATCAGATTTTCAACATCTCGCTCACCGACGGCTCCGAGACCCTGGCCCTGCCGAAGGCGATCCAGCGCGATCCGCTCAAGGACATCTTTGAGCACGTCGATCTGTTGATCGTTCGCCGCGGCGAGATGATCACCGTCGACGTGCCCGTGCACCTGCTCGGCGAGGCCGCCAAGGGCACGCTCGTCATGCTCGAGCACGACAAGCTGGCGATCACGGCCGACGCGTTGCAGCTACCTGAGTATCTGGAAGCGTCCATCGAAGGGCTGGAGGCTGGGGCGCACGTCACGGCCGCGGACGTGAAGCTTCCGTCCGGGGTCGAACTCGCGGCGGAACTCGACCTGAGCATCGCGGTGATCACGCTCGCGCCCACCGCCGAGCAGCTCGAGGGCGAGGGTGCCGGTGAGGTCGCCGAGGAGGTCGAGGAGGCCGAGGGTGCGGTCGCGGAGGCCGAGGCGCCAGCAGAGGCTGCCGCCGCGACTCCGACGCCAGAGGCCTGACCTTTCGCCCTCCCGTCGCGTCGATCTAGGGCGTAGTCGCGTGCTTTGATCTCCGATCACGCGACTCGCCCCTAGATCGACGAAGAAATGTTGAGAAAGGGGCGCGGCTGCGGATGTGGTTGGTCGTTGGGCTCGGCAACCCCGGGCGGGAGTACGAAGGCAACCGCCACAACGTCGGCTTTCTCGCAGCCGACCTCATCGCCGCCAGGACCGGTACGAAATTCGGCCGGCACCGCCGCGCGGTCGCCGACGTGGTCGAAACCCGCCTCGGTCTGGGGGCAGAGGCGCCACAGCTGATCATCGCCAAGCCGTTGAGCTATATGAATCTCGCCGGCGGGCCGGTCGGGGCGCTCGCCCGTTTCTACAAGATCGAGCCGGCCCAGATCGTCGCCATACACGATGATCTCGACCTCCCGTACGGACAACTCCGCGCCAAGCTGGGCGGCGGCGAGGGTGGGCACAACGGGCTGCGTTCGATCTCGCAGTCTCTGTCCACTAAGGACTATCTGCGCGCACGCTTCGGCATCGGGCGACCTCCGGGGCGACAGGATCCGGCGGACTACGTCCTCTCCGACTTCTCCGCGATCGAGCGCAAGGAGCTCGAGTTCCTCGTCGACCGGACCGCGGACATCGTCGAGTCGATCATCATGCGTGGTCTGGAGTGGACGCAGAACGCGTATCACGCCGGCTGAGGTTCTCGTTCTGCAGCGCCCTCCTGTCAGCCCAGCATTCGGGAACATGTCGCAACCGGCTGTGGCGGCCACCACTAGGCGCTTCATCATGGACCAGATCTGCGCTTGAATTCAGGACAGACGGGACCGGACCCCCCGCTCAGCCCCTAGCCGCACCATTGAAGGACCTCATCCCATGACCTCGGTGGCCGCCTATCGCTTCTCCCACCTCGACGCACTGGAGGCCGAGAGCGTCTTCGTGATGCGCGAGGTCGTGGCCGAGTTCGAGCGACCGGTGCTGCTCTTCTCCGGCGGCAAGGACTCGATTGTCATGCTTCGCTTGGCCGAAAAGGCGTTCTGGCCGGCGCCGATCCCGTTCCCGGTGATGCACGTGGACACGGGCCACAACTTCGACGAGGTGCTCGCCTACCGGGACCGGCGCGTCCAGGAACTGGGAGTCAACCTCATCGTCGCCAGCGTGCCCGAGGCGCTGGAGAGTGGCCTTGTCCGAGAGAGCGCCGACGGTTCCCGCAATCGCATCCAGACGCCGGTACTGCTCGACGCGGTCGAGAAGCACCGTTTCGACGCCCTATTCGGCGGTGCCCGTCGCGATGAGGAGAAGGCGCGGGCCAAGGAGCGGGTGTTCAGTTTCCGCGACGAGTTCGGGCAGTGGGACCCGCGCAACCAGCGGCCGGAGCTGTGGTCGCTCTACAACGCCCGCATAAATCGAGGTGAGTCGATTCGCGTGTTTCCGCTGGCTAACTGGACCGAGGTGGACGTCTGGCACTACATCAACCGCGAAAAGATCGCACTTCCGGAGATCTACTTCGCGCACGAGCGGGAAGTGGTCGACCGCGACGGCATGCTCTACGCGGTGCACGACCACCTGCCACCGCGCCCCGGCGAGGAGCCCTTCATCGAGACAGTGCGCTATCGGACCGTGGGCGATGCGAGCTGTACGGCCGCGGTGAAGTCCGATGCGGACACTGTGGAGAAGGTGATCGAGGAGGTCGGCGCCACCCGCATCACCGAGCGCGGGGCCACCCGGGGCGACGACCGGGTGAGCGAGACGGCGATGGAGGACCGCAAGCGGGAAGGCTACTTCTGATGGTGGACGACATCGCCCGTACGTCGAGAGCAGCGGCCGCACGCCCCATGGACCTGCTTCGCTTCGCGACCGCCGGCTCGGTCGACGACGGCAAGTCCACTCTGATCGGACGGCTGCTCTACGACACCAAGTCGATCTTTGAGGATCAGCTCGCCGCGGTGGAGGCGGTCAGCGCCGCGCGCGGTGATGAGTACACCGACCTTGCTCTGCTCACCGATGGGCTACGGGCCGAGCGAGAGCAGGGCATCACCATCGACGTGGCGTACCGCTACTTCGCCACCCCACGGCGGAAGTTCATCATCGCCGACACCCCAGGACACATCCAGTACACCCGGAACATGGTCACCGGCGCCTCGACGGCCGACCTGGCACTCATCCTCGTGGATGCGCGCAAGGGATTGGTCGAGCAGTCGAGGCGCCATGCGTTCCTGTGCTCGCTCCTGCGCGTACCGCACCTGGTCCTGTGCGTGAACAAGATGGACCTCGTAGACTGGTCCGAGGAGATCTACGAGTCCATCGCGGACGAGTTCACCGCGTTCGCGGCCAAACTCGAGGCGCCAGACCTGACGGTCGTTCCGATCTCCGCCTTACACGGCGACAACATCGTGACCCGGTCGTCGCGGATGCCCTGGTACGACGGACCGGCACTCCTGCACCACCTGGAGCACGTGCACATCGCCTCGGATCGCAACCTCGTTGACGTACGGCTCCCGGTGCAGTACGTCATCCGTCCGCAGTCGACCCGGTATCCGGACTACCGGGGCTACGCCGGCCAGGTCGCCTCCGGCGTACTCAAGCCGGGCGACGAGATCATGGTGCTGCCGTCCGGGTTCACCAGCCGGATCGCCTCGATCGAGACGGCGGATGGTCCGGTCGCCGAGGCCTACCCGCCCATGTCGGTGACGGTCCGCCTCACCGATGAGCTCGACATCTCCCGCGGTGATCTGATCTGCCGGCCCCACAACGCGCCAAAGCCGGCGCAGGACATCGACGCGTTGATCTGCTGGATGGATGAATCGGCGCCGTTGCAGCCCGGGCGCAAGTACGCGGTGAAGCACACCACCCGCACTGCCCGGGCGGTGGTGCGGGAGCTGCAGTATCGCCTCGACGTGAACACGCTGCACCGGGACGAGACGGCTGAGGGCCTCGCACTCAATGAGATCGGCCGGGTGCGGCTTCGTACGACCGTGCCGCTGCTGGCCGATGAGTACCGGCGCAACCGTACGACGGGTGGCTTCATCGTCGTCGACGAGGCGACAAACCGTACCGTCGGCGCCGCCATGATCCTCGATGCCGCCTGACGCCCACCTCACCTCTGTCGATCACGGCGAGACCGTCGTCACAGTGTCGCGTTGTGCCGCTCGCAAGCTCGCGGCAGCGCCGCCGATCATGATCTCCAGGTCATGATCGGCGCTAATTCGCGACGGTCACATCATGATCGTCGCGATCCTGAGTAGCGAAGGTCCAGGCGTCGGCGATGATCTCGCGCAGCGCCGGCTTGGCCGGCACCCAGCCGAGTTCGGCGCGCGCCTTCGCCGAGGAAGCGACGAGAACGGCGGGGTCGCCCGGCCGGCGCGGGGCCATCTCCACTGGGATCGGGTGCTCGGTGACATCCCGGACGACCTCGATGACCTCGCGGTTGGAGAAGCCGGTGCCGTTGCCGAGGTTGTAAACGCGATGCTCGCCCGGCTGCACCGCGGCCAACGCGAGCAGGTGTGCGGCGGCGAGGTCGGCGACGTGGATGTAGTCGCGCACGCAGGTGCCATCCGGAGTCGGGTAGTCGTCGCCGAACAGCGCCAGCTTCTCCCTCCGCCCGGCGGCCACGAGCAGGGCGTTGGGAATGAGGTGGGTCTCCGGGTCGTGCCGCTCGCCACACGAGCCCGACGGCCGCACCAACGCCCCGGCGGCGTTGAAGTAGCGCAGGGAGACGGCCGCAAGACCGTGCGCGCCAGCGTCGCCGATGAGGGCGTACTCGACCGCGACCTTGCTCATCGCGTACGGGTTCGGCGGCGCGGCGACGGCGGACTCGGCGATCGGCAACTCCGCCGGGTTGCCGTAGATGTTGGCCGTCGAAGAGAAGACGAACCTGGGTACGCGCGCCGCGCGCACGGCGTCGAGTAGGCGCAGGGATCCAACGACGTTGTTCTCCCAGTACTTCTCGGGTGCCAATACACTCTCGCCCGCGGCGATGAACGCGGCGAAGTGCAGCACACCGTCGAAGCCGGCCTCGGGCGTGACGAGGTCGCCGGCGAGATCATGCACCCGACCTCGGACGAGTCGTGCCCCGGTCGGAATCGTGTGCTCGTGCCCGGTCGAGAGATCGTCGAGGACGACCACCTCGTGACCGGCTTCGAGCAGGAGCGTCGCGACGGTGCTTCCGATGTAGCCAGCGCCCCCGGTCACCAGCAGCTTCACGTGGTCTCCTCGCGGTCGCACAGTGTCGGTGCGGCCAGCCTAGCCGGGGCCGCCGGACGGCTGCTGGACGCCCGCCGGACCCCCCCAAACTCGCAAACGTTATCGCGATGTTGTGCCGGCTAACCCAACCGACGACACGCCCGTCGGGTAATAGAGAGTGTGACCGTGACAGCCGGAGAGCCGAGAGCGGCCATACCGGACGGCGCCGCCCCCGACGACCCGGCGCAGTTCGGAGAGTGGGTCCGGCCGCACCTGCGCTCGTTGGCGAATCTCGTCGCCCGTCTCGCGCCGGCCGCCGATCGCGACGATGTCGTGCAGGAAGTCCTGGCCCGCGCCTGGGTGAAGCGCCGCCTGTTCGACCCGGACCGGGGTTCGCCGGCGGCGTGGTTGCTCGCCATCGGCGCCGATCAGGCCGGCAAGGCCCGGCGCCGCCGCCGCCCCGCGGCACCCCTGCCCGAGGTTCTCGCCCCGGACGCACTCACGGCCGGAACCCAGCTGGACGGTGCGGCTGGCCGGGTGGACGTCGAGCGGGCAATCCTTCGGTTGAGCCGGCGCCAACGGGTCGCGGTCGAATGTGTCTATTTCGTGGGGTTGACGATCGCGGACACCGCGGCGGTCATGGGCTGCGCGGAGGGCACCGTCAAGTCCACGCTCGCCGACGCCCGAGCGAAGCTTCGGACCTTGCTGGAGGTGTCCGCATGAATCCCGAACCTGACCGCGATCTTGAGCGAGTGCTCGGCGAGGCCGGCGAACAGTGGCGGGCCCGCCAGCCCGTACCGCCGGATCCGGATTTGTCCCGGTTCACCGGCGCGGAGGCGCCGGCCGCCACCCGCGGCTGGGCCGCGCGGCGGCGGATCTGGGCCCCCGTTGCGGCTGTGGTGGGAATTACCGCCGTAGTGGCCGTCGTCGTGATTCCGCTGGCGCTGCACCGTACCGGCGCATCGCGACCGCCCGGAGGTACGGCCGCAGCACCGTCGGCGGGGTCTGCCGCGCCAACGCCGACGGACTGGGTTCTCCCTGCCGACCAGGGCGGTGGCGTTCCGGTCGAGGGCATCGGCAGCCTACTCCGGGAGGCCGACGGCACGACGAAGCTCTGCATGGATATTGCGGTTCTCAGAAGCCTTCCTTCTGCCGGGGCGGGCTGCAGCCCCGTGTTCGTCCTGGTCACCGGGGTCGACCCGAAGTGGTTCACCGAATCGGCGACGTCCGGCCAGAGCTGGAGTCAGTACGTCCGGGTCGAAGGGACCCTCCGCAACGGCACGCTCGCGGCCAACCTGGTGGAGGCGTTCACGCCGGATCCGGGGTCGCGGGTCGAGCCAGCTGTGCCGTGCCCGGCCCCGGCTGGCGGATGGCGACCGGGGTACGGCCTCGCCGAACCAGACACGACATCGCTCAACCACCTCATCGAGGTGGTCCGGGCAGATCCGGCTCGGTTCACCGACGTGTGGGAGGCCCATCCCGACGGCCCGCCTTCAGCCGAAGCGAGCTACGCCCCTCATACCAGGATGGTCTACGTCGTCGGCACAACCGGCGATGTCGCGCAGGCGCGGGTACACCTCGAAGCGATCTACGGCGGCAACCTGTGTGTCCACAAGGTCCGTTACACCACAGCCGACCTCGAGCAGATCGCGGAGAAGCTTCGGGGCGTTAGCTCCACGCCGATCGATGCCCAGCCGGACGTCATCGAGAACAGGGTGCGGGTCAAGGTCGTCGCCCTCGACCCGCCGACGATGGCGATCCTCGACGCGATGGGGCGCGAAGCGATGGTTATTGATGAGCCGCTCCTGCACTGGCTCGAGTGAGACCGACACGACTGATAGTCGCCGAACTGAACGGCCGACCCTAGAATCGCCCGCATGGGTGACGGCAGTACCGAGCCCGGAGTCGTGGGAGCCCCGAACTCCGGGCGGAACAATCAGACCAGCGTGGGACTCGGGCTGTCGGCGCGAGCACGCCGGACTATCGCTCGGCTCGTCGTACGGGGTGCCGACGCCGTGACGCGCTGGGTTATCCGCCTGCTCGGCGAGAGTCCGGCGGCGGGCCGTGCGCCCATCTCCGAAGCGGAGCTACGTGACCTCGTCGCGCACAGCACCGTGCTCGACCGCGACGAGCGGCAACTCATCGACGAGGTGATCGCGGCGGGCGGCCGCCACGTTCGGGAGCTGATGGTGCCGCGTACCGAGGTTGTCTACCTCGACGCTGGGTCCAGCGTGGCCCGAGCCGTGGAGCTGGCCCGGGATACCCGTCACTCCCGGTTCCCGGTGATCGACGGCAGTCACGACGACGTCGTGGGCTTCGTGCACCTGCGCGATCTGCTGATCCGGCCGGCCGCCGATGGGGTACGCACGGTCGCCGAGCTCGCCCGGCCACTGCGCCACCTACCCGCGAGCAAGCGCGTCCTGGCGGCGTTATCCGAAATGCGACGCGAGGGTGACCATCTCGCGTTGGTCGTCGACGAGTACGGCGGGACGGCCGGCATCATCACGCTGGAGGATCTCATCGAGGAGCTGGTCGGCGAGATCCACGACGAGTACGACGCGACGCCAGAGCCGGGTCCGGTCGATGGGACAGCACCGTCCGAGATCGACGGCCTGCTCAATCTCAACGATTTCGCTGAGCGAGCAGGGTTCACGCTGGCGGCCGGACCCTACGACACCGTGGGTGGCTTCCTGATGGCCATGCTGGGCCGACTGCCCACGCTCGGTGACGAGGTTGTGGTCGCCGTCGGCACCAGCCACTGGCGGCTGTCTGTTATCGCGATGGACGGCCGGCGGGTGTCGCGGGTCGGCCTGGCTCCCGCGCCGACGCCGGATGTGGTTGTTCCGCGACCCGCAAAGACGACGGTGGAGTCGATCGCGGCGCCCGCCCGGGGCGAGGCCATGACCGCTGAGGCCTTGACCGCTGAGGCCTTGGCCGCTCAGGTCTTGGCCGCCGAGGTCGCCCCGGTCAATGCACGTTGATCTTCTGCCAGGTCTCGCCGTCCCGAGAGATCGCCGCCCAGCCGGCCTGGAACAGGTCGTAGGCGATCCAACCTCCGGTCGTGCGCTCGACCCGGCCCACCCACGGCATCGAGCCACCTGCCGGTTTAAGCGCACTGTCACGGCCGGCGTTGACGTACCAGTTCGGCCCAGCCGCAACCAGCCGGCCATCCAGCAACGGCACGACGTCGCCCACGAGGGTCCCGATCAGGTTCGCGTACGGCGTGAACGGCCCGCCGGCCCCGGACCGGTAGACCGTGTGAATGGTCAGCACCCCCGGGTCACCGCCGCGGGGCGACACCACAGTCGCGTAGACGTCGGAACCGAGCGTGCTCACCTGGGCCCAGGCGTCGCTGGTCGCTCCCGACAGTGGCGTGAGCTTCCACGTGCGCCCAGCGTCACGGGAGACGCCCACCGCGGGAGCGCCACCGAGGGTTCCGCCGACCCACCACGCGCCGTCCGCCGCCGGGGCCGACGCCACCCAGTAGACAGCCATCTCAGGTTGAACGGTGAGCCGAGCGAGCGAACCATCGACCGTCCACACCGCGACGGTTGGCGTGGCGTAGCCCAGGTCGTCGCTGACCAGCGCGAGCCGGCCACCGACTGGCACGGCCGAGACGGTTGCCTTTGTGTCCACCGAGCGCTGCTGCCAGCCTGCACCCCGATGGCCGAACCAGACCGTGTCGCCCACCAGGACAAGTCCATCTGCCCCGACGGCCACGATGCTGGGCAGTCGATCGGCGGGAGCCTCGGCGACGGGTAGCGACCAGTCGATCCAGGTCCGCCCGCCGTCGGTCGTTGACGCCATCGCGAGCGGACAGGGGCGGGTGAGATCGCGATCACACTGGGCCGAGAGCGCGTAACCGTGCTGCGAGTCGGCGAACTGGATGTCGCGCAGATCGCCCGGCTGGTCGAGGACCGTGCCGTTGAGACCGAGCATGGTCAATCCACCGCCGCGCCAATACTGTCCGGCCGGCCCCGAGTCGCTCGCGACCGGCTGGCCGCGATCGGGGCCACGGACTGCGTCGCCGAGTAGCACGGTGCCGGTCCCGAGCACCACCAGGCAGGCGAGGGCCGCACCACCGGCGGCCAGGCCGCGCCGGCGCCGGCTGATGCTCGTCGCCCGGGCCCGGACCGCGGCAAGTTCGGGGATCTGAATCTGGCGCAGCAGGTCATCCCGCGCGGCGTCGAGGTCCTGGTCGAGGTTAGGCAAGCGCCACCTCCGTCGGGTAGCCGTGAAGTCGGGCGGCGAGGGCGGCCCGACCACGGGATAGCCGTGATTTCACGGTGCCGACGGGGACGGAGAGCAGGTGAGCGACCTCATCGACCGGAAGGTCGGCCAGGTAGTGCAGCACGATCACCTCGCGGTACACCCGGGGTAGTGCGGCGATGGCATCGCGCAGGTCAGCCCGCTCGGGGCCCGGTGCGGCAGCGACAAGCTGTTGGACGGGTCGGTCGCGCAGCAGGATCGTGTCGAGGATCTGCCGGCGGCGCCAACGCCGGCGCACCACGTTAATGGCAACCGTGCGGAGCCACGCCTCGGGCGTGTCCACGTCGCCGAGCCCCTGCGGGCGCGCCAGCGCCCGGGCGAAGGCCTCCTGAACCACGTCCTGCGCCTCCGTCAGGTCGGTGGTGAACGCAAACATCTGGGCGACGAGCCGCCGGTACGAGGCGTGATACAGCTCGGCCAGAGCCTGTTCGGCCGCTGCCCTCGCGGAGGTCGTCTTCTCGGCCCCCAAACGCCCTGCCTGCCTCTCCGGTTGCTGGTGACCAGCCAACGCTAACGAGCCTGGACCTGCGGCGCAGGTTCCCGACGGTCCTGCGAGAATTGCGCGCATGCCCGACCGTCCCCGCGTGCTCTCCGGCATCCAGCCGACCGCCGACTCGTTTCATCTCGGCAACTATCTCGGTGCGCTGCGCAACTGGGTCGCGCTGCAGGAGACCCACGACGCCTTCTACTGCGTCGTTGACCTACACGCGATCACGTCCGGTCACGACCCCGCCTTGCTGCGGCAGCGGACGCGGGTGAGCGCGGCCCAGTTGCTCGCGTTGGGTCTGGATCCGGAGCGGTGCACGCTGTTCGTGCAGTCGCACGTGGCGGAGCACGCGCAGCTTGCCTGGGTGATGGGGTGCATCACGGGCTTCGGCGAGGCGAGCCGGATGACCCAGTTCAAGGACAAGTCGTCGAAGCAGGGTGCGGACCGTGCGTCCGTGGGTCTGTTCACCTACCCGGTACTCCAGGCGGCCGACATTCTTCTCTACCAGGCCGACGCGGTGCCGGTCGGCGAGGACCAGCGGCAGCATCTGGAGCTGACCCGGGATCTGGCCCAGCGCTTCAACACGACGTTCGGCCCGACGTTCACCGTGCCCGACCCGTACATCATCAAGGGCACCGCGAAGATCACCGACCTGCAGGACCCGACCGCGAAGATGTCCAAATCCGCCTCCTCGGCCAATGGGATCGTCGAGTTGCTCGACGACCCGGCTAAGTCTGCGAAGAAGATCCGCTCGGCGGTGACGGACACCGGGCGGGAGGTCACGTTCGATCCGGAGCACAAGCCGGGCGTGTCCAACCTGCTAACGATCTACGCGGCGCTGTCGGGTAGAACGATCGAGGAGCTCGTCGCGTCGTACCGGGGGAAGGGGTACGGCGATCTGAAGAAGGATCTCTCGGCTGTGGTCGCCGACGTGGTCCGCCCGATCCAGCAGCGCACGAACAGCTACCTCGACGACCCCGCGCAACTGGACAAGCTGCTCGGGATCGGTGCCGAGAAGGCCCGTTCCGTGGCCGCCGTCACCCTGCGTAATGTGTACGACCGGGTCGGCTTTCTCGCGCCAGCGAGAAACAGCTAGCACAGTCTCGCGCCAGCGAGAAACAGCTAGCACAGTCTCGCGCCAGCGAGAAACAGCTAGCACAGTCTCGCGCCAGCGAGAAACAGCTAGCACGGTCTCGCGCCAGCGAGAAACAGCTAGCACGGTCTCGCGCCAGCCAGGAACAGCTAGCGCAAGGGTGCGGTGGGGGTCGGAGGAGGGCAGTTTGGTCCGGACGATTGGCGTTGCGGTCGGGATACCCGAGCCGTGGGGTTCGCAGCTCGACGAGCATCGCAGCGCATCCGGTGACCCGATGGCACCACTGATCCCGGCCCACCTGACTCTGCTGGGCCCGACGGAAGTGGATGCCGCGCCCGACGCGGCCGCGAAGATCAACGCACACCTGACGTCGGTGGCGGCATCACATCGGCCCTTCCATGTGCACCTGCGCGGCACCGGCACGTTCCGTCCCATCACCCAGGTCGTCTTCGTCGCGGTCGCTGCGGGGATCGGCGAGTGCGAGTTGCTCTCGGCCGACATCCGTTCCGGCCCGCTGGCCAGGGTGCTGTCCTACCCGTACCACCCGCACGTCACCGTGGGCCATGACGTCCCGTCGAAGGCGCTGGACGCGGTGTTCGACGAGCTGGCCGGCTTCGAGGCGCGCTTTCCGATCGACGGATTCACCCTGTACGAGCACGGTGCCGACGGCCGCTGGCAACCACAGCGACGGTTCATGCTCGCCGATCGTTGAGTGCGCCGTCGGCGGGCCTGTGCAATCGGGGATGCGCGAAGATTGCCGCGTGAGGATCATCGAGCGCACCGAAGCGGCGTACGAGCGGGCCGTGGCCGGGGCCCGCCAGCGCTCTCGTGCCTTGGACCACACCTGGCTGGCGGTCATGCGATTAGGGGACGTGCACGGCGGACGCTTGGCCGCGGCGATCTCGTACTACGGGTTCTTCGCGGCGTTCTCCCTCGCGGTCGTCGCCTACTCGATCCTCGGCCGCGTACTGGGCGCCGCCGACAGCGGCACGGTGGGCACGATCAACGACTACCTCGACGACAATCTGCCCTGGGTGCGGGCAACCGCTGACCAGGTCGGGCGCGGGGAGGTGACCGTCATCGGCTCGGTCGCGCTGGTGCTGACCGGTGTCGGCTGGGTCGAGGCGCTGCGCTCCTCGCAGCGGGCCGTCTGGCGCCTCGACCAGCATCCCGGCAACTGGATCCTCCGCCGCGTCATCGACCTTGGCGTGTTGGTCGGACTCGGCCTCCTGCTCGGCCTCTCGCTCGCCACGTCCGCCGCTATCGACTGGGTGCTGGACTGGCTCGCCGGCCCGGATACGACGATCGTGGGCAACACCGTGCTGCGCGCGTCCGGCCCGGTGCTCGAGTTCGGCGTGAACCTCATCCTGGCCGCCGCCATGCTCGCCGCCCTGCCGCGACTACGGCTGAGTCCGCGGCGGCTGATGCCACCCGCCTTGATCGTCGCCGTGGGCATCCAGTTGCTCAACACCGTCGGGCGGTGGTTCATCGTCCGTACGGAGAGCCGTCCCGCGTACCAGCTCGTCGCCGGCGCGGTCGGCCTGCTCGTCTACCTCTACCTGCTCAACCAGCTGATCCTGCTCGGCGCCGCGCTCGCCGCGACGGGCACCCGGGGCACGGCCGTCGATCTAGCCGCCGGACCACCGCCGACCGAGGACACTATGCCTGTGGAGAAAGTCGGCGAGCCGCGCAGCGAGGTGCCGCCGGAGCCGCCATGATGGGCCACGCACCAACCGACCGACCCGAACCGAAACGACCCGAACCGCGGTAACACCTAACTGGGGTAACACCTAACCGCAATAACACCGAACCGCACTGACACCCGAACGAAAGGTACGCACGTGGGAGCCCTCGTAACCCTGGAACTGCCAGACGACTCGCCGGTGCTGTCGCTGCCTTGGATCATCACGTTCGGCCCGCTCGATGACGGCGACGAGTGGGAGCCGGTGGTCTGCGGACCGTACGAGCGGGCTCACGCCCTGTCTCTGGCCGAGACCGTGGTCGCCGACGAGGAATTGATGGCGGTCGTCGAGCCGGTTCTGCCGCACGCCTCCGTGGAACAGATCCGCAACGAGATCGAGACGGCCAAGGCCGCGGCCGAGTTGGAAGAGGACGAGTTCGAGTTCGAGGAGGACGAAGAATCCGACGCGGACGACGATGTCGAGGTCTCCGTTGACGAGGACTACGACGAGCAGGCTGATGACGACGACCTCGAGTACGAGGAGGTCGAGCCGAGCCCGCCGCCGTCGCCCGAGGAGGTCCGCGCCGGATTCGCCCGCATCGCCGCCCGCCTCGCCGCAGGCGCCTGACCACCGTCCGCCCCGTCGATCAAGGACCTGTGGCCGTGGTTTGATCTCTAGACCCGCGACCATGTGTCCTTGATCGGCGAGCCCGGGGGCGGGCGCGCGCGGCAAAGTGGCCTTAGGTCTGTGGGCAGATCGCCTCGTGGCCGCCGCGGCACCAGGCGACATGGCCGCCGACCATCGTCATCCAGACCTGCAAGTCCACCAGCCGCGAAGGCTCGACCGCCGTCGGATCGCCCGACAGCACCACGAAATCTGCCAGCATCCCAGGCGCGATGCGGCTGACCTCGGTCTCCCGGAACAGCGCATATGCGGCGCCGGTCGTCATCAGTGAGAGCGCCTCGCCTACCGAGATGGCCCCAGCCGCCATGGTCGCCGACGGCGCGCAGACAGAGCCGTCCAGCGCCACCTGGGCTCGGGTGACGAAGCCGTACAGCGCGTCGATCGGGCTCGACGACGAGAACAACGGGAAGTCCGCGTGCCACGCGAAGTGGGCACCCGGGCTGGCTTCGAGAAGGCTGCGCCAGGGCCACTCCCACTCGAGGTACTCCGCCGGAGTACGGAATGTGAAGGTGCCCGTCTTGCCGGTCAGGAAACATGTCTGGTATGGCCCGAAGAGCGTGACCACGGCGCCGATCTGGCCGTGCCTGGCCCGCAGGTCCGGGCGGGTCGCCGCGGAGTGCTCCATTCGGTGCCGTTTCGGGTTGCCGGACGAGCCGATCACCTGACCCAATGCGTCGAGTGTCGTCTCCACCGCGCGGTCACCGAGGGCATGCACGGCCACCTGGTGCCCCGCTGCGTCGATGCGCCCAACCAGCCCCGCGAGCTCGGCCACCGAGAAGTACAGGTCCCCATGTCCATGCCCGCCGAGGTACTCGTAGCTGGCCGCCGGCGTGTTGCAGGCGCCCCCGTCGGCGTACACCTTGACTCCGCCGATGCGCAGCATCTCGCCCGGCTGCCGTGTCGGCGAGTACGCCGACCACCAGTCGCCCAGCGACTCACCGCACGCGTTGTTCGCCGCCAGGTAGGCGCTTAGCCGCACGCCGAGCCGCCGTGAAGAGTTCAGCCGCTGCAGCTCAGCGAACAGCGCCTCGTCAACGAACAGCTCGGCGGTGGTGGTGATGCCCAGGCTGAGGATGAACTCCGACACACCGGCCGTGTCCGTGCCCGCGGCGTTCGCGCGACCGAAGAAGTGGCTGTGCGCATCGACGAAGCCCGGCATGAGCGTCGCGCCGCCCAGGTCGATCACACTCGCGGTCCGGGACGCCAGCGGCAGAACCTCTTCGCGTGACCCGACCGCGATGATCCGGTCATCCCCCGCGACCGCCACCGCCTCCGCGCGCGGGTGGGCGGGGTCCATTGTGAGCACCACCCCATCGAAAATGACCAGATCCGCCGTGGCCGATG
The DNA here is from genome assembly GCA_020027875.1 of Micromonosporaceae bacterium. GTDB lineage: Bacteria > Actinomycetota > Actinomycetes > Mycobacteriales > Micromonosporaceae > JAXIPB01. The sequence continues at coordinate 138,032 of JAHRHA010000002.1, read as the reverse complement.
GCGTGCCGGGCGCATCGCCCGTCGTACCCTGGCTCGGCGAACAGCCCGCCAGCGCGAGCGCGACCAGCACCGCCGCGATCCGACTCGGCCTGCCGCTCCGGCACCTCGATCTGCCATTCGGCCACCAGAGCGATGGATCGACATGGTACGCGCGTCGCCCGGCTGGCGTAACCGACAGACGATGCTACGCTACCTTCGCCGGAATGATCAATGTGCCGCCCTGCGGTCGAGACGGCTCGCTGCTGGAACTGGGCGACGGGTCCGACCGTCCAGATCTGGAGCCTCCACCGAGCGTGCGACGCCGAAAGGTTGATGTTCAGCGATGTCACGCCGCTCGTGGTCACGCGATGCTGTGATCTACCAGCTATACGTACGCAGCTTCGCCGACAGCGACGGTGACGGTACCGGAGACCTGCTCGGGGTGACCAGCCGCCTCGACTACCTCACCGATCTCGGGGTTGACGCGCTGTGGTTGACGCCGTTCTATCGTTCGCCGATGGCCGACGGTGGCTACGATGTGGCCGACTACCGGGACGTGGACCCGAGATTCGGGACGCTGGCCGACTTCGACAAGCTCCTGATGGAGGCACACGCACGGGGTCTGCGGGTCATCATTGACGTCGTACCCAACCACTGCTCCGACCAGCATGTGTGGTTCCAGGCGGCGTTGACCGCCGCGCCCGGTTCGCCGGAGCGGCAGCGGTTTCACTTCCGCCTAGGGCGTGGCGAGGCGGGGGAACGTCCACCCAACGACTGGCAGTCGATCTTCCGCGGACCCGCCTGGACCCGACTGCCTGACGGCGACTGGTACCTGCACCTGTTCGCGCCGGAGCAGCCCGATCTGAACTGGGACCATCCGGAGGTGCGCGCCGAGTTCGCCAACGTCTTGCGGTTCTGGCTCGACCGTGGTGTGGACGGCATCCGCATCGACGTCGCGCATGGCCTGGTGAAGGCCCCCGGCCTGCCCGACGTCGGTCATCAGGGCACGACGCTGCTGGTGGGGGACGAGACACCCTTCTTCGATCAGGATGGCGTCCACGAGATCTACCGGGAATGGCGGTCCATTCTGGACTCCTATGAGCCGGAGCGCATCGCGGTGGCGGAGGCGTGGCTGCCCAACGTGTACCGGACCGCTCGGTACGTTCGCCCGGACGAACTCCACCAGGCGTTCAACTTCGAGTTCCTCGGCGCACCTTGGTCGGCGGGCGCCTACCGCCGCGTCGTCGACTCCTCCCTTGAGGTGATGGGGTCGGTCGGGGCCCCGACGACCTGGGTAATGTCCAATCACGACGTTGTCCGCCACGTCTCACGCCTGGCCGCCGGCGTGGGGGGCGCTGCCGGCGGCGCCCGCGCGGCGAGTGGCGTGGCAGCGCAGGCAGACCTGGCACTGGGCCTGCGCCGGGCTAGAGCGGCGACACTGCTGATGCTCCCGTTGCCCGGCTCGGTCTACCTCTACCAGGGCGAGGAGTTGGGCCTACCGGAGGTCTTCGACCTGCCCGACGAGGCCCGTCAGGATCCCGTGTTCGTGCGGAGCAAGGGGACCGAACTCGGGCGGGACGGGTGCCGGGTGCCGCTGCCCTGGTCGGGCTCGCAACCCCCGTACGGCTTCGGGCCGGCGGGGTCGGTGCCGTGGCTGCCGCAGCCGGCATCCTGGGCGGAGTCGTCGGTTGCCGCGCAGAGCGGAGTCGCCTCGTCGACCCTCACGCTCTACCGCGACGCCCTGCGGCTGCGACGCGAACTGGTGGCTCTCGGCGATGGGGAATTGCGCTGGCTGGACCAGCCGGGCGACGAGGTGCTTGTCTTCGAGCGCCCGGGGCGGGCCGGGGATCCAGGCGTGCTCTGCGCGGTGAATCTGGGATCGGTGGCCGTGCCCGTGGCCGCCGCTACGGGCCCGCCGTTGATCGCCAGCGGACCACTGACCCCGGACGGGCTGCTTCCTCCCGACACAGCAGCCTGGTGGACGATCCGCTGATGCGATCACTGCACCACCGGCATGTGTACGCCCTACGCCCTAGATCGACGACAGTCGGTCAACGTTCCACCACAGGGTGGTCAGGTCGTCCCCGGTTGCACCGAGGTCGCGCGGATGCGCCGGGTCGACGCCGAGGCCGATCAGTGCATCGGCGAGCTCGCGGTCGCGCTCGGGCGGCAGGCACAGCCGTCGCCGGGTGACCGCGACGAGCGCATCGAACGACCCGTACTCCGGACGCGGCGGACGGTGCCACTCAGCCTCGTAAAGTGCGATGCCGATCTCGCTCAGGACGGCAACCGCGCCCGTGGTGGTCGGTCCCTCCGGGCGGTCGAGGTCGTGGAACATCCTCCACAAGGGATTGAGTACGCGCATCGGGTGCGCCCGGGTCAACTCGACCACCACCCGGCGGCGGGCGTGGGTGGATAACGCCAGCGCGAATTCGTCGAGGTCCGGTGCGTTGTAGAACACGTGGTGGCACACGACGACATCCGCGACCGGAGTATCGCCGGCCACGTCCGGCCACCGGCCGACGATCGTACGGGTTGGAAGACCCAGCCGCGCCGAGCGCTGCGTGAGTGCGTCCAGCATGGACGGGTTGGAGTCGACGGCGATGAGTTCGCTCGTGCGCGGCGCGAGTGGCAGGCTCGCCGCGCCGGCTCCGGCGCCCACGTCCAGGACAATCCCGGAGGGCGCGAGCGCCTCGATAGCGCGCTCGTACGAGGCGCCGGTCGGTGCTGCCGTGTAATCGTCGGCCCGCCGAGCGAAGACCTCGGTCGGCACCACCCAGGGCGAGTCTGCTACTGCCGCGGTGATGCGCTCGGGAATTGCCCAGGCCTCGAGCTGTTCTCGCCACTGCCGCAGCGCGTCACCCACGTGCTTATCCTGCCGGTCGGGCGAGCAGCGTGCGTAGCCCAGCCTTGAAGACGTCCGGTTCAGGCCCCCCGGTCAGGATTCGCTGGAGCGCGTAGCCGGGCATCATCCCGAGCAGGACGACCCCCACCGCCTCTGGATCGGAGTCCGGCGGGAGCTCCCCGTGGTCGCGGGCGCGCCGGGCGAGGGCGATGACGATGGTGCGCAGCCGCCCGTAGATTCCCGCCACGAACTCGGCCAGCGCCGGGTCGCGCAGCGACTCGCTCCAGACATGAAGGGCGAGTCGAAATCTGCCGTCCGGCCCGGTCTCCGGCGTGATCACATCGACGGCGCGCTGCATGACCTCGGCGAGCGGCGGCGGGGGATCTTGTGCGCCGAGTGCGGTGAAGACCGCGACCACCTCCCCGACCACCTGCTCCGCGAGAGCCGTGATCAGGTCGTTCTTGCTCGGGAAGTAGCGATAGACCGCCCCAACCGATAGGCGCGCCTCGCGGATCACGTCCTGCATCGACGTCTGATGGAAGCCGTTGCGCAGGAAGCAGGCCCGCGCGGCGTCGAGGATCTGCTGACGGCGGGCCGCGAGGTGGGCCTCGGACACACGTGGCACGCAGCCATTGTAAAACGAGCGTTCATTCTTGACACCCCTCGCGTTCTAGGAGCAGCATGCAGGTGAAAGAGAATGACCGTTCGTTTTAGGAGGATGCCCGTGAACCGCCAACCCTCATACCTTGCGGTCGGTATCGCCGTCGCCGTGACGGTGCTCCTCGGCCTACTGGTCAGCTGGTTCGCCTGGCCCGCCAAGGAGTTGGCGCCGCGCGACCTTCCGGTCGTCGTGGCCGGGCCGGCACCCGCCGCTACCGCCCTAGCCGAGCAGCTCCGTGCCGTCAGGCCCGGAGCGTTCGAGGTGACCACCGCCGCCGACGCGGCCGCTGCCGACGCCGCGCTGCGCGACCGCCGGGCGTACGCAGCCTTTGTCATCGGGGCCGACGGGGTCAGCCTGCACACGGCGTCGGCGGCGAGCCCGACCGTCGCTGCCCTGCTCGCTCAGGCCGCCCAGGACCTCGGCCAAGGTCGGACTGTGACCGTCGTCGACGTCGTGAAGGCCAGCCCGGAGGACCCGCGCGGCGCTGGTTTCGCGTCCGGGTTCCTGCCAATGGTGCTGACGAGCATGGTCGCGGGGATCCTCCTGTCGCTGCTCGTCGCGTCCAAGGCCGCCCGTTTTGTGGGCCTGGCGTTGTTCGCGCTGCTCGCCGGCTTCGTGGGTGCCGCCGTGCTGCACGGCATGGACCTGCTGACCGGCCGCTACTACGCCACCGCGGGCGTGATCGCCCTCATGGCGCTCGCGATCAGCGCGACAGTTGCCGGCCTCGCCGCCGTCATCGGTCCGCCCGGCATCGGCGTGGCCGTGCTGCTGGTATTCCTGGTCGGCATCCCGATAACCGGTGTCGCCGCGGCACCGGAGTTGCTGCCCCAGCCGTGGGGGGCCTTCGGCCAGTTCCTGCCACCCGGGGCGGGGGCCAGCCTCCTGCGTTCGGCTGCGTTCTTCGACGGCGCGGGCTCAGCGGCCCCACTGTGGACGCTCGTGGCCTGGGCCGGCGTGGGTCTGTTGCTCGTCGGGCTCGGCCGCGCCCGTACCCAATCTCATGCGCCGACCCCGGTGGCCGCCACGGCCTGATGCCGGCTTGAAGAGATCGCCGTCTGCGGAGGTTGACGCAGACGGCGATCTTCGCGTTTGGGTCTGTCCGGCTAAGATCCGCGTCTATGGAGGCTTTGCGACTGGTACTCCGTTACGCCCACCTGATCGGGTTCGCTCTGCTGCTGGGTGGTGCTATCACTCAGTACCTGACCGGAAGGATCCGGATCAACGCGGCGATGCTCTGGGGCGCGGCCATCCAGTTGCTCACTGGTATCGGGCTGGCGGCGCCGCTGCGCGGAGGCGGCGACGCGGAACCGGACCCCGCCAAGCTCGCGGTGAAGGGCGTGGTCGCCCTGGCGATCTTCGTGATGGTCTTCCTCTCCCGGAAGCGAGATGTGGTCAACTCTGGCCACTTCATCGCCATTGTCGGTCTTACGCTGTTCAATGCTGCGGTAGCTGTGTTTTGGCGTTGACCCGTCATTGTTCCGACATATCAGGCGTATCCTGTCATCGTGATCCTCGTCCATGCTCCGGGACACGGAAGGGTCACGGGCGGGTAACGCCGTGGCAGAGCCACAGGTGACAGGCGCCGGCTTGGAGAGCCGCGGGCGTACGCTCCGGACGTGGCATCGCCGCAGGTGTTGCGGCGATTTTGGGGAAGGAGATCGTCTTGCGCCCAGTGCGTGGGATAAAGGTGCTTGCAATGGCCGGGGCGGCAATTGTCGCGCTCGGAATGACGGCATGCGGGGACAACGGCGGAGGAGCGACTCCGACTGCAACCAAGAAGACCGTCAAGGTGGGTCTCGCCTACGACATCGGCGGCCGTGGCGACAAGTCCTTCAACGACGCCGCCGCGGCGGGTCTGGAGAAGGCCAAGACCGACCTCAACATCGAGGCGAATGAGCTGGAAGCCGGGGCAACCGAGACCGAGCAGGACAAGTACAACCGGCTCAAGCTACTCTGCCAGGGCGGTTTCAACCCGGTGATCGCGGTCGGCTTCGTCTATGCCGGCGTCGACCCGGCCAACGGCCCAGTGGCCAAGGCCGCCGCGGACTGCCCGAACACCAAGTTCGCCATCATCGACTCGGTGGTTGACAAGCCGAACGTGGCCAGCCTGGTATTCGCCGAGGAGCAGGGTTCCTACCTCGTCGGCGCCGCTGCCGCGCTGAAGAGCACGACCGGTCGGATTGGGTTCGTGGGCGGCTGCAAGGTCGACTTGATCGCCAAGTTCGAGGCCGGCTACATCGCCGGTGCCAAGGCCGCGAAGCCGGACATCAAGGTCGACGTCAACTACCTCTCGACCCCGGCGGACCGGTGCTCGGGCTTCAACGACCCGGCCAAAGGCAAGACCGCGGCCGAGGGTCTGTATGACGCCGGAGCCGATGTCGTCTACCAGGCGGCCGGTGGCTCGGGCGTTGGTGTGTTCCAGGCCGCGAAGGCCAAGGGCAAGAAGGCGATCGGGGTCGATTCCGACCAGTACAACACGGTGGACCCGGCGCTCAAGGACGTGATCATCACCTCGATGCTCAAGCGCGTCGATACCGCCGTGTTCGACTTCGTCAAGAGCATGGGTGAGGACAAGTTCGCCGCCGGTGTCCAGGTCTTTGACCTGAAGAAGGAGGGCGTCGGCTACTCCACGACGGGCGGTTTCGTGGACGACATCAAGACGCAGCTGGACGACTACAAGGCGAAGATCATCGCCGGAACGATCACGGTTCCGACCAAGCCATGATCTGAACGTTCGGCGCCCCTGCGCGTCGAGTTGGATCGTGACGGCGGGGGACCCCTGGCCCTAAGCTGATCCAGATCGATTACCACGATCTGGATCACCGGGACTCGGGTCTCCCGCCATTGTCGTTGCGTGGGGCCGAGCGGCCGAAGGAGCGATGCGAGTGCCAGCCGACGCAGTGCCGTCCAGTGCAGGTGGTCCGCCCGCGGTCGAGTTGCGGGGCATCACCAAGCGTTTCCCCGGCGTGGTGGCCAACCACGACGTCTTCTTGTCAGTGAGCGGTGGCACGATCCACGCCATCGTTGGAGAAAACGGCGCCGGTAAGTCCACTCTGATGAAGATCCTGTACGGGATGCAGCGTCCCGACGACGGGGAGATCTTCATCGGGGGTAGCCCAATCACGATCCACTCCCCTCAGCAGGCGATCCGCGCCGGCATCGGCATGGTGCACCAGCACTTCATGCTGGCCGATAACTTCACCGTGCTCGAGAACGTCGTCCTCGGCGCCGAGGACGAGGCGGGTATCGGCGCCGGTGCACGCAAGAAGATCCAGCAGCTCTCCAGCCAGTACGGGTTGGGCGTGGATCCGGACGAGCTGATGGAGGACCTCGGTGTCGGCGACCGCCAGCGCGTGGAGATCCTCAAGGTGCTCTACCGCGGCGCGAAGATCGTCATCCTCGACGAACCGACGGCCGTCCTGGTGCCGCAGGAGGTCGACGAGCTCTTCGGGAACCTTCGCGAACTGACCCGGGAGGGTCTCACCGTCATTTTTATCTCGCACAAGCTCGACGAGGTGCTCTCGGTCGCCGACGCGATCACCGTCATTCGCCGCGGTACCACGGTCGCCACGGTGGACCCGAAGAGCGTGACCGCGCGAGACCTGGCCACGCTGATGGTCGGTAGCGAGCTACCGAGCCCCGAGGCTCGCGAATCCACCGTCACGGACATCCCAGTGCTAACCATCAACGGGCTGACCGTGTCGACCCCGGCTGGACGGGCGCTGGTGGACGACGTGAGCTTCACCATCCACAAGGGAGAGGTGGTGGGCATCGCCGGCGTGGAGGGCAACGGCCAGGCCGAGCTTGTGGAGGCCATCATGGGCACCCGGGCGGCCAGAGGATCGGTTCAGCTCGACGGCAATGCAATAGGCGGGTGGGGCACCCGCCAGCGGCGTGAGGCGGGCGTCGGATACATCCCGGAGGACCGTCAGCGGCACGGTCTCCTGCTGGACGCGCCGTTGTGGGAGAACCGGATGCTGGGGCACCAGACCGAACCGCCCAATGCCAAGGGCCCGCTCCTCGACATCGCCGGCGCGCGGCGCGACACCGAGCAGATCGTCGCCCAGTACGACGTCCGCACCCCGAGCATCGACGTCACCGCCGGGGCACTGTCGGGAGGCAACCAGCAGAAGCTGATCGTTGGCAGGGAGATGAGCCACATCCCGAAGGTGCTCATCGCGGCCCACCCCACCCGGGGTGTCGACGTCGGCGCCCAGGCGGCAATCTGGGAGCACATCCGTGAGGCGAGGCGCGCGGGCATGGGAGTTCTTCTCATCTCGGCCGACCTTGACGAGCTGATCGGTCTCTCCGACTCTCTCAAGGTCATCTATCGGGGCCGCCTAGTCGCCGACGCCGACCCCGACACCGTGACCCCTGAGGAGTTGGGCCTGGCGATGACCGGTGCCGCCGCGGGTTCCAGCCGGGAGGAGAGCGCATGAAGCGCTGGGATCTACGCCGGGTGCTCCCGATGATCATCGCCCCGATCGCGGCGCTGGTGCTGGCCGCCTTGGTCTCCTCGGCCGCGCTGCTGATCAGCGGAAAGGACCCGCTCGAGGCGTTCTCCGCCATGTTCGACTACGCCTTCGGTCCCAACTCGGGGCCCGACGTGACCACGGAGATCCTGAACAAGGCGACGCCCTACTACCTGGCCGCGCTCGCCGTTGCGATCGGGTTCCGGATGGGACTGTTCAACATCGGTGTCGACGGGCAGTCGCGGTTGGGGATCCTCGCCGCCGGCGCGCTCGGCGCGGCGTCCTTCTTAGGAGTCGTGCCCGGCCCGCTACGTGTCGTGATAATGATCATTGTGGCGATGGCGGTGGGCGCCGCCTGGGCCGCAGTCGCGGCGCTGTTGAAGGTCTATCGTGGCGTCAGCGAGGTGATCTCGACCATCATGCTGAACTTCATTGGTGGAGCGATCTTCGCCTACCTGCTCACCACCGAGCGACTCGGCGTGAAGGCCGTCGGCGGTGAGATCGTTTCGACGCCCTTGTTGAAGTCCGATTCGTGGATCCCGGGCATGTCATTGTTCGCCGGCACCGCCAACAAGATGTTCGGGTTCGCGTTCGTCGCGATCGCCTGCGGTATCGCCTACTGGTTCCTGGTCGGCCGCACCCGGTTCGGCTTTGACCTGCGCGCGACTGGGCTGAACCCGTCCGCCGCGGTGGCCAGCGGCGTGAGCCCCAAGCGCATGGTCATCGCGACGATGCTCCTCTCCGGCGGGGTCGCCGGCCTCGTCGCGCTGCCCGAGGTGCTCGGTCGCGACCACGCGGTGACGACATCCACACCGGCCCTCGGCTTCACCGGCATCGCCATCGCCCTGCTCGGCCGCAACAACCCGGTGGGCATCGCGCTGGCCGCGTTGCTGTGGGCGTTCCTGGACGTCTCCAACCTGCCGCTGGACCTGCTCGACATCCCCAAAGAGATCGTCACGATCATGCAGGGCGTGACGGTGCTCGCGGTGGTCGTCGCGTACGAACTGGCGGCCCGAGTCGGGCGCCGCCAGCAGCAGCGCAGCGTCGGTGCGGCCACCGGCGAGGCGGCCATCGTCACCCTGGGTATCCCGGCCGCCATCGCGGCCAAGCTGGGTGTTGAGGCGGTTTCGGCACCCGTTGAGCCGCCCGATTCGACAGCGCCGACCGATCCGACGGTCCCGGGCAAGCACAGGGAGGAGCAGTCATGACCGCGGACACTGTGCTCGCGTCGACGCCGGGCGGGATGCCCGCGGCGCCGGTCAAGGCTCGCCGGTTGAGCACGCCCGTGATCCTGCTGCTCGTCGCGGCGGGGCTACTCGCCTTCTCCGCGGTGCGGGTGATCACCGGCGCGGACGACATCACGTCCTCGGGCGCCGTCCGCGCCGCGCTGGCGTCGGCCGTGCCGATCGGCCTGGCTGGGCTGGGCGGGCTCTGGTCGGAACGCGCCGGCGTGGTGAACATTGGCCTCGAGGGCATGATGATCCTGGGTACCTGGGGCGGCGCGTGGGGTGCGCTAACCTTCGGCGCCTGGGGCGGAATCATCGCCGGGGCGGTCGCCGGCGCCCTGGGCGGCCTGCTGCACGCGGTCGCGACGGTCACCTTCAATGTCGACCACATCGTCTCCGGCGTGGCCATCACGATCCTCGCGTTTGGGCTGGCGCGGTTCCTATCCTCCCTGACCTTCGCGAACATGGCCGGCGGTGGAGACACACAGTCGCCGAACGTACCCGACCTGCCCCGCATCTCCCTGCCGGGCGTGAGCGCGCTCGACGGGGTCGAGAGCAAACACTGGTTCCTCGTCAGCGACATGGCGGGGATCCTCCGCGGCCTACTGACCGACGTCTCCGTGCTGACCCTTATCGCGATCGCCCTGGTGCCGCTCACGTTCTATCTACTGTGGCGGACCTCGTTCGGGCTGCGCCTGCGCTCGTGCGGCGAGAATCCTCAGGCCGCCGAGACGCTCGGCGTCAACGTGTACCGCTACAAGTACTACGGCGTAGTGGTCTCGGGTGCGCTGGCCGGTCTGGGCGGTGCGTTCCTGTCCATGGTCGCGTCGAGCATCTACCGGGAGGGCCAGACGGCCGGCCGAGGCTACATCGGTCTAGCCACGATGATCTTCGGAAACTGGCGGCCGGGCGGTCTCGCGGCGGGCGCCGTGCTCTTCGGCTACACCGACGCCCTCCAGTTGCGCCGGGGCAGCGAGTCGGTGCACGCTCTGCTGCTGCTCATCGCCGTGATTCTGCTGGCGGTCGGGGTCTGGCAAATCGTGCGGGGAACCCGCATCGCTGGCCTGGTGAGCATCGCGTTGGCTGCGCCGGTCGCGGTGTGGTACTTCACCACCGACCAGATTCCGGTCGAGTTCGTCCAGGCCGTGCCGTACGTGACGACGCTGGTTGTGCTGGCGCTCGCCTCGCAGCGGCTGAGACCTCCTGCCGCCGACGGCCAGCCATACCGGCGCGGCGGAGGTTAGCACTCGGTGACGGTGGACTGGGAGGCGCTTCGTGCCGCGGCGACCGAGGTGATGGGCCGAGCGTACGCGCCGTACTCCTCGTTTCCCGTCGGCGCAGCCGGGCTGGTCGACGACGGGCGGATCGTGGTCGGCTGCAACGTCGAGAACGCCGCGTACGGCGTCGCGCTGTGCGCCGAGTGCGGTGTGGTTTCGGCCCTCCATGCCGGTGGGGGTGGCCGCCTCGTAGCCGTCTCCTGTGTGGACGGTGCGGGCGCTCCGCTTATGCCTTGTGGGCGGTGCCGCCAGTTGCTTTGGGAAAACGGTGGCCCGGAGTGTCTCGTCGATGCCGAGGCAGGCCCGCTGCGCATGGCGGATCTTCTGCCGCACGCGTTCGGTGCGGAGGACTTGGACCGGCCGCCAGCGCAGGTCCTACCCGCTCGCCTACGCGAGTGGCACGGGCGCGGCACGGTCTTCGTCCACCCCGACAGCGCCGGAGGGCGGCGGGTCTGGACGGCGTATTGGGAGCGGTCCAGCGGCTTCGCTGGCGATCCGGGCACCGACGACGAGCGCGGGATTCTCGAGGAGGGGCCGGCCTGGCCCGACGCCGAGGCGGCCGTCGCGTGGGGACGGTCCAGGACTCCTCGCGTCGTTGTCGTTGACGCGGAGGGCGGATTGTCGTGGGCCGGCGACGGTGACCCGCCCGCCGAGATCGGTGCCACGTGGAGGAACCCGACGGGGCGCAGTGATGAGTGAGCCATTCGCAGCCGTGGACGTCATCCGCACCAAGCGGGACGGCGGGACGCTCTCCGACGGCCAGATCGACTGGGTGGTCGACGCCTACACCCGGGGGGCGGTGGCTGACGAGCAGATGTCGGCCCTCGCGATGGCGATTCTGCTCCGGGGGATGACCGGTGCCGAGATCGCCCGGTGGACGGCGGCGATGATCGCCTCGGGAGAGCGCCTTGATCTCTCCGCCGTGCCGCGGCCGACGGTCGACAAGCACTCCACCGGCGGTGTGGGCGACAAGATTACGTTGCCACTGACGCCACTGGTGGCGGCGTGCGGAGGCGCGGTGCCGCAGCTGTCCGGCCGCGGTCTCGGCCACACCGGCGGCACGCTGGACAAGCTGGAGACGATCCCCGGGTTCCGGGTCGCGCTCAGCAACGACGAGTTCATCGCCCAGCTTCGCGACGTGGGCGCGGCGATCTGCGCGGCCGGCGAGGGTCTGGCCCCGGCGGACCGGAAGCTCTACGCGCTGCGTGACGTCACCGGCACCGTCGAGGCGATCCCGCTCATCGCCAGCTCGATCATGAGCAAGAAGATCGCCGAGGGTACGGGTGCTCTCGTGCTCGACGTCAAGGTGGGTTCCGGCGCGTTCATGAAGTCTCTGGACGATGCACGGGTGTTGGCCCGGACGATGGTGGAGCTCGGCGGTGCCCACGGCGTCACCACGGTCGCCTTGCTCACCGAGATGTCCACTCCGCTGGGTCGCGCCGTCGGTAACGCGGTAGAGGTCGAGGAGTCCGTCGAGGTCCTCGCCGGCGGCGGCCCCGCCGACATCGTCGAGCTCACGTTGGCCCTGGCTCGAGAGATGCTCGCGTGCGCCGGTCTGTCCGATGTGGATCCATCGGTTGCGCTCAGCGATGGGCGGGCCATGGACTCGTGGCGGGCAATGGTGCGGGCGCAGGGTGGTGACCCGGATGCCGCATTGGCTCAGGCGCCGGAGCGCGAGGAGGTCCGCGCCGACGGCGATGGCTATGTCGCCGCGGTGGACGCGTACGCGATCGGTGTCGCGGCCTGGCGACTCGGCGCCGGTCGGGCCCGCAAAGAGGATCCGGTCAGCGCAGCGGCCGGCGTGATCCTCCACCGGCGGCCGGGAGATGAGGTCCGCGCCGGCGATGTGCTCTACGAGCTGCGGGCCGACGACCCGGCACGCATCGCCGGGGCGCTCGACGCTGTGCAAGGAGCCGTGACCATCGCGGCGCACGCACCCGCCCCGACCCCCCTGATCCTGGACCGTGTCGCGCAGACTCGGCGAGCTAAGGCGAAGCCGCGCGCACGAAAATCCACGCGCGCGACCAAGGCGTAGCCGCGCGTGAGATGGGGGATGAGACACATTGGGGGATGAGACATGGCAGAGCTGATCGAGAAGCCGACCCGTGTCCCGGTGCCGGGCGGCAAGGTCATCGACGAGTACGTGGGCCGGGTCAACACCGGCGAAAGCGCTATGTCGGTGGCGCACATGGTCGCCCCCGGTGGCTGGGTCGAGCCGGCGCAGCGGCCCGACTTCGACGAGGTCACCCTCGTGCTGCGGGGATGCGTCCGGGTGGAGCACCCGGGTGGAGTCCTCGACGTGCGAGCGGGCCAGGCGGTCGTGGCGCGCGCGGGCGAACGGGTGCGTTACACAACGCCGGAGGAGGGCGGCGCCGAGTATGTGGCGATTTGTCTACCTGCGTTCTCTCCCGATCTCGCTCGCCGCGACGGAGGGTGATGGGCTTGTTCGCCCGCGCGGGTTCGATCGCGCTAGAGTTCGCGGCGCCGGAGCCGCGGCGCCGGAACCGCTGCGTCGCCGGGGAAGGGGCATCGCCGAATTGACTGGGTGGACAGTTCCGTGACCGTTTCCGCGCCAGACCCACACCGGGTTCGCGCTGCCAGCATCGAGCAGTTGCGCCGTCTCGAGCTGCCGTCACCGCCGCCCACGTTTCCTCTCATCTGGGAGCTGGGCGACACGGTGGAGCTGAGGTCACTCGACGAGATCGAGGGTCGCACCGCCATCCTCAATGTGGTCCTCGCTCGCTGCTTCGGCATGCCCGGCGAGGCCGCGATGGCCTGGCTGCTCGAGGCCCATCTGCTGGAGAGCCTGACCAAACCGGAGTGGAGCTTCGTGGCGTCGGGCGAGGGCGACCACCGCTCGTTCGCCCTGCACCTCGAGGCCCTCTACGCACTGGCGTGGCTGCTCGGGCTCGTGCCCCACCTTGACCCAGCCGAACCCGCGCCGGACGGACTGGTCGCGCAGTTACCGCACCTGCCGTCGAAGGAGACCTTTGAGGAGTGGCGCGCGCGCACCATTCCGTCGGCCCGCTCCGCTGCCGAGGCGGCGATCGTGCTGGACCTGTTCTACTGCCTCGACTGGGCCTACCTTGAGGCCGAGCGGCGTCGCATCCGGTTGCCCGGACTGATCGACTCGAACGCGATCGGCCAGCGCCGGTGGGCGCTGGAGTGGGCCGTTGTCATGCGGGGGCCGTATCAGGAGCCACCTCGCGGCTGGGAAGAGGTCGACCTGTCTACCTGACGCGGTAGCGCCGTCGATCATGACCTCCAGGTCATGATCGACGCGGTTGGACGACGGGTACATCATGATCGGCGAGGTACGTAGCAGCGGAGGGACACGGAGGCGCTGACCGTGAGCGGGGTCGGCAGCGCGGCGAGGTCGGCCGCGAGCCGAGCCGGCTCGGTGTGCCAGGCGCTCGGTCCCATCGCCACGAGGCGTGCGGCGTCCTCGCGTCCCAGGTCGAGCTGGTGCCCGTACTCGGTCTCCTGCTCGAGCCGAAACCATTGACCGAGCGCCGTCTCGACACGGCGATCCTTGTCCGGGTCGACGCCGATCAGACCCAGCGAACCGACCAGCTCGGCCAGATGGTCGGAGCGCGGTGTGACCACGAGCAGAGCGCCGCTGCGGCGGAGCACCCGATCGAACTCCGCGCCGTTGCGTGGTGCGAAGACGTCGAGCACCAGGTCGGCACACGCGTCGCCGAGAGGGAGGCCGCGCCAGGCATCGCACACCGCCGCGTCGGCCCGACCGTGGGCACGCGCCGCGCGCCGTACCGCCGGCTTGGCGATATCGAGGGCGAGCCCATGGTGACCAGGTAGGCGATCCAGCACGGCCGCCAGATAGTGGCCCGTGCCGGCGCCGACGTCGACCACGAGGCCGTCTCCGTCGTCGGGTACAGACTCAGCGGCGGTGTCGGCGATCGCGCTGGTGAGAAACTCGAAATGTCCGGCGGCGAGCAGCTCCGCGCGGGCGGTGACCATTTGCGCGGTGTCCGCGTTGGCGGGCGCGTGGCCGGTGAGCAGGTTGACGTAGCCCTGCCGGGACAGATCGAAGGCGTGGCCGTGGTGACAGCGCAGCGCGGTGGCTACCTGTGCGAGCGGCCCGGCGCAGAGTGGGCAGCGAAGGTGGTGCATCACCTCAGGCGTCACGGTATTCGGCTGGCATGCTCGGCCGGTCACCTCCGGCGACTAGTGTCTGTTTATGGTCGCATCGAGCCTGCCAGCCGTCCCCACTCTGGCGGAGATACGCAAGGCCCCGAAGGCCTTGCTGCACGACCATTTGGATGGGGGGGTGCGACCAGCGACCATCGTCGAGATTGCCGACGCGACCGGCCATCGGCTTCCCGCGACCGGCGTGGCGGAGCTGGCGGAGTGGTTCAGGGCGGCCGCGAACTCCGGATCGCTGGAACGATACCTGGAGACGTTCGCCCACACCGTCGGAGTCATGCAGACCCCGGAGGCGCTCTATCGGGTGGCCCGCGAGTGCGCTCTGGATCTGGGCGAGGACGGCGTGGTCTATGCGGAGGTCCGCTTCGCTCCCGAGCAGCACCTTGAGCGCGGACTCCAGCTGCCTGAGGTTGTGGAGGCGGTACTGGCCGGCTTCGAGGCCGGATCGGTCGAGGCCCGCGCCGCGGGTACCCCGATCCGGATCGTCACCCTGCTGACGGCGATGAGACACGCCGCGAGGTCCACCGAGATCGCCGAGTTGGCGGTGCGCTTCCGGGACGTGGGCGTCGTCGGGTTCGATATCGCCGGGGCTGAGGCGGGGTATCCGCCGACCCGACACCTCGACGCGTTCGAGTACCTGCAGCGAGAGAACTTCCACTTCACCATCCATGCCGGGGAGGCGTTCGGCCTGCCGTCGATCTGGCAGGCGCTGCAGTGGTGCGGTGCGGATCGGCTGGGACACGGTGTGCGCATCGTCGATGACGTGGAGGTGTCGACCAACGGCGACAACGCCCGTCTTGGGCGATTGGCAGCCTATGTACGCGACAAGCGCATCCCGCTCGAGCTGTGCCCTTCGTCCAACGTGCAGACGGGCGCCGCCGCGTCGATCGCGGAGCATCCGATCGGGCTGCTGCGGGATCTGCGGTTCAGGGCCACGGTCAACACGGACAACCGGCTGATGAGTGGTACGTCGATGTCACGGGAGATGGATCTGCTGGTCGAGGCGTTTGGGTACGGCTGGGCCGACCTTCAGTGGTTCACGATCAATGCGATGAAGAGCTCGTTCATCCCGTTCGACGAACGGTTGGTTTTGATCAACGAAGTGATCAAGCCGGCATACGCGAAGCTCACCGCTGCGGACTGATGGGGGCCCGGAGCGTGGCTACTCCGGCCAGAACGTGGCGTGCGGAGGCCGGTTCGGCGCCCAGCAGAGACTGACGGGCGAGGACGGCCGGCTCGGCCCGCCAGAGCGCGAAGCCGCGGCGTACCAGGACCCCGGGCGGCTTGCGCCGCTCGGCCAGATCGCGGGCCAGCCTGCGGACGTAGGTGAGTGCCCGCGGTCGGTGCAGTGCGTACGCCGCGGCGAGCAGTTGCCGCGCGTGACAGTCGGCCACGATCTCCGCGGCGAAGATCCCCTCGGCTATGAAGAGAGCCGAACCGGCGAGATCGACGACGCGGCGACCGACCCGGCTGTCCGATCCGAAGGCATAGACCGGGGTCTCGGCAATGCCGTCGCGGCACAGGGCACCGATCGCCGACACCGCGGCGGGCGCATCCCAGGCGAGGGGCGACTCCCAGTCCACCGCGCCATCGGCACGCGGCAAAGCGGGGTCATCACCCTCGCGGTAGAAGTCGTCCAGGCACAGCACCGGAAGGCCGGTACGGCGTGCGACGTATGACTTGCCCGATCCCGAAGGCCCCGCAAGTAGGATTACTCGGGCATTTGTCATATCCACAGTGTGCGGCTCCAGGTTCTGACGCCATCCGACTGGGTGTGACCATCTCATCACGAAAACGGGTCCGTCACCGGCTGGGCTTTCTTCTTGCCACGCGCCGTGATGGAATCTGGCGAGGCCGACTCATTTTCTCTGGGTGCGGCGAGTGACTGGTGCCCCAGCGACATCCGATACGACAGCGACATGCGGTACGACAGCAACACGCGGTACGACAGCATTGAGCGACAACAGCAGTACGCGATACGACGGCTATACGCGATACGACGGCAGTACAAGGTGCGACGCCCGCCGGCAGCACCGGTTCGGAAGGTGGTGAGGTGAGCAAACAGCAAAGCGCGCCGGGCAGGGTGTCGTCGCGGTTCGCCAGGCCGGTCGGTTGGGTACGTGACCTGCCGATCTGGACGAAGCTCGGTCTCATCATGATTGTCCCTACCCTCGCGACGATCGTGGTGGGCACGGCGGGTCTGCTCGACCAGGTCCAACAGGCGAGCAACGCGGAACGCGCTCGATCCCTCGCAGTTCTGTCCGGCGACGCGGGCAACCTTGTCCACCGCCTCCAGGACGAGCGGGCGATCGCGATCCAGCTGCTGAACGCTCCCGGCGCGGATATTGAACGGCTCAAGGATGACTTCACCAAACAGCAGGAGCGAACCGAGGCGGCCAACGTCCGGTACCGGTTGAGCCGATCGACGCTCGCCGACGTGCCAGACAACCTGCGCGCGCTGCTCGACCAGATCGAGAAGCAGCTCGGCGAGCTGTCTGTGATGCGGTCCCAGATCGAGGGACGAAGCAAGGTCCCACTGTCCATCGCCGAGCGCCGCTACCGGGTCCTCATCTCCGATCTTCTCGACATCCGCGACCTCTCCGCCCAGCTGACCGGCGACACCACTCTGACCGACCGGATGCGCGCGGCGGCAGCCGTGGCGACCGCCAAGGAGTTCCTGTCCCAGGAGCGGGCTGTCATCCTGCAGGCGCTGGCCTACGGCGAGATGTCCCAGGCGGTCCGGCGCGATTACGTGGCCACACTCAAGGGTCAGGAACTTGCTCTCATGGCCTTCTCCGCGGTTGCCACGCAGGATCAGCAGGAGCTGCTGGACCGCACGGTTACGGGTCCGGAGCTACGCGAGACGCTGTTCTTCGAGGGTGAGCTCGACAGCCTCAGCAGCGGCCAGAACCCCGCGGACGTGGTGACGGCCGACACGTGGGACCAGGCCATGGTCGGACGGGCCAACTTGATGAACACGGTCGAGGTGGCCCTCAACGAGCAGGCTCAGCGGGCCGCGACCGAGCTGGGTGCCCGGGTGCAGCGTCGGGTGCTCATCGAGACCGGTCTGCTGCTGCTCACCCTGCTGCTCGGTGTTCTCTTCGCGTGGCTGGTCGCGCGCTCGATGGCGCGGTCGCTTCGTGACCTCCGGCAGGGCGCGCTCGCCGTTGCCCAGTACGGGCTGCCCCAAGCGGTCGCGCGGTTGCGCGACCCTGCGCTCTCGTCGCACATGTCGCCGGCGGGGGTGGCGCTACAGATCGCCGAACCACTGCCGGTACGCAGCAGGGACGAGTTTGGGCAGGTGACCGAGGCCTTCAACGCGGTCCACCTGGAGGCCGTCCGCACCGCGGCAGAGCAGGCGGCGCTGCGCTCCTCGGTCGCGACGATGTTCGTCAACCTGGCCCGACGCAGCCAGATCCTGGTCGACCGGCTTATCGGCCACCTCGACCGGCTCGAGCGCGGCGAGCAGGACCCGGACCGCCTGTCGGAGCTGTTCCAGCTCGACCACCTGGCCACTCGGATGCGCCGCAACGACGAGAACCTGCTCGTTCTGGCAGGCGCCGACTCCACCCGCATCCAGCGTGAGCCCGCGGCGCTCATGGATGTTCTGCGCGCCTCACAGTCCGAGGTCGAGCACTACACGCGTATCGAGTTCGCCGTCATCGACCATGACATCGAGATCGCCGCTCATGCGGTGAACGACCTGGTTCACCTCGTCGCCGAGCTGTTCGACAACGCAACCGCCTTCTCCGCGCCGGACACCCCGATCAGGGTTGAGGCACGGCGGGTCGGTGACCGCTCTGTGCTCCAGGTGGAGGACCGGGGCATCGGCATGTCGCCAGACCAGTACGCCGAGCTGAACGAGCGCCTTGCCACGCCACCCATGGTCGACGTCGCGGTCTCCCGGATGATGGGGTTGGTCGTGGTTGCCCGACTCGCCGCGCGCCATGGCGTCAAGGTGGAGCTCCGCCCAGCCCAGGACCGGGGCACGGTTGCGGACGTGCTACTGCCCAGCGGCGTTCTTGTGCCCCGGGCGCTCGCCGGCCGGACCCAGGCGCCTACCGGCTTCCCGGCGACTCGCCCGCCCGACATGCCTCCCACGCGGCCGATCTTCCCGGCACCGCTCGCGCTTGAGAGCGGACCGGCGGGCCCGTACGGTTGGCCCTCATCCGCCGACGAGGCCCGAGCGGCGTCGCTGCGCCCGCCGACGGGTCCTGTCCCGCCGTTCAGCGCCCCGCCCTTCAACGCCCCACCGTTTAGCGCCCAGCCGTTTAGCGCGCCGCCGGCGCCGGCCTACGGCGCACCTCCGCCAGGTGGTCTTGGTGCCGCGCTGGCGGCCGAGTTTGGCGCCCCCACACCCGGTGGCGGGCCGGTCAACGGCGCGAACGGGATTGGTTCCCGAGCCCTTCCGGCCTGGCATGATCTGACCGGTGCGAGCGGTGACCCAGGGTCCTCGTCGGCGGCCGGCGAGACGGACCCCCTGCCGCAGCGGCGACCAGCCGGACAATGGGGCGACCCCGAGCCCGATGCCGGGCCCGCGATTCCGCGGCAGAGCGGCGGCCAACCCGAGGCACGCCAGTCCGGTGACCACGGCGGTGGATTCGGCGCGGCGCCGCCGAACCTTTCGCCCATGCCCTCCGCGTTCGCGGGCGGCCCACCGGCCGCGGCGCGACCTCCGGTCTGGCCACCGGTCGCGACGGACCCCAGTGACGAGTACCCCGCAGACGCCGTCCCGGGGATTCCCGAGCGCCTCTCCGCCTCCTTGGACATGACGTCCGAGATACCCAAGATTCGCGGCGGATCGGCGTCCGGCGACGCACCGGCCGGAGCGGCGGCGCCGCCCTCGCGCTACGCCGACGACATGACGATGGAGCTGCCCATCTTCCGTGAGTTGGAGTCCGCCTGGTTCCGGGCGGGCGACGCGGACGAGACCGCGCCGGCCCAGTCCGCCGCGGGTAACACCACCGACGAAGGCTGGACGGACGTATCAGGGGGCTCCGCAATGGTGGGTTCCGCGAGGTCGGCTCCGGGCACCTCCCAGCGGACCGGACGGACTGCCGGATCCGATGGTGCCAGAGACGCGACGGACGAGGTATCGTGGCGCTCCATTGCCGACGACGGCTGGCTCGCCGCACAGGCAGCTACCGATCCGGAGCATGGGGGCACGACCGACACGGGGCTTCCACGTCGGGTTCCGATGGCGCAGCTCGTCCCGGGTGGTGTGGACGTCACATCCGGCGGGTCCGACCGGCGGACACCGGATGCGGTGCGCGGTCTGCTCTCCGCATACCACCGCGGCGTGCAGAGGGGTCGTGGCGCCCATGGCAAGGACGCGGAGGACTCTGCGAGCTTGCAAGCGGAAGAATGGGACACAGCGCAGACCAGTGGCAAGGAGCAGGAGGCATGACAACTACGCAGGATCTGAGTTGGCTACTCGCCAACTTCGCCGACCGCGTTCCAGGCGTCGCCCACGCAATCGCGGTATCGGCCGACGGGTTGCTGATCGCAGCCTCCCGAGACCTGCCCCGCGACCGTGCCGACCAACTTGCCGCGATCTCCTCTGGTCTCGTGAGCCTGACGCAGGGTGCCGCCCGATGCTTTGAGGGTGGCGCGGTACTGCAGACGGTGGTCGAGATGGACAACGGGTTCCTCTTCCTGATGTCCATCTCGGACGGTTCGTCGTTCGCCGTCTTGGCTGCGCGCAGTTGCGACGTGGGTCAGGTCGGCTACGAGATGGCCCTTTTGGTCGATCGCGTCGGTGAGGCGTTGACACCCCAGCCACGTTCTACGGCTCCGGTGTTCGGCTGACCGGCACAGGTCGGTCTCAGGTTGTCCGGGCTGGCTGAAGCGGGCCCGGTACGAGTGGCGAGGAGGTGATCGGTGATGGTTAGCCCCGGCGACGAGCCGACCGGCGCCCTGGTAAGGCCGTACGCCGTCACCGGCGGCCGCACTCGACCTCGGCTTGAGATCGCCATCGAGGCGCTGGTGGAGACGACCCCACGGGGCCGGACCACCAGTGGCCGGGAAGGTTTCTCACAGGGTCGCGAGCTGCAACACATCGTGACCCTGTGTGATGGGCGGCTACAGTCACTCGCCGAAATCTCGGCGCGAATGCAACTGCCCCTGGGAGTGGCCCGAGTACTTGTCGCGGACATGGCTGCAGATGGCCTGGTCGCGGTGTACGAGCCGACCTCGATCGACGGAAACGACGCGGTGGGCACAGAACTGCTTGAGAGGGTGCTGAGTGGACTACGGAAGCTCTGACATGACGCACCGTCCGTCGTCCGGTCGGGTGACGTCGGCGAAGATCGTTATTGCCGGCGGTTTCGGCGTCGGCAAGACGACGCTGGTCGGGTCGGTCTCGGAAATAACTCCGCTGACCACCGAGGCGATCATGACGTCGGCCGGCGTGGGGGTGGACGACACCCGACAAGTGCCTGGCAAGACAACGACGACTGTCGCCATGGACTTTGGCCGGATCTCGATCGACCATGATCTGATCCTGTATCTGTTCGGCACACCGGGCCAGACGCGATTCTGGTTCATGTGGGACGAACTGGTCCGCGGTGCCATCGGCGCCGTGGTCATGGTCGACACGAGGCGCCTGGCCGACTGCTTCGCGGCCATTGACTTCTTCGAGCACCGTCGCCTGCCCTATCTGGTGGCGATCAACTGTTTCGACGGCGTTCAGTACCACGACGCCAACGACGTGCGCGAGGCGCTGGCAATCCCACCCGACATACCGGTTCTCAGCTGTGACGCACGGACCCGCGAGTCGACGAAGCAGGTCCTGATCGCGCTGGTGGAGCACGTGCTTTCGCTTCGCCGCCCGCACGCGACATCTCCCGCCTAGTTTGTCGCCGATCAAGGACTCGTGGCAGTGGTTCGATCTCGAAACCGCGGCCACGAGTCCTTGATCGGCGAGGGTGGTCCGGGGTAGGTGGCGGGGTGTGGCTGGGAGGTGGCGGGGTGGGGTGGCCCCGCCCCGATTGATCGATCCAGCCGGAGGAACTTCACGATGCATGAATACTTAGGCAGATGCATTCCCATGCGATGTCCAAGCGAC
This sequence comes from Micromonosporaceae bacterium, assembly GCA_020027875.1. Taxonomy (GTDB): domain Bacteria; phylum Actinomycetota; class Actinomycetes; order Mycobacteriales; family Micromonosporaceae; genus JAXIPB01. Next base: position 116,342 of record JAHRHA010000002.1, on the reverse strand, counting down.
CGGCGACCCGTGGGTTGGGCGAATCAGGGCGTTGGCCCGATATTGGAGTGTGGTTGGCCGACTGAATCGGCCAAGATCGCATCAGTACGTGGGCTTTGCCGGTGCTAGCCGGTGCAACACCACAGGATAATCATCCACCCCCTTCCTTCGCCTCGTTAGCGCGCCGTTCAGCACAAGGCACGAAGGGTGCACCAGGCCGCGGTGAGCACGCAGCGCGAGATCGCGGGTTAGCGGATGTGGGCGACGAGCGGCGCTAGCTGACCGGCGAACTGGGCGAGCTCGAAGCCGAGTCGCTCGCGGTCCGCGTCATACGTGGCGAGCAGGCTCAGCACGACGCGCGGCGCCACCGGAGCCGCGAGGAGCAGCCCGCCGTACATCTCGACGATCACGTGGCGGGGCGCTCCGGTGTTCATCATGACGCCCGCGCCGTCGGCGATGCTCAGCAGTCCGGCGCCGATCGTGGCCAGCTGCTCCGCTCGCTCCGCCGGCAGCCCGGCCGAGACGGCTACGCTCACTCCGTCGACCGTGGCGAGCACCGCGTGTACGGCCCCGGGAGTACGGGCGAGCATGCCCGCGAGCAGCGAGTTCAGACTGCTCGAATAGGTCGCGACGCTCGTCATCAGGACAGCCGCGCCCGCTGATCAACGCCCTCGCGTGCACGCTGGTCGCGATTGAACTCCCACGCGGCCCGGTCGCGCTGCCCGACCGCGAAGCCGCCGATTTCCTGGCCCCGCCGCCACCCGCGGAAATACCCCTCCGTGTGGGCGGCGATGCTCTGCGCGTCGCGCACGATGCGGAGTTGCCGCGGCGGCGGCTGTGCGGAGCCGGGCACCAGGTTCGCCTGCGGTACGCGCCGCGGTAGCCCCGCCATCGTGTCGGCGCCGACGGCCGGATGGGCGGACTGCCCGGCGGCACGCCATCCCTCGTCGGCGAGCCGGCCCCAGCTCGCCGTGTCGTCCACCACCGACTCGTCGACCTGGGTGAACCAGGCGGTCTGGGAGAAGATGAGCAGATCGTCGTCTGGGGGCCGGTGCCCGGCATCGGGCTGACGTCCGCCGTCGATCACGCGAAGGACCGGTGGCGCCATCCGGTCCGGGAACGGATCGGTCAGCGGGTCGGAGTGCGCGCTGTCGACCAGCCGAAGGGAGGGCGGCTCAACCGGCATCTCCCCGGCGAGCCACGGCGCCGACAACCCACTCGGCGCGCCGGGGGCCGTCCGCTCCAACGGTGCGTTGAGCGGATCCATGCTGAAGGACAGGGTGGTCGCGGTCGAGTCGCCGTACGAGCCATGGGCCGAGGCGGCGTGCTCGTGCGCAGAGGCGGCGGGCTCGTGCGCAGAGGCGGCGGGCTCGTGCGCAGAGGCGGCGGGCAACCTCGCATACACGGCGGCGAAATCGTCCTCGGGCGGGGGGACGAGCGGCCAGTCAGTCCGGCTACCGGGGGCCGCGAAGCCGGGGACCGGGTACCCGGTCTCAGTGCGCGGGGTCGGGACCGACGTCGCGGGAACGCCGGCGGCGGCCGCGCTCGCGGCGCTAACCCTGGGGGACAGCCGGCTCGCCGGCACCTCGGCGGCCGGGCCCGGCGGACGGCGTGGCACCGCCGGCGAGACCGGCGCGGGCGGACTGGGATAAACCAGGTATGGACGCGGCGGGACGCCGCCAGCGTGCATGGCCCCCAGCCGCTCAACCAGCGTCCCCACGAGTGCCGCCGAGGCGGCGTCGCACGCCCGTACGGCGGCGACCGCCTGTCGAACGGTCTCGGCCACGACCGGAGCGAGCATGCGGTTGGCATTCCATCGCGGGGATTCCTCGACGGCGACCCGCAGCGCTGTGATGGCATTCACCGCGGTGGTCGTGTCGGCCACGCCACTGGAGGAGAGTTCGGCCACGAGCGCCGCGTCCCGGTTGCGACTGGACGGCGAGGCCGTCAGCAGGCCCGGTTCGGGCAGGGCATCGAGGATCTTGAGCGGAATGTACTCAGCCGGGTCCGGGTAGGCCCGCAGCGCGGCCGGATAGAGCTCCCGCAACACCTCTCGAAGCGCGGCGGCGGCCGCTTGGCGTCCGGCCGTCACGGCGCCGTGAGCGGCGAGTACGGGCTTGAACTCGTCCAGATCCCATGACGGACTCTGCGCCGTCGCGTAGAGCGCGCCAGCCTGCAACCCTCGGGCCAGCCCAACCGCGCGACGCTGGGAGATCGGAGCCTGCATCTCCTCGTACGACGTGTCGTCTGCGAATCGTTCCGAGAAGTCAGCGAGAGTTGCTTCGTCGGCGATCGCCAGCGGGCGGTTGGCCGCGGCCATCAGTTGGGCGACGAGGTGCTCGTGGCGATCCACAGCGACCGGAGCGGCACCACCGGAACGGTCGGCGAGCAGAGCACCGAGGTAGGCGTAGCCGGCCGGGTCGTCGCTGATGTGGCGCATGTCCAGTAGGCGACCCGCGTCATCAACAACCGCGACGGTCAGCCACGGCGACATCTCGGCGGTTGCCACCCCGCAGTACACGCGCACCAACGCCACGGCCTCGTCCTCCTCCCCGGTCCCGCCGATTGTCGCTGGCGGGCCGCTGTTTTGCTGGCCGATCGTCTGTTAATGACCGATAGTCCCTGGAGTTTCCTAGTCGCGCCAGTCTGCAATGGCAGAGATCTTGCCAATGAGCGTGCGCCAGGCCAGGGAAGACTGCTGCGCCGGGATCTTACGCAGCTTGCGTTTGGCGAAGAATGAGCCGACACCCCCGGCCTCCGCGGCGCGCAGCGCCTCGTCGAGATCGTCCAGTGGTGAGCCCGCAGCGAGCGCCACAAGCACCGGCTCTATGCGCAGGGCAAAGCCGAGATCCCGGGCGATCTCCCCTGCTTTGAGAATGAGGCGCGGTTCCCACGCGTCGGGACCGCCCCGAAGGTTCTCCACGACGAGGTCGAGCTCGTAGCTGTCATCGTCGAGCGGCACGATGTCGTCGCTGCCGACCCGCTTGACCAGCGCCGCCCAGGTGTCGAGCTGGGTAAGGTCGTGCTCGGCACCGGAGCGAACAAATTCGACGAGCTTCTCGGGGCTGTGGAAGAGGTAGACCCGGTTGTTGCGCCCGAGGAAGACGGGCACCTCCTCCTCGACGTTATCCTCGTCCTCGTCGTAATCTTCCAGATCTTCGTCGTCCGCAAGATCTTCGTCGCCCTCGACCTCATCGTCGATCTTGTCTGGCTCGAGGGCGGCCTCGACCTCCGCCTCCTCGTCGGACGTCTCGTCCTCGTCGCTAGCCCGACGACGCCTGGCCACGGCGGCTGCGGCGGCGTCGAAGTCATCGAGCTCGGCGGCGGGATTGCGGTCTGCGTCGGATTTGGCGATCTCCCCCGAGGGTCGGTAGGCCCGAAGCGTGTACCCAACCGCGCCAGGTAGAGCGATCTCGACGGGATCGATCCGCACATCCGCCCAGAGCGCACCGGTTCGCGCAGAGCGTCCGCTCTCCGCCTCGTCGGCCGGCTCGTCTGCGGCCACGTCGACCTCCGTCGTACCTAGGGGTGGGTCCCTGCCCAGGGATCAGACACCGCGCCATTCCGACGAGTATCGTATCCGCGACTCAGCGCACACCCTAGTCTGTCTGCGCAGTTGATCGGCGGCCGCCCCAGGCGTCGTACTCGCCGAGAACTGCCGAGGTCTTACCGAGCTAGAGACCCTTGGGATGCCAGACGGTCTTCGGTTCGAGGAAGGCAAGCAGCCGGTCCAGGCCGGGTTCGGCCGACCAGTCCTCCCCGCCGCGCGGCCGGATGACCCGTTTAAGGTTCTCCGCGGCCGCGACCTCCATCTGGGTGCCCAGTGCCGGGTCAGCGACGCCGCCGAGGTCGATGGCGTTGACGTCCATGTGCGAGGCGAGCCACGGCCCCGTCTCGGCGACCCGTCCAGTGAGCAGGTTGACGACGCCGCCAGGCAGGTCCGAGGTGGCGAGTACCTCGGCGAGGGTGATGGATGGCAGCGGCCGGGTCTCGCTGGCGAGCACCACCGATGTGTTCCCGGTCACAATCACCGGGGCGATCACGCTGACCAGGCCGAGCAAGGACGACTCCGCCGGCGCGACCACGCCGACCACGCCGGTCGGCTCAGGGGTGGTGAGGTTGAAGAACGGGCCGGCGACCGGGTTGGCGTTGCCGTAGATCTGCGCGACCTTGTCCGACCAGCCCGCGTACCAGATCCATCGGTCGATCGCGGCATCCACCGCTGTCTCCGCCGCCGACTTGCCCAGCCCCTCACCGGCGCGGACCTCGTCGGCGAACTGAGCCCGGCGACCCTCGAGCATCTCGGCGATGCGGTAGAGGATCTGGCCACGGTTGTACGCCGTCGCGCCCGCCCACGGCGACACGGCGGCCCTGGCCGCCTTCACCGCGTCGCGGACATCCTTGCGAGAGGCGAGCGCCGCGTTGGCAAGGAAGTCCCCAGCCGCCGACGACACCGCGTAGGAGCGTCCCGACTCGCTGCGCGGGAACGCGCCGCCCACGAATAGCTTGTACGTCTTGCGAACGCCGACCCGCGAAGTGGTCGCCTGCTGGACAGCGCCGGCCGCAGGCCGGCTCGTCGCAGTTGGGGGGGTCGCGGGGGGCGAAGCCCTCCGCGGGTTAGTGGGCAAGGTAGGCCTCCAGCCCATGCCGGCCACCCTCGCGGCCGTAGCCCGACTCCTTGTAGCCGCCGAAGGGACTCGACGGGTCGAACTTGTTGAAGGTGTTGGCCCACACAACGCCCGCCCGCAACTGGTCGGCGATGGCGAGGATACGGGACCCCTTGTCGGTCCAGACGCCCGCCGATAACCCGTACGGGCTGTTGTTCGCCTTCTCCACCGCCTCCGCGGGAGTGCGGAACGTCAGCACCGAGAGCACCGGGCCGAAGATCTCCTCGCGGGCGATGCGATGCGCCTGCGAGACCCCGGTGAACAACGTGGGAGCGAACCAGAATCCGCGGTCGGGGAGCTCGCACGGCGGCGACCACCGGTCGGCGCCCTCGGACTCGCCGGCCGCGGACAGCTCGCGGATGCGCTCCAGTTGAGCCGCGGAGTTGATGGCGCCGATGTCGGTGTTCTTGTCGAGCGGATCGCCGACGCGCAGGGTGGCCATGCGGTGCTTGAGCCGCGCCAACAGCGGCTCGGCGATGGACTCCTGCACGAGTAGGCGGGAGCCGGCGCAGCAGACGTGGCCCTGGTTGAAGAAGATGCCATTGACGATCCCCTCGACCGCCTGGTCGATGGGCGCGTCGTCGAAGACGATGTTCGCTGCCTTGCCACCCAGCTCCAGGGTTAGCCGCTTCTTTGTTCCCGCGATCGACTTGGCGATGGCGCGCCCGACCTCGGTCGAACCGGTAAATGCCACCTTGTCGACGTCCGGGTGCTCGACCAGCAGGCGCCCCGTCTCGCCACCCCCGGTGATGATGTTCACGACCCCTGGCGGCAGGTCGGCCTGTTGGCAGATGTCGGCGAACGCGAGTGCGGTCAGTGGCGTGGTCTCCGCTGGCTTGAGTACCACGGTGTTGCCGGCGGCGAGCGCCGGAGCGATCTTCCAGGCGAGCATGAGCAGCGGGAAGTTCCACGGAATCACCTGGCCGGCGACGCCGATCGGCCGCGGAATGGCGCCGAAGCCGGCATGCTGGAGCTTGTCCGCCCAGCCGGCGTAGTAGAAGAAGTGGGCCGCGACGAGGGGGATGTCGACGTCGCGCGATTCACGGATCGGCTTTCCGTTGTCGATCGACTCGAGCACCGCGAGTTCCCGGGCGCGCTCCTGGACGATCCGGGCTAGCCGATAGAGGTACTTGGCCCGATCCGCGCCGCGCATCGGACCCCAGACATTTTCGTACCCGTGTCGGGCCGCCCCGACTGCGGCGTCCACATCGGCCTCACCGGCCTCGGCCACCTCGGCCAGGACCTCTTCCGTCGCCGGGTTCACCGTCTTGCGGGACCCGCCCGAGCTCGTGTCGACGAACGTACCGTTAATGAAGAGACCGTACGAGGAGCGGATGTCCACGATGGAGCGTGACTCAGGCGCTGGGGCGTATTCGAAGGCAGGCATGGCTCAGTCCAGGGTGAAGTAGTCGGGCCCCGAGTATCGGCCGGTGGCCATCTTGGTCCGCTGCATGAGCAGGTCGTTGAGGAGCGTGGATGCGCCGAACCGGAACCAATCGGGGTCGAGCCAGTCTTCGCCGGCTGTCTCGTTCACCGTGACCAGGTACTTGATGGCGTCCTTGCTGGTGCGGATGCCGCCGGCCGGCTTGACCCCGACCTGCCGCCCGGTCACCGACCGGAAGTCCCGGACGGCTTCGAGCATGACCAGCGTGACCGGCAGCGTCGCGGCGGGCGTGATCTTCCCCGTCGAGGTCTTGATGAAGTCGCCGCCCGCGAGCATGCCGAGCCAGCTCGCGCGTCGGACATTGTCGTACGTCGCGAGCTCTCCGGTCTCGAGGATGACCTTGAGGTGAGCTGCCCCGGCGGCTTGCTTCACCGCCACGATCTCGTCGAAGACCTCCATGTAGCGGCCGGCGAGGAAGGCACCACGACTGATGACCATGTCGATCTCGTCGGCTCCGTCTGAGACCGCGGCGCGAGTGTCATCGAGCTTCACAGCCAGCGGCGCCTGTCCGGACGGGAACGCCGTCGCGACGCTCGCCACGTGGATCCCGGTGCCACGCAGCTCCTCCGCCGCCGTGGCGACCATCGAGGGGTAGACACAGACCGCGGCCACAGCCGGACAGGTCGGGTCGGCCGGATCGGGGCGGCGGGCCTTGGCGCAGATGGCGCGGACCTTACCCGGAGTGTCGGCGCCCTCGAGCGTGGTGAGGTCGACCATCCGGATGGCGAGGTCGATCGCCCACTTTTTTGCGGAGGTCTTGATCGAGCGGGTGCCGAGGGTGGCCGCGCGAGCATCCGCCCCGACCTGGTCGACCCCCGGCAGACCATGCAGGAACGTGCGCAGGGCGGCCTCGGAGCGGGCGACGTCGGCGAGATCGGTGGGACGTTCAACCCTTGGCGACGTGTCGGTGGACTTCGCTGTCACCGTCATACCGAGGAGTCTACCCGCGAGCCGATACACGGATCTTGCCGATCGGCGCGCGCTGGCGCACCCAAACCGGTCGGCTAACGTTCATCGACACGTCGCACCATGGAACCCCCTGGTTGGGCGATGTCTTGCGAGCGTACGAGGTGTGCGGGTCGCGAACTTCACGGACACCTATCTGCCGCGCCGCGATGGCGTGATCACCTCGATCCGGACACTGGTCGAGGCGCTCAGCCTCGAGGGCCACTCTCTGTTGACGGTCGTGCCGCGCCACCCGCACCAGTTCGACGAGCCGGGGCTGCTACGGCTCCGGGCACTCCCGTGTGGGGTGGCCGATCTGCGGCTCTCGCCGTGGTTGCTGCGCGCCGCGGCCGCGAGCGGCACCCTCGCCGAGGTGGCCACCCACCGACCCGACGTCATCCATGTCCACACCCCCGGACCGGTTGGCCTGTTGGGCGTGATGGCCGCGCGGCAGCTCGGCGTGCCGCTGGTGCAGACCTACCACACCGACCTGCACGCGTATGCCGAGGCGTATCGGTTCCCGGTCCGGGCGCTGCGGGTCGGGGTCCGGCTGTACGCGCGCCGCCTTGGCCTGCCGCGGCCACCGATGCGCTGTGATCAGCCCACACCGCCGGGTCGCCGGGCGGCGGCGATCGGGCGTCGGCGGGCGGTGCTGGACGCCGGCAACGCCTTGCTGCTCGGCGACGCCGACGCCGTCGTCGTGCCCACCCGGGCGGTGCTCGACCGGATCGAGCTGCCTGTCCCCGACGAGCGGATCTTCGTGGTGCCCACCGGGGTGGCCGCACGAGCCGCCGCGCCCGATGCGATCGCTGCATTTCGCGCCGCCCACGGCCTGCGGGACGACGACCGGGTCGTGCTGTTCGTCGGTCGCATCAACCGGGAGAAGGGCATCGATCTACTTGTCTCGGCCTTCGATCGGGTGCTCCTCGCCTGTCCACGGGCGCGGCTCGTCCTCGTGGGTGCGATGTATGAGCCGAAGTGGTTCGCCGGGCTGCTTCGCGAGGCTGGCCCGTGGATCGCCGACCGAGTCGTGCTGACCGGGCAGCAGCCGCCCACGGTGGTCGCGGCCGCCTACCGCGCGGCCGAGGTCTTCGCCTTCCCGTCCCGAACCGACACGCAGGCCCTTGTGCTGCAGGAGGCGGCCTTGGCCGGCGTGCCATCCGTTCTCGTGGACGCGGTGCTGCACCGCCACGGTCCGTTGCGCGGGTCGGGGGTGCACACGCCGCCGCACCCGGCGGACTTCGCCGGGGGCATCCTTCGTCTGCTCGGCGACCCCGAGGGAGCCCGCGCGCTGGGTGCCGCCGCCGCGACCAACGCCGCCGGGCATACGCCGGCCCGCTACGCGGCGGCGATGCTAGACGTATACGCCTACGCCGCAGCCGCGCACGCCGGGCGCCCAGGCTCGCGCGCGGGGGCAGGGGTGCTCGCCGCGTCGGGCGTCGCGACGGCCGCGCCGAGCTTGCGTTGATCGTCTCCGACGCAGTTGCTGCGTTGATCGTCTCCGACGCAGTTGTTTGCGTTGATCGTCTCCGACGCAGTTGTTTACGTTGATCGTCTCCGACGAAGCCGGTAGTTTGAACATCCGTGGACGTACTCGTCGTAGACCACCCCTTGGCGAAGACCCGCCTCACCGCTATGCGCGACGAACGCACCGAACCGGGTGCATTCCGCGCCGCCCTACACGAATTGACCACGATGCTGGTGTACGAGGCGGCGCGCGCACTCGCTGTCGAGTCGTACCCGATCCGGACTCCAGTCGCCGGCACCGAGGGCCACCGCGTCGCCAATCCGCCGCTGCTCGTCCCGGTGCTGCGGGCGGGGCTCGGTATGTCCGACGCGGCGTTGGCGTTACTGCCGGAGTCGTCAATGGGCTTCGTCGGGCTCGCCCGCGACGAGGAGACGTTCGCACCACGGGCCTATTTGGAATCCCTTCCGACGGATCTGACCGACATCCCGGTGATGGTGCTGGACCCGATGCTCGCCACCGGCGGTTCGCTGGAGCATTGTGTTCGCCTCATCGCAGACCGCGGCTGCACCGACGTCACGGTGATCTGCGTGCTAGCGGCTCCCGAGGGGATCGCTCGACTCGACGCATCCGGATTGCCGATGCGTTTGATCACCGCGGCGATTGACAACAAGCTCAACGACCGGGCCTTCATCGTGCCCGGCCTCGGTGACGCCGGCGACCGTCAGTTTGGCGGTATGCCCCGATTCTGATGCCCGCCTGCGAGCCGTTCCCGCGACGCTGAAGAAGTTGGCTCCCGGGTGGTCGCGAAGGCGAGCGGGAGTAGCAGGATGCCAATGATGAGCGGGCCGACCATGTAGCGCACAAGTTGCCCCGGGTTGTTGATCAAGACGTTGATCTGATTGGCCGCGACGACCGCGACGAGCCCGAGCACCGCCAGGTCCCGTCTGCGTCGGGCGAAGAGGATCACTGCTAGATAGGCCACGTAACACCAGGTGGCGCCGCGCCAGGCGAACCACTCGAAGGAGCGCGTGTCGGAGAGCCGGCGGAGGAAGACACCGGTCGCGTGGGCCGTCTCGCTTAGCGGTGCGAGCCGGATGGCGTCGGAGAACGGGCTCTGCGCGATACGGCCCCTCGGAAAGTCGAAGTAACGCCCCACCCCGGCAATCGGAATCTTCACCGTCCAGCCGTGGGCCGGGCCGGGGAACGGGTTCCAGGCGATGGAACCCCGGCACAGGCGTGTCTGCACCATCTCGTCCGGCATGCGTTTCACCAGGCGCAGCCACAGGTCGAACAGTTCGCCCCGGCGCTGGTTCGCTGCGGCGAAATTGAACTCGGGCCTGGCGTACGTCACGGTGGTGTCCGAGGTGTAGCAGTTGGCCGTGGATGACCAGTAGTCGAGTGGCGCTACCGAGGACATGAGTTGCTTCTCGCTGGCGGTGAACGCGCCTGGGCGGTGGGAGTAGGCGACCGCGATGTCGGCGTAAGCAGTCCCCAGCACCAGCTCTGTTCGGGCCGGCCGGACGCCGAGCGCCGGATATACGGCGACATTGGCGAGGAAGCCGAACGCGACTGCGGCCGCGCCGCACGCCACGACCCGCCACCGGATCCCGGTGAGCACCGGCACGAGGAAGGCAACCGTGAGCGCGATGACGACGAAGCCATTCTGCCGGAACAGTCCTATGAGGACGAACTCGGCGAATAGGGCCGCCCACAACCGTCTCGCCGGGTTCGGCCGGGTCGCGATGATCCGCGCCACGGTGCCGAGCAACCAGACTTGGGTGATCACGAATGCGACGTCCTTCGAGACGTACACGGTGAAGGTGCCCACCACGGGTAGGCAGGTCGCGGCGATCGCGGCCACCGCCACCCACCGGCCGGGCACGCGCAACCGCCGGAGTCCGGTTACCACGTACGCGAGGCCGCCCGCCATGGCCACCGTCTGGGCGAGCGTCAGCAGGCCCAGCTGGCCAGTCGTCTGCAAGGAGAGCCAGACCATGCCGTTGTAGAGCACCGAGTGTTGGGTGCCCCAGTTGCCAGTGCTCACCATCCAGACGTACATGACGCTGTCGTAGCTCAGCGTCCCCGGGAAGAACGCGATCCACCAGAACAGCAGCACTGTCTGGGCGATCCCGCAGGTGATGGCGCCGAGTCGCCAACCGCGCGACGACGGCAGTCGCCAGTCGCGCGGCGCGGGTGGCCGCCAACGCCGGGACCAGATTGATCCGGCCCGCGGCTCGGGGGCCACAGCGTCCGGCCGGCGGCCCTCCTCGGAGTCCGGGTACGCCACGGGAACGCTCACCGTCGTGCCTCCCTGCGGCGGCGGGCCGCGCGCAGCGCGCGGGTCACCGCCGGAGGGAGCAGATCCACAATGATCGGGTGCTTTGGCCGCCGGGGTGGGGGAGCCGGCGGTGCTGCTGACGGCGGAGGCTGCGGCGCCGGGGGATGCTTCGGCCAGTCCGCGATCTGCACGATTCGGTGGCCGGCCACGTCATGATCCGACCAGGCCGAGTCCGGCTGGTCGGTCAGCCACTCGACCAGCGCCTTTCGCAGCGCCGTCGGGTCCCCCCACGTGGCGTACATCTTGTTTGGGCTGATCCACATCGGACAGAGCCCTTCACCGTGAATGGCGAACCATACTGCGGCCGCCACGCCGGGTGTGTGTGCGGCCCGGTAGTCGTCGAAGACCACCACCCCGTCGGGCTGGAGCATCGCGCGCGCCGACACCACATCGACGCTGACATGTCCGAAGTGGTGCGAGGCGTCCACGTGTACGAAGCGGCACGACCCCGGGGCGACGTGCTCTCCGATCGTCGACGTGGCGCCCTCCACGATGGCCGGAAGGCGGTCGTGGAAGGCCAGGTAGTTGCGTTCGAAGGTGCTGCGGGTGAGGGTGGCGTACGAGCGCAGCATCTCGGCGGCGTTGGCCTCGTTGGGCGCCGGCGAGTCGAAGAGGTCGCACACTGTGAACATCTCGACCGGTCGCACGTGCGCCCCAATGAGGACAGCGCTCTTGCCCAGGTACGCGCCGAGTTCGCACAGGTCGCCCTGCACGCCCTGGTTCTCCTGGTAGCTCAGCAGCCAGTTGATCAACCGCTGGTCGGTCGGGCGGAGCCATCCGGGGATGTCATCGATGTTTGCCGGGGCCGCGTGCTGCGTCGGCATCTGCACCACCATCGCGTCGAAGGATGTCCCCGGCGTCTGTGCCGAGGACGTCGGCGAACACACGACGGACGACCCGCTCCGCGGCGTGACCGTCGTCGAGATAGCAGAACCGGGCCCGGAACTGGGCCCGCGCCTTGCTTGCCGCGTCATCCCACACCGTCCCGGTGCGGAACGCGTCGGCCAGGTCGACCTCGGTCGTGGCCACCACGCCTGGTGGCTCCGCGAGTAGGTCGAACGTGACGCCACGGATACGTCGATAGGCATCCCAGTCGGGCGCGAACACGGCTATCGGACGATCGAGCACCGCGTAGTCGAACATCACCGCCGAGTAGTCCGTAACGAGCACGTCCGCGGCGAGCAGGAGGTCCTCTACGCACGGGTGGTCGGAGACATCCCGCACCCTTGGGTGGGGCACATCCTTGCCGCCCGGATAGAAGTAGTGCGCGCGGACCAGCACCAGGAAATCCGGGCCGAGGGAGTCCGCGAACTCCCCGACATCGAGCATCGGCTGGAAGCCGGCGACGTACTCGCGATGCGTCGGGGCGTAGAGCACAACCGTCCGAGGCTCGGAAATGTCGAAAAGCCGGCGCGCCGCCGTGACGTCCGCGGGCTCAGCCAGGGCGAGGCGATCGTTGCGAGGGTAGCCGTACTCCAGCGTCTCGTGCCGGCATGGATAGGACCGGGACCAAACCTCGGTGCTGTGCGCGTTTGCGGTAACGCTGAAGTCCCAGCGGTCGCAGCGGCGCATCAACGCCGCCAAGTCCATTCCCTGCGCGCCGATGGGGAACGCGCTCTGGTCCAGTCCCATGACCTTCACCGGAGTGCCGTGGTGCGTCTGCAGATGGACCGAGCCTCGTCGCTTGACCACGAAGTCGGGAAAGTTGACGTTGTTGACGAGCCAGCGCGCCCGCGCCAGCGTGCGGTAGTAACGCAGCGAGCCGGCCACAACGTAAGGCACTCCAGCCGGCATGGTCGCGGCGTGCCTGCGGTCGACCACCCAGACCCCCCGCACCTGCGGCACGAGTTCGCGGGCCTGGTCGAAGACGGCACCAGGGTTGCAGGCGAAGCCGCGGTACCAGTAGGCGGCGTACACGGCGAGCCGCGAGTCCAACGGCAGCAGCCGCAGCAGGTGGTAATAGAGGCGGCCCACGACGGCGCGCAGCCCCGATCCGGTCTGGCTGACTTCGGACCACGCCTTCTTCACCACGGACTTGGCCCGCCGGCGACTTCGATGCACCGCGAGGCGGACAAGTCGCAAGCCCCGGAACGCGCGGTACGCGTCGGCGGCGAGCAGGCGCCGGCGCAGCCGGTTGAGTCGGCCAGGTGGCGGGTGCTCGTCGGCTGGCCGGTAGCGCCGGTAGAAGCCCGACATCTGGCCGAAGAACGCTCGGCGGGTACGCGGCGGCAGCCGGTCCTTGCGGGACTGGACCACAAGGAGGTGCCACACCATCCGCTGGAAGATCTCGTCGCGAAACGGCGCCGCCCGCTCACCGAGCGCATCCAGGCGGTTGAAGACCCGAGCCCATTGGTCGAAGACGTCGAAATGCCGGTCGCTGCGCGTGTGGGTGATGGCGTCCTGGCGGCGTTTGCGGTAGTGGTAGCAGACCCGGCCGAGCGCCGCGATCCGATCGGCGGCGATGAGTACCGGGTAGGTGAAGGGCAGATCCTCGTACCACCCGGCGTCGAAACGGATGCCGGTGCGGACGAGGAAGTCGCGGCGCAAAACCTTGTTCCAGGCCACCGTGAAGAGGCTGAGGTAGCCCGGCTCCTCGCCCAGGCGGATGCATCCGCTCTGGTCCGCATCGCGCAGCAGGCCGCGCCCGTCGCTAGGCAGGTGCCGGCCGAGCCAGGTCACTCGAGTGTGGTCCACGAGGAGCACGTCAGGTCGGGTCTCCCTGAGTTTGTTGGCGACCGCGTGGAGCGCCCCGCTGGCGATCCAGTCGTCGCTGTCGACGAACCAGACGTACTCCCCGGTCGCGGAGTCGAGACCGACATTGCGCGCCCGGCCGAGTCCCACGTTGTGAGGCAGGTGAATGACCCGCACCCGAGGATCATGCTCGGCGTACTCGTCGATGATCTCCGGGCAGTGGTCGGGCGAGCGGTCATCGAGGGCGATTAGCTCGAGATCGGTGAACGACTGGTTGAGGACGGAATCAAGACACTCACGAATGTATCCCTGAACCGCATAAACCGGGATTATTATGCTCAGAAAGGGCATAAGCCTGTGCTACCTCCCCCGCCCGGCCGTGGCTGTCCTACCGGCTGTCCTACCGGCCCAGAGCCGTCTCCACCTCGGTCCGCAACGCCGATAGCGCCGCTGCCGCTCGCTCGCGGGCAGGACCTACATCCTCGATGCGCGGCTCGCGTCCGTTGCCAGCGCTGACCGGCTCCACGACCTCAAGATATGCCTTGAGCTTGGGTTCGGTGCCGGAAGGACGAACGACCACCCGGCAGGAGCCGGTGCGGATGATGACGACGTCGGATTCGGGTGCCAGGTCCTCAAACGACGAAACGGCGTCGTCGAGCAGCGCGGCAGGTGGCTTGGCGCGCAGGTTGGCCATCGCCTCGGCGATGGCGGAGATCTCGTCGACGCGCACGGAGATCTGGTCCGTGGCGTACACCCCGAACTCCATAGCCAGCTCGTCGAGTCGGTCGCTGAGCGTGCGCAACTCGGCCTTGAGCCCGGCCGCAAGCTCGGCAACGAGGAGGCCCGCGGTGATGCCGTCCTTGTCACGGACGTGCTCCGGCGCGACGCAGTAGCCCAGCGCCTCCTCGTAGCCGTACACGAGACCGGCCCCGGCGCGGACGATCCACTTGAAGCCGGTCAACGTCTCGGCGTAGCCCTGGCCGCGCGCGGCGCATAGGGCCCGCAGCAGCGAGGACGACACAATGGTGGTCGCGTAGAGTCCTTGGACGCCGCGCCGCATGAGATGGTCGGCGAGAAGGATGCCGACCTCGTCGCCCCGGAGCATCCGGTAGGCACCTCGTTGATCGCCTTCGGGCCGGCTGGGGTCTGAACCCGCAACCGGGATGGCTACCGCGCACCGATCCGCGTCGGGATCGTTGGCCATCGCGATGTCGGCGTCAACGAGTGCGGCGAGGCCGAGGACGAGATCCATCGCCCCGGGCTCCTCCGGGTTGGGGAAGGCGACCGTCGGGAAGGCCGGATCGGGGTCGGCCTGCTCGGGCACGCTCGCCGGACGCGCGAAGCCGGCTCGCTCGAATGCCTCGGTCAACACGCCCGCGCCCACTCCATGCATGGCCGTGTACGCGACCACCAAGCTGGCCCGTTCGGCTGGCTCCACCACGTCCGGATCGAGCACGGCGAGGGCGCCATCAAGATAGGACGCGACGATCTCCTCGCCGAGGATCTCTGCTGGGTCGCCCAAGACTACCTGTGACAGCGGACCCACCGACCTGATCGCCGCTTCTATCTCGGCGTCCGCCGGCGGCACGATCTGGGCCCCATCCCCGCCGACACCGCCGAGCCCCGAGCCGAGGTAGACCTTGTAGCCGTTGTCCTGCGGGGGATTGTGGCTAGCCGTGACCATGACACCGGCGCAGGCGTCCAGAGCCCGCACGGCATGCGCGAGAACGGGTGTCGGGAGCACCCGGGGCAACAGCAGCGCCCGTCGGCCGGCCCCCGTGGCGACCTTGGCGGTCTCTTCGGCGAAACGGCGCGAACCGCGCCTCGCGTCGTACCCGATCACCAGCGGCCGGGTCGGATCACGCTCGGCCAGCCAGGCGACCAGCCCGGCCGCGGCCTGGCGGACCACTGCGAGGTTCATGCCGTTGGGACCTGCCCGCATCGGACCACGCAGCCCGGCCGTGCCGAACGTCAACGGTCCGGCTAACCGGTCCGCCAGCTCGGCGGTGGTGTCGGGCAGACCATCGATGACCGCGCGAAGCTCAGCTTGGCTGGTCGGGTCGGGGTCGTCGGCGAGCCATCGCTCGGCCCGCGCCCGCAGTGCCTTGGTTTCCACCGCGCGCCACCTCCGTCCGCCCCGTGCGTTTGAGGTGTTGATAGCACGGGTCTACCTCGCCGCGCCCGACTTTGCTCGCCGACCTAGCCCGCAAGATCGCCGTGATCATGAGCTGACCGTCGCGAAACAGCGTCGATCATGACCTCCAGGTCATGATCGACGGGAGGGGTTGTTGGGTAGCGGTTAGACGAAGGCGAAGGAGCGGGTCATCTCGTCAAAGATGATCTTACTGTCGGCGAACTGGGTGTCGGGCACGGTGAGGTAGAAGTGGTAGGCCTTGCCATCTACCACGACCGCACGCCAGATGCCGTGTCGCATCCCGTTGCTGGAGCCGCAGGTGTACTCGAGCTGGGCGCCGTCCTTGCCGGCGAGCTTCGCGTCAACGAGCGCGACCCGCTTGTATGGCGACGGGCAGATCGAGGGCTTCTTGAGGCCGGTCTCGGCGGTCTGGAAGAACCTCTGCGCGGTTCCCGAGGCGGCCTCGATGTTGATCCGGATCTTGCGTCCACCGGCCGGATCGCTGAAGTCCACGTACGATCCGCTGCCCGACTTCTTCCAGTCCTTGGGCACGTTCACGGCGATGCCGCGGTCCCGATACTCCTGGATGGCGATGAGCGGGCCGTCCACTGACGGGGCGGGTGTGGTCGCGCCAGGCGGCCCGGGGCTGGCGTGGCCGGCGAACCAGCCGGATATGGCGCCGATCCCGGCTAGGGCGAGAACCGCGACCAGCCCGGCGCCCACGATCACGCGGGCGCGGTTCTTCGGCCGACGCGCCTCGCGGCTCAGAGCCCTGACGCGGCCGGCGATCTGATCCGCCATGACCGCACTGCTGGAGCGGGCGCGGCGGCGGCCGACGCCCTCGCGACGCGGTTGCGCCGATGGCTGCCAGTCGTCGGTGCCCGGCAACAGCACCGGTCCCGGCCTGGATCCGCGCGACGGGGCGTCGCCGCCACTGGCCTCGCGCAGTCGGGCGAGTTGGCCGGACAGCGGCTCATTCGGGTCGAGCATGGCGCGGCCGCCCACCTGACCGCTGCGGCGTATCGCGGGCGGAGGGCCGACGGGCGGGCGAACCACTGCGTGCGGGTCGGTGTCGTGGTGGGCGTGGGCCTGTCCCGACCGGCTCAGCGCTCCGGAGAGCAACTCGCGCAGCACGGCGCGGGCATGGTCGACGCTCCACCGGTGCGCCGGTTCCTTCTCCAACAGACCCCACAGGACCGGCTGGAGCGGGCCGGCCAGCCGGGCCGGCCGCGGCGCCTCCTCCACCACCGCCCGCATGGTCTCGAACGGGTCGCCCCGGTCGAAGGGCGGGCCACCCTCGACGGCCGTGTAGAGGGTCACGCCCAGCGAGAACAGGTCGCTGGGTGGGCCGAAGGCGCCGCCGACGGCCCGCTCGGGCGAGATGAAATGAGGCGAGCCGAGCACCATGCCGGGTGTGGTGAGCTTGCTCTCCGTCGGCAGGCGGGCGACGCCGAAGTCGGTGAGTACGCACCGCCCGTCGGTGCAGATCAGCACGTTGGCGGGCTTGACGTCGCGGTGCAGGACCCCGGCGGCGTGGGCAACCTCAAGGGCACCGAGCATCGCGACGCCGATCTTCGCCACCGCTCGCGGGGCGAGCGGGCCGTCGTCGATCACCATGTCGGCCAGGCTGCGGGCCTCGAGCAGCTCCATCACGATCCATGGCCGGCCACCGTCGGTCACGACGTCGTAGACCTGCACGACGCTAGGGTGGGACAGCGCCGCGGCGGCGCGCGCCTCGCGTAGCGTGCGCTCGCACAGGGCGTCCTTCTCCGTCTTGGGCATGGTCTGGGGGAGGAGCACCTCCTTGACCGCCACGTCTCGCCGCAGCAGCGTGTCGGTGGCGCGCCAGACGGTACCCATGCCACCGTGACCGATGGGGGTGCGCAGTTCATACCGGCCACCCACCACGGTTCCTGGGGTGGCGCGGTCGCCGCCCGAACTGCCAGCGGAGGACTGCTCGCGCCACGTCGGGATCTGCGTGGTCACGGAAGGCAAGCCGTCGTACGTGGGGCCATGGAGTCGCGTGCTCCCCGGTGTCGGTGGGTTGTGGCTATGCTGCGATGTTGCCGAGACTGCGATGTCGCTGAGTCTGCGATGACCCTGAGTCTGCGATGACGAAGTGACACCGAGCCCTATCTTGCGTGAGGATGCGCTTCAGGAAAAGTCGCTGGCAAGCCGAACCGCCGGCCCGTCGGCTATCTGTCGTCGTTTAGTTGCTGCGAGTGACGATGGCCGCCCGCCCGGCTGGCGCAGCGGGACCCAAGATTGTGCGCAATCACTCATAGGTGCGCAGCGTTAACCCGCGTTCAGGAACCTACGATCCAGTGGTATGAGTAGCGTTCGGCGCAGTGAGTCGGGCTTCGTGATCAAGCCGGTTTACTCCGATGCTCCGGCGGACCTGCCGGACCGGCTCGGTGAGCCGGGTTCCTTTCCGTTCACACGTGGCGTATATCCGACGATGTACACCACGCGGCCCTGGACGATGCGCCAGTACGCCGGGTTCGGCACCGCGGCGGAGTCGAATGCCCGGTACCACGCGCTCCTGGCGGCCGGGACCATGGGCCTGTCGGTCGCGTTCGACCTACCGACCCAAATGGGTTTCGACTCGGACTCGCCGATGGCACACGGCGAGGTCGGCAAGGTAGGGGTCGCGATCGACTCGCTGGATGACATGCGGTTGCTCTTCGACGACATCCCGCTCGATCGCGTCTCGACGTCCATGACGATCAACGCCCCGGCGTCGCTGCTGCTGCTGCTCTACCAGCTCGTAGCGGAGGAGCAGGGCGTGCCGGCGTCGGAGCTGAATGGCACCATCCAGAACGACATTCTCAAGGAGTACATCGCCCGCGGGACGTACATCTTCCCGCCCAAGCCCTCGCTCCGGTTGGTCGCCGACACCTTCGCCTACTGCCGCGATGAGATTCCTAAGTGGAATACGATCTCCATCTCGGGCTATCACATGGCCGAGGCGGGGGCGACGCCGGCGCAGGAAGTCGCGTTCACCCTCGCCAACGGCTTGGACTACGTCCGCGCCGCCGTCGCCGCCGGCCTGGCCGTCGATGAGTTCGCGCCTCGGTTGTCGTTCTTCTTCGTTGCCCGGACCACGCTGCTGGAGGAGGTCGCCAAGTTCCGAGCGGCCCGGCGAATCTGGGCCAGGCTCATGCGGGACGAGTTCGGCGCGCGGGACCCGAAATCTCAGATGCTCCGGTTCCACACCCAAACGGCCGGGGTACAGCTCACCGCGCAGCAGCCCGAGGTCAACATGGTCAGGGTGGCCGCGCAGGCGATCGGAGCGGTGCTCGGCGGCACCCAGTCGCTCCACACGAACTCGTACGACGAGGCCATCGCGCTGCCCACGGAGAAGGCGGCTCGGCTGGCTCTGCGGACCCAGCAGGTGCTGGCATACGAGACCGATCTGACCTCCACCGTGGATCCTTTCGCCGGGTCGTACGTGGTCGAGGCGATGACCGACGAGGTCGAAGCTCAGGTCGTCGCCCTCATGGCGCAGGTCGCCGAGATCGGCTCGGCCGTGGACTCGATCGAGGTCGGCTTCCAGAAGCGGGAGATCGAGACCTCTGCGTACACAATCGCCCAGGAGATTGACTCCGGTAAACGTGTGGTGGTCGGCGTCAACCGGTTCGTGCTCGCCGAGGAGGAGCCGTACGAGCTGCTGCGAGTCGATCCCTCGATCGAGGCCGATCAGGCCGCCCGGTTGGCCCGCCTGCGCAAGGACAGGGACGCGCAGGCGGTCGAACACACGCTCGCACAGGTACGCGCCGCCGCCGAGGGCACCCCGAACCTGCTTCCGCCCATGCGGGAGGCACTGCGGGCGAAGGCCACGATCGGTGAGGTGTGCGACACGTTGCGGGGTGTATGGGGTCTCTACCGACCAAGTGACCGTTTCTAAAGTCCGCGCGCCGGCGAGTTCACGGTCTCGACCGTGAATCTCGTGCATACTGAGCCTGAACTCTCTCACGTCGAGCGACGTACTAGCGGGCGTTGAGGATGGTCGGTCCGGCCGCACACGATGCGTGACGGGCGCCCCGTAGCCGATCTCCAAGACCTTGTGACGGTGCGTCATGTGGTGGCGTGAGCGAAAACCGAACGCACTTAGCACGGAAGCGCGCCTAACGGGTGTTTGGTGCCATACTGTCGCTGGCACTAAGGGGGTTGTTGGGGCTTATGTCCTCATTAGCCGGTAAGATTGATGGCGCCCGCCCGACGCAGCCAATCCGACAAGATCACGATCTACCTCACGCAACGCAACGACAGTGGAACCCAATTGATATTGCGCTCCGTCACCATGGCGCTAGGCTCTCTGGGTCCCGGGTTAACCCAACCTATCGAGATCGAGACATGACAGTGACGAGTGCGCTGACGCTGCCCTCGGAGTTGGGCAGCAGCGAGGAGCCAGAACCGGAGTCGGCGTGGGCGGAGGCACCCCAGGGGGCCGATCCGCTGCCCGGCCAACTGGACCGCTGGCTGGCATCGAGAGGCGCGGAGCTCGTCGCGCTACGCCGGCACATTCATGCGCATCCGGAGCTGTCTGGCCGCGAGTTCGAGACGGCTGCCCTGGTGGCGCGCGAGCTGACCCTCGCCGGCCTCAAACCCCGCCTGATGTCGAAGGGCAACGGGGTGATCTGCGATGTCGGCACCGGGGATCGGGTTGTCGCGCTCCGTGCCGATCTCGATGCTCTGCCGCTGCCGGATACCAAGGACGTGCCGTATCGATCCACCGTGGACAATGTCTGCCACGCCTGCGGACATGACGTCCACACCACGGTCCTGCTCGGCACCGGCCTCGCCCTGGCCCAGCTCGACGCGCGCAACGAGCTTTCCGGCCGCGTCCGCCTGATCTTCCAGCCGAGCGAGGAGAGGTTCCCGTCCGGGGCGCCCGAGGTCATCTCGGAGGGCGGGCTCAAGGACGTAGCGGCGATCTTCGCGCTGCACTGCTTCCCGCAGCTGCCAGTCGGGCTCGTGGGTGTTCGCTCGGGCCCACTGACCGCCGCCACCGACGTGGTGGAGATAAGGCTCACCGGGCGCGGTGGGCACACGGCTCGGCCGCATCTGACGGCCGACCTGGTGCACGCCCTGGGTCGCATCGTCGTCGATGTGCCCGCCCTGCTCAGCCGGCGGATGGACCCGCGCTCCGCGGTGAGCATGATCTTCGGTGCGGTGCGCGCCGGTGAGGCCGCGAACACGATCCCGATCGAGGGGTACGCGCGCGGAACCGTACGAGTGCTCAGTCGCGACGCCTGGCGTGAGCTGCCTGAGCTGGTTCCCCAACTGGTCCGCGACGCCGTATCGGGGACGGGCGTACAGGCCCACGTCAATTACGTGTGCGGCGTGCCGCCGGTCATCAACGACCGACCCGCGACTGCCATCGCGGCCGGCGCGGCCGCCGCGGCCCTGAGCTCGAGCCGGGTCGTGGAGGCGGACGTCAGCATGGGCGGCGAGGACTTCGCGTTCTACCTGGACCACGTGCCGGGGACCATGATTCGTCTCGGCGTCGGCATCCCAGGCGCCGAGGAGAAGGTCGATATCCACCAGTCCAGCTTCGATGTCGACGAACGGGCGATAGGCCACGGCGTACGGGTATTCGTGCACACGGCCCTCGCGGCTCTCTCGGCGGTTTCGCTCTGACACCTCCACCGGGGTGGGTCAAAACGCCGACCATGCTCTAGTCATGGAAGATCATCTTGGCTAGGGTGGCGCCATGCCCATTGAGCGCCCCGTCGAGGGTCCCGTTGAGGCCTTCCCTCAACGCAGCATGCCCGCCGAGCCACCGACCGAGCGCCTCTCGCCGTGGCGGGTGGAACCGGCGACCGATCGATTGACGGCGCCGGCCGCAGCCACCACGCCGCCGACCGAACTCAGAGTCCACGGCGTCTCGGGCACCCCTGCGGAGGACATGCTCGATCGACCGCTCATCTCCCGGGTCGCCGGCGACGGCGACGCCGGTTTCTTCCGCCCGCGTACGGAGTACGGAGGCACATTGGGTCCCGGCGGCGCACGCCTCGAGGCCTACCGCTGGGGCAATCTCACGGCCGGTGCGGCCGCCCGCGCACTCTGGCTTCTGCTGCTGCCATTCACCCTCGCCAACGTGGCGATGTGGCTGCGCCCGCCTGTGACAGGCTTCGGCCGGCGGATCGTCCACGGCCTGTGCCGGATCTTCGCACTCTCGATGTCCGCCACGTTCACGCTGTTCGTGATCGGTATATCCCTGGACCTCGTGGCCTGGCAGTGCGCGGCGCCTGAGAGCGCGTGCACCGACAACCGGCCGTGGCTGAGGTGGCTGTTCACCGGCTTCTTCGAGCCGACCGGACGGCGGCTGGCGCTCGCGGCGCT
Organism: Micromonosporaceae bacterium; assembly: GCA_020027875.1. Classification (GTDB taxonomy): domain Bacteria; phylum Actinomycetota; class Actinomycetes; order Mycobacteriales; family Micromonosporaceae; genus JAXIPB01. Next base: position 94,328 of record JAHRHA010000002.1, on the reverse strand, counting down.
CGGGCCGATCGTCGTGGTCTCGGTGCTCTGGTTCCTTGCCCAGCGCACCTGGGCCCGGTACGAGTCGTACCAGCTGCCCGAGCGCAACCCCGACGGCGACGGTCTGGCCACGCCAACCTTCTGGGACGGTCGAGCCCAGGTCGGCCGGCTGCGCAGCCTGCACGTCGCGGCAATGTTCGCGATCGTTGACGCGGTGCTGCTCTTCGTGCTGCGGGACCACGATCTCGCCGCGGATGCATACGCCGGAGTGGATCTGGCCGACATGCTTCCCTCCACTGTGGTCACCATTGGCGAGGGGCTCTGGTACGCCGCCCTCGGTATCCTCGCGGCGAGCCTGCTCCTGCTCTTCCTGCCGGCGATGGTCGACCGGGTGTCGAAGTCCCGCGTCGCCAGCGTCATGGCCAAGGGGCTGCGCTGGCTGTCGTTGATTCTGACCGCCTCGACGCTGGCCTACGCGCTGGTGCCGCGGGCGGGGTGGTCGACAGGCGGCCCGATGCCCGGCTACGCCGGCACCGTCACCAAGCTCTTCGCCGTCCAGGCTGGACTGCTGGGTCTGATGATGCTGGTCATGCTCTTCCAGCGGCATAAGTGCAAGGGGGCGCTCCTCGGCGGCTTCGGTACCCCGATCGTCGCGTCGCTGGGCCTCGGCTTGGCGGCGGCGCTGTCTGCCGGTGTCTCCTATCGGGTCGCCGACTACCTCGACGGCAATGTCGTGCCGAGCCCGGCCATTTTCGGCAGCCAGCCGGAGAAGCTGCCGCTGCAGCCGCCGGTGTCTTACCAGTGGGCCGCCTTCGGTTTCGTCGTCATGCTGCTTGTTGCGCTCCTCGCCGCGCTGTGGGTAAAGGCGTTCACCAAGCCAGTTCTGAAGCGGCGCGCCCGGCCCGACACCGATGATGATTTCCCTGGGGGTCGCGCCCGCGACAGGTACCGGGCGGAGGTGATCGACGAGGCCATCGCCGGCGCTCGCCTCACCGACCACGTGTCACGCACCTTCGGCGTCGCCTGGTTCCTGCTGGCGTCTGGTGGGTTGGCGGCGACCGCGGCGGCCCTACTTGACATCGGGCCGGTTCAGCTCGCCGAGCCGGGTACGCAGGCGGCCAAGATACTGTCCATCGTGGCCAACACGGGCACGTACCTGATCAACCTCTCCGTTCTCGGTCTTCTCCTACTCGGCATCCAGACCTACCGGAACCCCCGCGTTCGCAAGACGGTGGGGGTCATTTGGGACCTCGGCACCTTCTGGCCGCGGGCGGCGCATCCGCTCGCCCCGCCGTGCTACGCCGAGCGGGTCGTGCCCGAGCTTGTCCACCGGGCCAGCTGGCTGGCCACCGAGCAAGGTGGCGTGGTGCTCTCCGGCCATAGCCAAGGTTCGCTGTTGGCCGCGGCGACGGTGCTCCAGCTTCCGCCAGCGGCCCGACCCCGCACGGCGCTGCTCACGTACGGCTCACCGCTGTGCCGCCTCTACATGCGGGCCTTCCCGAACTACTTCAGCGAGAAGGTCATCTACGACATCGGCGCGGCGGTGGCTGGCCCCAGGGGCCAGGAGCGGTGGGTCAACCTGTGGCGGCGCACCGACCCCATCGGCGGGGCCGTTGGTGTCGGCGACCGGCGTCTCGCCGACCCGGTGTCGTTTGACCCACTACCCGGCCACCGCCTACCACCGGCAATCCTGGCCCACGGGGGCTATCAATTGACGCCACAGTTCGGCCAGGCGATGGACGACCTGGTCGGCCTCCTTCGCGAGTAGACCTGCCTCCCTCGTCGATCTAGGGCTAGCGACGTGATCGGAGATCAACTAGCGTCGCCAAGCCCTAGATCGACGAGCGGGTTACTGCTCGTTGGGGGGCGGGGGTGCCGGCAGGTCGGCGGCAGCCGGCCCGGTGGGTCCGGTGGGTCCGGCGGTCGCGGTCACCGGTACGGGCACCGGGCGACGCCGACGCAGTAGCCAGATCCCCAGCCAGATCGGCGCACCTACGGCGACTACCCACGGCAGCAGCCAGCCGGCCACGGTGAGCAGGATCCTGATCGACTCGAGGAAGGCGGCCCATCCGCTCTTCAGCCCGGCGAGGAATCCGGTGTTGGTTTCCTCCTCAGGGGCCGGCGCGGCAGGTCCGCGCAGGTTCAGCGTGATCGTGGAGAGCGCCACGAGACCGGCGAGCTTCTCCTTGCGCTGCTCCAATGAGGCCAGTTCGGCCTCCCGGCGAGCCAGTTCGGACTCGATGGTGACGACCTCGCCGATGTTCTGTGCCCGCGCCAGCAAGGCGCGCACTCTCTCCACGCTCGCGCGCTGGGTGATGAGGCGTGCGTCGAGGTCAATCAGTTGCTCGGTCACGTCCTGGGTCTGAATCGCGCGTGACTCCTCCGTGCCGAGTTTGGCCAGCTCGTCGAGGGTGGAGGCGAACCTGTCGGCGGGGACCCGCAGGATGAGCTGAGCCGAGGAGCGGTCCGCGTCGAGCGTGCGCCGATCCGCGCCGATCGCACCGCCTGAGGCCTCGGCGATGTCGACGGCCCGATCGGCGGCCGTGACGACGTCGTCCACCTTCACGCTCATCGTGCCGGTGTAGATCAGCGAGCGCTGCGGCTCCACCTGGGTTGGCGCCTGCTGCGGGCCGCCCTCCTTCCCCGCTTGGGCGGTCGGCGCAGGCAGAGCATCCCCGGCGGGAGCCTCGGCGCCAGAGCCTGGGACGCCGTCCTGTGCCTCGAATCCACCGGAGGTGGACCCCGGCCCCGAATTGGTCCTCGAGCAGCCGGCGAGTAAAAGTGCGCCGACCATTGCGGCGGCGACGAGTCCGGCGGCATTGCGCCACCGGCGAGAGGGTGTTGGCATGGTTGCCTCCGCAAGTCGTTGGGAAGATGTGCGCCGATTGGATGCGTCTGGTCGCCGGCGCGTTCCCGTCAGAGTGGCGACACTCGATCACGAATCGGCCTACGGTTCGTATAGATCGGAGGAGGTCTGGAATGCGATTGATCAAGTACACCCATGCGTGTGTCCGGGTCGAGTCCGATGCCGCCGTGCTGGTCATCGACCCGGGTTCCTTCACCGAGCGCGTAGCGCTCGACGGGGTCGACGCCGTGCTCATCACCCATGAACACGTCGACCACCTCAATGTCGACGCCCTGGCCGATGAGTTGGGCAAGCGACCGGCCGTTCGGGTCTTCACACACCCGGCGGTCGCGGCGAAGCTGGAGGCTCTCGCCGGTGCGGTGACCACTGTCGCCTCGGGGGACGAGTTCGAGGCGGCCGGGTTGCAGGTGAAGGCGTACGGCGGCTGGCACGCGGAGATCCATCCCGACGTTCCTCGCGTACCCAACCTGGGGTTCCTGGTCGGCGATTCGCTCTACCACCCGGGCGATTCATTCGATGTGCCCGAAGGTGCCACTGTGGACACTCTCTTCGTACCCATCTCCGGTCCGTGGCTGAAGATCTCCGAGGCGGTCGAGTTCGTCCGGGCGGTAGCGCCGCGGCGCGCGTTCGCTCTGCACGACTGGCTGCTCAGCGAGGCGGGCTTCGCCGTCACCGACGCCAATATGGCGAAGCTCTCGCGCTGCGACTATGCGCGCCTGGCGTCGGGTGCGCAGGTCAGCCTGCCGTAGTCTTCCCGTTCCAGGCCATCAGGTTGGCGAAGAGTTCCGCCTGCTCGACGGCGTCGTCCAGCGCATGGTGGGTATGCCGGGGCTTGGACTGAAGGTGGCGGGGCATGGCTCGTTTGACCGCCTGGCTCAACCGGACGCCGGCCTTCGTGGCATAGAGCGTCTTGAGGTCGAGGCACCCTGAGTGCCCGAAGACGCTCGCTCCGGTGAAGCGGATCAGGTACCAGTACAGGAACAGCCAGTCGTAACAGGCCGGATAGGCGACCACGACCGGCCGGCCGGTACCCGCGGTCGCGCGCACCCACTCGGACAGCTCCGCCATCGCGGTGGCCGGATGGGCGCCGTCGCGCAGGAGGACCTCACGATCCAGCCCGGACACGGCCAGAGCCTCTGGGATGAAGTCGTCGCTGATGGGGCGAAGTTCCCGATAGTAGGTGGTCGCGGTGGGATCCGCCGGCGTGAACCCTCCGTTGCTGAAGCCTGCGACCGCGACGCCGATGGAGATCATGGAGTACGGGCCGGGAATGGGACCGTCGGCCTCGACATCGACGGAGAAGTACACATCCGCAGGGCGGGTAGGTGGCATGTGCCCAGCATGCCCGCTCTGTACCCATCGAGGCTGCCGTATTTCATCCGGAACCTCGGCCGGGCACAATCATCGCTGTGACCCCCGAGTTCGCCGCCGCCGCCGCGAAGCGGCCCGTGCGCGAGCTCGACAATGCCTGGAGCACGTGCCCGAGGACGCTGCGGCGGGCCCGCCTGCTCGAGTTGCCGGGGTGGGCGTTCTATGTGGCCGGGCGGGGTGGGGTACTCGGTGACGACGTGCGGCCGGACACGGTGGCCGCGGCCATAGGTGTGATCTCTCCCGATGCCGTACGCGCGGGGTGGGAGGCCGCCCGCAAGGTCGGCCCGGGAGAGGTGGCCGCGTCCCGACTGGCCGAGTGTGCCCGATGGGGGGACGAGCATCTCGCCGACCTGACGGACGTGGGTGCACTGGTGACGCTCGCCGAGCGCGTCGTGGCCGCGGCGGAGGCGGTGGCTATGCCGCTCTTCGCCGCCAGCCGGGCCATGCCCATGCCGGATGGTGGCCCGGGTGCCCGCGCCGCGCTGCTGGCACACCTGATGCGGGAGCACCGCGCGGGTGCGCTGCTGGTTGCCGTACGCGCATGTCGCCTTTCGCCGGTCGAGGCGATCATCGCTGGCCCGGAGGGTGAGGAGGAGGCGATCGCCTTCGGCTGGCAACCTCCGTTTCCGGCCCGGACGCCCCTCATCCGCCGGTATACCTTCGCCGAGGCACTGGCCGACCGGGTCGCCGGCCAGGCATACGCTGCCCTGACCGCGCCCGAGCGGGTGGACCTGGTCCGGCTGCTGACCGCCGCCGCCGCGCTCACCCGGGTCTAGCAGCCGCGGGCGAGAGCGGCCCGGCGTGACGCGTCTTCATGCAAATCGGTCGCCCACTGTGCCAGGAACGGGCAGGATGGCCCGACATGACCGCAGTGCTTCCGGACGGTTGGACCACCAGGCGCCCCACCCTTGATGATGTGCCCGACATCCTTGCCCTGGTTCATGCCAGCGACATCGCGGCGGTCGGCGAGCCCGACTTCACGACGGAGGAGGTCGTGGAGATCCTCACCGGCCCCAACCACGACCCGCGGAAGGACTCGTGGCTCGCTGTCGACTCCTCGGGACAGATGGTGGGCTGGGCGTACATCGACAACCCGAGCGGGGGCCACCGTGACAACCTGGACGTCTACGTTCTGCCGGGGCTGGGCACGCCGGCGCAGGCCCACCTGCTCGACCTGGTGGTCCGCCGGGTGGCTGAGCGCGCGCGTGAGTTCGGCCGGCCGCAGATGACGGCCCGCGGCGGCGCGATCGCCTCGGAGGCCCACTACGTCACGGTGCTCCGCGATGCCGGGTTCTCCTTCGTCAAGCGGTACGCGCGAATGCAGCGCGACTTGACCGGTGCGGAGCGCCTGCCCGAGGCACCGGAGAGCGTAACCATCCGCCCGGTGCGCCACGATGACGACGCTGAGATGCGGGTGTTCTACGGCATCCTCGATGCGGCCTTCCGGGATACGCCCGACTACGAGTCGGCCGGTTACGACAACTACCGCCAGCGGCTCGCGGTCCTGCCCAGCATCACGTGGGACGAATGGTTCGTCGCCGAGGTTGACGGGGTGCCCGCCGCGATCCTCCAGTCGGCGGACCAGTCGGGTGAGCAGAACGAAGGATGGATCAAGAATCTGGCGGTCGCGAAGGAATTCCGCGGCTGCGGACTCGGCCGGCTACTGCTCCAGACGGCCTTCGCCACGTACGCGGCAAAGGGGCGCACCTCGGCCGGGCTCGGTGTGGACATGACCAACCCCACCGGCGCCTACCGGGTCTATCAGAACGTGGGCATGCGCGCCGCGTACGAGGCCGACGTCTTTGAGCGGACCGTCGGGGCCGCTGGCTGACGCGTCCTAGGGGGTGGCAGTGCGGGTGGGTCGCGCCATGAGGTTTTCGACGTAGTCGTCGGGCGCGCCGGCCTTGAGTGCCGCGCCGGCGATCTCGGACAGGTACCACGCGGTGGGCAGCCCACCCTCGTAGCCGGCGAAGACGTAGACCCACGAGGTCACCTCGCCGTCCAGGGTGACCACCCTCAGATGCAGCTTCCGGTAGGTACCCGCCACGACACCCTCGACCTCGTCGAGTATCTGTTCGTCCTGCTGGTGCACGTCGTAGAGCGCCACGAAGACACGGTCACCCTCCGTCTCGGATTCGACGATCGTGCAGACCGCACCCTCGTACCCGAGAAGATCTTCACCACCGAAGGTAAGTCGCCATCCCTCGATCCACCCGGTGCCAACAAGGGGCGAATGCGGGCAGTATGCCCGCATTCGTCCGGGGTCGAGGTTCGAGCCGTATGCGGCGTAAAGGCGCACGGCGATGACGATAGTCCCTCAGGCCGTGAGGGAGAATGCAACAGACCGTAATCACTTGATGTTCCGCTCGTCGTCGGAGGCCCACATGAGCCGCATTGTGATCATTGGAGGGGGGCCGGCCGGTTATGAGGCTGCGCTCGTCGCCGCGCAGCTCGACGCCGACGTCACCGTGGTAGAGGCGGAGGGCGCCGGCGGTGCGTGTGTGCTGTCGGACTGCGTACCGTCCAAGACCTTCATCGCGTCGTCGGATGTGGTCACGACATTCCACCACGGCGAGAGCCTCGGCGTGCGCGTGACCGCCCCCGACGCGGTGGCCCTGGACGCGCCGGCGGTGCACGCGCGGGTCAAGCGGCTGGCCCTGGCGCAGTCCGCCGACATCGCGGCGAAGCTCGCCAAGGCCGGTGTCGAACTAGTGCACGGCCGGGCCACGCTCGGCGCCGACATGCTTGGCCACACCCACCGGGTCGAGGTCGAGCCGGTCGACGGCGCGCCGTACGCGCTCGACGCCAGCACGGTTCTGATCGCAACCGGCGCCCATCCCCGGATCCTGCCCGACGCTAGGCCGGACGGCGTGCGGATTCTGACCTGGCGTGAGGTCTACGACCTACCCGAGCTGCCGGAGCGCCTCGTCATCGTCGGCTCCGGCGTGACGGGTGCCGAGTTCGCCAGCGCCTACCTGGCGGCGGGCGTCGATGTGACGCTCGTGTCCAGTCGGGACCGGGTCATGCCACACGAGGATCCCGACGCGGCTGCCGTGATCGAAAACATGTTCCGCTCGCGGGGTATGACGGTGCTCTCCAACGCCCGGGCCACCGCGGTGCGCCGGACCGAAGACGGCGCCGTCGTGGAGCTCGCCGACGGCCAGCGGGTTGACGCCTCGCACGTGCTCATGGCGGTCGGGTCGGTGCCCAACACCGCGGGGCTCAACCTGGCGGAGTACGGCATCGATGTGGGGCCGGGAGGATATGTAACGGTCGATCGGGTGTCCCGCACCAACGTGCCCGGCATCTACGGCGCCGGCGACTGCACGGGATTGCTGGCGCTGGCGAGCGTCGCCGCCATGCAGGGACGCATCGCGATGTGGCACGCGCTCGGCGAGGCGGTCACGCCTCTGCGCCTGAAGACCGTGTCAGCAAACGTCTTCACCGACCCGGAGCTCGCGACGGTTGGTGTGTCACAGGACGACGTGGACACGGGCCGGGTGCCCGGTCGCTCGATAACGCTGCCGCTCACCGGCAACGCCCGAGCGAAGATGGCCAACATGCAGGCCGGCTTCGTAAAACTGTTCTGCCGGCCCGCGTCGGGGCTCGTCATCGGCGGTGTGGTCGTGGCGCCCAAGGCGAGCGAGCTGATCCTGCCGATCGCTCTCGCGGTGGAGAACCACCTGACCGTTGACCAGCTGGCCCACACGATCAGCATCTATCCGTCGCTGTCCGGGTCACTCACCGAGGCGGCCCGCCAACTCATGCGGCACGAGTTCGAATAGCCCCGCCCCCAAGATCCGGTCGATCATGACCTGGAGGTCATGATCGACGCTGTTTGACGACGGTCAGCTCATGATCGTGGCGATCTTGGAAGGGTGGCTGCGCAATATTGAGTGCGCGTCGTCAGCTTGGCGCCGTAGCCTGGACCGCATGAGAGGTCACGCTGCCAGCACGACGACGCCGGGACACCCCGGCGTGCTGATGCGCTGACCTAACACGTCATCCAAGGCCCCGGGCGATCGCTCGGGGTCTTGTGTGCTCTCCGGCTGCGGCGCCCACCTGGATCCGCAGTAGAGGGAGAGAGACATGATCGACCACCGAAAGCTCGGGCGGGAGCTTGAGCTGTTCCACTCCGACCCGCTCGTCGGCGCCGGCCTGCCCATCTGGCTCCCCGCCGGCGCGGCAGCTCGCCACGCCGTTGAGGTCTATATCCGGGAGGAGGAGCGCCGGCGCGGCTACCAGCACGTGTACTCGCCACCGCTGGCCAAACGCGAGATGTACGAGCGATCGGGCCACCTGGCCAAGTTCGACGATGACATGTTCCCGGCCATGGCCGACGGCGAGGAGGAGTTGATGCTTCGCCCCAGCATCTGTCCGCATCACGCCATGGTCTTCAAGGCTCGCGGGCGCTCCTTTCGTGACCTGCCGCTGCGGGTGGCGGAGCTGGGGGCGATGTTCCGGGCGGAGCGGTCCGGCGTGCTCAGCGGCCTGTCTCGCGTCCGCGCCATCTCCCTCAACGACGCGCACACCTTCTGCGCTCTCGACCAGGTCGGCGGCGAGGTCGCGGACATCCTGGCGCTGATGGGTAAGGCCCACGCCGCCCTCGGGTTTGTGCCGGCCGGATTCCGGCTGTCGCTGCGCGGACCATCCGGAAAGTATCTGGGCGCGGCGGCTGACTGGGACCTGGCCGAAGGGCTGCTTCGGCAGGCGCTGGTAGAAGCGGATGTGCCCTTCGTGGAGATCGCCGGCGAGGCTGCTTTCTACGGCCCGAAGATCGACGTTCAGATCGTGGACTCGTCGGGCCGGGAGCTCAGTCTGGCCACCGTCCAGGTCGACTTCCACCAGCCGGCGCAGTTCGATCTCTCCTATGTGGACTCAGATGGTCAGCGGCGCTGCCCGGTCATGGTGCATCGCAGCATCATCGGCAGCTTCGAGCGGCTGTTTGCCCACCTGATTGAGGTACACAAGGGGGCATTCCCGGTCTGGTACGCCCCGGTGCAGGTCATCGTGGCACCGATCGGCCAGGAGCAGGCCGACGCGGCGGCCCGGTTCGCCCGGCACTGCGTTGAGTCCGGCCTGCGGGCAGAGGCGGCCTTCGACGGGTCGCTCGGCTCCCGGGTTCGCGACGCCACCATGCGGCGAGTGCCTTACATCGCCGTGATCGGGGCGCGCGAAGCGGAGGCCGGGGAGGTATCGCTACGCCTGCGCGACGGCCGTGAGCTGTCCCCGCAGCCAGCAGCCGAGGCGTTGGCGCTGATTCGAGAGGTGGCAGATTCCCGATCCCTGTCCCTCCTCACCAGGTGACCTGGAGGCATCGCCACGCTTATGCCGTCGATCATGAGCTGGAGGTCATGATCGACGCTGTTTCACGACGGCCAGGCCGTGATCACGGGGATCTTGAGAAAGCGGACGGCGGCTTACGTCACCCAAGATCCGTCCGGATCTCGCAGATGGTAGCGCCAGCCGTGACGGCCGCGCCCACGTCGGCGGTGAGGCCGGTGACGACGCCGGCCTTGTGAGCGTTGAGCGGCTGTTCCATCTTCATCGCTTCGAGCACGACCACCAGGTCGCCCTCGGCGACCTTGTCCCCTTCGGACACAGCCACCTTCACGATCGTGCCCTGCATCGGGCTGGTGAGAGCGTCGCCCGAGGCCGCCGCCGCGTGCCCCTTCCGCCTTCCGCGCTTGGGTGCGGTCCCACGGGACGCAGCAGCACCCGTACCAGCGGCCAAGCCGGACGGAAGTGAGACCTCGACCCTCTTTCCGCCCACCTCGACCACGACGGTGGTTCGCTCCTCAGCCGTTGCCTCCATGGAAGCAGAGCCGGCGTGGGGGGCGACCGTGTTCGACCACTCAGTCTCGATCCAACGCGTGTGTACGCGGAAGGGCTCGTCCACAAAGGACGGATCCCGCACGATCAGTCGATGGAACGGCAGCGCCGTCGCCATCCCATCCACGACCATCTCATCGAGCGCACGCCGGGCGCGTTGCAATGCCTCAAGCCGCGTCGCGCCTGTGACGATCACCTTGGCCAGGAGCGAGTCGAAGTTGCCCCCGATGACGGAGCCGGACTCGATGCCGGTGTCCACCCGTACTCCGGGACCCTCGGGCAACCGCAGCGTGGACACGACTCCAGGCGCCGGCAGGAAGCCGCGACCCGGATCCTCACCGTTGATGCGGAACTCGATCGAATGTCCGCGAGGTGTCGGGTCCTCGGCGAGACGCAGCGCCTGTCCGTCGGCGATGTGGAACTGCTCCCGGACGAGGTCGATGCCGGAAGTCTCCTCCGTGACCGGGTGCTCGACCTGGAGTCGCGTGTTGACCTCGAGGAACGAGACGGTGCCGTCCTGCCCGACGAGGTACTCGACGGTTCCGGCGCCGTGGTAGCCCGCCTCCCGGCAGATCGCCTTCGCCGAGGTGTGGATCGCCTCCCGTTGCGACGGGGTGAGGAATGGCGCCGGCGCCTCCTCCACCAGCTTCTGGTGGCGGCGTTGCAGCGAGCAGTCCCGCGTCCCGACCACAATCACATTGCCGTGTTGGTCCGCCAGGACCTGGGCCTCGACGTGGCGCGGCCGGTCCAGGTAACGCTCCACAAAGCACTCACCCCGACCGAAGGCCGCCACCGCCTCACGGGTGGCCGACTCGAAGAGCGCCGGGATCTCCTCGAGGGTTCGGGCCACCTTCAACCCGCGCCCACCGCCGCCGAACGCGGCCTTGATGGCGACCGGCAGGCCGTGCTGCTCCGCGAACGCCACGATCTCGTCGGCGCCCGCGACCGGGTCGGGCGTCCCGGGCACGAGCGGCGCGCCGACTCGCTGCGCGATGTGCCGCGCGGTCACCTTGTCGCCCAGGTCGCGGATCGCCTGTGGCGTAGGACCGATCCAGGTCAACCCGGCATCCATCACGGCCTGAGCGAAGTCGGCGTTCTCGGCCAGGAACCCGTACCCAGGGTGGACCCCGTCCGCGTCCGACTTTCCCGCAATGTCGACAAGTTTGTCGATTCGTAGGTACGTGTCGGCCGCGGTGTCGCCGCCGAGGGCGTACGCCTGGTCGGCCATCCGAGCGTGCAGGGCGTCGCGGTCGGAGTCGGCGTATACGGCGACGCTGCCCAGGCCGGCGTCTTGGCAAGCCCGGATCACGCGGACCGCGATCTCGCCGCGGTTGGCGATGAGAACCCTTCGCACCTCGCTCCTTCCAACCCCCGACCGCGAAAGCTATCGATCAGAAACCTACCGATCGTTAGCTTCCGCCGGTCGAGTCTATCGAACGAGTTGATCATCAGCTTTGCGCCGGCGCGACCCTCGAGCAACTAGTCAAGTTTGGCTATTACGATGGAACCATGTCGACAACCCGCCTCATGATCCTCGGACTCGTGAAGTGGATGCAGCCCGTGCACGGTTACAACGTCAAGCGCGAACTGGCGAGCTGGCAGGCCGACCAATGGGCGAACATCGCACCGGGTTCGATCTACCACGCCCTGCGCAAGCTCGCCGAGGACGGGCTGCTCGAGGAGGTCTCAACGGAGCAGGTCGGAGCGAGGCCCGCTCGCACGACGTACCGATTGACCGCCAAGGGAGACCTGGAGTTCGAGGAGTTGCTGCGCCGCTCATGGTGGGAGTACGCCCAGCCGATCGACCCGTTCCTGGCCGGGTTCTCCTTCCTTCCTGCCTTGCCTCGCCGCGAGGTCTCGGCCGCTCTGCGAAACCGGGCCCGGCTGCTGCGTGCCGGCGTTGACACTCATCGGTTCGCGCTCGCGAGCGAGTGGGTGCGCCAAACCAAACCGGCGCATGTGGGCTGGATGTTCGAGCTGATGGCGGCCCGGCAGGAGGCGGAGATCGCCTGGTGTGAGCGGATCGCGGCGAGGATCGACGGGGGAGAGGCGCTCTTCCCCGAAGGCTTCGTCGTGTGGGCCGGCAGTTCGTTACCGTTCACGGAGTCGTCCGACAACGAGAAATAATCAAAGTTGACTAGCTGAGCTATATCGCGATAGCTTGGCCTAGACGGTACGGGGTGCGGACCCAGCGCGTATGTAGGGCGCGGTGCTCACGCCGTAACAGACTGATCTGGAGCAAACAGTGATCATCGAGACCAAAGGACTGCGGAAATCGTTCCGCTCCCGCTCCGGCCGCGAGAGGAAGACCGTGGAAGCGGTCCGCGGCGTGGACCTGATGGTGGCCGAAGGCGAGATCTTCGGCTTCCTGGGACCAAATGGCGCGGGCAAGACCACAACACTGCGGATGCTCGCCACGCTCATCGAGCCTGATGGCGGCGATGCCACCGTGGCCGGCATCGACCTGCGCAAACACCCGGGGGAGGTGCGCAAGCGCATCGGCTACGTCGCACAGGGCGGCAGCACCTGGGACGACTCGACCGCGCGCGAGGAGTTAGTGCTGCACGCACGCATGTACGGCATCGGCAAGGCCGAGGCGCAGCGCCGGGCCGCGGCTGCGCTGGATGCGTTCCAGCTCACCGAGTACGCCGACCGCAAGTGCAAGACGTACTCCGGTGGCCAGCGCCGCCGCGTCGACATCGCGCTGGGCATCATCCACGAACCGAGAATGGTCTTCCTCGACGAGCCGACAACCGGCCTCGACCCACAGAGCCGTGCGCACATGTGGGACGAGATTCGGCGGCTCCGAGCGGAGGGCATGACGGTCTTCATCACCACCCACTACCTGGACGAGGCGGATGCGCTCTGCGACCGAGTGGCCATCATCGACCACGGACAGATCGTCGCCGAGGGCACGCCCGACGAACTCAAGCGCGACGTATCCGGCGACGTGGTGACCGTCGGCCTCAACGGCGCCACCCCGCAGGCCGCGGAGCTGCTCGACACCCAGGACTTCGTCCGCAAGCTCGAGACCCACGACGAGGGTGTGCGTCTCTACGTCGACGAGGGCGCGACCGCGATCCCAATGATCCTGCGTGTCCTCGATGGCGCCGGGTTGAATCTCAGGTCGATCGAGCTGCACCGGCCGAGTCTCGACGACGTGTTCCTGGCCAAGACCGGCCGCTCGCTGAGGGAGAGCTGACAATGAAATTTCTCCGCGACACCTGGCTTGTGTTTCAGCGCCAGATGCTGCTTGTGCTGCGCAACCCGGTATGGGTGATCATCGGCGTCGTGCAGCCGTTGTACTTCCTGTTTCTCTTTGGACCGCTGCTCAAGCCGGCGCTCGGAGTGTCCACAACAGCCGAGGCGTACCGGATCTTCATTCCAGGGCTCCTCGTCATGCTCGCCATGTTCGGTTCGATGTTCGTGGGCTTCGGCCTCATCGCCGAGCTACGCGCTGGCGTGATTGAGCGCAGCCGGGTTACCCCCGTTAGTCGCCTCGCGCTCATGCTCGGCCGGTCACTGCGCGACGTGGTCACGCTGTTCTTTCAGGCGGCGCTGATCACGCTGCTGGCGATCCCGTTTGGCCTGACGGTGCAGCTTGGGGACCTTCTGCTGGCGTTCCTACTGCTTGGGCTGATCGGGCTGATGCTCTCCGCGCTGTCTAACGCGATCGCGCTCAAGCTCCGGACCGAGGATGCGCTGGCACCGCTGATGAACGGTGTGGCCCAACCTCTCCTGCTGTTGTCCGGCATCCTGTTGCCGCTGGCTCTGGCACCGGTATGGCTGCAGCGGGTTGCGGACTGGAACCCGTTCTCGTGGGGTGTCGACGCGAGCCGGGCTCTGTTCGCCGGTCACCCCGGCGACAGCAGCGTGTGGCAGGCGCTGCTCATCCTCGCCGTACTCACCGCCGTGTCGCTCGGTTGGGCCGCCCGCTCCTTCGCGCGTAGCGTCCGGTAAGAGCCGCGCCGACCGCCCAGCCGATCAAGGAGTTGTGGTCGCGGATTCGAATCGAATCACGACTCCGTCCTTGATCGGCGGGCGGGGTCTCCGCCATACGTTCAACGACGAGCGGATCCGGTGTGCCGTTGTCCGGGACGAGGTACCCGTGCAGGTCCTCGCTCAGCCCAATCGACTTGAATGTCACCGACTTGAATGTCACAGGCTCGACGTTAGTGCAGCTCGCCACATCTCCGCGACGGTGATGCCCACCTCGGTCAGCAGGCGGCGCAGCAGTGGTAGCGAGACGCCGACGACCGTGCCTGGGTCGCCGTCGATCCCCTCGACGAACCAGCCGCCGAGGCCGTCAATGGTGAACGCGCCCGCGACACGGAGCGGCTCCCCCGTGGACACGTATGCGGCGATCTCCGCATCGGTCAGATGGGCGAACCGGACTGTCGTGCTTGCGACCGCCTCCGCCATCCCGCCACTTCCCATGTCCACGAGGCAGTGTCCGGTGTGGAGCATGCCGCTGCCGCCACGCATCCGGTACCACCGGCCTGTGGCGTCGGCCTCGTCGGCCGGCCTCCCCAGGATCTCGCCGGCAAACTCCAGCACTGAGTCGCAGCCGAGGACGATGGTCCGGTTGATCGACTTGGGGGGGTGCTGGCGCAGGCGAGCCACGACCGCCTCCGCCTTGAGCCGGGCGAGCGTCGCGCAGAGTGTCCGCGGGCTGGTCGACTCCACGATGGACTCGTCGACTCCACTGACCATGACCTCGGGGTCTATGCCGCCCGCCCGCAGAGTCTGCAGGCGGGCGGGGCTGGCGGAGGCGAGGACGAGCGTCGGGCGCGTGGTCATGAGAGATCACGGTAACGCCCCCCCTCGCCGATCATGACCTGGAGGTCATGATCACCGGGATCATGGGGCGTACCGGATCTATTCACCGACGGCAGGTTTAGCATGTCTCATATGGACATTCGGCCGAGACGTCGGGGGGTGGCGATGGTGCGAGCGGCGCTCATCGTAGTTCTCGTGCTCGTCCTGCCGCTCGGTCTGCTCTGGCTCGGTCAGCGGCGCCTCATCTACCTGCCGGACACCGCGGTCCCGCCGCCAGCCGCGGAGGTGTTTCCGGGTGGGCGCGACATCGTGCTCACCACGGTGGACGGTCTGTCGCTGGGCGCGTGGGTGGTGCCACCGACATCGGGAGACCGGCGAATGGCGATCCTGGCCGCGCCGGGAAACGGCGGCAACCGGGCGGGCCGTGTCTCGCTGGCCCAGGCGTTGGCCGCAGTGGGGTTCACGGTGCTGCTGTTGGAGTACCGCGGCTACGGCGGCAACCCGGCCAGCCCGACCGAGGAGGGGCTCCGCCTGGATGCGCGGGCCGCGAGGACGTACCTGGCAGACGCCGGCTGGCCGGGCGACCGGATCCTGTACCTGGGCGAGAGCCTCGGTTCGGCCGTGGTCACCGAGCTCGCGACCGAACACCCGCCGGCCGGACTGGTGCTCCGCTCGCCCTTTGTCGATCTCGCCGCGGCGGGGCAGCACAACTACCCGTACTTGCCGGTACGACCGCTGCTGTGGGACAGGTTTCCGGTGGCAGGCCTGATGGATCGGATCAGCGTGCCCACGGTCGTGGTCTACGGCACGGCCGACTCCATCATCCCGCCAGAGCAGAGCCGGGAGGTCGCGTCACGGGCGGCCGGGCCGGTTGAGGTCGTCGCCGTCGAGGGCGCGGACCACAACGACCCGGTGCTCTTCGATGGACCGCCGCTTATCGGGGCCGTCGTGGCATTGGCGGATCGCCTCGACCGGCAGACCTAGCGGCTAACGGGGCAACGCCGACGAGCGCCACGCACCCGCGCCCGGGCGGGTGGGGCGGCCATCGCGATATGCGTACCGCGGGCGCGCCGAGGCGATCCATCGGTTCGCCACGCCGGCGGGCTCGGTCGCGGGTGACCTGAGCAGGAGCACCCCGACGAGCGCGGCGAGTTCCTCGTCCGTCGGCACACCCCGTACGATGCGCAGCTCGCTTGCCATTCAGCGCTCCAGCACCGCTGGGTCCAGGGCCAGCACGATCGGCTCCGTCATGTGCAGCGGCTGTCCAGGCCGTGCCTCCGCATGGAGCACGTAGTGATCGCCGTCGAGCCGGAACAAGCTGAGGGCAATCGGGTCCGGATCGACTATGAGGTACCACGGAATGCCGGCTTCGGCGTAGTGGTGCATCTTCAGCACTCTGTCCGTCGAGGCATTGCTAGGGGACAAGATCTCGCCGATGAGCCGCACCGCCGAGGACTCGATGACGGGTGCGCGTGGGTCGATGTCGGCGACCAGCACGAAGTCCGGGATCGGGATACGGCCGCGCTTGAGGCGGACGTTGACGGCCAGGTACACCTTAAGGCCGGCCGCGGCCGCGGGCGCTCTAAATGCGTTGACCAGCAGAACCGACAAATCCTGGTGCTCGGGCGTTGGCGCAGGGCTCACGAGGAGGCTCCCGTCGAACAGCTCTACGCGATCGGGGGTCTCGCCGAGCTCGAGATACTCCTCCTCCGTCCACGGCAGCACATGGTCGAATGTGGCCGTGGTCATCGGATACCTCCCCGTGGAATGTTGGTCTAAGTCTGTCACACCAGGCTCGTCGTCGTCATCTGTCATAGCGGGATGTTTCCATGCTTCTTTGGCGGCAGGGTTTCGCGCTTCGTCCGCAGGGCACGCAATGCCCGTACGAGCTGAACCCGCGTATCGGACGGCATAATGACGGAGTCGACGTAGCCTCGCTCGGCCGCGATGTACGGGTTGGCGAGCGTGTCCTCGTACTCTCCGATAAGCCTAGCCCGTTCCACGACGGGGTCGGCCGCATCGCGCAACTCCTGGCGGTAGAGGATATTCACCGCGCCCTGGGCACCCATCACCGCGATCTGCGCCGTCGGCCAGGCGAAGTTGAGGTCGGCGCCCAGATGCTTGGATCCCATCACGTCGTACGCGCCCCCGTACGCCTTGCGGGTGATCACCGTGACCTTGGGAACGGTCGCCTCGGCGTAGGCGTACAGCAGCTTGGCGCCCCGTCGAATGATGCCGTCCCACTCCTGGCTGGCGCCAGGCAGGAACCCCGGTACATCGACAAATGTCAAGATAGGAATATTGAAGGCGTCGCAGGTCCGTACGAATCGCGCCGCCTTCTCGCTGGCCGCTATGTCGAGGCAACCGGCGAAGTGCATCGGCTGGTTCGCCACGACTCCGACGGGACGCCCCTCGACGCGACCGAAGCCGACCACGATGTTCTGCGCATACAGCGCATGGACCTCAAGGAACTCGCCGTCGTCGAGCACGTGCTCGATGATGCGGTGCACATCGTACGGTTGGTTGGCTGAGTCCGGGATGAGCGTGTCCATCTCGAGGTCCTCGGCGGAGAGCTCGAGGTCGATTGGGGCGTCCCAGACCGGTGCTTCGTCGAGGTTGTTCGAGGGCAGGTACGCGAGCAGCGCCTTCGCATACTCGATCGCGTCCTCCTCGTCTGTGGCGAGATAGTGCGCATTGCCGCTCTTGGTGTTGTGGGTACGGGCGCCGCCGAGCTCCTCGAACCCCACGTCCTCGCCGGTGACCGTCCTGATGACATCCGGCCCGGTGATGAACATGTGGCTCGTCTGGTCCACCATCACGGTGAAATCGGTGACGGCCGGTGAGTAGACGGCGCCCCCGGCGCACGGACCCATGATGAGCGAGATCTGCGGGATCACGCCGCTGGCTCGTACGTTCCGGAAGAAGATCTCGCCATAGAGCCCCAGCGAGACGACACCCTCCTGGATGCGCGCTCCACCCGAGTCGTTAATGCCCACTACCGGGCACCCGATCTTCATGGCGAGATCCATGACCTTGACTATCTTCTCACCGAAGACCTCGCCGAGGGAGCCGCCAAAGACGGTGAAGTCCTGGGCGAAGACGCAGATCTGGCGACCGTCGACGGTGCCGTAGCCGGTGACGACTCCGTCGCCGTACGGGCGGTTCTCCTCCTGACCGAAGTTCATCGAACGATGCCGGGCTAACTCATCGAGCTCCACAAAGGAGCCCGGGTCGAGCAGCATGTCGATGCGTTCGCGCGCGGTCTTCTTGCCCCGCGCGTGCTGCTTCTCGACGGCGCGTGCCGAGCCGGCGTGGACGGCTTCGTCGGTCCGGTGCTCGAGGTCGGCGATCTTGCCCGCGGTCGTGTGGATGTCAGGCGCCGAAGCGGCTGAGCCACGCTCCAGGTCGGTGGCGGTCACGCTCGCGATGTTAGCGACCGTTCAGGCCGGCTCCGTCGCCCGCACCCCCGGAGTGAGCAAGATCCGCGTATCGGGTGACCGATTGTGGTCGTTACCAGGGTGTGGGCGACTTCCTGAACTGGATAGCGCTCCTCGGCGTGGGCCTGATTGTCGGCGGGCTCGTATTACTGACTAGCGCGATCACCGGCGCCCGCCGCGCCCGCCGCCGGACTGGCCGCGCCCGTCGCAGCGCGCGCCTTGCCGAGTCTGCCCCGTACCGCCGGCTGGAGCCGCGCATGGACCGCGCCCCCGGCGCCGGAACCCCACGCCCGACCGACATCCGACGTAGCGCGCTGCTCGCCGAGACGGTCACCCTCGCTCAGCTCACCCCGCCGCCGCCCGTCGCCGCGCTGCAGGGTCCGACGCTGCCGCTCATCACCGTCGACTGGAACCACGCTGGCCGCCCGCCCCGCTGACCCGACTCGCTGACCCGCCCCGCTGACCCGCCCCGCTTGCCTCGCCCGTTGCCGCTGGCGGCAGCATGGTGCTCATGCACGGCTCGCCGTATACGGACCTGACCCGCCCTCCGCTGCACGAACCCGCGTTGCGCCGGGCGCTCATCGTGCCGGACGGGCTCTGGACCGACCTGCGGGTGGTGGCGGAGACCGACTCGACCAATGCCGACGTCGCCGCGGCGGCTCGGGCGCGCACGCCGGAAGGGCTCGTGGTCATCGCGGAGAGCCAGATCGCGGGGCGTGGTCGCCTCGAGCGCCGCTGGCACACGCCGGCCCGGGCCGGCCTCACGCTCAGCGTGCTGCTGCGACCCGTACCAACCGTCCCTGCGGCCCGGTTGGGTTGGCTGCCGTTGCTTGCGGGCGTGGCGCTTGTCGAGTCCGTCGGCCGAATCGGCGTAGTCGATGCCGCCCTCAAGTGGCCCAACGACCTACTCGTGCGTTCGGCCGCCGAGTCGGACGGCGAGGCCGCGGAGGAGGGGGCCGCGGAGGGCGGGGCCGCTGCGCACGGCATTGCTGGGTACGGGAAGTGCGCCGGCGTCCTGGCCGAGGCGGTCAACGGCGGGGAGCACCCTGCCGTCGTACTCGGGATTGGTCTTAACGTGAACCAGCATGCCGACGAGTTGCCAGATCTCGTCGATCCGAGCGCGTTCCCCGCGACATCGCTAGCGATCGTGGGCGCGGTCTGCACCGACCGCGACCCGTTGCTGCGTGGGCTGCTGCGTGCGCTGGCGGGCTGGTACGCCCGGTGGTGTGGAGCCGGCGGCGACCCCGACGTTAGCGGTCTACGGGAGGCGTACCGCTCGCACTGCGTCACCGTTGGCCAGAACGTGGCCGTCTCGCTGCCCGGCGGCGAGGTCGTCAGTGGGTTGGCCTCCGATGTGGACGCGGACGGGAGGCTGCTGGTCGCTGCCGCCGAGGGGTCGCGGGCGCTCGCCGCCGGTGATGTCCAGCACGTGCGGTGACCTCGCCGCAGCGGCTGATTATGGTCGATGCGGGCGAAACGACCGGTTCAGTGGAGGCGAACCTAGCGCAAACCCACTAAGGTCGGCGCCGATAGCGAGGACGGTGACAAGGAGGTTCGTGTGGGATTCCCCGATGATTCGCTAACCGCGGACGAACACGTGGTGCTGCATCTCCATCCACACTGGGCGGCGATGATCGCGCCCGTGTTCTGGACCCTGGTGGGCGCCGCTGGGGTCACCGCCGGTGCAATCATGCTGCCGACCGGGATGGGGGGGAACGTCGCCCTTGTCGCGATCGGCGCGGTGGCGC
Source organism: Micromonosporaceae bacterium (assembly GCA_020027875.1). Taxonomy (GTDB): domain Bacteria; phylum Actinomycetota; class Actinomycetes; order Mycobacteriales; family Micromonosporaceae; genus JAXIPB01. The sequence goes on along the minus strand of JAHRHA010000002.1, from coordinate 74,316 downwards.
TGATTCTGTTCCTGTGGCTCGCGGCTTGGCCGTTCGTGGTCTGGCGGAGTACACATTTCGTCTTCACCAACGAGCGAGTACTGCTGCGCGAGGGTGTGTTCAACCGGCAGCAGCGTGACATTCCGCTGGCGCGGGTCAACGACGTCTCATCGAACCAGAACCTGCTGGATCGGATTCTCGGCTGCGGCAAGCTCACGGTCGAGTCGGCGGGCGAGCGCGGGCAGTCGGTGCTCAACGACATCCCGAAGGTGGTCCAGGTGCAGAAGGTCGTGTACGAACTGGTCGAGGCAGATCACGAGCGTCGAACCGTGGACGACCGCGACCTGCGTTCGGCCCTACACGAGGCGTCCGGCAGCGAGAAGGAGTAGGTACGGCAGCGGTAGCTGGGTGCCGTCACATCGCCGCTTCGCCACCAGGCGAGGCGGGGATTGATTGACGGTAGCGGCCCGAGTGAAAAGGGGGCGGTCAGGAGGTCGTACGTGCCGGCTGCTCGGCCGAGGCGACGATGCCCTCCAGCTCGATCTCGGTGAGCTCGTCGTTGAGGTCCGAGTCGCCGTCGTCGCGTGACGTGACCATGAGCGCCAGAGCGATGTCGGCGGCGGCGACGGTGGCGGTGGCGGCCGGCTGGGCGATGGTGGCGGCCGGCTCGGCGACATGCTGCGCCACGATGGGCTGCGTCACGGGCTCAAGCTTGAAGACGTGTGTCCGGTAGGCCCAGAAACGGAAGATCGTGCCGAGGCCAATGCCGACCGCGGTGAAGACGTTGAGTGCCAACAGGTGGGTGATGCTGAAGCCGTACTTGGCCAGGCCCACGACAGCGACCTCGATCACCAGGCCGACGAGGTTGAAGAAGAAGAACAGGGAGTACTCGCGACGGAGGGTCGACTTGGGTCGGTCCCGGTAGGTCCAATGGCGGTTCATGAAATATGCGCACGTTGTCGCGACCACTGTGGCCGCGGCCTTCGCCTTGAGCTGACCGTCGGCGAGCACGGTGAGGATGAGCAGGTTGAAGACGGCGAAGTTGATGACCAGGTTGATAACACCGATGGTGCCGAACTTCGCGAGCTCGTGGATGAGCCCGCGCCACCGCGAGATCGAAAGCCAGTCAGGGCGCACCGGGCTACCTTACGCGGTTCCCGCTACGTGCGCGGGCCGAGGTGGGGTAGGAGCCGGGTTTGTCACCTATCTGGGTTGCTCCGACCGGCCTTATCAAGCGCGCGACTCGGTTGGGCGGAACACAAAGCGACGGTAGGCCCAGAACCGGAACATGGACGCGAGACCGACCCCCACCACCTTGCCCGCGATGTTGTCCGCGAGCGTGGTTTGGAATATCGGCCACGTGCTGCCCAGCACATCATGGCTGAGCAATAGCACGCAGGTCATGATCAGCAGCCCGACCAGGTTGAAGCCGAAGTAGAGCCCGTACGCGCGATGCAACGCGGTTCGCTCGCGGTCACGCCAGGTCCAGAACCTGTTGCCCAGGAATGCCAGCGTCGTGGCCACTACCGTGGAGACGACGAGCGACGGGAACCACGCCATGCCAAAGACCACCAGGCATACGTTGAATACCGCCACGTCGATGACGTAGCAGATCCCGCCCACGATGCCGAACTTGCCAAGCTCGTGAAAGAGATGGGCGAACCGCTCGTAGAGGGCGCGAACCATCGCAACCGGACGCTTCGCGAGGTCCAGTGGCGACGTGACCGGGTTCGACACAGCCAGGAGCGTACCTTCCGATCTGCCTGGGACGGCCCGCCATTGTCATCCCGGCTCGGCCTGGGCAGCAAAGACCAGCGTCGATCATGAGCTGACCGTCGCGAAAAGGCGTCGATCATGACCTCCAGGTCATGATCGACGGAAGTGGGGGAGAGGTGGGGAGCGCTCCCATGCGCAAAGGTGCACGAAACCTGGCCGTCACGCACCGTTGCAATCGCTCGCCAGAGCGAGATCCACCGTGTTGTGTAGAGGTTCACAAGCGACGCGGATGCCCGGACCTCAACGTCGGTTTAGGCTGACCCCCATCCGACGGTTCCTGAGCCGCAGCGATTGCGGCCCCGGTCGTCGCGCCGCGTCGCGTCGTCAGGCGCGGCGCCAGAACCGCAATGGTCAGCGTCGACCGCGAGGAGTAACTCATGACAGCCCTTGCCTCCGACTTCGTGGATGCCGCTCCGACTCGGCACGCCCGGCTACTCGACTGGGTCCGCGACGTCGCCGAGCTGACCAACCCGGAGCGGATCATATGGTGTGACGGATCGCCCGCCGAGGGCGAACGCCTCGCCGCGGAGATGGTCGCTACCGGCACGCTCGTCCCACTCGACCCGGAGCGGAAGCCAAACTCCTTCTGGGCCCGCACGGACCCGTCCGATGTGGCACGCGTCGAGGAGCGCACCTTCATCTGCTCCGTTGATTCCGCCGACGCTGGTCCGACCAACAACTGGATGGACCCCGGCGAGATGAAGTCGCGGATGACCGAGCTCTACCGCGGCAGCATGCGCGGCCGGACGCTGTACGTCATCCCGTTCTGCATGGGGCCGCTCCACGCGGAGAAACCGATGTTCGGCGTCGAGATCACTGACAGCCCGTACGTGGTGGCGTCGATGCGCATCATGACGAGGATGGGTTCGGCGGTGCTCGAGGCGATGGGCGACGAGGCCGAATTCGTCCCCGCGCTGCACTCGCTCGGCGCGCCGCTGGAGCCCGGCCAGGCCGACGTCGCCTGGCCGTGCAACGAGACCAAGTACATCTCCCACTTCCCGGAGACCAGGGAGATCTGGTCCTTCGGCTCGGGCTACGGCGGGAACTCTCTGCTGGGCAAGAAGTGCTACTCGCTGCGCATCGCCAGCGTCATGGCGCGCGACGAGGGTTGGCTGGCCGAGCACATGCTGATCCTCAAGCTCACGTCGCCCGAGCAGAAGGTGCATTACATCGCCGCGGCCTTCCCATCCGCCTGCGGCAAGACCAACCTCGCCATGCTCGAGCCGACCATCCGCGGCTGGAAGGTGGAGACGCTCGGCGACGACATCGCGTGGATGCGCTTCGGGCCAGACGGCCGCCTTTACGCCGTCAATCCCGAGTACGGGCTCTTCGGGGTGGCACCGGGCACCGACTGGAAGACCAACCCCAACGCCATGCGGACGCTCGCCCGGGGTAATTCAATCTTCACGAATGTCGCCCGTACCGACGACAAGGACGTCTGGTGGGAGGGCATGGGTAAGCCGCCGGCCCATCTCATCGACTGGCACGGCAACGACTGGACACCCGAGTCGGGCGAGCTGTCGAGTCACCCGAACTCGCGGTTCTGCACACCGATCACGCAGTGCCCAATCCTCGCACCCGAATACGACGATCCGGCCGGCGTGCCGATCTCTGCGATCCTCTTCGGCGGGCGACGCAAGTCGACGATTCCGCTCGTCACCGAGGCCCGCGACTGGGTGCACGGTGTCTACATGGGAGCGACGCTCTCGTCGGAGACCACCGCGGCCGCGGTCGGCCAGGTGGGTGTGGTCCGCCGTGACCCGATGGCGATGCTGCCGTTCATCGGCTACCACGCTGGCGACTACTTCCGGCACTGGATCGAGATGGGGAAGGGGGCCGGCGACGCCGCGCTCCTGCCGAAGATCTTCTACGTGAACTGGTTCCGTCGCGGCGAGGACGGCCGGTTCCTGTGGCCCGGCTTCGGCGAGAACTCCCGCGTGCTGAAGTGGATCGTGCAGAGGCTGGAGGGTAGCGCGGCCGCCATCGAGACGCCGGTCGGCCACGTGCCGACGCCGGACGCGCTGGACACCGCCGGGCTGGACCTGTCACCGGAGGACGTTGAGGCGGCGCTTCGCGTGGACGTGGACGAGTGGCGGGCGGAGATCCCTCAGGTCACCGAGTGGTTCGCGAAGTTCGGCGAGAAGCTACCGGGCGTGCTCTGGGCTGAACTGGACGCGTTGAAGGCCCGCCTGGGCGTTGCCGACTAACCCCCGTTTCGTAGATCCAGGCCGTAGTCGCGTGAGTGGATCACCAAATCACGCGACTACGCCCATGGTCGACATCGGCGGTGACCGCCAGCCGACACTTCCCGAGGGCTTCAGGATCGCTAGGCTGCGGAGGGTGACAGTTCGCGACCTTGTCTACTCGGTGTACGAGCGCCGGCTGAGGGCCTCGCTGGCGGGTAAGCCAACGCCCAAACACGTCGGCGTCATGTGTGATGGCAACCGCCGGTGGGCACGCGAGATGGGTTACGTCGATCCCAACGACGGCCACCGCGTGGGTGCCGCGAAGATCAAGCATCTACTCGCCTGGTGCGACCAGGCCGGCGTCGGGCATGTCACGCTCTACCTGCTCGCTACCGCAAACCTGCGCCGGCCGGCCCGCGAACTTGATCCCTTGCTGCAGATCATCGAGGACCTGGCGAGCGAGCTGGCCGAGGAGGGCAACCCGTGGCGGCTTCGCATGGTCGGCGCGTTGGATCTCCTGCCGGCACATCACGCGGTGGCGCTCAAGGCGGCCGGCGAGCGCACGCGGGACCGTACGGGCGGGGCACAGGTCAACATGGCCGTCGGCTACGGCGGCCGCCAGGAGATCGCCGATGCGGTGCGTTCACTCCTTCACGAGCATGCCCGAAGCGGGGGCACGATCGAGGAGCTCGCCGAGATTCTCGACGTGGAGCACATCGCCGAGCACCTGTACACCAAGGGGTTGCCGGACCCCGATTTGGTCATTCGTACGAGTGGTGAACAGCGACTCTCCGATTTTCTGCTCTGGCAGAGCGCCCACTCGGAGTTCTACTTCTGCGACGCGAACTGGCCCGACTTCCGCAGAGTGGACTTCCTGCGGGCGCTGCGCAGCTACGCCAACCGGCAGCGCCGCTACGGCGCCTGACTCCGCGCTAGGGCTAGGCGCTGTGTGATCTACCGCGGCTTGCCCCGCGGTCATTGTGTCATGTGCCCGTGACGGCTGGCGGAGCTTCCTCGTTGTCACCTTGGCGTGACACCCCAATCTGAGGAGGCGCACGTGAACGAGATCGTCGCCTTGATTCTCATACTCCTGCTGGCCACATCCGGGTACGCCGCCGGACGCATGCATGGTCAGCTCAGCTATCGGCTGGGCTACCGGTACGGCTACCGGCAGGGCTACTTCGATGGTGACCGGGCCAGCTGGAACCGCCGCCGCCGCGAGCTGCAGGCCGCGGTCGCATCGGTGCTCACGACGCCTCCGGCGATGCGGCCCGAGGCATACCCGCCAACCAAGCCGGGTGGCACCACGTACACGAGTACCGCCATCGATCCGGATGACGACGGTGACGCGGACGGAGATCTGTCCGACGAGCAGGCGGCTGGCCGGCACTCCCGCTCCGACTGGGCCCTGGTAGACGCTGCGGGGGACCTGTAAGGGCGCCAAGTCAACACGCCACGCCGTGCGTCGCAGTTACGACACGCCTGCGGGTCGCATCTGGCCCTAGCAGGCAGTTTGCGGTTAGCGTCTGCGTGTGGCCGGGGGCTTCCTCGCCACACGAGGCCCGATCAAGCACGGGGCCGGCACCCATCCCCGTACCGGGCGTCGGATTTTGCGAACCGCGGACGCAGAGGTGCGCGCCCGCCGGAGCAGCCCTGTGACAAAGAAGCGCCCCCCCGCCACCCCCCGATCCCGATCCCGTTCCAGCCGAGCCGCCACCGCAGTACCAGAGCCACCGAAGGCGCAGAACGCGCCCACCGTTACGACCACGATCGCCCGCAGGACCTACGTGCTGGACACCTCGGTGCTCCTGGCCGACCCGCGGGCGATTCTTCGTTTCGCGGAGCACGACGTCATCGTGCCGCTGGTGGTCATCTCCGAACTGGAGGGCAAGCGGCACCATCCCGAGATTGGTGTCTTCGCTCGCCAGGCGCTGCGGATCCTGGATGAGCTGCGGGTCTCCCTCGGCCGGCTCGATCTGCCGTTGGCGGTAAACGACGAGGGCGGAACGGCGAGGGTGGAGCTAAACCACGCCGACCCCACCGTGCTCCCGGTGGGCTTTCGTACGGACACCAACGATGCGCGAATTCTCGCCGTGGCCCTCGGCCTCGCCGCCGAGGGGCGCGACGTCACGCTGGTGACTAAGGACATGCCGCTGCGGGTCAAGGCGGCCGCAGTCGGTCTGGTCGCGGACGAGTATCGGCACGGCCAGGCGAGCGACCCGACCTGGAGCGGAATGGCCGAGCTGGACCTTAGCGACACTGAGGTGAAACGGCTCTACGCGGGTGAGGCGCTGGAGCAGACCGGTGCGGCCGATCTTCCCTGTCACACGGGTCTCGTGTTGCACTCGTCGAACGGCTCGGCGCTCGGCCGACTCCACCCCGACAAGAGCGTCCGACTCGTCCGAGGTGATCGCGAGGCGTTCGGGCTGCGCGGCCGCTCCGCAGAGCAGCGCATCGCGCTCGACATGCTGCTCGACGACTCGATCGGGATCGTTTCCCTCGGCGGCCGCGCCGGCACCGGGAAGTCCGCACTGGCACTCTGCGCCGGCCTCGAAGCCGTGATGGAACGGCGCAAACACCGCAAGGTACTGGTATTCCGTCCGCTCTACGCCGTTGGTGGCCAGGAGTTGGGCTATCTGCCGGGCAGCGAGGCGGAGAAGATGTCGCCGTGGGCCGAGGCGGTCTTTGACACGTTGGGCTCGGTCGTGCACGAGAACGTGATCGAGGAGGTCGCGGCGCGCGGCATGCTCGAGGTGCTCCCGCTGACCCACATCCGAGGGCGGAGTCTGCACGACGCGTTCGTCATCGTAGATGAGGCTCAGTCGCTGGAGCGTGGCGTCCTGCTGACGGTGCTGTCCCGGATAGGCCAAGGTTCACGGGTGGTCCTCACGCACGACGTCGCCCAGCGTGACAACCTTCGGGTCGGTCGGCACGACGGCGTCGCAGCCGTGATCGAGGCGCTCAAGGGACATCCACTCTTCGCCCACGTGACGCTGACCCGCTCGGAGCGGTCGCCGATCGCCGCAATGGTCACCGACCTGCTGGAGGACCTGCCAGCGTAGAGCCGCTTCGATCACTTATGCCCATATTTGCGCTGTGGAATGCGTCACAGCCCGCCGTGTCGACTTCGCCTAGACCCACCTCGTTAGACAAGGGTGGGCTTCGAGCGTTGGCGCCACGTGGCTGGATATCTGCGAGCAGGCAGACGGAACCGGCGGGCAGTTCGCGGGCGGCACGCTCGCGGCAAGCGCGAGATCGCGGTCACCGACCGTAATCGAGGCGAGCCACGTCCACATCCCCGGCGAAGGGAAAGCCTGGTGGGTCGCCCACAGCGCAGCCGTCCGGTCCAGCCCACCCTTCCGGACCAGCGCGGCATTCCGGACCAGCGCAGCCGTCCGGTCCAGCGCAGCCGTCCGGGCCAGGGCAGCCGTCCGGACCAGGCGGTCGTGCTAGAACCGGTTCGTCACCGCCGTCCGGTGCGGACGTTTCGTGCCATCGGCGTCTTCGTCCTCGTTGTCGGCGCCATCAGCGGCGTCTATCTGGGTCTGAACCGAACCGACGGAGTTCCACGTTCGCTCGACGCGAGCGGCGCGCCGACGTCGGCCACGGCCGATTCGGTGCAGGACAAGGCGGTCGCCCTGGCACAGGCGAAGGCGGCCGCGGCCGCGGTGGAGGCAGCGGCCCGGGCCGAGAAGGCGAACGAGGTGGCCGAGCGCGATGAGGCCGCCAGCCGGTCGCAGCCGCGCACCAGCTACCCCGTACCAACCTCCTGTAAGGAGTACACGGGCAACCGGGCCCTCGGCTGCGCCCTGCTGCTGAGCGCCGGCTTCGGCCTTGAGGAGATGCCCTGCCTGGAGAAGCTATGGACCAAGGAGAGCGGCTGGAACCACAAGTCGGAGAACAAGTCCTCCGGCGCGTATGGCATTCCGCAGGCGCTGCCGGGGAGCAAGATGGCCGCGTACGGCGCGGATTGGGAGACCAACCCGGTGCCGCAGATCAAATGGGGTTTGAACTACATCGAGAACCGGTATAAGACCCCCTGCGGCGCCTGGTCCTTCTTCCAGACCCACAACTGGTACTGACTTTCAGCCCACCGGCCGGCCCCACCCCACTGGAAGCCCCCGCGATCAAGGACTTATGGTCGTGGTTTGGAGATCAGAACACGACCATAAGTACTTGATCGACGGGGTTAGCGAACGGGAACGGTGGTGGGACGGTGGCGACAGAGTCTCCCTTCGGAACCGATGACGCGGGGCGGTTCGGCACGCAGGCGTTCTACGCGGCGCTGGGTCGGGCCTTCGTCGCCATGTGTGCCGTCGTGCCCGTACTTGCCTTCATCGAGTTCATCGACCAGAGGCTCGACGGCCGGCTCGACGCCGTGGCCGGCATCCGGCCGCGGGCGATCTCCGGAATCGACGGGATCCTGCTCGCCCCGCTCGTGCACGACGGGTTTGCGCACCTGTTGGCCAACAGCGCACCGCTGATCCTGTTGGGTACGTTCGTCCTTGCCTCGGGCACGCGGCGATTCCTGCTCGCGACGCTGGTGATCGCGGTGTTCAGCGGGCTGGGCGTCTGGCTCCTGACGCCAACGAACTACCTGGTGATCGGCGCCAGCGGGATCATCTTCGGGTGGCTCGGCTTCTTACTGATGCGGGGCATCGTGGAGCGGAGCCTGTGGAACTTCGCCGTCGCGCTTATTGTCGGGCTGCTCTATGGATGGCAGCTGGTCGCGCTGTTACCGAGCGACCAGCGCGTCTCCTGGCAGGGGCATCTCTTCGGGTTCGTGGGTGGCCTCGCCGCAGCCATCTTGTTCCGGCACCGCCGGGAGCCGACCGCCGTCGAGGCGTCGCCGGCGCCGCAGGCCTACGGCACGGCAGACCCGACTCCGTGATCGCGGGACGGTGCTTGCCGGTCGCGCGCCGCCGACCGTACCGTCGCTCTGGGCAGGATAAAGAGGCAGCGGCTGGTCGGACCCGTCGGAACCGCCTGGAATAGGAGCGTTGATGCTCGAGGTTGACGTCGCGATCGTGGGAGCCGGACCCACCGGCCTCTTCGCCGCTTACTATGCGGGTTTCCGCGGCCTATCGACCGCGGTCATCGATGCGCTGCCGGAGCCCGGTGGCCAGATCACCGCGATGTACCCGGAGAAGGCAATATTCGACGTGGCGGGATTCCCGACCATCAAGGGCCGCGACCTGGTCGCGAACCTGGTCGAACAGGCCGGCACCTTCAACCCGACCTACCTGCTGGGAGTACAGGCCGAGAAGCTCAGCTATCTGGAAGATGGCCGGCCCTGCCTGAGCCTCTCCGACGGGTCGGTGCTGCATTGCGGTGCCATCCTGATCACGGGCGGGATGGGCAGCTTCACATCGCGGCCGTTGCCCGCCGCCGACGCGTTCACCGGCGACGGCGTCGTGTTCTTTGTCCGGCGGCTGCAAGACCTCGCCGGCCACAACGTCGTTATCGTCGGCGGAGGCGACTCGGCGTTCGACTGGGCGCTCGCGCTTGCGCCGCTGGCCAAGTCAGTGACGCTGGTCCACCGACGCGACAAGTTCCGCGCGCACGCCTCTACGGTGGCCCGGGTGCATGAGCTGCCGGTCGAGATCATCGTGAATGCCGAGGTGACCCAGATCCTGGGCGATGGCAGAGTCACCGGGTGCGAGGTGACGGCGAGGGCGGGCGGGGCCCGCATCCTGCCCGCGGACACGGTCGTTGCGGCCCTCGGCTTCACCGCCGACCTCGGCCCGCTCGCAGACTGGGGGCTCGAGCTGGACAAGCGGCACATCAAGGTCGACTCAACCACGGCCACCAACCTGCCGCGAGTCTTCGCCGCGGGCGATATCTCCGAGTACCCCGGCAAGGTCCGGCTGATCGCCACGGGATTCGGTGAAGCGGCGACCGCCGTGAACAACGCGGCTGTCGCGATTGATCCAGCGGCCCACCTCTTCCCCGGCCACTCCTCCGATGCGGGCTGACTCTCCCCCACCCCGCAAGATCCGGTCGATCATGACCTGGAGGTCATGATCGACGCGATTCCGCGACGGTGAGGTCATGATCACGGCGATCTTGGGGTGGACTTGGGGCGGCGAAGGTCGCGGCGCATTATGACGCGGCTCTCCGACGGCCGAGCCACGGCTACGAAGCCACAGGACGCGAATAGAGGCTCCACGCCCACGAAGGCCTCACCAGTGGAGTGCCGCCGGTCACCGGCGAGAGGGAACCCCTCGATCGCGGGCGCGCCGTGCCTCCGAGCCAGCGCTGCCGCGCCGTCCAGCAGCGCTCGGGTGACGCCGCCTTTTCGAGCGTCGCGGCGTACGTAGAAGCACGGCACCAGCCATACCTTCGAGTCCTCGACCTCGTCTCGTCCCTTGAGGATCGGCGACCGAAGCGCTCGAGCGTAACGCGTCCGCGGCCCAGCCGAGCACCAGCCGACCGCCTCCTGCCCCCGGTAGGCGAGCAGGCCGAGCGGTTCGCTGCTGACCCCCGTGAGGGCCTCGAATGCCCGGCGGTTGCCGCCGCTCCACCCAGCCTCGCACTCCTTGGCGGGCACCAGGAACCACATGCAGTGACAGCCCATCGTCGTCTTGCTGGAGCCGAAGAGGGCAGCCAGGTCATCAAGTCTGTCGGGCGTTACGGGTCTGATGGATATGTTCGTGAGCGCCGTCGCCATTCGGCGAGCTTAGGGCCGCAGTCCGACAAGTCGCGCCATCGAACGAACCTGGTGATCGAACCAAGCCCGACGGTCATCAATTAGGGTGTCCAGGCGCCCGAAGATCTCGAAACTCACCGCGCCGAACAGCAGCGTCCAGCTGATCATCCCCCGGGCCATCAGGGTCGGCGGGACATCGGGGCAGGCCATCTGCACGAAGCGGGTCATCGCGTCGTTGACTTCGGGTTCGAGCCAGTCTCCCGGCTTGTGGCGCAGTACGCCGGCGGCGACCCCATCGGCGAGGATGCCGACGAGCGCGATGACCACCCGGCTGGCCGGACCCACGGTGTCCTGCGGCGCCACGTAGCCCGGCACCGGGCTGCCGTAGATCAGGGCATACTCGTGCGGGCTCGCCAGCGCCCAATCCCGTACGGCGTGGCATACGGCGCGGTGGCGCCCGACGAGATCGGCCCGGTCCACCGCCGTCTCGGCTTTCTCAACCGCCTCACCAAGCGTGTCGTACGCGTCGATGATCAGTGCCGTGAGGAGCTCGTCGCGGCTGGGGAAGTAGCGATAAATCGCCGAGGACACCATGCCAAGCTCGCGGGCGACGGCTCGCAGTGAGAGGTTCGGCGCGCCGTGTTCGGCCAGTTGGCGCCGGGCGATCTGCTTGATTTCGTCCGTCATCCCGGCCCGGACCCTCGCTCGCAGGGAAGCGGCTGGCGGGCGTGAGCTGCTCATCTCCTGCATGACCGGAAGTATCGCACACAAACGAGAGCACTGCTCTTGACACGGAGCACATGTTTGCGCGACTATTGTCCCGAACAGAGAGCACTGCTCTCAGAGGAGGATCTCATGGCTCTACACGTCATCATCGGGGCTGGCCCGATCGGCTCCGCCACGGCCCGCCGGCTCGGCGACGAGGGCCACCGCGTACGGATTGTGACCCGCAGCGGCGCTGGTCCCGACCACCCGTCGATCGAGCGTGTCTCGGCTGACGCCAGCGACGCCCACCGGCTGACCGACCTCGTCGCTCGTGCGGCGGCCCTGTACAACTGCGCCAACCCGCCGTACCACCGCTGGCCGACGGAATGGCCGCCGCTGGCGAAGGCGATCCGCATCGCGGCGGAGCGATCCGGAGCCGTACTCGTCACGATGAGCAATCTCTATGGGTATGGGCCAGTGGACGAGCCGATGACCGAAGACCTGCCGCTCGCCGCCACGACCGTAAAGGGCCGCATCCGCGCTCAGATGTGGCGCGACCTGCTCGAAGCCCACCAGGCCGGCCGGATCCGCGCCACCGAGGCCCGCGCGAGCGACTTCGTCGGTGCCGGCGGGAGGTCCATTTTCAGCGAGATGGTCCTTCCGGCAGTCCGGGCCGGAAAGCGTGCGCTCGCGCCGGTCAACTTTGATGTCCCGCATAGCTTGACCTACACGGGAGATGCCGCCCGCACGCTCGTGGCGCTCGGCGCCGACGAGCGGTCGTGGGGTCGAGCCTGGCACGTCCCCACCAACCCGGCGACTACGCTGCGGGAGGCCGCGACTCGCTATGCCAGGCTGGCCGGCGCGCCCGAACCCAGACTGCGGACCATGTCCAGTGCCCTGTTGCGGGTCGGCGGTCTGGTGAATCCGGCGGCAAAAGAGTTCATCGAGATGCGCTACCAGTTCGACCGGCCGTTCGTGCTCGACTCATCCGCCGCCCAGAAGACTTTCGGTCTCGAGCCGACCGACCTCGACGACGCACTCCGCACGATGCTCTGACCGTGGCGCCCGCCTGCCCCCGTCGATCATGAGCTGACCGTCGTGAAATGGTGCCGATCATGACCTGCAGGTCATGATCGCCGAGAGAGATCGGCGAGAGAGATCGGCGAGATCAGTCGGGCATGCCGCCGTCGAAATCCACGACCGAGTACCGGCGCAGCTTCTCCAGGCGGTGGAACGAGTCGATGACTCGGATCGTTCCACTCTTGGAGCGCATGACGATGGACTGTGTGTAGGCGCCGCCGCCGCGGTAGCGAACCCCGCGCAGCAGGTCACCCGAGGTAACGCCGGTTGCGGCGAAGAACACGTTCTCACCTCGTACGAGGTCGTTAGTGCAGAGCACCCGGTTGAGGTCGTGCCCGGCGGCGATGGCCTTCTCCCGCTCTGCCTCGTCCCGCGGCCAGAGTTTGGCCTGGATGGCCCCGCCGATGCAGGTGAGCGCGCACGCCGCGACGATGCCTTCCGGGGTGCCACCTATGCCCACGAGAACGTCCACATCGGACTGCTCGCGGGCGGCGCTGATGGCGCCCGCGATGTCGCCGTCGCTGATGAACCGGATGCGGGCACCAGTCTGCCGGACCTCACGCACGAGCTCCGCGTGCCGCGGCCGGTCGAGAATGCAGACGGTCAGCTCGGACACGCTCGAGTGTTTGACCTTGGCGATGCGCCGTAGGTTCTCAGAGATTCCGGCGTCGAGTTCGATGACGTCGGCGCAGTCCGGACCCACCGCGAGCTTCTCCATATAGAACACGGCCGACGGGTCGAACATCGCCCCCCGTTCGGCCACCGCCAGCACTGCGATGGCGTTGGGCATGCCCTTGCTCATCAGCGTGGTGCCATCAATCGGGTCGACCGCAACATCGACCTCGGGGCCGCCTTTCCAATCTCCGACATGCTCTCCGTTGAACAGCATCGGCGCGTTGTCCTTCTCGCCCTCGCCGATGACCACGACGCCACTAATGGGTAGCGAGTTGATCAGCTGTCGCATCGCATCGACCGCCGCACCGTCGCCCCCCTCCTTGTCGCCGCGGCCGACCCACCGGCCCGCTGCCATCGCGGCGGCCTCCGTCACGCGGACGAGCTCCAGGGCCAGGTTGCGGTCAAGATCCTCGGTGCGCTTTGACGGGTCATGGGAGTGGGGCTGGGACATCGTCCTCCTCCTCGCACAGTGTTCGTCGCCTGTCGAAATCCTGGCAGACCGGGCGAGAACCTGCTCGACGGGGCATGCCTGCGGGGCGGGGTGGGATGCAACCAGCGGGTCAGTGAGGATGGGTACGTGCAGAACGCCCCATCGCCCGTACCGCCCGCCCAGGGCCAGTCGCCCGCCCAGGGCCAACCGCCCGCCCAGGGCCAGTCGCCCGCCCAGGGCCAGTCGCCAGCCCCGCGCCGGTCCGAACGGACCGCCCGGGACATAACGATCTCACTGGTCGTCCTGCTCCTTCCCGTGGCAGTGTTCGTCGCGCTGTTTCGCCTGCGTGGTGGCGAGGACATCGTGGTGGTCGACCCGTCGCCGGCGATCGTGCAGGCCCAGGCCGCGGCGGTGTTCCCGGTGGCTGCGCCGACGGGGCTGACCGACGCTTGGCGCCCGGTGAGCGCGGTGTTCAAGCGCGAGGCCGGCGGCGCGTCACTGCGGTTGGGCTACCTCACGCCGGACGGTGGCGCCGTGCAGCTGATCGAGTCGAACGAGGCCGTTGAGGGCCTGCTCATCCGCGAACTGGGTGACCGGACGCGGCCAACCGGTACGGTCACCGTCGCTGGCCAGGTGTGGAACTCGTACGAGGTTCGGGGAGACGAGCAGGCGCTCGTGTGGACCCGGCCAGACCGCACGCTGATCGTTATCGGCCGCGCACCGGTGGGCGAACTGGAGACCCTCGCCGCTGCCGTGAGCTGATCGTGTTCCGGAACGGTATCTAAGCGCGCGAGGCATTGACCGGATGTTGCATCCTGCGCTTACGCTCGGCTGCGTCCGTCAACCCTCGGGAGGAACCCTTTATGAGAAGACGTCTGGCGGCCACCGGTCTCACGGTGCTCGCCTCGCTGGCCTTCGCGACCACCGCATGCACTCAGGCGCCGGGCTCCGGCACCCCGTCAGCGGCGGCCAAACCGGCGACCGAGGTCCTGACTGAGGCGGCGGCCAAGACCAAGGGCCAAAGCTTCAAGTACACGCTTACGTACGGCACGCAGCTCACCGGCGATGGCGCTCGCGACGCGTCCGGTGCGAACGCGCTGCGCAACATTACGTTCACCGACGCGGCTTCCGGCATGGTCATCAAGGCGAACGTGCTGGTCACGGCCGACACTTTGTATGTCAAGGTGGATCTTGGACCGCTGACCGCGAGCATTCCCGGCATGGCCGGCCTCGCCGGCAAGTGGATGACGGTTGACCGGACGAAGATCGGCACCTCCGGTCTCGCCGCTAGCCTGATCCCGGGCGGCGACTCCTTGACGGCCGAGTCCTACATCAAAGGCGTCGTCTCCGCCGAGAAGGTGAGCGACACCGAAATCAAGGGGACCATCGATCTGGCCAAGTCAGCCCCGAGCATCATCCAAGCTTCGGAGATCGCGAAGCTCACCCCCGAGACGAAGACCGTGCCCTTCGTAGCCACGCTCGACGGCCAGGGTCGCATCATCAAGATCGTGATTAACATGCCGAAGGTGGGCGACTATGCCGCCGCCGATCTGACCACGAACTACACC
The DNA here is from genome assembly GCA_020027875.1 of Micromonosporaceae bacterium. GTDB lineage: Bacteria > Actinomycetota > Actinomycetes > Mycobacteriales > Micromonosporaceae > JAXIPB01. Next base: position 59,268 of record JAHRHA010000002.1, on the reverse strand, counting down.
GACTACAACGCTCCGGTCGAGGTGACCAAGCCGGCAGCGGCGGAGATCGTCGCCGCCCCCGAGTTGATCTACGTGTTCCTGCAGTAACGGCCCCGTCGATCTAGGGTCTAGCGACGTGATCGGAGATCGACTCACGCCGCTAAGCCCTAGATCGATTAGGCGTGGGGGTCGGCGCGGGCGTGGGGGTCGGTGCGAGCGTTGCGGGCCGCCTCTAGGCGGGTGCGGGCGCCGTCGAGCCACCGCTGACAGACATCGGCGAGGTGCTCGCCGCGCTCCCACAATGCCAGGGACTCCTCGAGCGTCCCGCCGCCGGATTCGAGCCGGTCCACGACGCGCGCCAGCTCGGCCCGCGCCTCCTCATAGGTCAGCCCGGAATCTCTCGGCTCGGGATTACGCGGCTCGGATGACCTCGGCGCGGCGCTCGGCTCGGCTTGCTCGCTCATGATGGGCAAACCTTAGCGGCCAGTTCGCCGCGGGCCAGCCGTACCCTCAGGTCGTCGCCGACCGATGTGTCCGCCGGATCTCGAAGTACCGCGCCGTCCGCGGCTCGCTGCACGATGGCGTACCCCCGCTCCAGGGTCGCCGCAGGCGAGAGCGCCCGAAGCCGGGCGAGCGTATGGTGCAGCTCGGTGTCCGCTCGATCGAGCCGATGGCGTACGGTGCGGTCGGCTCGTTCGCGCAACCCGATAACCTGCTCCGCCCGGCTGTCGAGCATGGTGGTCGGTTGGGCTAGTACCGGTCGGGTACGGATCGCGTCGAGTCGCTGCTGTTCCCTTTCCAGCCGGTTGGTCACCGCCCGATTCAACCGCGCGCGTACCACGTCGAGCAGACGCAGCTCGTCGGCGAGGTCGGGTACGGCACGCTTGGCCGCGTCCGTGGGCGTCGATGCCCGTACGTCGGCGACGAAGTCGACCAAGGGCGTGTCGGTCTCGTGGCCGATAGCGGAGATCACGGGTATCCGGCAGCCGAAAACGGCGCGGCAGAGGGCTTCGTCCGAGAAGGGGAGCAGGTCCTCGATGCTTCCGCCGCCCCGGGCCATGATGATCACGTCAACGTCCGTGTCCCTCTCCAGGACGGCGAGCGCGTCGACGATTTGGGTCACCGCCGATGGGCCTTGTACGGCGACGTTGACGACCCGGAACTCGACCGCGGGCCATCGCCGTCGCGCGTTGGTGAGCACATCGCGCTCGGCGGCGCTCGCCCGTCCGGTGATGAGTCCGATCTTCGCGGGCAGGAAGGGAGGTCGTCGCTTCCGGGACGGGTCGAACAGGCCCTCGGCGGCCAACAACGTCTTGAGCCGTTCCAGGCGGGCGAGCAGTTCGCCGAGACCCACTTGGCGGATCTCGTCGGCGCGCAACGAGAGCGTGCCGCGGCCGGCATAGAACTCAGGCTTGCCGTGTACGACGATCCGCGCTCCCTCGGCCAGACTGGGCGCACCCGTGTCGAGCACGTCGCGGTGAGCGGTTACCGTCAGGCTGACGTCCGCCGCTGGATCCCGCAGGGTCAGGAACACCACGGTCGTACCCGGGCGTCGCGTGACCTGGGCGACCTGGCCGTCAACCCAGACCCAACCAAGTCGCGCGATCCAGCCGCCGATTTTCTGGCTGACCACCCGGACCGGCCAGGGCTCCTCGGCCGTGCTGCGCGCTGGACGGGCATCCGGTTCGGTCACGCAGCTCAGCGTACGGTCAGGCCAGGAGCAGGATCGCGACTCAGACCACCGCCGCGAGAATCACGAGGCCAATGAGGCCGCGCATCAGTCCCTTGCCGCGCTCGCGTGCTGCCAAGCCGCCGATCGGGGCGTCGCTGTGCCGGTTCGGGTCAGGCGCGAGCCGGTCACGGTTGCCGCGCTGATCGCCTCCGGCGATGCCCGAGCCGCCGCTGTTGACCATTAGGCCTCCCACTGGGTGTGACCTGCGATTATGCGTCCTGCGACGACGTGATGGAAGCCCCGCCCGGGCCGGCACCGCGGCGCTCCTGTCGGGCCGACAACCAGGCGCGTGCCAGGAGGTGCACCACGACGAGGACAGCGACCGCGACGCTGGCCCACCACACCAGATCGGCCACCAGGTACCACGGGTCTACGGTGCGGAAGACGAGGTCGGGCCGGGTGGCCATGGCGGCTCGTGCTGCGTCCGAACTCACCACCCGCTCGAAGTCCATCCATTCATGCCGCCACGCGAGCGGAAAGCCGCGGTGCAGGCCGAACTGGAAGAGGCAACACCCTGTGACTCGTTCCTCGAGTAGGCCGGCGGCGGTGCCGGCAGCCGCGAACAGAGCGGCGCCCAGCCATTCGAACCAACGCAGCCGCACCCAGCCGAATGCCAGTACGGCCGCGGCGGCCGCACCGGCGGCCGAGCCGACACCGAAGATGATCGTGAAGGTCGACCTGGCGCCGGTCAACGGCGAGGCCATCATGGCGGCGAAGGCGAGGTAAAGCCCCGCCAGCCCGGCCACCGTACGTAGTCCGGCGCGACGAGTCTCCCCGTAGGACATGGGCTCTCCGATCATCGGGTTGCCGACTGATTGTGTCGGATCTGGGAGTGGTCCACCTCACGCGTCCGCCGGGAGTGGTCCACGCCGCCCGTACGATGGACCGGTGACTGGGAAAAGAGTGCTGCTGGCCAAGCCGCGTGGCTACTGTGCCGGCGTTGATCGCGCCGTGCAGACGGTCGAAGAGGCGCTCAAGCTCTACGGCCCGCCGATCTTCGTACGCAAAGAGATCGTGCACAACAAGCACGTGGTGACCACGCTGCAGGCACAGGGCGCGATCTTTGTGGAGGAGAACGAGGAGGTCCCGGAGGGATCCATCGTGATCTTCTCCGCGCACGGAGTAGCGCCCGAGGTCTACGAGCAGGCCCGCACACGCAATCTCAAGGCGATCGATGCGACGTGTCCGCTGGTGACGAAGGTGCACCAGGAGGCCAAGCGGTTCGCGGCCGAGGATTACGACATTCTCCTTATTGGGCACGAAGGGCACGAAGAGGTCGTTGGCACGGCCGGTGAGGCCCCCGCGCATGTCCAGCTCGTCGATGGCCCCGACGGCGTGGACAAGGTGACGGTCCGCGATCCCAGCAAGGTCGTCTGGCTCTCCCAAACCACGCTCTCCGTTGACGAGACGATGGAGACGGTGGCCCGGCTCCAGCAGCACCTGCCGCTGCTGCAGTCACCACCGAGCGATGACATCTGCTACGCCACATCGAACCGCCAACACGTGGTCAAGGAGATCGCCCCCCAGTGCGACGTGGTGATCGTCGTGGGTTCGCGCAACTCCTCGAACTCGGTCCGGCTGGCCGAGGTGGCGCTCACCGCCGGTGCCCGGGCGTCGTACCTTGTCGACTACGCGGACGAGATCGACGATGGATGGCTGGTCGGCGCCTCGACCGTGGGCCTCACCTCTGGTGCGAGCGTCCCGGATGAATTGGTCATGCAGGTGCTCGACCACCTCGCGGCGCGAGGATTCGACGAGGTCGCCGAGGTGACGACGGCTCAGGAGAAGCTCATCTTCTCGCTGCCGCAGGAGCTCAAGCGCGACATGCGGGTCGCTGCGGCGGAGCGGTCCGAGGCGGCTGCCACTCTCGCCGCAAGCGTCCAGCCTTAACGCGGGACTTGCGCGACTGCGCGGGTAGCGCGGCTGTGCGACTGCGCGGCTAGCGCGGCTGTGCGGCTGAGCGCTCATACGGGGAATTTCTGTCCGCCGATCGGGTGGGGAACTCGCGTTCGGGGGGTGTGTTCCGTTCGGTTGGGGTACTCGTGAGCCATGGCTGCTCAGGCACACCTTGGTGGCCGATACCGGCTCGTGGAGCAGTTGGGCGCTGGCGGCATGTCCATCGTCTGGCGGGGATTCGACGACGTGCTCCAGCGCCAGGTGGCGGTCAAACTCCTCCATCCTGACCACGTAGCCAACACCGAATTGCGGCGGCGGGTTCACCGCGAGGCGCAGGCCGCTGCAAGGCTGAGCCATCCCCATATCGCGAGCATCTTCGACTACGGCGAGGCGTCGGTCACCGACGCCGAACCGTCCCCCTTCGTGGTGATGGAGCTGATCGTCGGGCAGCCGATGTCCGAATGCCTCGCCGGCGGGGTGCCTATGCCGTGGCGTGACGCCGTCACCGTGTGCGCGCAGGTGGCCTCCGCCCTGGCCCAGGCGCACGGTCAGGGTGTCGTGCACCGCGACGTGAAGCCGAGCAACGTCATGCTCACGTCGACCGGCGCGAAAGTGGTCGACTTTGGTATCTCGGCTCTGGTCGGTGAGAGCGAGTTGGGGGCCGACGGGCAGCTGCTAGGCACACCCGCGTACGTCGCGCCTGAGCGACTGGTCGGCGGGCGTGCCAGCCCCGCCGCCGATGTGTACGCACTTGGGCTGTTGCTCTATCAGGCGCTGTCCGGCGGCCTTCCGTGGGACGCGGCGACGGTGACCGAGACGCTCTCTGCACACCGCCGCATCGACCCGACTCCGCTGCCCGACCTTCCGGAGGTCCCCGAGCCTGTCATCGAGCTCTGCCATCGTTGCCTGGCAAGGACTCTCGAGGATCGCCCCTCCAGCGCCGAGGTCGCCAACGCCCTGGCCGAGGCGGCCGGGATATCCGTCCACGCGCCGGTCGTCGTGGGCGTTATAGGCCTGCGTCATGGTGCGATGCCCACGGCCGCGATCGCCGTATCGGCGACGTTGCCCGCCACACTCGTCTCCTCCCATGCGTTCGCACCCTCGCTCGCGGTTGATCGCTCCCTCGGTCGAGTCCTGGCTCGACTCGGCGTACTCGGCGCCATGGCTAGTCGTCCGAGGGTTCGGGTCGCTGCGATGGGTCTCGCCGCCGTCGCGCTCCTCGCGGCCGCGGCGACGGCGTGGGTCGACCCGCGAGCCACGTCGGGGCCAATCTCAGCGATGGCTGTCGGACCTACCCCGCCCACCGCCGAGTCGACGCCGGCGTCATGCGATGTGCGCTATCAGGTCCAGCGGGCCTGGCGCGGTGGCTTCGCCGCCGCCGTTAAGGTCACCAACTCCGGTGCGGCCCACGTGCCCGATGCGACGCTGCGCTTCTCCTTCCCGGGCAACCAGTCCATCGAGCGGCGAAGCGTCCACGCGTGGGCGCAGGTGGGTCGGCAGGTGAGGGCGCCGGTCGGCGGTGTGGGCCGCCCCTTCGCGCCCGGCACCTCCGTCACACTCAGGTTCACCGCTACCTACCGCTCCGAGAACCCTTTGCCGACTGCGTTCTTCGTTGGCGACACGCGGCGCGACGCTCTGGTCTCCGGACCGAACCCGAGTACCGAGGTTGGTTCTGAGGGCGACGATGAGTCCGGAGAGGGTTGGTCCGGCAGGCCTGGGTCCGGAGAGGGTTGGTCCGGCAAGGATGGGTCCGGCAAGGATGGGTCCGGCAAGGATGGGTCCGGCAAGGATGGGTCCGGCAAGGGTGGGTCGGACAAGGGTGGGTCCGGCAAGGGGAAGAAGGGCAATAACGGGGAGCATGACGGCTAACGACCGCCCGAATGACACGCGTGTGTACCGTCGAAGGTGACGACCGACGAATCGTGGAGGTTGAACCCTCATGTGGTGGTGGCAGCGACGCAAGGAACGGGAGCTCGCGGACGCACGCGAGGAGGCGCTTCGCTGGTACGACCGCCTCGGCGGCCAGATCGCGAACCTCCCCAGCGGCGACGAAGCGGCGGTAAAGCAAGCGATGGTGGACGCGGGGGAGCGGTACAACGCCTCCGGCGCTCAGCTTGACCGGGCGACCACGCCCAAGCAGTACGAACTCGCCCGAGAGACGGCACTGGAAGGGCTGGCCTACATCCGGGCCGCTCGGACGGCCATGGGCATCGACCCCGGCCCAGAACTGCCTCCGCTCGCCGCCCAGCGGGGCGTCGGCGCGATCACACAGGACCGCGAGGTCGACGTCCAGGGCCACCACTACAAGGCGTCCCCGCGCCCCGCAGGCGATACGCCGTACTACTACCCAGGTGGTCGCGTGCAGGGCCGACCGGTACCCGCCGGCTGGTACTCCGAACCGTGGTGGAAGACCGCGCTCGTGACGGGCGCCGGAGTCTTCGGCGGGCTGTTGCTCTTCGATGCCCTCGCGGGTGGCTTCAACGACGGCGCCGGGTACGACCAGGGCTACGAGCAGGGTATGGCCGACGCCGAAGCGGGCGGCGAGGGTGGCGACGGCGGCGACGGTGGTGACGGCGGCGCGGATTACGGCGCTGCCGACTACGGCGGCGGCGGTGACTACGGCGGCGGCGGGGACTTCGGCGGCGGGGACTTTGGGGGGCGGGGACTTTTAGCCCCGTGCCCACCCCCGCTCGTCGATCTAGGGCATAGTCGCGTGATTGGAGATCAACTCGCGCGACTTCGCCCTTGATCGACGGGAAGGGGGAGCGGGCTAGAACTCGCAGACCACCGTCAGGTCGCCCGAAGCCGGAGCGACGTCGAGCTTTCCGATCCGCCCGGCCGCACGCAGGTCGGCCTGGCCCGCGGCGAGTCTCTCCAACGTTTCCGTGGGTGCGCTGACCGTTGCCAATGCCACCTCGGCTCGCATGGACAGGCTGCGCCCGGACTTGGCCCGTCGGACCTGGGACAGGGCCTTTCCCACGGCAACGAGGATCTCCGCGTCACCCTCGGGCAGCTCCGACTCGCGGGGCCATGGGGCCTTGTGCACCGACCCGGCTCGCCACCACGACCACACCTCTTCGGTCACGAACGGGAGGAACGGCGCGAAGAGCCGCAGCTGCACGTCGAGCCCGATGGCGAGCGCGGACCGCGCCGATGACGCGGCTGGGCCATCGCCGTAGGCGCGCTCCTTGACCAGCTCGATGTAGTCGTCGCAGAACTCCCAGAAGAACGACTCCGTCGCCACGAGCGCGGCCGTGTAGTCGTACTCCTCGAATGCCTCCGTGGCCGCACCGACCACAGTGGCCAGTCGCGCGAGCATCGACCGGTCTAGCGCCTCCGTCACCGCGCCCGCCCCGGCATCTGCGCCGGCACTCGCGCCGAGCCCCAGCACGAACTTCGAGGCGTTGAGCAGCTTCGTCGCGAGCCGGCGGCCGACCTTCATCTGGCCTTCATCCATGGCGGTGTCCACCCCGGGGCGGCCGTTCGCCGCCCAGTAGCGGACCGCGTCCGACCCGTACCTGTCCAAGAGCGCGGCCGGCGTCACGTCGGCGTTCGCGGTGGACTTGGAGAGCTTCTTGCGATCCGGATCGAGGATCCAGCCCGAGACGTTGGCGGTGTGCCAGGGCAGCCCGCGGTGCTCCGCCCGCGACCGGACGACGGAGCCGAAGAGCCAGGTCCGGATGATCTCGTGCGACTGCGGCCGGAGGTCCATCGGGAAGACGCGGGCGAACAGGTCCGGGTCACGCTCCCAGCCACCGATGATCTGAGGTGAGAGCGATGACGTGGCCCAGGTATCCATCACGTCGGGATCCGCGATGAAGCCACCCGGCTGGCCGCGTTGGGCCTCGGAGTAGCCGTCCGGAGTGTCCGAAGACGGGTCCATCGGCAGCCGGGATTCGTCCGGCGTGATCGGATGCCCATAGTCCGGCGCGCCCTGTTCATCGAGCGGGTACCACACCGGGAACGGCACGCCGAAGAAGCGCTGCCGGCTAATGAGCCAATCACCCGTCAGACCGCCGACCCAGTGCTCGTACCGGTGGCGCATGTGGGTTGGCACCCATCGCAGCGAGCGGCCGAGCGCCAGCAGCTCCTCGCGAAGCTCCGCGTCGCGGCCACCGTTACGGATGTACCACTGGCGGGAGCTGACGATCTCGAGCGGGAGTTCCCCCTTCTCATAGAACTTGACCGGGTGCGTGATGGGCCGTGGCTCGCCCACAAGGTCGCCAGCGGAGCGCAGCAACTCGACCACGCGACTCCTGGCCTTGGTGACGGTCAGCCCCGCCAACTCCTGATAGGCCTCACGGGCCACGGCCGGTGGCGCCTCGGCCAGCAACCGGCCGTCGCGACCGATCACGACTCGCGTGTCCAGCTGCAGGTCACGCCACCAGGTCACGTCGGTGAGGTCGCCGAAGGTGCAGATCATCGCGATGCCCGTACCCTTGCTCGGGTCCGCGAGCGGGTGGGCATGCACGGGCACGTCGGCCCCGAAGACCGGGGTACGGGCATGCACGCCCACGAGACCGGTGTAGCGCCCGTCCTCGGGGTGACACACGAGTGCCACGCACGCCGGCAGCAGTTCGGGGCGGGTGGTGTCGACCTCGATCGGTGCGCCGTCGGGTCCCCGGAACCGGAGCCGGTAGTACGCAGCCGGCCGTTCCCGGTCCTCCAGCTCTGCCTGCGCGACCGCCGTCGAGAAGGTCACATCCCACAGGGATGGGGCCTCTGCCGTGTACGCCTCGCCGCGGGCGAGGTTGCGCAGAAAGGCCCGTTGCGACGCGATCCGGGCGTCAACGCCGATCGTCGTGTACTGATACGACCAGTCGAAGCTCAACCCGAGTCGGCGCCACAACTTTTCGTACGCCTTCTCATCCTCGATCGTCTGCTGCGTGCAGAGCTCCACAAAGTTGCGGCGAGGGATGGGCACCTGGCGCTTGGGGTCGGGCTTGGCCGGTACGGCGAAATCAGGGTCGTACGGCAGCGTCGGGTCGCATCGCACCCCGAAATGGTTCTGCACCCGCCGCTCGGTCGGCAACCCGTTGTCGTCCCAACCGATCGGATAGAAGACGGCCTTGCCGCGCATGCGCCGGAACCGCGCCACCGCGTCGGTGTGCGTATAGGAGAAGCAGTGTCCGATGTGGAGCGCGCCGGATACGGTAGGCGGAGGTGTGTCGATCGCGTATACGTCCGTCCGCTCCTTTGACCGGTCGAACGCGTACGTGCCCTCCTCCTGCCACCTGTGCGACCACCGCTCCTCGAGGCCCTCCAGTGAGGGCTTCTCGGGCGCGCGGTGTGCGTCGCTCGCTGTATCCGTCATTCGCATAGGCTAAGCGGTCGCCGTCGGCCGGGGCGACCGGTTTCGGCTCGGGTCAAGTGCCGTCACGAAGTTCGGCGAGCTTGCCGGTTCGGTAGGCGATCTCCGTGAATCTGGCAGTGCAACCCTGACCCACGGGCGATTGCACCTCGAAGCCAACGTCTGGCTGGGCCCTGCCGAGACTGAAATGCCGGACAAGGTGCCAGAACGCGCCGTCGGTTGAGGCGTGGAACGCGTGCGCCCCGTCGCGGAGCGACACTCGCAGCCAGGCGGCGGAGCCGTCGACAGTGAATCCGCTCGCGTCATCCGAGACACCGCGGGTCACCACCGAGACGATCATGGGCTGGCGCTGCGGGGAGAATTCGAAGCACAGCTTGGCCCAAATGTCGTCGCCCGCCCACAGGAGCAGGACGCCGGCGTCATACATCGCCGCGAACTCGACCTCGACCCTCGCCCAGAGCTGGAAGTCGCCGTCGGGCACCGCGGCTAACAGGCGTGGTGCGCTCAGGACCGGGGGCGCGCCGGCCGGGTCGACGAATAGGTCAGTCGTCGGCCCCGCCGTCCCGGTTAGCCCGCCGGCGTCGTGTCGCCACGAGCCGCCCTCCGCTGGGCGCAGCGGTCCGGGGAACCCATCGAGCACGATGTCCACGGGGAGATGTCTACCAGGAACCAGGACTGCGGTGCGGACCGTGGTGATCGTCGCGGGGGGTGTGTGGCTGCTGCCGTTCATCGCCCGCCGCCGTGCCACGGCGCCCGCCGTTCCGACAGCACAAGATCAGTAGGCCCGATGGGCGGTTGCCGCCTTAAACGAGGCTGTCGCGCCACTGCTGGTGCAGCGTGGCGTACCGACCGCCGCTCTGAACCAGTTCCGACGGCGGGCCGTCCTCAACGATCCGGCCAGCCTCGACAACCAGTACCCGGTCGGCGATCTCGACGGTGGATAGCCGGTGGGCGATCACGAACGCGGTGCGGTCGGCGAGGATCGTGCGGAGCGCCCGCTGTACGAGTCGCTCCGAAGGGATGTCCAATGAGGACGTCGCCTCGTCCAGGATGAGTACAGCGGGATCGGCAAGAAAGGCCCGCGCGAACGCGACCAGCTGTCGTTGACCGGCCGATAGGCGCCCGCCCCGCTTGCGTACGTCTGTGTCGTAGCCGTCCGGAAGTGCGCTGATGAAACCATCAGCGCCGATCGCATCGGCCGCCTCGCGTACCTGGTCACGGGAGGCGCCGGGGCGGCCGAAGGCGATGTTCTCGGCGATCGTGCCCGAGAAGAGATAGTTCTCCTGCGTGACCATGACAACGGCACGTCGCAGCTGTACGTCCGTGAGGTCCCGCAGATCCACGCCGTCGAGGCGAACCGCGCCGGAGATCGGGTCGTAGAACCGGGATACCAGCTTGGCCACGGTCGACTTGCCCGCGCCGGTGGCGCCGACGAGCGCGACGGTCTGGCCGGCCGGGATGCGGAGGTCGAGCTCCGGCAGCACGACCCGGTCCGTGCGATAGGCGAAGGCGACCCGATCGAATGTGATCTCGCCCCGAGCCGGGGCCGAAGCCGCGGTCTCGTCCGGCTGAGCTGGGTCGGGGACGCCGGGCTGCTCCTGGAGTACGCCCGAGAGCTTCTCCAACGCGGCGGTGGCCGACTGCAGCGAGTTGTAGAACTGGCTGATCTCCTGCATCGGCTCGAAGAAGCGACGCAGGTAGAGCAGGAAGGCGACGAGCACCTCCGGTCCGATGCGGCCGTCGAGCGCCTGGTAGGCGCCGTACGTCAAGACGACGGCGATCGTGATGTTGCCGATCAGCTTGATGCCGGGGCCGAAGTAGGCGATCAACCGGAAGGCACGAAGGTTCGCCTTGCGGTAGTCGTCGTTGACGACCTCGAAGATCTCCTGGTTGCGGGGCTCGCGGCGGAATGCCTGCACCGCGCGAATGCCGCCCAGCGACTCGACGAAGTGGACGATCACGAGCGCGACGGTCTCGCGGGTTCGCCGGTAGGCCTTGGCCGACTCCAGTCGGAACCAGTTGGACAGCCATAGCAGGAACGGGAACGACAGCAGGGCCACCAGCGCCAGCGGCAGATCGATGAAGAGCAGGATGCCGGCGACCGACACGATGGAGAGCCCGGCGAGCACGAGGTCGTCGATGCCGCCGTCGACCAGCTCGGAGATCGAGTCCATATCGGACGTCAGCCGGGAGACCATCCGGCCCGAGGTGTAGCGCTCGTGGAACGCGATCGACAACTTCTGGAAGTGCCCGTACACGCGCCGGCGCAGGTCGAGTAGCGCGGCCTGGCCGATCCGGCCGGAGAGGATGAGGAAGCCCCGCTTCCCGGCGTACTCGGCCGCGGTGGCGACGGCGAACGCAGCACCGATCGCGATGAGCACGGACGCGTCGCCGCGCTCCAGCGGCTCGATGCCCTTACCGATGCCGAGCATGACCAGGTAGGGCCCGGCCATCGCGGCGGCGTTCTGCACGAGCAGCAGCAGGATCATGAGGCCGAGCAGCCGACGGTGCGGTCGCAGCAGCGAAGCGAGCAGGGCTCGGCTCGAGGCTCGCAGGCGGATGGTCGCCTTCTCGTCGGGGGCCTCCGCGTCGGTCCTTTCGGCGTCGTCATCGGGCGCCAGCCCGCGCCACTGCTTGACGTCGATGCTCACGCGGTCACCTCCCTCTCCTCCGCGGTCGCGGAGAGGACTTCGCGGTAGGCCGGCACCGTGGCCAACAGCTCGGAGTGCGTGCCCACCGCGGCGATCGTCCCGTCCTGTAGCAGGGCGACCCGATCGGCGAGTGCCACCGTGGAAGGGCGGTGTACAACGAGGATCGCGGTCGTGCCGGCCAAGACCCGGGCCAGTGCCTCCTCGACGAGAGCCTCGGTGTGCACGTCGAGGGCCGACAGCGGATCGTCGAGCACGAGCAGCCGGGGTTTGCCAAGGACCGCTCGAGCCAGGGCGAGCCGCTGCCGCTGGCCGCCGGAGAGCGAGAGCCCCTGCTCGCCGACGCGGGTGTCGAGCCCCCAGGGCAGCTCGCGGACGAAGTCGGCCTGCGCGATGGAGATGGCCTGGTCGATCTCCTCGTCGGTCGCGTCCGGGCGGCCCAGGGTCAGGTTCTCCCGCACGCTCATCGAGAAGAGGGTCGCTTCCTCGAACGCGACGCCGACCACCGAGCGCAGCGAGTCGATGGTGGTGTCGCGGATGTCGCGGCCGTCGAGCATGATGCGTCCGGCGGTGACGTCGATGAGGCGCGGCACGAGGGAGACGAGGGTTGTCTTGCCCGAACCCGTCGCGCCGACGATGGCGAGCGTCTCGCCCGGCCGTACCTCGAGGTCGATGCGGTGCAGGATGGGGCCCGAGGCGCCGGGGTAGGCGAACCCGACGCCGTCAAAGCGCAGCGCACCCCGCACGTCTTGGCGGACCAGGGGCACGGCGCCTGGCTTGTCGACGATGGTCGGTTCGGTATCCAGCACCTCGTAGACGCGGTCGGCCGCCGTCATCGCCTCCTGGCCGTTCGCGATGATCCAACCCAGCGCATCGATCGGCCAGATCAGCATCAGCTGCAGCGTGACGAACGCGATGAGTTCGCCGAGGCTGATGTGTTTCGCGGACACGGCGACCGCCCCGCCGACGAGGACGAGGGCGAGCGTCACATTCGGCACCAGGTCGAACCGGGGCCACGTGGAGGCGACCATGCGCGCCTTCCTGACCGCCGTGTCGTGCAGCCGGCGAGCCCGTTCGTCGAACTGCCCCGCCATCTCGTCGCGTCGGCCGAACGCCTTGATCACTCGCATACCCCCGGCCGTCTCCTCGACCAGGGTGGCGACGTCACCCTGCTCGTCCTGCATCTTGCGGGCCATCTCGTTGTAGCGATCGGTGAACCGCTTGCTGATCAGGAAGAGCGGGATGGCGCCGACGAGCACGACGAGTCCGAGCGGCCAGTACAGGTACAGCAGCAGCGCGATCACCGTGACGAACGTCACCACGTTGATCACGAGAAAGATCAGGCCGAACGACAGGAACCTTCGTATGACGCCGAGGTCCGAGGTGGCCCGGGAGAGCAGCTGACCCGACTGCCAACCATCGTGGAAGGCGATCGGCAGGCGCTGCAGATGCCGGTACAGGTCGTTGCGCAGCGTCGTCTCCATGCCCAGCGCCGACCCCGACTGGGCCCACCTCCGATAGAAGTTGAGCACCGCCTCGGCCACGCCGAAGACTAGGGCTAACCCGCCCAGTAGCCACAGGCCGGACGGCTCTCCACGGGCGATCGGGCCGTCCACGATGTTCTGCACGATCAACGGCACCGCGATGGCCACGCCGGTCGACGCGCAGCCAGCGAGGGTTACCCAGACGTACACCCCGGCGTAGGGGCGGATGTATCGCCGAATCCGCCATAAGTTGCGCAGGGCATGGCGGCGTTCGGCGGGGGGCACTCCACGACGTTATCCCGTCGGACCTGCCCCTCGCCTCCGGGTTTCAGCCCTTCGCCTCGTGTGCAAGCAGCCAGCGCTTGACGTCGAGTCCCCATCGGAATCCGCCGAGGCTCCCGTCCGTACGAATGACGCGGTGGCACGGCACGAACAGGGCGGCCGCGTTGCGGGCGCAGGCCTGGGCCGCCGCCCGGACTGCTGCGGAATTGCCAGTACGGGCAGCGAGCTCCGTGTAGCTGACCGGCTCACCCGGGCGCACCTCCCGTAGCGTCTTCCACGCGGCGGTGAGGAACCCCCCGGTTGCGTGCTGGCGGACCGGCACGGTATCTGGTGCGGCAAGATCGCCGTTGTGGTACGCGATGACGGCCCTCGCCGCTGGACCGAGATCCTTTCGGATGAGTGGCTCCTCCCGCAAATGCCGGTGTATGAGCGGGACCAGGGCGCCGGCGTCGGCGGTCCAGCCTGAGGCGAGGACGCTTCCTTCGCCATCCACAATAATCGTGAACGGTCCCGCCTTGGTGTCCAATGTGGATATATACGTGGTCATCCCTGCCTCCAGAGTCGGATCGTGGCGTACGAACGCCAGGGAGCCCAGTGTTGCTGGCCATGCTGGTCCAGCCGGGCCGGATTGTCGCTTAGGCCGAGGGCGACGGCGCCGCGCCGGACGCCAAGGTCGGTGAGGAGCAGCACATCGGGGTCGCCGATTGCGCGCAGCGCTACGTACTGCGCGGTCCACGGTCCGATCCCGGGGAGTGCTAACAGCCCAGCCTCGGTCTCGGCGCGGTCCGCGCCCGGATCGAGGTGAAGCCGTCCGTCGGCGACCGCCGCTGCAAGTTGGCGGAGCGTGCGCCGCCTCGCGGCGGGCATGGCGAACGCTTCGTCGGGAGCTTCCGCAACTTCCACCGCCGTCGGAAACCCCCGCAGCCCACCTCGAAGATCGCCGTGATCATGAGCTGACCGTCGTGAATCAGCGTCGATCATGACCTCCAGGTCATGATCACCGGGATCTTGGGCGGCGACCAGGCGGGCCAGGATCTTTCGCGCCCCCACCACGGAGATCTGCTGCCCCACAACCGCGCGCACCGCCATCTCGAACCCGTCGACGGCGCCCGGGACGCGTACCCCGGGCTCCTTCGCCACGGCCGGGGCGAGGGCCGGATCGGCGGCCAGGGTGGTGTCAACGGCAACCGGATCGGCGTCGAGGTCGAGGAGGCGTCGGCACCTGGCGACGGCGGGGGAGAGGTCACGCACGTCGGAGAGGTGCAGCGTCGTCCGCGCGTACCCGGGCAGGATGTCGACCTCGGCGGTCGCGGCGCCGTGGGGCAGCCGCAAGCCGCGCCGGTAGATCCCGTCGCGCACCTCATCTACCCCGGGCACTGTTCGGGCGGCGAAGAATTCGAGCAGGGCGCCGGCGTGCAGGGGCTCACGGTAGGGCAACCGAAGCGTGATCGCGCCGAGCCCGGCGGCATCCAGCCCGTCGCGCCGGGCGGCTCGCAGCACGGACGGTGTCCGGCCATAGATCTCGACGATCGTGTCGTTGAACTGCCGCACACTGCCGAAGCCGGCGGCGAACGCGATGTCGGCGAGCCCGAGACCCGTTGTTTCGATGAGGATGCGGGCGGTCTGGGCTCGCTGGGCGCGGGCGAGCGCGAGTGGACCGGCACCCACCTCGGCGGTGAGCAACCGTCCGAGGTGTCGCTCCGTATAGCCGATTCGGGACGCCAGACCCGGCACACCGTCGCGGTCAACGACGCCGTCGGCGATGAGTCGCATCGCCCGGCCGACGACATCGGCCCGGTAGTTCCACTCCGGCGACCCCGGCGCGGCGTCGGGTCGGCATCGCAGGCAGGCTCGGAACCCCTCCCGCTGGGCGGACGCGGCCGACGGCAGGAAGCGCACGTTTTCGCGCTTCGGCGTGATGGCGGGGCACGATGGGCGGCAGTAGATGCGCGTCGATGTCACGGCCGTCACGAACCAGCCGTCGAATCGTGCGTCCCGGCTGTCCACCGCGCGGTAACACCGCTCGAAGTCCAGAGTCGTGGTCTCCACACCGACGATCCTGCCCCGCCGCGGCCGCCGCCGCTGGCGGGTTTCGGACGTGGGTGTGCTACCGCTCGGCGACGGGTGCGCCGCTTCGGCTGAGGGCCCTACGGATCAGCAGGTACGCCTCGCAACCGAGGCAGAGGCCGAACGCGGCATTGAGGAACGCGGCCACGAGTGCGGCGGCGGTCGCGACGAGGCCGATGACGGTGGCACCGGAGAGGAAGCCCACGGACGCAACGGCTAGGAAGGCGAATCCCACAGCCTGCGCGAAGCGGACCGGCTCGGCCGGCTCGAACTCCTTCGGAGGACCGAGGCGCGGCCTGACCAGGGTGCGGAAGAACACACCGTACGGCGAGAGGCGCGCGTTGGCGGCGCCCAATGCGAACACGATGGTCTGCGCGAGTGCGAGCCAACCGTTGCCGGTGACGAGAACGGCGATCAGAACGAGAGTCGTGACAACGGCCGCGAAGCGCGGGCCGCGTACGTCGAGCTGCATGACGAGGTGCCTCCTGACAGGCGGGGAGAGAGGAAACTGGTAGGTGGTCAGGAGGCCGGACAGAGGCTGGCGGCGAGGCGGCACAGGTCCACCGCGCGCCGCTTGGTCAGCCACATGTTCCGCGAGCTTGCGAGCGGAACCATCAAACGCTGGCGCGAGCTTGCGAGCGGAACCATCAAACGCTGCCGCGAGCGTGCGAGCGGAATCAGCGAGTGTGTCACAAGATGGAACGCTACTCCGACATGCGGGACGTGACTACCTCAGATTCAGGGAGCACCTCAGCGACCGCCGCGAGCAGCTGGGCGCGGGTAGGCGCGCCCGACGCCCGGCGACGCACCGTTCCGTCGGCATCGATCACCAGGACTGTCGGCGTACGCCAGATGTCGAGTGCCCGTACTGCTTCGAGGTGCGACTCGGCGTCGAGCTCCACATGCCGTACGCCGGGCACCCGCTCGGCGACGTCGGCGCAGAGGACCCGGGTGGTTCGGCATGGGGCGCAGAACGCGGACGAGAATTGCAGCAGCGTCACGGGCGTGCCCGGGATGACACCGAGTGAGGCGAGCATCGGATCGATGGCGGCCTCGATCGGCTTTGCACTTAGCCCGGGCGCGTCTCGCCCGGGGGCGACGGCCCGGAACAGGCCGTTTCGGCGGCGCAGCAGCAGCCCACCACCCGTCGCGACCACAAGCACGGCAACCGCGACGAGCGGACCGGTCCACCCAGACACGATACCTACGGTATCTCGCCGTTCCGAGCAGATCAGAGGCCGATAGACTGGCCGCCCGTGAGTCTCACCATCGGCATCGTCGGCCTGCCCAACGTCGGCAAGAGCACGCTCTTCAATGCGCTCACCAAGAACAACGTGCTCGCCGCGAACTACCCGTTCGCCACGATCGAGCCGAACGTCGGCGTCGTAGGTCTACCAGATCCCCGCCTGGACACGCTCTCGGAGATCTTCGGATCACAGAAGATCATCCAGGCGCCGGTCTCGTTCGTGGACATCGCCGGACTTGTTCGCGGCGCGTCGAAGGGTCAGGGCCGAGGCAACGCCTTCCTCGCGAACATTCGCGAGGCTAGCGCCATCTGCCAAGTCGTCCGGGCGTTCTCCGATCCGAACGTCGTCCACGTCGACGGCAAGATCTCCCCGGCCGACGACATCGAGACGATCAACACCGAACTGATCCTCGCCGACATCCAGACCATCGACAAGGCACTGCCGCGGCTGGAGAAAGAGACGAGGGTACGTAAGGACCGCGCCCCCATGCTCGCGGCGGCCAACGCCGCGCGTGATCTTCTCGACGGCGGCACGACGTTCTACGCCGGCGCCAAGGCGGCCGGCATAGACGCACCCGAGCTACGCGAGCTGCACCTGCTCACGGCAAAGCCCTTCCTCTACGTCTTCAACGTCGACGAGGCCGAGTTGGCCAATGAGGCGTTCCTCGACGAGCTGCGCGGTGTCGTCGCCCCCGCCGAGGCGGTCTTCATGGACGCGAAGATCGAGTCGGAGCTCATCGACCTGCCCGACGACGAGGCGCGCGAACTGCTCGAGGCGATCGGCCAGCACGAGCCCGGCCTGCATCAACTGATCCGGGTCGGGTTCCGCACGCTGGGCCTGCAGACCTACCTCACCGCCGGACCGAAGGAGGCTCGGGCCTGGACCATCCCGGTCGGCGCCACCGCCCCTGAAGCCGCCGGCGTCATCCACTCCGACTTCCAGCGCGGCTTCATCAAGGCCGAGATCGTCGCGTACGACGCCCTCGTCGCGGCCGGCACGATGGCCGCTGCCAAGGCGGCCGGCAAGGTTCGCATCGAAGGCAAGGAGTACATCATGCACGAGGGCGACGTGGTGGAGTTCCGCTTCAACGTTTGATCCGCCGCGCCGTCGCAGGTATCCGGCCGCGACCGGTACCGTCATCGCTTTAGGACGTACGCGCCAACGCTCCACCACGCGTAGAAGGACTCGCGGCTGGTGGCCTCGGCGACCACCACGATGTTGTCATCGTCGAACGTCCATGCCCCAAGATAGGTACCGGCCAGGCCTGGCCGGCAGACGAGAGTACCGACCGCGGTGTCGTTGTATGTCCACGCGCCAAACGAGTCGCTCTCGGCGCAGAGGCCGGCGGTGACACCGGTCGACATCGTGGCGAGCCATGCCGCTCTCGCCTTCCCGTCAAGGAACCGCATCACAAGTGGTGACTTAGCGAGGCCGCTGCGTGCTGTCGAGCAGGTGACCGCCGCCGTCACCTGCTCATTCTGTGCGGCAGGTGCGGGCGTGCAGGTGGTCAGCATTGCGGGGTTGATCCGGTCGACCAGACCCTGCTGGAGGGCGGTGAGGTTGGTCGGTGTCGAGGTAGCGCTGGGTGTGGTACCTGAAGGCGTACCCATGATGGACACGCACTGCGTGAGGTCGAGCCGCTGCGCGGCGTTGACCCACGACGGCATCGTGGTGGTGCTCATCACCTGCAGGGCAGTCAACATCTGCTCTATCTGTACCGCGTTCACTTGGCCCACCTGATAGTTGATCAGGAAAGTGGCGACCATGCTTAGCGTGCCTGCCATGTCTCCGGTGGCCTGCATGAGCGCGTCGATGTTGGTGCGGTCATATGCGTCGGGCACCCGGATATCACGGAAATCACCGTTCATGGCACGGAAGGCCGAGGCGAGCTGACCCATCGATTGGGCGGCCGCCGTCATGGTGGGGCTCTGCTGGCCTGCGGGCGGCAAGGCCGCGGCGACCCACCTGCAGTGTCGCCGCGTAAAGCGGGAGCTGCACGTTGCCGAAGTCGCGTTCGCAGGTGGCGTTCGCCGCCACCTTCCAATGGTCGATCGTGTACGGCTCGGGCCGATCGACCAGCGTGATCCAGGCGCCGGCGACAGTGGCGGCAAGGGTGAGTACGCCAGCAAGGATCTTGCCGCCGAGCACTACCCGCGCGCGGGTACTGCGCGACTCTGGCGGTGGGACCGCAGGGGCATAACCGACCGGGATCCAGAACAGCCAGTTCGCTGGAGCCGGCGGCCACGACGGTTCCGGCTGCCAGTTCGGCGGCGGCGCCCACCCCGGCTCCGGCGGCGGCCACCCGGGCGGAGCGTTGAACTGCCAGGATCCGCCGCCTGGCGCGCCGTACTGGGTCATGCCCCACTGCCTACGTAGTCGAGGGTCGGGGAGAAACCGTGTGCCCCCGGGGAGTACCGAGCGTCCGGCGGCACGGGTCAGCCTAGCCGGACGCGGTGCTGTGCTGGATTCCGCCGCACGGGCCGCGGTCGCAGGCCGAACAGCGGCCAGGTCGTGAGTTCGGCTCACTATCGTGGTACCAAACGGCTGCTCAAGTAGCCCGTTCGCACCAAGGTCTACTTCTAGCCCAGCGTGAGTCGATTAGTAGTCAGCCGATCTTGGTGCCGTCCTCGGCGTACGGCCACACGTTCTTCACGCACCCCTGGAGGCCGGTGAAGTAAACCTGCATCATCACGGGTTGCGGGAGACCCGGCCCGGGGCAGGGCGGATGCCCCGCGTTGCCCACCCTGTGTCCGACCTCGTGGTTTACCAGCAGGATTCGGTACTGGTCGACGTCACCCGAGTACGCCGGCACCCCGGTGTTCCATCGGGTGAGGTTCAGCATCACCAGGTTGCCGTTGCGACACGAGACGACGCCGTTTGTCTTCAATGGAGCGCAGTACTTGTCGACGGTCTTGGGCGTGGCCACTCGGACTATCATGTCGACCTGTGCGGCGGGCAGTGTCACGCGTTGGAAGGCCCAGCCCGCATTGGTCCAGCCGCGCGCGTTGCCGAGAGTCACGTCGACGACCGCAGCGACGGCCGAGGCACTCAGTCCCGTCGCTTGCTCCACCTCCACGCGGTACTGGATCAGACCCTTGGTGCCCGGACCCACGACATCGGTGCCGCCGGGAGCGAGCTTCCAGACTATGGCCGCCGGCGGCGGTGCGGTGGCGGTCGTCGGCGTGGTCGTGGGCGGCTTGCTCGACGGTTTCGCTGTCGGCTTCCTCGTGGGCGTCCGAGTCGGTGTCGGAGTCGGCGTCGGCTGCCCGGTCGCGGATGGGGTCGGGCCCGGACTCGTCGCCGCACTGGTCGGGGGAGCCGCCGCCGGCGCGGCCAGAACCGGCGTGGCGGCGCAGCCGGTGAGCAGCACAAGAAGTGCGAGGGCGACCAGACGGGGTGGGCGGGGCGCGCCCGCCGGACGAATGAGCACCTAGGGCTACCCCCGTTGTGAGGCCGACAACCGACGGATTATCGATCGATCCCTGGCGTGATAGCAAACTGGGCGCGCCTCAGCGGTGCGTCAACGTGGCGCGGTGACCGTGCGGAAGGCGTCCTCGATCCGGGCGGCGAGGCGGACCTCACCGGCGGTCAATGCACCGCCGTCCGGCGTACGAAGGCAGATCTGGGTGTAGCCGTCGAGACGGCGTACGTCCGGCCTTAGCTGGCAGGCGTCGGCCACGACCTTGATGCGTTCAGTCAGCGCGGCGTGCTCAGTCTCGTCGAGGCGCATCGTGCGACGGATCTCACCGACGTCGCCGATCCACTCCTTGAGCTGGCCCAGCGCGTCGCGGAGATCGTCGCGCCCGAGGGGGAGCATCGTCGCGCCTCCTTGGACTTGGGGTACGGCCTAAGGCCCGGAAGTCACAGCACCATTACGGTCGTAACCCTAGTGTTACCTCTTCTTGGTCAGACGTCCACAACCGCATATCTCCCAATTTTCGCTCTTGGGGCAGGGCGGGCACCCGGGCCGGTGGATGATCTGGCACGCTTGACCGCCGTGCACACCGAACGGGCGACACCCTTGATCATCGTCGGCGCGGCAATCGTGGTCGACGGACGGGTGCTCGGCTGCGAACGAGCCGAGCCGCCGGAGTCGGCCGGGCGGTGGGAGTTTCCCGGCGGGAAGGTGGAACCCGGGGAGAGCGATGTCGATGCACTCGTTCGAGAGTGTGAGGAGGAACTCGGCGTCGTGGTCGCCGTCGGCGACCGGATCGGCGCGGATGTGCCTCTTGCCCACGGCCGTGCGTTGCTGCGCGTCTGGTTGGCCCGACTCGTACGTGGCGAGCCGCAGGCCCTGGAGCACCGCTCGCTGCGCTGGTTCAGTGCGGACGACCTCGACACCGTGCCGTGGCTGCCAGCGGACGCCCCGATCGTCGCTGAGCTGGCGCGGGTCCTGGGGCCGCCTGACCCAGCACTCAGGCTTGAGTGACGGCAATCGCCGCTTCGTCCGGACCGAGCAGGACCCGCCCGCCCAGCGGTTCGGCGAGCACAACGTTCACCCGCTTCGATGTGGCATTAAGCAGCTGTGTGCACCTCGCGCCCTCAAACAGGGCCACAGGTGGTCCGTCGGCGCGGAGTCCTTGGCGTTTGCTAGGTGCAACTGAGTCGATGTTTATCAGACCGAACTGGCTTGTTGCCCCGAACTATCAGTCGTCACTCTTCGGGTGCTGGTAGTTGAGCGAATCCGGCGGCAGCGGGAAGGTGACGTTGTCGCCGAAGGGCGAGGCGGCGCCGGCCCGGTCGAAGGTGACCTCCGTGAGCGGCATCTTGCCGTCCGGTCCGACCTCGGCCTCGAGGCCGTCCGGTTGGGGTTTGTGCCAAATGACGCCCAGAGGGATGTGGTGCGTACCGACGCGCGGCGGCGGTGGCTGCCGCGGTGCGACCACCGGATGCGGAGCGGGCGCCTGCGCCGGCAGCTGATCCCGTCGGAAGATCTTGCGGCCGAGCCACACGAGCGGGTCGTACCTGTTGTCGACGACGCGTTCCTTCATCGGGATGATTGCGTTGTCAGTGATTTTGATGTGTTCCGGGCAGACCTCGGTGCAGCACTTGGTGATATTGCAGTACCCGAGCCCCTGCTGCTCGTGTGCGAAGTCCTTCCGGTCGGTCTTGGCGTCGAGCGGATGCATGTCCAGCTCCGCGGCGCGAATGAAGTACCGCGGGCCGGCGAACGCCTTCTTGTTCTCGTCATGGTCACGCACGACATGGCAGGTGGTCTGGCATAAGAAGCACTCGATGCACTTGCGGAACTCCTGGGAGCGCTCGACGTCGACCTGCTGCATGCGGTACTCACCGGGCGCGACGCCTGATGGTGGCGCGAACGCCGGCATGTCGCGCGCCTTTTCATAGTTGAAGGAGACGTCCGTGACGAGGTCGCGGATGACCGGGAAGGTACGCAGCGGCGTCACCGTCACCGTCTCGTCCTCTGCGAAGGTCGACATCCGAGTCATGCAACCCAGGCGCGGCATGCCGTTGACCTCCATCGAGCAGGAGCCGCACTTGCCGGCCTTACAGTTCCACCGCACGGCGAGGTCAGGCGTCTGCGTCGCCTGCAACCGGTGGAGGATGTCCAGAACGACCTCACCCTCGTTGACCTCGACCTTGAAGTCCTCGAGTTGGCCGCCGGCCTTGTCGCCGCGCCACACCTTGAACCGACGAAGCGCGCCCATCAGTTGACCGCCCTTTCAGCCACCACATTGTTGCCAGCCACGACGCTGTCGAGCTCTGCCAGCTCTTCAACGGTGAGGTATTTGGCCATCTCGCTCCGGTCAAACAACGCCAGCAGCCGTGGCGGCATGCTCGGCACCGGCTGCGCGGCGAGCTTTACGTCGTCGCCCTCGAGTGCGCATACCAGGTTGATCTTTCGCCACGTCGGGTTCATCGCGGGGAAGTCCTCCCGCGTGTGGCCTCCACGCGACTCCTCCCGCTGCAGGGCGGCCCTGGCCGTGCACTCGGAGACGATGAGCATGTTTCGCAGGTCGAGCGCCAGATGCCAGCCCGGGTTGTAGAGCCGCCCCCCAGTCGCGCCGACATTCGCGATCCGCTCCCGCAGATCGGCCAGGCGCTTGAGCGACTCCTCGAGCTCATGCTTTCGTCGGATGATGCCGACCAGGTCCTGCATCACCGTCTGCAGTTCGTGCCAGAGCTCGTACGGGTTCTCGCCGCCCGTGCGCTCCAACGGCCCGAGCACAGTCTCTGCCGCGGCGTCGACGTTGGCCTTTGACACCTTCGGCCGGCTGGCGCCCAGCCCGTCGACGTAACCGGCGGCGTACTCTCCCGCCCGCTTTCCGAAGACGAGGAGGTCCGACAGCGAGTTGCCACCGAGCCGGTTCGAGCCGTGCATTCCGCCGGAGACCTCTCCGGCCGCGAACAGGCCTGACACCCTGGTGGTGGCGGCGCTGTCCGCGTCGACCTCCACGCCGCCCATGACGTAATGGCACGTCGGTCCGATCTCCATCGGCTGCGTCGTGATGTCCACATCGGCCAGTTCCTTGAACTGGTGGTACATCGAGGGGAGTCGCTTGAGGATGAACTCGGCCGGCCGTCGCGAGGCGATATCGAGGAAGACGCCCCCGGATTCCGTCCCGCGGCCGGCCTTGACCTCCGCGTTGATGGCGCGCGCTACCTCGTCGCGGGGGAGCAGTTCAGGTGGGCGCTTGTTGTTGTCCGGGTCGGTGTACCAGCGGTCAGCCTCGTCCTCTGTCTCCGCGTACTGCGTGCGGAAGACGTCCGGCACATAGTCGAACATGAACCGCTTGCCCTCGGTGTTCTTGAGGACGCCGCCATCACCGCGCACCGACTCGGTGACCAGGATGCCGCGCACCGACGGCGGCCAGACCATGCCGGTCGGGTGGAACTGGAGGAACTCCATGTTGATCAGGCTCGCGCCGGCGCGCAGGGCCAGCGCGTGACCGTCCCCTGTGTACTCCCAGGAGTTCGAGGTCACCTTGTACGACTTACCCACTCCACCGGTGGCGAGGATGACAGCGGGGGTCTCGAAGAGAACCAGCTTGCCCGACTCGCGGTGGTAGCCGAACGCTCCGGCGATCTTCCCGCCATCCACGAGCAGTTCGGTGATCGTGCACTCGGCGAACACCCTGAGGCGGGCCTCATAGCTGCCAGACTCGGCGCGGTCCTCCTGCTGCAGGGAGACGATCTTCTGCTGCAGGGTCCGGATGAGCTCCAACCCGGTCCGGTCGCCGACGTGCGCGAGGCGTGGGTACTCGTGGCCACCGAAGTTTCGTTGCGAGATCTTGCCGTCCTTGGTCCGGTCGAACAGCGCGCCGTAGGTCTCCAGCTCCCAGATGCGGTCCGGCGCCTCCTTCGCGTGAAGCTCGGCCATGCGGTAGTTGTTGAGGAACTTCCCGCCGCGCATCGTGTCTCGGAAGTGGACCATCCAGTTGTCGTTCGGGTTCACGTTGCCCATCGCGGCCGCCGCGCCGCCCTCGGCCATCACCGTGTGAGCCTTGCCGAACAGCGACTTGGAGATGATGGCCGTTCGTTTGCCGGCCAGGCGCGCCTCGATCGCCGCGCGTAGTCCGGCGCCGCCCGCGCCGATCACCACCACGTCGTACCGGTGTCGTTCGATGTTCTCAGTCATCTGTCAGGCCCTCAGTTGATGAACCGGAGGTCGGAGATCCAGTCGGCAGCGACCGCCATGACGTAAAAGTCGGTCAGCGCCAGTGTGCCCAGCGTGATCCACGCCAACTCCTTGTGCTGGGTGTTCAGCATCGAAATGAACGTCCAAGCGCGGTAGCGGATCGGGTGCGCCGAGAAGTGCTTGAGACGTCCGCCCATGATGTGCCTGCAGGAGTGGCAGGAGACCGT
This sequence comes from Micromonosporaceae bacterium, assembly GCA_020027875.1. Lineage (GTDB taxonomy): Bacteria > Actinomycetota > Actinomycetes > Mycobacteriales > Micromonosporaceae > JAXIPB01. Next base: position 34,795 of record JAHRHA010000002.1, on the reverse strand, counting down.
GTACGCCCATAGCAGCACAACGTTGACTCCGAGGACCACGTTGCCGAGGCCGAAGCCGAAGCCCTCCGTACCGTGGAACGAGAGGATCAAGTCGTACGTATTGATCAGCGAGATCACGACCGCCGCGTAGAACACATAGCGGTGCAGGTTCTGGAAGATCAGCGGAAAGCGGGTCTCGCCGGTGTAGGCCTTGTGTCCATCGGGGACGGCGCAGGCCGGTGGGGAGAGCCAGAACGAGCGGTAGTAGGCGCGCCGGTAGTAATAACAGGTGAGCCGGAACAGCAGCAGGAACGGCAGGCTCAGCAGGGCGTACGGGATGAGCGGCCAGTCAGGTACGAAGCGGCCGAAGTGAGCCGACTCCGGGACGCACCCGTTGTTCACGCAGGGCGAGTAGAACGGGGTGAGGTACGAGTAGCCGGGTCCCTCTGCGAAGTACCACCTCTGCATCGCGATGTGGACCAAGCCGTACGCCAGCCATACCGTGAGGCCCAGCACGGTCAGCGCGGGCTCGAGCCACCAGCGGTCCGTGCGCAGCGTCTTGGCGGGGATCTCGGCCCGCGTGCCTGCCGGGGGGGTGACGGCCGGTCTGGCCGACGTCGTCGTCATCGTCGTTGTCGCTCCTCGCGGCTTGTCCGCTCCTCGCGGATTGTCGCCCCCTGGCGGGCCGATGGAAGTAGGTCGACGCCCGCGCAGGTCGGGGCAGCCGCCCTCCACGCCGCGTCCGCGTCGGTGCACACGTTACGCCGGGTATCGACGTGCACATGCGAAGGGAGTCTTGCGTGTGACACCGAGGTAACGAAAGCTCATCCGGCCCATTAATCCCAAACTGTGGACAACCTCACTCCGTCAAGATCCCCGTGATCACGGTCTCATCGTCGCAAAACCCCCTCGATCATGACCTCCAGGTCATGATCGACCCGTAGGATTCGGGCCGTGAGCGAGCGCAAGCCGATCGTCTCGTGGCTGACCGACATGGACGGCGTACTGATCCATGAGGGCAGCCTGATTCCGGGTGCTGACGAGTTCATCAAGCGCCTACGTGACTCCGGTCGGCGTTTCCTTGTCCTTACTAATAACTCCATCTACACGCCGCGCGACCTGCGGGCCCGCCTCGCGCATACCGGCATCGACGTGCCGGAAGAGGCGATCTGGACCTCTGCCCTGGCCACCGCGCAATTCCTGGACAGCCAGCGGCCTGAGGGCTCCGCTTACGTCATCGGCGAAGCCGGGCTTACCACCGCGCTGCACGAGGCAGGCTACGTGCTCACCGACAATGACCCCGACTACGTAGTGCTCGGCGAGACCCGCAACTACTCGTTCGAGGCGATCACCAGGGCGATCCGGCTGATCAACGACGGCTCGCGGTTCATCTGCACGAACCCCGACGCGACCGGGCCGTCACTCGAGGGAGCGCTGCCCGCCTGCGGCTCGGTGGCCGCGCTGATTACTAAGGCAACCGGCGTCGAACCGTACTTCATCGGCAAGCCCAACCCGCTGATGATGCGTGAGGCACTGAACAAGATCGAGGCGCACTCAGAGACGAGCGCGATGGTCGGCGACCGGATGGATACGGACATGCTCGGTGGGCTGGAGGCCGGACTGGAGACGTTCCTTGTGCTCACCGGCGTCACCCAAGCAGACGAGGTGGATCGGTTTCCCTATGTTCCGTCCACAGTGGTGCCGTCGATTGCGGATCTGATCCAGTACGTCACCTAGATCACGTCGGTTGGCTGGGCACGCGGTAGGTGCTGACGGCGACCGTGACAGACCGGTCCGAGCGGACCTCGCGCACCTCGACGATGCCGATGCGTTGCGGGATGCCCTGCGTTGCGGCGTCCTCCTTAGAGGTCAGCAGGCAGAACGTCAGGCCCGGGCGGACCTGCAGGACGAGCTCGGTGGGCGTGTTGATGCCGGCAAGCTGGGCTGCGCATACCTCGGGGCTCGGGTTCTCCGACGTCGGCACCGCACCCGAGGTGCGGTCGATGCGCACGGACTGCGGACCGAGGCAGCTGCTGAGATAGAACTCGTGGCCGGTGAACGTCCCGACCTGCATCGTGTCCACGTCCACGAAGACCGAGGCGCAGCCGTCGGCGGGTGGGATACGAAGCTCGGCCCGCACGAGTTCGGCCAGGAATGCCGGGCGCGGCGCGGTGGGCGACGGGCTGGGTGCGGCCGCGGGCGGAGGTGATGGCGTGGGCGTTGCGGACCGGCTGTCAGCACCAGCGGCACCGGCCGCTGCGCTCTTCGCCTCCCGGGCTACATCGAGGGCGTAGATCGCGACGGCGGTGGCGCCCATGGCGACAAGGGCCGAGATGAAGGCGACCGCCACCGCGATGCCGGAGCCGTTGCCTCGTGCCCTCGGTGCGGGTGCCGGGCGAGCCGGTGGGCGAGCCGGCGGGCGCGCTGGCGGAGCCGGGGGTTTCCCGGGTGGCTTCGTCGGCGGCGCGGGCGTCGCCTTGGTCGGCGGTGGCGAAGTCGATGCGGCCGGCGTCGCGTTCGTGACCGTCGGCGTCGAGCCAGTGGAGGTCTCGCCGCTGGACGTCGAGCCGGTGGGCGTCTCGCCGGTGGAGGTCGAGCCGGTGGAGGTCGCGCTCGTGTCGCCGCTCGCCCCGGCGGGCTTCGGTTGGGCAGGCACCGAGGACGTCGATGACGCGGCGGCGGACGGGCGCGACTCCTGGGGGGGTTCAGGGGTCTTCGCGGTCATGTGTCGTCTCCTATGTGGGCCACTGTGGATCGACCGTAGCCCATCGCGTCAACTCTCGCCGATCAAGGGCGTAGGGCGGTGGTTAAGAGATCAAACCACCGCCCTGGGCCCTTGATCGGCGCGGGTATCGGACGGGTGGGGGTCAGCCGGAGGCGTTGCCGGTGTAGTTCCATGACGCCAGACGGAGCGCCGGCGCGCGGTAGGTCATGATGCCCCAGCCGGAGGGCAGGGCGACCGAATGGGTTCCGATACCGAGCACCCCTCCCGACCCGAGGGCGTCCGGGTAGGACTGGGTGAACCGAAGGTTCTGGACCGGCTGCGTGATCTGCCCGTCCTCGATCAGCCACACGCCGTTGCGGGTTAGACCCGTGACCACGAGGGTGCGCGGGTCGAGTACCCGGGTGTACCAGTTGTCGGTGACGAGCAGGCCACGACCGACCTGCGCGACCAGCGCGGCCACCGCGGAGTCCGCCACCGGGCCCTCGACCTCGGCCAGCGGCGAGCCGCCGGAACCGCCGGAACCGCCGGAACCGGCCGGTGAGCCGGCATGGGCGCCGGCCGGCAGCAACTGGACGTTCGTCGCGATCGCACCCCAGGACGCGGCGCCCGGCATGGCGTGGCCGGTGGACTCGGCGCCCACCTGGGCGGCGCTGCGGCGGTCGTGCGCCACGGCCCGGGTGACGCCGGCGTCGATGAACGTGAGCCGGCGTTTGGGCGTGCCCTCGACGTCGAAGGGCAGCCCCGCTCCGCCGGCGTCGAACGGGTCATCGACCAGCGTCACCGCGGGATCGAACTGCGCCGCGTTGAGCTCGACAAACGATTGCCGCTCGGCCACCAACTTGCCGTTGAAGCCGTAGATCGCCATGAGCTGGAGCAGATCGACCACGGCGGTCGGCTCCAGCACGACCTCGTACCGGCCGGGCGGGAGCTCGATCGGGTCCTTGCCGGCCACCGCCTTCGTCGCGGCCCGCGCGCCCAGCACCGCGCCGTCGAGGTCGGCGAGCCGGTTGGAGGCGAGCCGGGCCACGCCATCGCAGGTGCCCGCCCGGGCGATCGCGTCCATGGCGGCCTCGGCTGTCTGGGCCGTCGCCGACTGCCCGGCCGAGTTCGCGAATGTGATCGCCCACTGCAGCGTGCTGCAGTAGCCGGCCGCCTCCAGACCATCGGCCGCGAGGACGAAGGCGCGCACCCGGGCCGCCCGGGCGCCAGGATCCGCGTACGCGGTCTCGTCGTCCACGGGAGGTGCAGGCGCGACGGTGGCCGCCGGAGCGAGGCCGGGCCACTGCGGGTCGGGCGGGCAGAGCCGCGCCGCGGTGCCCGTACGCTCCACGAGCGCGAGCAACCCGTCACCGCCTGTCACCGTGGTGGACCCGGTGGCCGTACGTCCGTCGGCATGCAGGCGGAGCCGGACGGTCGAGATCGACTCGGCCACGTTCTGGTGGATGAAGGAGTTGGCGAAACGGGTCAGGGCCAGGTCGGTCTGGTCCACGGTCACCTCTGCCTCGGCAGTCGGGCTGGCCGCCCGTACCAGGTCAAGCACCTGCGCTGCGACGTCCAGACTCATGCCCGGACTCCCACCCGGACGCCAGCGAATCGGGCCGGCGGGGTCGGGTGGCCGGTGTGCCCGGTCTGGCCAGGCTGGCCCTTGCCGCAGTTGGGTGTGCCCCAGGCGACAACCTCGGCGCCTAGCATGTCCATGGATCGCCAGAACTGTGGGCCAATGCCGGTATAGGTGGAGTTCTTCAGCATTCGACCTAACTTTCCACTCTTGATCTCCCAGCCGATCTCGCATCCGAACTGGAAGTTGAGCCGCTTGTCATCGATCGACCAGGAACGGTTGATGTCCATCAGGATCCCGTCGTCCGTCGACGCGATCATCTCGTCCAGCGAATGAGGCCCGGGCTGCAGACCGACATTGGTAATCCGGACCATCGGCAGCCGCGCCCAGCCGTCGGAGCGAACACTTCCGGCGTAGTCCAGACCCGCGACGGCCGCGGAGTCCCGCCCGGCGAGCACGCCCACCCAGACGCCGTCGCGTACAGCGTGGCGCACGGTCGCCGCCGTACCCTCGTCGTCGAAGCCGAAGCTGCCCAAAGCCCCCGGGACGGTCGGGTCGATGGTGATGTTCATGAGTTCGGATCCGTAACGAAGGGCGCCGAGCTGGGTCAGGTCGAGCCAGGATGTGCCGGCGAAGGCCGCCTCCCAGCCGAGGATGCGGTCGAGCTCGATCGCGTGGCCCACTGACTCATGGATCTGCAGCGCCATCTGCTCGCTACCCAGCACCAGCGTGGTCGTCCCGGCCGGGCAGACCGGAGCGGTCAGCAGCGCCTTGGCCTCGTCGGTGATCCGCTCGGCGTGCGCGGCGAGATCCAGGCTGTGAACGAGCTCCCATCCACTCGTGCCGTACTGGCCGCGGTAGGACGGGTAGGACCGCCGTTGCGTCTCTCGGTCACCGATCACGGTGGCCGAGATCCCAGCCCCACACTCGCGGATGTGCTGGTCGATGCGGTGGCCCTCGCTGGAGACGAACCATTTGAGCGTGTCCCACACCTGGTAGACACCCTCGGCCTGGTCCGCGCCGGCTGCGTGCATCGCGGCGGTGACCGAGACGAGCAGGTCGCCCTTGTCGGACAGCGGGACCGAGAGCGGATCGATCTCGCATGGCGAGGACCAGCTGGCGGTGGCCGCGACGGATGGAACCAGATCCGCTGGCGGCCCGGGGACGGATGCGCTGGCCGCGGCGATGGCGGCCGCCATCTCGCCAGCCTTGCGCCCGGACAAATCCGATAGATCCGGTATCGCGGAGAAGCCCCAGCTTGAACCGACCAGGGCCCTTACCCCGACCCCGGCGTCCTCGTCCTGGCTCAGCTCCTCGATGTCGCCGTTGCGGGCGTTCATCGACTCCGACCGGCGGTGCATGACCCGGGCGTCGGCATATCGGGCGCCCGCCGCCAGCGCGGCCTCGACCGCTATTCTCGCCACGTCGAACTGCGTCATGGCCTCAGCGTGTCACGACGGCCGGCATGCGGCACGGATTACGACTCGGTCACGGCGGGCCGGGGGTCGGGCCTTCCGACAAGGGAATTCCCGCAGGTCATGGCAGATGTGATCGAGCTGTTATCGGACCGATGCATCCGGGTGTTTCCCAACCCACGGAACGTCGTTACCTTCGTCTCGGGTGCAGGGACAACAGATCCTCGCGCTCGGGAAGGAGCCGCGCCGATGAGCGAGACCACCACAAGTGGCGATCGCGGGGTCAAGGCTACGAGCGACATCGTCGGCGAGATGATGGCCAGCACCGAACTATCGGTGAACGCGCCCGACGTAGCCGAGCCTGTGCGTGCGGGTGCGATCGTCGGCCGCTCGCCCGGGCAGCTGGCCTGGATGAGGCTCCGGCGGGACCGCGTCGCCGTCGCGAGCGCAGGCGTCCTTGGCTTTACGGTTCTGGTCGTGCTGGCCGCTCCTCTGATCGAGTGGCTCTACGGCGACGACCCGGAGCGCGGCCACAGCGAGCTGCTCAACAGCATCGGCTACCCCATCGGGGTCGCCGGCGGCGCAAGCGGTGACCACTGGCTGGGAATCACTCCACAGCGCGGTTATGACCTCTTTCTGCAGCTCATCTTTGGGGCCAGGACCTCACTCGGCATCGCCGTCACCGCATCCGTACTCGCGGTGTCTTTGGGCGTCGTGGTCGGCGTCCTTGCCGGATATGTCGGCGGTTGGATCGACCGTATGGTGGTCTGGTTCACCGACTTCATGCTCGCGTTCCCGTTCTTCCTGTTCGCGATCGCCCTGGTACCTTCGCTGAGCAGCCGCTTGGCCGACTCGTTCGGCGAGGTCGCGGTGTGGAAGCGAATCGCCGTGATCATCGCCCTCTTTACTGTGTTCGGATGGATGACAACCGCGCGCATCGTCCGCGGTCAGGTCATCTCCCTGCGGGAGCGCGAGTACGTCGAGGCGGCCCGGGCCGCCGGGGCCGGGACAGCGCACATGCTCTTCCGGCAGCTCCTGCCGAACGTCTGGGCGCCGATCCTGGTCGTGTTCTCGCTGTCGATTCCTGCCAACGTCACGCTCGAGGCGGCATTGTCCTTCCTCAACATCGGGATCACGGAGCCGACCCCCGACCTCGGCCGGCTGATCCTGCAGGGCGCCAGTAACGTGTCGAACTTCGGGCTCATCCCGTGGGTCGTGTTTGTTCCCGCGCTGTCGCTATTCATCCTGGTGCTCGCCTTCAACCTGTTGGGCGACGCCGTTCGCGACGCGCTGGACCCGAAGTCGAGCAGATAAATCGCGCCCGTCGTTGCGCCCGTCCGGGGCCATCGGCGCATCGGAGCCACCACCCGGACATAAACAAAAGACGTCGCCTAGCATGCAGGGTTCGGCCAAACGGCCACCGCTAGGCGGGGAGGGAGAAACACAAGTGCGACGCAAATTTGGAGCGGTCCTGGTTGGTTCGCTCACCCTGGCGCTCGCCGCGACGGCGTGCCAGTCGAACACAGGCGGGCCCGGACCGGGTCCGACCAACGTGGCCGGGGGTTCGTTCATCACGGTGAACGACGCCAAGGGTCCGGCGCCCGAGGTTCCGGGAGCCGTCAAGGGCGGCACCGTCACGGCTATCGGCTCGACGGACTTCGACGACCGGGACCCGCAGGCGAATTATCGCGGCGACGGCATCCTTGTCTACGGGCAGCTGATCTTCCGGGCCTTGACCGGCTACTACGAAGACATCGCGGCCGACGGCAAGATCACGCTGAAGCTCATGGGCGACCTCGCCACGAGCACCGGCACAACCACCGACGGCTGCAAGACCTGGTCCTACACGCTGCGCGACGGCATTAAGTTCCAGGATGGCTCGGCCATCACATCGAAGGACATCGCGTACGGCGTGTCACGCTCGTTCGACGGTGCCCTCGCAACCGGCCCGCAGTACGTCCAGAAGTACCTGGCCGGCAGCGACGACTACGCATCCTTCTACAAGGGTCCGTTCGCCGCGCCCGGCACGACCTCGCCCGGCATCGAGACGCCGGACGACAAGACCCTCATCTTCAAGCTGGGCGCCGCGCACTGCGACTTCCCGATGGCGGTGGCCCTGCCGACGACCATTCCGGTGCCGAAGGCCAAGGACACCGGGCCGGAGACGTACCAGAACGCGATGGTTGCGTCGGGTCCGTACCAGATCGAGTCCTGGACGCACGGCGAGAAGATGACGCTGGTCCGCAACACGAACTGGGACCCGGCGTCGGACCCGCTGCGGCACAGCTACCCGGACAAGTGGGTCTTCGACTGGTCCGGCACCGACCCGGCAATCGTCTCGAAGCGCTTCGTTGACGACGCCCCGGCGGACCAGGCCGCGATCCAGTGGGAAAACGTTCCGTCGGAGGCTCTGCCGGACGTGCTCAACAACCCGGCCGCGAAGGCTCGTGCCGTCGAGGGCGACACGGTCTTCAACATCTACCTGCAGATCAACACCCAGCGGGTGACCGACGTGGATGTCCGCCGGGCGCTGAACTACGCCTACAACAAGAAGGCTCACCTGCAGGTCATCGGTGGCGAGTTCGCCGGCAAGGTGTCGACCACGATCACCGCGCCGACGGTTCCGGGCTACAAGAAGTACGACGCCTACCCGGCACCCGATACCGGTGACGTCGATAAGGCGAAGGCGCTGCTGGCCGGCAAGACGGTGCCTCCGCTGAAGTACTGCTTCCGGCCGGGCACCCCGGTCCGCGAGCAGGTCGCGGCAGCGACGAAGGAGAACCTCGAGCGCGCTGGCTTCCAGATCGTCATGACGCCGACCGACGCCACGACGCACAACACCTTGGTCGGCCGCAAGTCGTTCCAGATGGGCTGCGACCTGTTGACCTACGGCTGGGGTCAGGACTTCCCGTCCAACAGCACGGTCGTGGGCGTTCTCATGAAGGGCGGCGCCTCGATCCAGGCGGAGGGCAACGTCAACGTCTCGCTCTTCGACAACGCCGGGGTCAACGCGGAGATCGACCGGCTCGCGTCTGAGCCCGACGTGGCGAAGGCGGCCGAGGGCTACATGGCGCTGGACGAGAAGATCATGAAGGAATTCGCACCGCTTATTCCGATCTACTACGACCACTCGTTCTCGCTGGCCGGCTCGAAGATCGGCGGCCTCTACCTCAGCGGCACGTGGGGCTCGCCGTCGCTGCAGAACGTCTGGGTGAAGTCATAGCCAGACGTTAGGTAGCACATAGCATTACCGCCGCGGTGTAGTCGGCTACCTCGACTACACCGCGGCGCCCCAGCCGTTCGCCAGGCTTGGACGCGGCAATCGAAAGGCTCGTCATGCTCCGCTTCATCCTCAAGCGCTCCCTCATCGCGATCCTGACGCTGTGGGCGATCAGCTCAGTCACCTTCTTTGTCTTCTTCGCCTTGCCGGCCAACCCCGCGGAGACCATGTGCGGCAAGAACTGCGACGTAAGAACGATCGCCGCGATCCAGAAGAACCTGGGCATGGACAAGCCGCTACCCAAGCAGTACCTCGACTACCACGCGGGCCTGTTCGTTGGCCGGGACTTCGAGCGGCAAGGTCGAGAGGCCCAGCACTGCCCGGCTCCCTGCCTGGCCTACTCCTTCCGGACCAACGAGCCGGTCACGTCGATCATCGGCCGGGCCTGGCCGGTGACAGCGAGCATCGTGGTCGGCGGTGCGGTGATCTGGCTAACCGTCGGCATCTCGTTAGGCATGTTCTCGGCTCTGCGCCGGGGCACGGTCTTCGATAAGACGGCGATCGCCTTTTCGCTCGTCGGCGCCTCGATGCCGATCTATGTGTTCGCCATCCTGTTGCTAGCGACCTTTGTCTTCGGCCTGCACCTTCTGCCGTACCCGCATTTCGTCGGCCTACTCGAAGACCCCGTCGGTTGGGTGAAGGCGTTGATTCTGCCCTGGTTCGCGCTCGCCTTCATCTTCGCCGCCCAGTACGCGCGGTTGTCGCGGTCACAGATGCTGGAAACCCTCTCCGAGGACTACATTCGCACCGCCCGTGCCATCGGACTGTCCAAGCGGACCGTCCACCTCAAGCACGCCTTCCGTGCCGCGATCACGCCGATCGTGACGATCGCCGGCATCGACATCGGCGGCGCGCTGGGTGGCGCTGTGATCACCGAAACCATCTTCGGGTTGCAAGGAATGGGCTGGTACGCGGTGCGGGCGATCCCGAATCTGAACTTCCCCGTTATCATGGCGACCGTCCTCGTCGCGGCCTTCTTCCTCGTGGCGGCCAACGTCATCGTGGACTGCCTCTACGCGGTCATCGATCCGCGGGTGAAGCTCAATTGACGGCGGCGGCAATACATAGGAGGCGGACATCGTGACGACACCGCAAACGGCTCACGGCGGGGCGTACCTTCAGGTGCGTGACCTGCGCGTGCAGTTCTCCACAGAGGACGGTGTGGTCCGGGCAGTAGACGGAGTCTCCTTCTCGGTGGATCGCGGGCAGACCCTCGGCATCGTGGGTGAGTCCGGCTCCGGTAAGAGCGTGTCCAGCCTCGCGGTCCTCGGTCTGCACGACCCCAAGAAGAGCCGGATCTCGGGCGAGATTCTCGTCAACGGCCGCAATGTCGTCGGCCTCGACGACAACGAGCTGCGTAAGCTGCGCGGACGCGACGTGGCGATGATCTTCCAGGATCCGCTCTCGTCGCTGCACCCTTATTACACGATCGGCAAACAGATCGTCGCGGCGTACCGGATCCACCATCCCAACGCCTCGAAGTCGCTGGCTCGCAAGCACGCGATCGACATGCTCGGCCGAGTGGGCATCCCGCAACCGGCCAAGCGCATCGACGGTTACCCGCACGAGTTCTCCGGCGGGATGCGCCAACGCGCCATGATCGCCATGGCGCTGGTCAACGACCCGGACCTCCTGATTGCGGACGAGCCGACCACCGCGCTCGATGTGACCGTGCAGGCGCAGATCCTGGACCTCATCGAGGATCTGCAGCGCGACTTCAACGCCGCCGTCATCCTCATCACCCACGACTTGGGCGTGGTGAGCCAGATCGCCGACGACGTGCTGGTGATGTACGCCGGCCGGGTCGCCGAGTACGGCAGTGCGGAGCAGGTGCTCCGCCAAGCGCAGCACCCGTATACCTGGGGCCTGCTCGCCAGCGTCCCATCGCTGCACGGTGACGCCGACGAGGACCTCAAGCCCATCAAGGGCAACCCGCCGAGCCTGATCAATGTGCCGCCGGGTTGCGCCTTCCACCCCCGCTGCCGCTACGCGATGTTGAACGGTGGCCCATGCGACATCGAGGTGCCCCAACTGCTGCCGCTGCTGGCCACGCACGAACCCGGGCACACGGTGGCGTGCCACCTGCCCGAGCGGCAGCGAAAGTCGATCTACGAGCAGGACATCGCCGCGGTGGGAGTAGCAATATGACCAATCTCGTGGTACCTCAGCAGGCTGCGGCCGCGACGAGGACGCGGCCGCCGGGCGAACCTCTGCTCAAGGTGGAGGGTCTGGTGAAGCATTTCCCGGTGCGGAGCGGGCTGTTCGGTGCGAAGCAGCACGTGCGTGCCGTCGATGGCATCGACTTCACCGTCGACCCGGGCGAGACGCTCGGGGTGGTCGGTGAGTCAGGCTGTGGCAAGACGACCACGGGCCGGATGTTGGTCCGTCTGCTCGAGCCTACCAGCGGGAAGATCACGTTCGAGGGCCGGGACATCACGCACATGAACCGCAGCTCGCTGCGGCCGTTGCGCCAGGATATGCAGATCATCTTCCAGGACCCGTACTCGTCGCTGAACCCGCGCCACACGGTCGGCCGGATTGTCGCAATGCCGTTGTCCGTCAACGGCATCGAGCCCGCCGGTGGCGTCAAGAAGCGGGTACAGGAGCTGCTCGAGATCGTCGGTCTCAACCCCGAGCATTACAACCGCTACCCGCACGAGTTCTCGGGTGGCCAGCGCCAGCGCATCGGCGTCGCCCGCGCGCTCGCGCTTAAGCCCAAAATGATCGTCGCGGACGAGCCCGTCTCAGCTCTGGACGTGTCCATCCAGGCGCAGGTCATCAACCTGCTTCGGGACTTGCAGCGCGAGTTCAACCTGGCGTTCGTCTTCATCGCGCATGACTTGGCCGTGGTTCGGCACTTCTGCGAGCGCATCGCGGTGATGTACCTCGGGAAGATCGTGGAGGTCGGCTCGCGCCAGCAGATCTACGAGCAGCCGTCGCACCCGTACACGAAGGCGCTGCTCTCCGCGGTGCCGGACGTGACGAAGCTAGGTGCGTCGCTCGGCCGCATCCGCCTGGAGGGCGACGTCCCGACACCGATCAACCCACCGTCGGGGTGCCGGTTCCGCACCAGGTGCTGGAAGGCGCAGGACCTCTGTGCTCAGGTCGAGCCACCCCTCGACCCGAAGCCCAACGGCTCGATCGCGGCCTGCCACTTCCCCGAGGTCGGCCCGCTCCGCTAGCCGCGGCCAGCTCTCCCCGTCGATCTAGGGCTTGGCGACGTTAGTTGATCTCCGATCACGTCGCTATGGCCTAGATCGACGAGAGATGTTGGCGGAGGAAGTCCAGCTCGAGGCGCAGCAGGCGTTGCGCCAGGCCGCCGGCGGCCATGTGGGTGGCTCCGGGGAGTGGGATCATCGAATGTGGACGGCCCGCGCCGAGCAGGGCGGCGGACAGTCGCATCGAGTGCGCGGAGACCACGTTGTCATCCACCATCCCGTGAATGACCAGGATCGGTCGGACGTCGTCGTTGGCCAGGACCGGCTCGGCGGCCGCCTCCAGCAGCGAGTTGTGGGTGTAGATGTCACCCGCATCGCCGGGTAGGCCGAGGTAGCGCTCGGTGTAGGCCGTGTCGTACAGGGTCCAGTCCGTCACCGGGGCGCCCGCGATCGCGCACCGGTAGATGTCCGGTCGGCGCAGCACGCCGAGGGCGGCGAGCCATCCGCCAAAGGACCAGCCTCGGATCGCCACCCGGGTCAGGTCGAGGTCGGAGTGCTTGTCGGCGAGCGCGTCGAGCGCGTCGACCTGGTCGGTGAGGATGATGTCGGCCAACCGTCGATGGATCACCTTCTCGAAGGAGGGAGCCACGCCCGGCGTACCGCGGTTGTCGATGACCACCACGGCGAATCCCGCATCGGCCCACCACTGCCGCTCCAACCAGTACGCCCTGGCCGCCACCACCTCCTGGTGGCCCGGTCCCCCGTAGATATCCACGAGCACCGGCAACCGCCGGCCAGCCACGTGGGTGGTGGGGTAGAGCACTCCGGTGGGCAGGCGGCGGTCGGTCACCCGCTCGAGCGCCGGCCTCGGCGCGTAGGGCGGCGTCGCGGCGGTGGATCGGAGCCGGCCCACCTCGGTGCCTCCTGAGTAGACCGTCCACTGTGTCCCAGGGCGGTCCAGTGACAGCGCACCGACGGCGAGTGTCTCTCCGCCGCTATGCCCGACGTGCCAGCCCGGGTCGGGGGTCAGCCGGTGCACCTCCACGGTCGCCGCGGCGGACCTCGTTTCGACTCGATAGAGGTGCTGCTCGCTCGGTTCGCCATCGGTGGCCTCTACAAGCAGATCCGGTCCGAGGCGGCCGCAGACCCTGCGTACATAGAGCGAGGCCGGGGTGAGCAGGCCGCCGTCCGCGAAGAGGCAGCGCGCGTCGTAGCCGTCGTGGGCCAGTTCCCCGCCGATGAGTACGCGCCCGTCGGAGAGGTAGCACGGCGACCCCGAAACGGGCTCCACCCACCGGGGGTCGGCCAGTTCGGCGTGCACCTGAGTCTCACCCGTGCGCGGGTCGACCGCGAGGACCAGGCCGTGCTGCTGGAGCCGGCGCAGGACGGTCACCAGCGGTCCGCCCACTTCGGACCAGGAGACGGAGACGAGATAGGGGTAGGTCTCCCGATCCCAATGCACGTCGACCCAGCCGCCGTCGAGGTCGAGCAGGTGTAGCGTCACCTCGGCGTTGGGCGTGCCGGCGGCCGGGTAGGCGATGGCTCTCGGAGGTTCGGCGGGCAGGGCGGGGTCGTACAGATGCCACCGCTGTACCCGGGAATTGTCGACGCGCGCGGCCAGGACTGTGGTTCCGTCGGGCGACCACCAGTAGCCCCGGAAGCGCCCGAACTCCTCCGCTCCGATGAACTCGGCGAGCCCCCAGGTGACCTCGTCGTTGTCCGCCTCGGCCGCTAGCAGCGCGTCCTCGCCCCTGATCAGGTCCAACGCGTGCAGCGCGCCGCGGCAGACGTACCCGACGCGGCGCCCCGTGGGGTCCGGCCGTGGATCGATGACAGGCCCTGCGGTTGGGTGCGGCGCGGCCTCGCCGGTGACAAGATCGGCGACCATGAGGGTGCCGCCGAGCGCGAATGCCGCGACCCGCCCCGCGGGATCGGTGGCGTATGACCCGATCCCGGATGCGCTTAGCCGCATCCTCTCCCGGAGGGCCCGCTCCGCCTCCGGGACGTCTCCGGGACGGTCCCGACGAAGGGGGTCGGCGGCCAACGCGGCCGGGTCACAAACGAGCCGCTCGGTCGCGGTGGCGACGTCGAAGACCCAGAGCTGGTCGGTGGTGTCCTCGGGGCCGGCCGACCGCAGGAAAATGACCCGCGCCCCGTCCGAGCTGACGCTGACGGCGCGCGGTTGACCGGCCGTAAAACCCTTGGTACGGACCGCGAGCTCCGGATATTCCACTCCGCGATCGTCGCACGGGCGCCCGCGTAGAGTGGGCCGGGTGACCGGGACCTCACCCAATCTGCCCGCCCGCCGAGTCCTCTTCGTGCATGCCCACCCCGACGACGAGACGGTGGGTACGGGCGCCACGATGGCGCGCTACGCGGCTACCGGCGTACATGTGACCCTGGTGACCTGCACGCTGGGCGAGGAGGGCGAGGTCCATGTGCCGGCGCTGGCTGCCCTCGCCGCCGGTGAGGCGGACCAGTTGGGCGGTTACCGCCTCGTCGAACTGGAGCGGGCCTGCGCGGCCATGGGGTTGACCGACCATCGCTTTCTCGGCGGTGCCGGCCGCTACCGTGACTCCGGCATGATGGGTACTCCGGCCAACGAGCACCCGCGTGCGTTCTGGGGCGCGGACCTCGACGCGGCAGCCGTCAACCTGCTGGAGGTTATCCGCGAGATCCGGCCGCAGGTCGTCGTCACCTACGACCCTACCGGCGGCTACGGGCACCCGGACCACATCCAGGCCCACCGGGCCACGATGCGGGCCGTCGAGCTCGCTGACGCCGAGGGAACTGGTCCCGCCAAGGTCTACTGGACGGCGATTCCGCGTAGCGTTCTCGAGGCGGGCATGCAGCAGTTCGCCGAGAGCTCGGAGAACCCGTTCGCCGGCATCGAGAACGTGGACGATCTGCCGTTCGGCACACCGGACGAGCGGGTAGCTGCCCGGATCGAGGCCAGCGAGTTCGAGCCGGCGAAGATGGCTGCCGTCAAGGCTCACGCGACCCAGATCCCAGAGTCGTCGTGGCTCTTCACGCTGGCGTCGAACTTCGGCTCCGAGTTCATGGGCGTGGAGTATTTCGAGCTCGTGGCCGGCACTCGCGGTCCGAGCGGCGGCCCGAACGGCTGGGAGAACGATCTCTTCGCCGGTCTCAAGGTCGCTGAGAAGTCGCTGAATGCGTCCGACGGCATGGCTACGGCACACCCGTGACGTCGCCGCCGCCCCAACCAGCACCGGGCCTGCCCGACGCGTTGGTACGGGTTGCGGGCGCGGCGGTCGCCGTCTGGGGAGGCGTGCTGCTCGCCTTCGTCGGCGCCTTTCTGACCCCGTTTCGCATCGGCACGGTGCTGGTGCCCGTCGCGATCGTGCTCGCCGTTGCCGGCAACGCGGTGCTGATCTGGTTCACCTACGACGTGACGGGCAACAGGTTCCTCTGTCTGCTGCCCGGTCTGGTCTGGCTGGCCTTGTCGTTCGTCCTCGCCGACCGCACCACAGAAGGTGATCTTGTCCTGGTTCAGGGCAACTGGGTCGCCACTGTCTATCTGTTCGCCGGCTCGGCCACGATCGCCGTCGCCGCCTACCGCATGATCCTCCCCCGCTCCTCTCGTCGATCATGACCTGGAGGTCATGATCGACGCGGTTTCGCGACGGTCAGCTCATGATCACCGCGATCTTGGGCGGCGGTGGCGGGGGGTCGGCGTCGCGATGGTCGCCCGGGCGCGGATCTCCCCGGGAGGAGGCTATTCCCCGCTCGACCCGATTATCGCCAAGGTCCCAATGCGCCCTTCCCCATTTGGCCGGGGGCATAAGGGTCCATATCCTCGTCTAAGTAACATCACCGACAGATTGGTCCCCCCATCGTGTCAGTGTCGACACAGCGTGACTCGATCATGCCCATCCCGACGCACACCCCGACCGTCTATGACGGACGGCGTCCACGCCGCACCCGCCGGCGGGTGATCGTCGGCGCCGTTGCCACGGTAGCCACCGTCGGCCTCGTACTAGGCGCCGCCAGCGCCGCGGGAGCGTCCACCGCCGTCCCGCGTGGCACGACCGTGCTCGGCATCGACATCGGCGGCCGCGACCAGGCTGAGGCGAGCCAGGCTCTACTCGCCGGCCTCGGCGACCGTCTGGCCGAGGGCGTGCCGGTGAAGGTTGGCGACAAGGCCGCGACCGTGGATCCGGCCGCCGTCGGTCTCCACCTGGACGCGGCCGCGACCGTCGACCGCGCCGCCAGCGGCTGGCCCAACCCGTTCAAGGTCCTCTTCGGCGGCGAAACCGAGGTCGACCCCGTCGTCGCCGTTGACGCCGACAAGCTCGACGCGACGCTGGCTAAGCCGGTGAGCACGCTGAACGATGCCGCCAAGCCGGCCGCCGTGATCTTCGAGGGGACCACCCCGAAGGCCAGCTACGGCGTCACGGGCGTGGGCCTGGATTCCGATGGCGCCGTCGAGGCGCTACGCACCCAGTGGCTGCGCTCCACCACCATCGCCGTGCCGCTCACCGAGAAGACCCCGACGCCGAAGGCAGAGGTGGATCGGGTCGTCAACGAGCTGGCCCGTCCGGCCGTCGCGGCGCCAGTCACCGTGAGGACCGAGAGGGGCGAGCTGACCATCGGGCCCAAGGCGATCGCGAGGAGCCTGATCATTACCGCCGACCACGACGGGAGACTGAACCCGGTGGTCGAGGAGAAGAAGCTGCGCTCGGCGATGGAAGACGAACTCTCCACTGTGGAGATTAAACCGCGCGACGCCTCCATCGCGGCCGGCAGCGGCGCCCCGAAGATCATTGCGAGTACGGGCGGGAGGCTCGTCGACACTGCTAAGCTCAGCCGCGATCTGATCCCGGTGCTGCCGACGTCCGGGCCGCGCACGCTATCGGCGGACATCGTCACCGTCGACGCCAAGACAACGGCGACGGACCTCGCCAACCAGGGCATTGTGGAGCGGATCTCGTCCTTCACCACCTACTACAAGGGTGGCCAGGACCGCAACAAGAACATCATCCAGGTCGCCAAGAAGGTCGACGGCGCCATCGTGAAGCCAGGCGAGACCTTCTCGCTCAACGGCTTCAGCGGGCCGCGCGGCTACGCCGAGGGGTACGTGGACGCGCCCATCATCCAGGGCGGCAAACTGGTCAACGCCGTGGGCGGTGGCATCTCGCAGTTCACCACGACGCTGTTCAACGCGATGTACTACGCCGGTCTGGAGGATGTCGAACACCACCCGCACAGCTACTACTTCTCGCGTTACCCGTCGGTGATCGAGTCGACCATCTTCATGCCGTCGCTGGATATGAAGTTCCGCAACGACTCGGCGCACAGCGTACTCATCGACACGTCGTACAACGACACCTCGATCACCGTCACGATGTGGAGCACCAAGCGGTACGACATCTCCACGGATTGGAGCTCGAAGCGCAACATCACCTCGCCCAAGACGGTGCATCTCAAGGCTGAGAAGGGATGTATCGCCACAACCGGGCTTGACGGGTTCTCGCAGGACGCGTGGCGGATCTTCAAGCAGAACCGCCAGGAGATCAAGCGAGAGAAGTTCTCACACACCTACAAGGCCGAGCCCCGCTTCGTTTGCGACGGCTGAGCCTCTGCGATGCCTGACCTACCCTGAGTCCCCGCGTATGGATCCCCGCAGCTGTCCGGCAGTTGCGGGGATCTTGGGTCGGGGGAGGGTGTCGACGGAGCGCCCGGTTTGCCATAGCATTCCGTCACCAGCGACGGAGGGTACCAACCCGTACGGAGGATGAGCGGTGAACAAACGTTGGCTGCCGGTCGGGCTGCTCGCCCTGGGGATCTTCGCAGTGAATGCCATCGCCCGGCTGGTGACCAGGCTTGGCGAGATCGTTAAGCCCACCGAGCTTGACACGATCGGCTTCATCGCCTCCGCCTCCGTCGGTGTGATCCTTATCGGCGCGGCGGCGTGGTGGGCGGTGCGGCACCCGTTCTCCCGGGTGTTCTTCGACATCGGCGCGGCGGTGCTCGTCGGAGCCCTGCTGTCGCTGCTCGTCGGCCCGTTCATCGGTGGTTCGACGCCATTCGTGGAAGGCCCGGGGCTCTTTGTCGGCCAGTTCCTGCTGTTCCTCGGGATCGCCGCGGTCGGATTCTTCCTCGGTTTCCTCGGCATGGTCGCGCTCGGCAAGGACTGGAAGAGCCGCGGCCTGCGTCGCTACGAGCAGAACTACCGGAAGCGGCCGCACCGAACAGTCCGCGGCTAGCCGGTCCCCCGGCAGGTGGCCAGGGATCTCAGGCGCAAACCTCAGGCGTCGATCATGACCTGGAGGTCATGATCGACGCCTTTTCGCGACGGTGAGGTCATGATCACGGCGATCTTGACGTGGGCTAGACGCCTAGGCGGTCCCAGTTGCCCCAGATCGCGAACGACATCCCGTTCCCCGCCTGAATGTTTACGAACAGGGTGTGACCGTCCGGGCTGAACGTCGATCCGGCGAACTCGTCGTTGAACCGGGTCGGCTTCGCGCCCAATTGGCTCACGAGCCGGTTCAGGGCGATGTCGAAGAGTTGCCCGCCTCGGGTGAGGCCGCGCAGGAAGTTGTCATTGACGTTGTCTTCGCACAGGACGAGGGTTCCGCGGGGGCTGGTGGTGACGTTGTCGGGGAAGTCGAGGACATCCGGTCCCGTCGACTGATAGAGCAGCTGAAGGTGGCTCGAGCGGGTGTGGTACGCCCAGATCTGACCGCTGCCGTTGCCGTAGCCATCTGCGATCGGGCCGAGGCTTGTCTCAGCCGGGCCGCCACCTTGCGTGGCCGTGAAGTACACGACGCCGTTGTCGAAGGCGGATCCCTCGAGGCGGGAGAAGTACGCGGCACCCTGTGCCCGCCCCTGATTGCCGACATAGGTCAACGCCGTGTCATTCGTGGTCGGTGCAGTTTGGCCCGGGGTGAAGGGGAAGGTTGGCGCTGGGTCGTCGATGTCGACCCACTCGACCTGGTACGTCGCGCGACGGTCCTGCTCCGCGGCCAGGTTGGCATTGGGCTGGTCCGCGACCGCGAGCATCTGCAGCCGGCCGTCGTTGTCGAGGTGCGCAGACTGCATAGGATTCGTCGCCGGAATGTAGCGGTAGAAGCCCGAGGGGAAGCCGAAGTTGTCCTCAGTCAGATAGAGGATGCCGTCGTGCGGGTCGAAGGCGACCGACTCGTGCGCGAACCTGCCGGCGTTGGTGATCGGCTGCCGGTCGGACTGCCCGTCTTTGGGTACTTCGAAGATGAACCCGTGCCGCTGGGTCAAGGTCACGTTGGAGGCTCCGGTGAAGTCGGGGCCCACGTCCGGTCCGTTGATGGTCTCCTCGCAGCTGATCCAGCTGCCCCACGGCATGGGGCCGCCTGAGCAGTTCATCTGGGTTCCGTTGCAGCTCGTGAAGGAGCGAACCACCTCGCCAAACCGGTTGACCTCGATCGTTGTGGTTCCGCCCCGGGCCCTCGAGTCGTAGGCCTCCCCGGCGATGCCCATGGGAGCTCCCGGCCCGTTGATCTCGTGGTTGCGTACCAGCAGGATGTTTCCGTCCGGACCATTGAAGGCGGCCATCCCGTCGTGACGGCCGGGCAGTAGTGTGCCGTCGTCGAGGACGACAGGGAACTCTGTGTCGTGGAATGAGCGGTACTGGAAGCCCTCGGGCAGCCAGAGCCGCACCATTCCGTCGCGCAGGTCGGGGATCGCGCGAAGCTGACGGAACGATGCGCTGTCGGCATCGGCGAAGGCCGAGCGGGCGAGGAAACCGGCGAATGGCCCGCCGACCACGGCGGCGCCGGCTACCGCGGCCGCGCCCCGCAGGACACTGCGTCGGTTGATTTCGGTCATAGTGATCTCTCCTCAGGAGTGTGCGTACGAAGATGAACAACCTGTTAACGCTAGAGGGGTTGTGATGGCCGTCACACTGGCGAAAGTCGCCAAACCTGTATATGTCGATCTAGGCGGTGCTGGGTGCGCGGAACGTCATGTAGCGATGGTGGGTGGTGAATCCCATCACTTTGTACAGGGCGACCCCGGCCGTGTTCTGCTCTTCGACCTGCAGCAGGGCCCGAGCCGCCCCCCGCCCAGCGGCCCAGCCGGCGAGCGCCTGGGTCAATCCCCGGGCATACCCGCGGCCGCGGGCCGACTCGATCACCTCGACGAGGCCGAGGTGGAGCCAACCGTCCACCACGGCACCGCGAGCGATGGCGAGCAGGGCCCCGTGGTCCCCGCGTACCTCTGCGAAGCGGACCTCGGCCAAGGCCGTGAGCACGTGCCGCGCGGCCCCGGGCAGGCTCTCCTTACGCGCAGCGACGATCTTGAGGAAGTCGACTGACGGGGCTTCCCGGAGATCCACCGGCGGCGTCGCCGCCGGGACCAGGACGTTCGAGAGGGTCGTGGTTTGCACCAGTACGAGGGGCTGAGCGTGCCAACCGCGGGCGGTCAACGCCTGGGCGACGTCGCGCCGCAGCGGCAACGGGACGGTTATCCGCGGCGTGAGCCCGCGGGCGGCGTACCAGGTCTGACAGGCGGAGATCGCGGCGTCGATGGGCACGCCCGGGTCACCGAGCGGGAGTGCGGAGTTCGCACGGTTTGTCCAGCCCTCGGCGGCGCGCAGGAACCACTCGCCGAGCCGTTCGTGGACCGGGGCGGGCCAGGCCTCGTCGGCGATGCGCTCCAAGGCGATGATCTCGGAGTACCGGACGCGTCGGGGCGGGATCTTCTTGGCGGCGGCCACGTCGGCGCGGGGCACGGCGTGCTCGACGCCGTCATCGCCGCGTACGACGAGGCGATCGTCGTCGATCGTGACAAGCTCGCCGAGCAGGTCAGTGAGGAGCGGCCGACCTTGTGGTCCGACTCCGACATATCGCCGCACCACGACGCGGTGACCCACATCACGCGCCGCCAACACGTTGGACCTCCGATCGATGCAGCGCCGCTACGGCCCGCATGCCGGCTGTTCTGTCTTCGCAGCGGATATTAGGCTTGGTGCTGGCTGCGATAGATCGTGGCCTGCTCCGGCGCAGGCCGGGGGGCTAGTCATTGGGAGAGGACAACCGGTGACCTACATCATCGCCGAGCCTTGTGTGGACCTGCTGGACAAGGCGTGCATCGAGGAGTGCCCTGTCGACTGCATCTACGAGGGCAACCGGATGCTTTACATCCACCCCGATGAGTGCGTCGACTGTGGGGCCTGCGAGCCTGTTTGCCCAGTTGAGGCGATCTTCTACGAGGACGATGTGCCCGAGCAGTGGAAGGACTACACGGCCGCCAACTACGAATTCTTCGAGGACCTCGGCTCGCCCGGCGGGGCGTCGAAGGTTGGGAAGATCAACAAGGACGCCACGTTCGTGGTCGCCCAACCGCCCCGGGAAACCGAGCACTGAGCGCGCGTGTAGGCGCAATAGCCCGGCCGGTGTCGGCTGGGCTGCCGGACTTTCCCTGGGATCTGTTGAAACCGGCGAAGGCGCTCGCGTCGGCGCACCCCGACGGGCTAGTCGACCTGTCCATCGGCACGCCCATCGACCCGGTGCCGCCGCTGATCCAATCGGCGCTGACGGCGGCCGCGGACGCGCCCGGCTATCCCCTGACCGCGGGGACCGTGGAGCTTCGTGCGGCTGTGCACTCGTACGTGGCACGTCGCTGTGACGCGAATGTACCTCCGGCGGGAGTGCTGCCCACGATCGGGTCGAAGGAGCTGGTCGCCTGGCTGCCGACGCTACTCGGACTGGGGCCCGGCGACACGGTGGTGATCCCTTCGGTGTGCTACCCGACCTACGAGGTCGGGGCCCGCCTCGCGGGGGCATCGGTGGTCCGGTCGGACTCGCTGGTCGCGCTCGGTCCCACGCCCAGGGTCCGGCTCGTCTGGATCAACTCGCCGGGAAACCCGCACGGCCGGGTGCTGCCCGCGCCGCACCTGCGCAAAGTTGTGGACTGGGCCCGGGAGCGGGGGGTGGTCGTCGCGAGCGACGAGTGCTACCTGGAGCTGGGCTGGGAGTCCTCGCCCGTGTCGGTTCTCTCTGTCTGCGGTGGAGTGTTCGACGGCGTCCTCGCGGTTCACTCCCTGTCCAAACGGTCGAATCTCGCGGGGTATCGAGCCGGCTTCGTCGCGGGCGACCCCGCGCTGGTGAACGAGCTGCTCGCCGTACGCAAGCACGCCGGAATGATGCTGCCCGCGCCGGTTCAGGCGGCCATTGTCGCCGCCCTTGGGGATCAGGCGCACGTGGACGAGCAGCGCGAGCGCTACCGGGCGCGGCGCGACGTGCTCCGCCAGGCTCTGGCTGGGGCGGGGTTCACGATCGACCACTCCGAGGCAGGCTTGTATCTCTGGGCGACCCGCGGTGACAATTCGTGGTCCACCGTGGACTGGTTCGCCTCGCGCGGGGTGCTGGTCGCGCCGGGCACGTTCTATGGACCGGCGGGGGAGCGGCACGTGCGGCTCGCACTGACGGCCACCGACGAACGCATGGCGGCTGCCGCCGCTCGGCTCAGCTAACCGCGTTCACCGGTTGGCACCTTCGTCGTGTCCGTGGGCGCCGTGGTCGCAGGCGCCGTCGTGGCCGGGCGGGAGGGTGCACCGGGATCGGTCGGGCAGGGCTCGGTCACAGAAGACGCGGTAGCGCTTGGACTGATGGTCCTCGGCCGAGACCGTGGTCTCACCCTGGTCGATCTGAGGCAGGAACGCCAACGACGTCGCCACCCGCTCGGCCATGCGTAAGGCGTCGGCGAGGCTAGGTACATCGACGACGAGGTGGACCGCCCAGCGCGGTCCAGTCGGAAAGGGATCGGTTCCTGGCCGGGGGTCAGCCATCTCACCGTCCATGTCCCATGTGGACACGACGCGATCACCGCTGCGGAGGTCGATGCTGACCTCACGGACAGTCACGCCTGCCGCCCCTCGCCGTTGGAACGGCCCCCCCCGGAGCCGCCCAACCCCTTTGAACAGGAGATGCGAGAAGGCTATGTGCCTCTATCGATAGCTACAAGAGCCCGTCTATCCTGTCTGTACAGGCTTTCCTCCACTGACGCGACCAGACAGGGGAGACGGAATGGCAACCGTCCAGCCGATTTACGCCACTCTCGCCGGGCGGCTGCGCCGGGACATTGTGAACGGGACTGTCGCGGCCGGCGCCTACCTACCGAGCGAAGCGACCCTGGTACGGCAGCAGGGCGTCTCCCGCGGGACGGTGCGCGCCGCGATCGCCGAGCTCGTCGCTGAGGGCCTTGTCGTCTCGCGCAACGGCCGCGGGCACCAGGTACGCCAATTCGCGCGGCTGACCTGGCGTGCCTCCGATCGCGAGCGAAACGACGCGAGCGCCACCCCATCGGACGCCTGGAGCCGCAGCGTACGGGCACAGGGTCACGAGCCGAGTGAGAAGATCACCGCCGAGATCGCCTTCGCCGACGAGCGCGTGGCCAGCTGGCTGAGGCTCAAACCGGGCGAGCCGGTGTCGGTGCGCCGCCGGCTTCGCTTCGTCGACGAGGAGCCGTACTCAATCGCTGACTCCTACTACCCGCGCTCCATTGTGGCTGGTACGGAGGTCGAACTGCCGGGAGATGTTCAGCCGGGCATCTACGCCGTCTTCGAGCGATTGGGTCGGCCGTGGACGCGAACCGTCGATACGTGGATCTCACGGTCGCCAACGCGAGAGGAATCCGCAATACTGGCGATTCCGCGAGGCATCAGCGTGGCAGAGGTTGCACGGCGTAGTTTCGACCCTGAGGGGACACCCGTTCGGTTGACCCTCTTTATCCTGCCGGGGGACCGGCACGAGATCGAGTACGAGCATCGGGAGTGAGCTGTGATCAGGACCGCTACCGCGCACATGCTTGGCCGCCTGATTGTCGAGCTGGCCGTCCAGTCCGAGTCGGAGGCTGCCGGCTCGCCGTCTCGAACCTGTTATCGCCCGGTAGGTGTCGTACTGCAGAACGACGGTCGCTGGCACTACTGGATTTCGCCCGGTGAGACCTACCGCATCGGTTACGACGGCACTGGCTGGCGGGTTACCTGCCGGACGTGGTCTGGCGGGCAGGTATACCGGATGGCGCGGCCGGACGGCACACTGATCGACCGGCTGACGCTGTCGGATCGGGTCGTTGAGCTGGACTCGGGCCGTGCCTACGAAGTCCGCGGTGCTGGTGAGGCATGGGAGATTCTCGAGGTCATTCCGGGGTCCTGATTATCGCGCGCCTGATCCGGTGAGCCAGAGCGTCACTAGGATCGGCACGGCCGCTACGACGACCGCGGTGATCAGCGGCAGAACCCATGCGCGTGGCGACGCCTTTGTGGACACGGCTGCGTGCTCCGATCTGTTTGTGGTGTCGCGGCCTTGATTTCGGCTGTTCGGTGAGGACGGGACCGGGAAGGCGCCCCGCGTTCGCGGGGCGCCCGGGGGTGATCGTCAGCTCGCCTGCGCGGCGACCGAGGTGGTCGTGGCCGGCGACGGGGCCGGTTTCGGGTCGGCGACGACGGCGGCGGCACGCCGCGCCTCGCGCCTCGCCTTGCGTTCGGCCCTTCGTGTGCGCCGAGCTTCGGCGGCGACCCGGTAGCTGGTCGCGTCGTTGATCATCTCGTGCTGACGGGCGGCGATCATCTGTTCCGCCACGTACGGGTGCATCGGGTTCATCTCGGGGCTCCTCACTTGTGGTTTCGGCGGCTTGGCGATCGGCCGCCTGAGTCCAGGTTGGAGGCTGCCGGGGGCCATCGAACGAATCGCGAATGCATCGCCGATGGATTGCGAAGGCGTAGCGAAGCCGACTCGGACCGAGTGGTGGATCTACAGATGATCGTCTGACGGCTACCGTGATCACGCCGATGCTGTCTCGGTCGGCTGGTCGGGACTGCCGGGGAGGTTCGTTGCCTCAGTTCAGCAAGCGCAAATGGCCGGCCGACGGGCCGGTCCGTGCGTTGCTGACCTACCTTGACCGGTTGCACCGAGACGCCGGACAGCCCTCGCTGTCCGAGATCGGCAGGGAGGTCGCGCTGGCACCCAGCACGCTGTCCGCCTTCTTCACCGGCGCGAGGCTGATCAGCAAGGGCAACCTCGAGCTCGTGGTCGAGCACCTAGCGGGGGACGTCGAGAAGGCCGAGAAGCTGCGGAAAAAAGCGGCCCCGGCCTGGAATGCCGAACGCGAAAGCCAGCGAGGCCTGGGTGAAGCCGGCGAGCTGCGAGCACCTTCGGTACAGGGTGGCGCAGTTGAGTCAGCCGAATCCCAGTCGGCGCCTCTGGTCGTGCCCTCGGACGCGACGGCCCGGCTTGACATCGTGCTCTTCGACAGCCCGGTCAACAAGCTGAACCGCCCCGCCGAACTGCTGGGACGCGAGCCATTGATGGCCGACGTCGATCGGCTGCTCGACCAGGGCGAGGCGGTCCTCCTTTATGGGTTGGGGGGTAGCGGCAAGACCGCAGCCGCCGCCACCATCTCGGACCGACGGGTGGAGGCAGGAGCCGGTCCGTATCTCTGGCTGCGCACAGGCTTCTGGGACGAAGCGGTCATCCTTGACGGGATCGCGCGTCTCCTGGCGGGGGCGGGCGACCGCGAGCGCCTGGCGGCAACCTCCGGCGATGCTCGCCTGGTGGTGATCGGCAAGATTATCGCGCGAAGCGGTATCCGGTTTTGTGTCTTCGACGACGCGTGGAATCCACGCGCGCTGCACGCGGTGCTCTCGGCGATGCCCGCCGGTGTTGCGGCGCTCGTCACCTCGCGACTCAAGCTCGGCCTCCGTCACGCGCTCGAGGTTGGTGGCCTTGACTCAGTCGAGGCGCCGCGTCTGCTCGCGCTGCACGCCCAGGACGAGACCCTTATCGGTCAGCCAGACGCCGAGGCGCTGTGCAAGGACCTCGGCTATCACCCGTTCGCCATCGAGATCGCGGGCCACCACCTCCGCCAATATGGCCTTACGGCGAGGGAGCTCCGGGAGCATCTCGCTGGGACACCGCACGATCTCGCGATGCCGACGGGGTTCGCCGCCGAAGGACGCGACAGCGTACGGCGCCTGCTGGACCAGACGTACGACAAACTAGACAATGTGGACAGTAGGGCAATCCTCGCCGCCTTCGGCGCGTTGGCCGGCGGCTCGGCCACGGTCGATCTGCTCTCGCTGTGCGTAGGGTTCGACGCTCGGACGACGCGGGAGGCGCTGAACCGCCTGGTTGACATCAGCCTGGCCAAGCGGAAGACGGGCAGCCCTGCCTATGAGATTCACGATCTGACTTTCGGCTATGCGCGTGAACTGTGGCGCGCCGCGCATGCGGACGGAGTTGCGACGATCGAGGCGGTCCGGACCTTCGTGACCGCGCACGCCAACGACTACGAACTCCTCGAGGCCGACATGGAGAACGTGCTCGCGGCGGCGACCGACGCGCGTGGCACGGATGTCGACGCCTTCGCCGCGATCGTCGAGACCATCGCGACCGGCGGCTATCTGGACGACCACGGACACACGCTCGGCTTCCTCCGGCTGCTCTCCGATGCCATCGCGGCGGTACGAGCGCAGTCGCCCACGGACGTGGCACGGCTGCACTTGCTGGTCACCAAGCGGGGTAATGCCTACTACAACCAGGGCGACCTGGTGGCGGCGGTCGACGACTACCGCGAGGCGCTCGAGCTGGCGCCGACGCCGCAGCGCCGAGCCATCCTGCTCGGCGTACTGGGGAAGGTGCTCTCCGACTTGGGGGACCACGACGACGCGGACGTCCACTTCGCGGAGGCGTACTCGATCACCGAGGCGGACTCCGACGACCACGCCACGCTCCGGGTCCTGGAGCAGCACAGTATCGCCGCTGGCCAGCGACAGGACTACGGCCTCGCGCGAGACCTGGCGATACGGGGCGTAGCGCTAGCCAACACCTTGGGGTGCGGCTCAACGAGTCGATTTTCCTCAGCAACCTCGGGTCGGCCGAGTACGACCTCGGTGTCCAGGTGGCAGTCCAGCGCCACCAGCAGGCCCACGCAATCGCCATCGAGCTCGGAGCGGACGACCTCGTCGCCCTCACCCACCGAGCGCTCGGCATCGACTACCACGCACAGGAGAGCTTCGATTTGGCACGACACCACTTGGCCGAGGCGTTGCGCCTATACCAGAAGCTCGGCCAGGTCGATCGGGAGACCCAGCTTCGCCAGATGATGAACCGATTTGGTTATCCGACCTGACCCCCCGGAGGAGTCCACAGTGCACACATCACGACCGTCGCGCCTCGCATTTCTGGCGGTGGCAACGCTGATCATGACAGTCAGCGCGGGTACATCGTGCGACCCGACGTCCGTCACGCCAGTCGTCAGCAACGTGGGGTCCGTCGCCATCCTCGTGGTCGATGACTTCGACACTGAGTTGCCCAGCGAGGCGCGCGCGGCCCCGCCCCCCCCGGCTCAAAGGAGCCCGAACGCGGACTGCGGCTCGACTTCCCGTTTGCGCCGGCGATGTGGAACAGCGTTGTGAGCGTGAGTGCGAGTTCACCCGATAGCGGTGACGATCGGGCGTGGTACGCGAACAGCGGCGAGGTGAAGCTTGATGGCGATTGGGGGCACAAGTCACCAGACGGCGCGACCTACGAGGTCGCCGGAACTTCCTTCGCCGCGCCCCGACTCAGCTATCTCGAGGCTCGCTACCTGCTAACGGGCGGCCAGGTCTCGTGCGACAACTATGCTCCTCCACTCGGCTACACCAACATAGACAGTGGGAATCCGAGGTGGCTTAACCTACTGCTCGGGAATGCCGTCACCTCTTACTGCCAAAACTTCAGTAACCAGGCGCAGGTGTGAATCCAGACGCAGCTCCCAATCCGACCACTTAGGCGAATTCTGAGCCGGGCTAGCTCCGGCCCCGGGCTGGACCGGGGCTAGCCCAGGGCCGGTAGGTCGAAGATCAGGCAGCTCGATGTCGCGTGGGCGACAAGCCGGCCGGCGCCGTCGTAGAGCTTCGCTTCGGCGAGGGCGGTCGTCCGTCCACGGTGGATTACCGTGCCCACACAGCGCAGCTCGCCGGAGTCCACAGTGACCGGACGTACGAACTTGGTGGTCAGGTCCAACGATGTGTATCCGAAGCCGGCCGGCAACGTAGTGTGCACCGCGCACGCCGCCGCCGTGTCGAGCATGGTCGAGATCACTCCACCGTGGACCGTTCCGAGCGGGTTGTAGTGGAACTCCTGCGCTCGCATGACGACGGTGACCCTGCCCTCCTCGGCCTCGACGCGGTCGATACCGAGCGTGTGCATGATGGGCGGGGCGGGCAGCTCGCCGGCACCCATGGCGCGCAGCAGCTCCAACCCACTGCGCCGGCCAAGCTCGCCGGCGTTGATCAGCGGATCATGCCACGAGTAGGTTCTGGTCCGCGTCAGGAGCCGCGTCTGCAACTGCGTCTCAATCATAGACCCAGCTTCGCATGGCCTTGCTGAGTCTGTCAAGCAGACTTAGACTAGGGGTATGCGAGCCGAGGCACTGACCTGGTCAGCAGAGAACTGCACGATCGGCCGGGCGATGGAGGTTCTGGGCGAGAAGTGGACGGTTGTGGTGCTGCGTGAGGTCTTCGTGGGCATCCGGCGCTTTGACGACATGCGTGTGCGCACGCAGATCCCGCGCCAGGTGTTGACCAACCGCCTCGCCACGCTGGTCGAGCACGGTCTCCTGCGCCGCGAGCCATATCAGGAGCCAGGCGCACGCGTCCGCGAGGAGTATCGCCTTACCCAGAAGGGGTTGGATCTCTACCCCGTGCTGGTGGCACTGCGCGACTGGGGTGACCGCTATCTCGCCGATCCTGACGGCCCACCGATGATCACCACCCATCGAGACTGCGGCGAGGTCGTCCACGTCGAACTGCGCTGCGAAGCTGGCCACGAGCTCGTCGTACGAGAGGTGATCCCGCGCCCAGGCCCCGGCATCCGCCCGCTCACCACCCCCCAAGATCGCCATGATCATGAGCTGACCGTCGCGAAACAGCGTCGATCATGACCTCCAGGTCATGATCGACGCTGTTGTGACGCTGTTAGTGGGTGTGGAGGGCGGGGTTGAGGGCGATGCCGGTGCCCGTTCGCGGCCGGGCCTCCAGTGCGCCCGTCTGAGAGTTGCGCCAGAAGAGCAGGCCGGGAACGCCAGAGAGCTCGCGCGCTTTGACCACCCGTCCATCAGGCAGCAGGATTTTGGAGCCGGCGGTTATATAACAGCCGGCCTCGACCACGCTGTCGTCGCCGAGTGAGATGCCGATGCCACCGTTGGCGCCGAGCAGGCACCGCTCGCCGATGCGTACGACCTCCGTGCCGCCTCCGCTCAGCGTACCCATGATCGACGCTCCGGCACCGATGTCCGAGCCGTCCCCGACGACCACGCCGGCAACGATGCGACCCTCCACCATGGACGTTCCGAGCGTGCCGGCGTTGAAGTTCACGAACCCTTCGTGCATCACCGTCGTGCCGGGGGCGAGGTGTGCCCCGAGCCGGACGCGGTCGGCGTCGCCGATGCGGACCCCGCTGGGCACGACGTAGTCGGTCATGCGGGGGAACTTGTCCACTCCGTAGACGGCGAGCACCCGCCCGGCGCCCCGCTCGATGACGCGAAGCTCATCCACGCGGTCCGGCGGGCATGGACCGGCCGACGTCCACGCGACGTTCTGCAGCAGGCCAAACACCCCTTCGATACTCGCGTCGTGTGGCTTGATCAGCCGGTGGGAGAGCAGGTGCAGGCGCAGCCAGACGTCGAACGTGTCCTTGGGCGCGTCCGCCAGCGACCCTACGGCGACGAATACGCCGGCCGTGAACAGCCCAGGCAGGGGGCGCGGTCCGACGGTGCCCGGCAACAGATCGAGCAACGCCTCACTCTCCGCGGGCGGCAGCGGCGTGTTCGCCGGGAGATCCTCGACCGCGGGTACGCCCAGCGACAGCTTGCCGGCCTGGAACCAGACGTCGAGCGCCTGCCCTTCCTCGGTGAGCGTGGCGAGTCCCAGACCCCAGGCGGGCTGCGTCAACGTCATGGCTGCAGAGGGTACCCGGTAGCCTCTGGCCATGGCGCCAGACTCCCTGCTCCCAGACTCGCTGCTCCCAGCCGACGTCCTTGCCGATCCCGTGTCGCTGACCCGCGCCCTGGTGGACATCGAGTCCGTCTCCGGCGACGAGAAGGAGATCACCGACGCGGTCGAGGCGGCACTTCGTACGGCGGCTCATCTCACCGTGGAGCGGTCGGGCAACGTCGTGTGCGCGCGTACGGCACGTGGCCGCGCGTCACGGGTCGTGCTCGCCGGGCACCTCGACACCGTGCCGCTGCACGGCAACTTTCCCTCCACTATGGAGGGCGAGATCATGTTCGGGTGTGGCACCTCCGACATGAAGTCGGGTGCCGCGCTTGCCTTGCATGCCGCGGTGACCGTCCCCGACCCGATCTTCGACGTGACCTACCTCTTCTACGACTGCGAGGAGGTCGAGGCGGAGCGAAACGGTCTGGAAAAAGTCAGCCAAACTCATCCGGACTGGCTCGCCGCCGACCTCGCCATCTTGCTTGAGCCCACCTACGGGCTGGTGGAGGCGGGCTGCCAGGGCACGATGCGCGCGATCGTCCGCCTCGAGGGAGTGCGGGCGCACGCCGCCCGCTCATGGCACGGCCTCAACGCGATCCACCGAGCAGGCGAGGTGCTGCGCCTGCTCGACGCGTACGAAGGGCGGCGCGTTGCCATCGACGGCTGCGAGTATCGCGAGGGCCTCAACGCCATGTCGATCCGCGGCGGGGTGGCGGGCAACGTCATCCCCGACTCGTGCGAGATCGAGGTGAACTTCCGGTTCGCGCCGGATCGGAGCGAGGCGGACGCTGAGGCACATCTGCGCGAAGTCTTCGACGGGCACGCCTTCGAGGTGACCGACTCGGCGCCGGGTGCGTTGCCCGGGCTGGCCGCGGTGCCGGCTCAGCACTTCCTCGCAGTCGTAGGCGGCCAACCCACCGGCAAGCTGGGCTGGACAGATGTCGCCCGGTTCGCCGCTCTCGGCGTACCGGCCCTGAACTTTGGCCCCGGCGACCCGAATCTCGCCCACCGGCAGGACGAGCGCGTCGAGATCCCGAAGATCCAGGCCGGAGCAGAGATCCTGCGCCGCTGGCTCAGTTCCTGATCTACGCGAGCTCGTCGACCTGCTCCGCCTCCGGTTCGGTCGATCCAGTGTCCGGCGAGTGCGCGGCCGGCGTCGCCGCGGCGGAGAGCGTCGCTGTGAAGCGCCGTTGCGCCACCGTCTCGCGGATCTTGAAATGCATCCGGCGACGCCGGAGTGCAATGTCCGAACGGATCATCATCTGCCTCCCCCCGGCCAGGTGATCGCGGTATGCATACCGCGTATTCGTTCATAAGGACGCGCTTGAGCGCCAGCAGGTTTCCCGGCCCAGGTCGGTGATGCCGTTTCGTTACGGTGAGGGCCATGGAGCACAAGAACGGCCGGGGCGGCAAAGAACGGCCCGGATCTGAGCGGCCCGGATCGGAGCGGCACGGATCTGAGCGGCACGGATCTGAGCGGCACGGATCTGAGCGGCACGGATCTGAGCGGCACGGATCTGAGCGGCATCGCGGCGCTGTGACGCTACGCGGGGAGGCGATCCCGGCCACGACCGCCGACCAGCGTCTGCTCGACTCGCGAGCGCGGGCCGACTGGAAGCAGAAGGACGCCTGGCGCACATTGCGGATCTTGTCCGAGTTCGTCGAGGGTTTCGACACTCTCGCCGACCTGCCCCCCGCCGTCAGCGTCTTCGGCTCCGCGCGAGCGAAGCCAGGCAGCTCCGAGTGTGAACTCGCCGAACGGCTCGGCGCCGCGCTGGCACGGGCCGGCTACGCCGTCATCACCGGCGGCGGTCCCGGCGTGATGGAGGCGGCGAACAAGGGTGCCAGCGAAGCGGGCGGACTCTCCGTCGGGCTGGGCATCGAGTTGCCGTTTGAGCAGGGCATGAACGAATGGGTAGACATCGGCATCGATTTCCGTTACTTCTTTTGCCGTAAGACGATGTTCGTTAAGTACGCTCAGGCCTTCTGTGTCCTTCCAGGCGGCTTCGGCACGATGGACGAACTGTTCGAGGCACTGACCCTCGTGCAGACCGGCAAGGTCACCCGATTCCCGGTCGTGCTGCTGGGCACCGCCTACTGGCAGGGCCTGATCGACTGGATGCGGGACACGATGCGGGTCGAGGGCAAGATCGGCCCGAATGACCTCGACCTGCTCCGCCTGACCGACGACGTCGACGAGGCTGTCCGCCACATCCTCGACGCCGGTGAAATCTCCCCGGCCGGGGACGGCGCCGGCGCGGGCCAGGTTCAGGGCTTCGAGCGGTCGGTGGACTGAGCCACGTATGGCCGCAATCTGCGTCTTCTGCGCCTCCTCGCGATCGCTCGAGAACCGGTGGCTGGACCTCGCCCGGGAGGTGGGAGCGGCGCTCGGCGCTCGCGGGCATCAGCTGGTCTCCGGCGGCGGTCGGGTCGGCATGATGGGTGCGGTAGCCGAGGGTGCACGAGCAACCAGGGCGCACACGCTGGGTGTGATCCCGCAGAGCATGGTCGACCTCGAGATCGCCGATACCGGGGCCGATGAGTTGGTGATCACGGATGGGATGGCCGCCCGCAAGATCGTACTCCTGGAGCGGGCCGATGCGTTCCTCGTCCTGCCCGGCGGGCTCGGCACTCTGGATGAACTCTTCGAGGTATGGACCACCGCGACGCTGGGGTTACATGCAAAGCCGATCGTTCTACTCGACATCGATGGCTTCTACCAGGGCCTCGTCGCCTGGCTGCGCGGACTCGTCGGACAGGGATTCGTGCCTTCTAAAGGGCTTGCCATGGTGCACGTCGTCCGAAGTGTGGACGAAGCACTCGACGCGGTCGAACGGTTCGGATAACCTGCCGATCGTGGCGGAGGCTGACCTAAGGGCGTTGCTGGAGCGGCACGTCGAGCTCTTCAACGAAGCCGTCGATACCGGCGACTATGGCCCCTACCTCGCCACCTTCGCCGAGCGCGCAGTGATGCGCTTCGATGACCTTCCGCTCGGCCCGTTCCATGGTCGGGGCCAGATCGCCGACGCGTACGCGACCCGACCGCCCACCGACACCATGGCGCTCATCGACATGGAGGAGATCGGTGGCGACGGGGTGAAGGCATCGTTTGAGTGGGACGCGGGCGGTACGGGGCAGATGTACCTGCGCTGGGACGCCGATGAACTCGTGGAGCTCTCCATCTCCTCGTCGATCTAGGGGTTAGCGACGTGATCGGAGATCAACTAACGTCGCTAAGCCCTAGATCGGCGAGGCGGGGGTGGGCGAGGCGGGGGTGGGCGAGGCGGGGGTGGGCGAGGCGGGGGTGGGCGCGGAGGGGTTAGGCGAGGCCGCGCCGGGCCACCGCGGGCGGGCGGTCGCCACGGATGGATGACACCATGTCGAGCACCTGACGGGTCTCGCGCACCTGGTGCGCCCGAAACACCCGGGCGCCGAGCCACGCCGAGACCGCGGTGGCCGCGAGAGTGCCGGTCAGGCGGCCGTCGATCGGGACGTCAAGGGTCTCGCCGACGAAGTCCTTATTCGACAACGCGACCAGGACGGGCCAGCCGGTCTGCACAAGCGAGTCGAGCCGCCTGGTGAGCGCCAGTGAGTGCCGGGTGTTCTTGCCGAAGTCGTGCGCCGGATCGACCAGTATGCCGTCGCTGCGTACGCCCAGGTCCAACGCCCTCCCCGCGAGCGCCGTGACGGTCGAGACCACGTCACGCACGACGTCGGCGTAGGCCACCCGGTGCGGGCGGGTACGCGGCCGCAGACCACTCGCGTGGGAGCAGACGAGCCCGGCGCCGGTCGCCGCGGCCACCTCCGCCAGGCGAGGGTCCGCCCCCGCCCATGTGTCGTTGATCAGGTCGGCGCCGGCGCTCACCGCCTCGGCGGCGACCTCCGCGCGCCAGGTGTCGATCGAGATGACAACGTCGGGAAAGCGTTTCCGCACGGCGGCGACGGTTGAGAGCGTACGGCGCATCTCCTCGCCCGCATCGACCTCGTTTCCCGGTCCGGCCTTTACTCCGCCGATGTCGATGATCTCTGCGCCGTCGGCGACCGCGGTCTCGACCGCGCGGAGGGCGGCATCCTCGGCAAAGGTGGCGCCGCGGTCGAAGAACGAGTCTGGCGTGCGGTTCACGATCGCCATCACAACGAGTTCGTGCCGGGCGAATGTCCGCGGCCCAAGGCGCAGCGGCGGGGCCGTGTACGCGACGTGCAGTTCGTGTCCATTTGATGGTTCCTGGGGTGCCCGGTTCGCCTCCATGTCGACAGCGTGCCACGATCGGCGTCATGGCTACGGTGCTCCTCGTTCTCGTCGTCGTCCTGGTCGTGGCGGCGCTCGTCTACGGCGTGGTATCGCTGCTCGCGGGCGATGACCCAGGGCTGGGCGCGGTCGAGCCGGACGGCCGTGCCGAGCCGTTGCCGAACAACCGTTCCCTCACCGAATTGGATCTCAAGACGGTGAAGTTCGACGTGGGGTGGCGGGGCTACCGGATGGCACAGGTCGACCGGGTGCTCCGGCGAACGGCGTACGACGTCGGGTACAAGGACGAGATGATCGCCGTGCTCGAAGCCGAGGTCGCGGCGCTGCGCGATGGCCGAAGGGAGGACGCCGAACTGCTCCGCAAGGCGCGCGAGTCCGCCGCGAACCCGGCACCCGTGTTGGCCGTCCCGCCGATCCCGGTCACGACAGTCGTCGAGGACGAGGTCGTCGA
>JAHRHA010000001.1 GCA_020027875.1 Micromonosporaceae bacterium | reverse complement strand
CCAGGCGAAGCCAGCCGCGCGAGGCAAAGTCGGCCAGAGCCTTGTTGACCGTCTCTCTCGAGGCCCCGACGAGCTGCGCAAGCTCCTCTTGGGTGAGGTCGTGCGTCACCCGTAGGACGCCTCCGTCGCGAGTGCCGAACCGGCCCGCCATCTGGAGCAGGTTCTTCGCCACCCGCCCCGGTACGTCTGTGAAGATCAGGTCCGCGAGGGCGTCATTCGTACGACGGAGCCGGCGGGCCAGCACGCGCAACAGCTGCTCGGCGATCTCGGGGCGGTTGGTCAGCCACGGGCGTAGCGCCTGCTTGCGTAGCCGGGCAAGGCGGGTGTCGACCACGGCCGTCGCCGTGGCCGTGCGCGGGCCTGGGTCGAAGAGGGAGAGCTCGCCGACCATATCGGACGGTCCCATGACGGCGATGAGATTCTGCCGGCCGTCGCCTGCCCGGCGGCCTACTTTGATCTTGCCGGTGAGCACGATGTACAGGCTGTCGCCCGGCTCGCCCTCGTTGAAGACGACCTCGCCCTTGCGGGCCTCGATCGTCTCCATCTCCTTGGCGAGCGCCTCGGCGGCATCCGGATCGACGCCCTGGAAGATTCCGCTGCGCGCCAGTACCTCGTCCATCGCCCACCTTCTGTCTAGGGGCACCCAGCCGGCATCGAGGTACCGAGCCGATAGCCGGACTTCCCCGTCAGTCTAGGCACACGCGGGCTGGCAATGCCGCGAGGTCCGCTCGCAAGCTCGTGGATTTGGACGCGTAACCCCGGCAACTGCGTAAGCTGAACGGACGTGCGCCCGCTGACACCCACGCTCACCCACCGTAACGAGTCTGGCCGCCTATTGCCCATGCTCGTCTGGCGTTTCGATCGACCCGTCCGGGCCATCGCGAGTGGTCCACTCGGCGGCGGGATCGGGCTCCGGACCTGGGTGATCAACGCGACGGTGGACGAGGCGTATGCCCGTCGCGACCCAGACGTCCACTTGGGAGAGCTTGCCGACCGGGAACACCTCGACGGTCCTGGCGCGGGCATGCTCACCGCCGTCGACGTCGTCGACGCCGTGACCGCCACCGACGGAGGCGTCTGGGTGGTGGCGACCGTGGGTCTCCAGCATCCGACCTGGGCCGCGGCGCCCGACGATAAGCTTCGCGATACGGCCATACGTGACGGTTCACCCGGGACGATCAACCTATTCGCCTGGATACCCACATCCATGACCGACGCGGCGCTGGTCAACGCGGTGGCGTGCGCGACGGAGGCGAAGGCACAGGCGCTGTGGGAGCACGGCGTCGAGGCGACCGGTACCGCCAGTGATGCCCTTTTTGTGGCGTCAGCCCCGCCCGATCCCGGTGTAGTCCCCGAACCCTACGGCGGCCCGCGGTCCCCCTGGGGCGCCAGGCTCGCCCGAGCCGCCCGTACAGCGGTGTTCGAAGGCGCCCGGCGGTGGCTCGATCCGCGCGCCCCGATGAGGCGATTCCCGCCCCTGACCAGCATCGGCTAGCCTCGGCACGACCCCTGGCACCCCCGGGAGCCGGCTCCCCCGCCGACGACCCCAATGCGATGGGCCTGTGTTGTGACCCTGTACGGCTACTCCCGCGAACCCGAGCCGCTCGACATCGACACCGCACCGCCGCGCGTGCATGATCGCGTCGCGTCAGACCCGGTGCCCGTGCCGGACCTCTCAATGACGGGCGCCTCAATGACGGGCGCCGAGGCGACTTCGGCGTACGACGCGGAGCATCCGGCCGAGCCCGCGGCTGTACAGGCCGCGGTCGAGCCGATCTGGAGTGAGGCTGACGTAAGGGACGACGTTGACCCAGCGCCGAGTCATCGGCCGGACGCCCACGGCGATGCCGATGCCGATGCCGATGCCGACGCCGACCTCGGGGCCGACGTCGTGCGCTGGGACCGGCGGCCCCTCCTGGTCGTGCTCGCGGCGGGGGTTGCCCTGGTTGTGTTGGCCATCCTGTCGGGGGTGGCCAGTGCCGCCGTGTTTGGCGGCCGAACGGCGCCGGCGACCTGGCGTGCCCCGCTGGCTCAGCCATCCGGCGCTGCGCCAACGCCCGCACCCGGTGGACCCGTAGGCCCGGCCGACGGCATCACGCTGTCCGGCGTCGGTGATGTGATCATGGGAACACAGCCCGGTGACATCCCGCCGCGCGGCGGAGATGGCTTCTTCGACCCGGTCAAGGAGGCGCTCGCCGCCGATCTTGTGATGGGAAACCTGGAGACCCCGCTCACCGCCAACACCGGCCGGGTCAAGTGCGGAATGGTGACGCCTTCGCCGACCCCGGGCAACCCGTCGCCGATGCCGACGAAGGCCCCCGGCTGTCACCAGTTCTACCTCCCGCCGTCGTACGCCAACCATCTGCGCGACGCCGGCTTCCAGCTGATGAACCTGGCCAACAACCACACCAACGACATGGGACCGGACGGCCTGCGAAACACGCGGGCGGCGCTGGACGCCGCGGGAATTCAGCACACCGGCGCGCCAAACCAGATCACCTATGCCGATGTCAAGGGTGTGCGGGTGGCGGTGCTGGGCTTTGGGATCTACAGCTGGGGCCAGAGCCTCAACAACATCCCGGCGGCGGAGGCGTTGGTGCGCAAGGCTGATGCGGCGGCCGACCTCGTGGTGATCCAGATGCAGGGTGGAGCCGAAGGCGCCGACAAGACCCACGTACGCCCGGGTCACGAGATCTTCCTCGGCGAAGACCGCGGCGACTTGATCAAGTTTACCCATGCGGTGATTGACGCTGGCGCGGACGTTGTGTTCGGCCACGGCCCGCACATCATGCGCGGCATGGAGTTCTACAAGGGACGCTTGATCGCGTACAGCCTCGGCAACTTCTGCGGGTATGGCGTGCTCAGCTCGGCCGGATTCCTCGGCGTCGGCGGCGTGCTCAAGGTGAGCCTGCACAAGGACGGATCGTGGAGTGGCGGCCAGCTCGTCCCGACAGAGATGGTTAAGGGCGGCCTGCCCGCGCCCGACGGCGACAAGCGTGCGCTCTCCTTCGTCAACGGTCTGTCGAAGGCAGACTTCGGTGCGTCCGCGGCCCGTATCTCCATCACCGACGGCGCGATTACCCCACCCGCCGCCTCCTGATCCCAAGATCCCACCCCAAGATCCCGCCGATCATGACCTGGAGGTCATGATCGAGGCTGTTTGGCGACGGTTACATCATGATCGTGGCGATCTTGGTCGGCGGAGGGCAGCGGAGGCGGCGGGCTCGGCGCGGGGCGGTAGCTTAGGTGCCGTGACGGAGCAGGAGACGGAGTTGGGGCGCAAGCGCCGTGCCCGAAGAATGGCCCGCACGCTCGCACAGACCCATCCCGACGCCCACTGCGAACTCGACTACTCAAGCCCCCTCGAGCTAACGGTGGCGACGATTCTCTCCGCCCAATGCACCGACCAGCGGGTCAACGAGGTGACGCCGAAGGTGTTCGCGCGTTACCCGACGGCCGCTGATTACGCGGCCGCTGACCGGTCCGAGCTTGAAGAAATGATTAAGACGACGGGATTCTTCCGCAACAAGACCGATTCGTTGATCAAACTTGGCCAGGCTCTGGTCGAGCGGTACGACGGTGCGGTGCCCGGCCGCATGGAGGATCTCGTTGGCCTGCCAGGTATCGGGCGAAAGACGGCAAACGTCATCCTGGGCAACGCGTTCGGTGTCCCCGGCATCACCGTCGACACACACTTCGCTCGGCTCGTCCGCCGATGGGGATGGACGAATGAGTCGGACCCGGTCAAGATCGAGCACGCGGTGGGGAAACTCATCGAACGTCGCGATTGGACGATGCTCTCCCACCGAGTGATCTTCCACGGCCGCCGGGTCTGCCACGCCCGCAAGCCCGCGTGCGGCGCCTGCACGCTGGCCCGGAACTGCCCTTCCCTCGGCATCGGCCCGACCGACCCGGTCGCGGCAGCCGCGCTGGTGAAGGGCCCCCGCGCCGCCGAACTCGTCGAGCTGGCCCGGGCGGGCTGATGCGACGGATGGTCGCGCTGGTGGCAATTCTCGCGGCTGCCGCCCTGACCGCCGGCGCTTGCGCAGCGGAGGAACCGGGGACGGAACCAGGGGTACCGGCGACGGAGGCCACGCGGTTCGAGTCCTGCCCGGTCGGGGCTAATGTCGCGCTGTCGGGCGAACCGGCAGGGGCACCGATGATTCCCGCCGTCACGTTGCCGTGTTTCACCGGTGGCCAATCCGTTGACCTGGCCAGGTTGGGACGGCCGGCGGTGATCAACCTGTGGGCGTCCTGGTGCAGGCCGTGCCGCGCCGAGCTACCGGAGTTTCAGCGCTTCGCCGACGCGGCCGGGGATGAGCTCATCGTGCTCGGTGTCGTCACCGGCGACACCAGGTCCGCCGCGGCGGGGGTGGCCGAGGACACCGGCATCACCTTCCCGGCGGTCTTCGACGTCGATGAGTCGCTGCGTCGGGGACTCGGGCGCGCGGGTCTGCCTATCACCATCTTCGTTGACGCGAGCGGAGGGATTCGCCACATTTACCAGGCCAGCCAGTTGCTCACGCGATCTACACTCCAGACCCTCGCCCGCGAGCATCTCGGGGTGGTGGTGTGATGACCGAGCTGCCTGCCTGGTGGGAGCCCCTGGCGAGTCGTGCGACGGTGGCCCGCCGATCCGACTTCACCCGCTGGCCCACTCCGCCGGTCGGCGGGCGCCGGTCGGCGGTCCTCATCCTGCTCGGTGAGCAGCCGGAGACGGGTCCGGACCTGCTGGTCCTGCAGCGCGCGGCGACGCTGCGCAGTCACGCGGGGCAGCCGGCCTTTCCCGGCGGTGCCGCCGATCCCGATGACCTGGACGCTTCGGCGACAGCGTTTCGGGAAGCCACCGAGGAGGTGGGCCTGGATCCGGCGTCGGCAACCGTCATTGCGACCTTGCCTAGGCTGTGGATTCCGGTCAGCGGATATGTCGTCACGCCGGTGCTGGCCTGGTGGCATACCCCCCACCCGGTGCGGCCG
Organism: Micromonosporaceae bacterium; assembly: GCA_020027875.1. GTDB lineage: Bacteria > Actinomycetota > Actinomycetes > Mycobacteriales > Micromonosporaceae > JAXIPB01. Next base: position 245,636 of record JAHRHA010000001.1, on the reverse strand, counting down.
GTCGACCTGGGCGAGGTCGCCCGGGTCGAGCGGCTACCCGTCTCGGAGCTCGTAGACCCGGCTAACCGGCTGCGGATCCGGCACCCCAGCGGCTTCGTCGGACCCGCGTTCGACGTCCGCGACCTGCTGGTCTGGGGCTTCACCGCAGGGATCATCAACACCCTCCTTGAGCTGGGCGGATGGGCCGGCCCGTGGGACCAGAGCCGGGTGCTCGAGCTGCCCGCGTCGGCCATGTCGGCGCCGGCCCGCGACCAGCCACCGGCGGCACAATGACCATCGGCGGGGTGCACGATTGCGCGGTTCGCTGCCGGTGGCGTCCCGGCCGTACCCTGGCGAGGTGCTCGGCAGCGTGGTCGACCTCATCCTAATCGCACTGATCATCATGTTTGCCCTGAACGGTTACCGGCAGGGCTTCCTCGTCGGTGGGCTGTCGTTCGTCGGGTTCTTCGGCGGCGCGTTGGTGGGTTTGCAACTCGCGCCACTGGTGGTGGAGCGTTTGGACAGCCCGCTCGGGCGCGTGCTGGTATCGCTCACCGCCGTGTTTGGGCTGGCATTGTTGGGGCAGGCGATCGCCTCGTGGGCGGGGACGAGGCTGCGCCACGCCATCCGCAGCGAGGGCGGCCGCCGGGCCGATGATGTCGGCGGCATCGTCGTCTCGGTCATCGCACTCCTGCTGGTGGCCTGGATGGTTGCGGCTCCGCTGGGGTCCTCGTCGATACCGTCGGTGGCCCGATCGGTAAAGAACAGCGCGATCCTGGGCGTGGTCGACGCGGTCATGCCGAGTCAGGCGCGGATCCTGTACGACGGGCTGCGCGACACCATCGCCACTGGCGACTTCCCGAACGTGTTCGGCGACCTGACGCCGACCGACGCCCGCGAGGTTCCCGCGCCCGATCCAAAGCTCGCCGGCTCCCAGGCCGTCCGTCTGGCCCGGGCGTCCGTGGTGAAGATCACCGGTAGTGCGCCGACCTGCCGGCGCCGGATCGAAGGCTCCGGCTTCGTCTACGCCCCTCAGCACGTGATGACTAACGCGCACGTGGTGGCGGGCACGAAGGGCGCGCTCACCGTCGAAGTCAACGGTTCCCGTGAGACCGGCCGCGTGGTTCATTACGACCCGGACCGGGACCTGGCGGTCTTGTACGTGCCCGGCCTCAGCTCGCCGGCCTTGGTGTGGGCCGCCACGGAGGCGGAGTCAGGTGATGACGCTGTTGTCATCGGCTACCCGCTCGACGGTCCGTTCACGGCCACGTCCGCGCGCATCCGGGACGTGCGCACGGTCAAGGGTCCCGATATCTACGAGAGGGACACCGTGATCCGTGAGGTCTACTCGATCCGGTCCAAGGTCCTCAGTGGAAACTCAGGTGGACCGCTGGTGGACACGAGCGGCCGCCTGCTGGGCGTGATCTTCGCGGCGGCTGTCGACGACCCGGAGACGGGGTTCGCCCTCACCGCAGATGAGGCCCAACCGGTCGGCGCAGCGGCCGCGTCGCGAAGGGACCCCGTCAGTACCGGCGCCTGCACCTGAGCGTTTCGTCGATCTAGGGGTTACCGACGCGGTTAAAGATCAACGCACGTCGCTTAGGCCTAGATCGACGGGGTGGCGGTGACGTGGGCGAGCTGAATCAGCCGTGTGCCGTTCCGGCGAGTGACGAGCCAGCCGCGACCCGGAGGCTGGGGTCCGGGCCGGACGTTGCCGAGCAGTACCCCCTCGTCGCGATCTCCGGACATGACTATGCCTGGCGTGCCGAGTTCCCGTAGGCGTTGCAGGATCGGCTCGTAGAGCGCCCGACTGGCGCCGCCGGCACGCCGGGTGAGGATCAGGTGTAGGCCGACGTCGCGGGCCTGCGAGAGGTGGTCAAGCAGCGGTAGAAGGGGATTGGCCGGCCCGGTCGCGACCAAGTCGTAGTCATCGACGAGCACGAAGCACTCGGGGCCGGTCCACCACGAGCGGGCGCGCAGCTGTTCAGGCGTGACATCCGGCCCTGGGCGGCGATTGTTCATGTAGGCGCCAACCGACTCGATGAGTGGTGCGGTGGTCTCCGCGGACGTCCCGTAGCCGATGAGGTGGTCTGTGCTGACCGCGCCGAGCAGGCTTCGGCGGTAGTCGACGATCACGATGCGGGCATGGTCGGGCGCGAATCGACGCGTAATCGACTCGGCGATGCTTCGCAGCAGCGAGGACTTGCCCGACTCGCTGTCGCCGAAGGCGACGAGATGTGGCTCGCTCGCGAAGTCCACTAGCACCGGGCGCAGGTCGGCCTCGGCGATGCCTAGCGGGAGCGCGAGCCCGTTGCCGAGCGGAACGCGGTCCCCGGTCTCGGTGTTGGCGAGCATCGTTGCGTACGGCAGGGCCGCGGGAAGCATGCGTACCGGAGGAGCGGGCGGTCCGGTCCACGCCGTCGCGATGCCGTTGACCAGCGCCGCATGGCCGTGGCCGGCCTGTTGCGGCAGCGCCGTCAGCAGGTGCAGCCCGTCCGGGGTGAGACCACGTCCGGGACTGGACTCTGGCACGTTCGCCGCGGTCTTGCGGTTGACCATCGAGTCGCCGGTGTCACCGAGGCGGAGCTCCAGCCGGGAACCGAAAAGGTCCTTGATCTGCTGGCGGAAGTCGGTCCAGCGGGTCGCCGTGGCCACGAGGTGGATGCCGTAGCTCAAGCCACGCGTGGCGATGTCGACCAGGACTGCCTCCAGATCTTCGTACTCATTGCGCACCGTCACCCAGCCGTCAACGACGAGAAACACATCGCCGAACCCGTCCTCGGGAACCGCGAGCGTCGCATCCAGATCGGACGGACGGCGTAGCCGACGGAATGTCGCTACCGAGTCGATGCCCAGGGCGGCGAAGCGGCGCTCCCGGTCGGCCAGGAGGGTGGCGACCTCGCCCACGGTGCGCCGCACGATCGCCGTGTCGAGCCGGCCGGCCACGCCTCCCACGTGTGGCAGATCCCTGAGCGAACCGAGCGACCCACCGCCGAAGTCGAGACAGTAGACCTGGACCTCCCGCGGCGTATGTGTGAGTGCGAGTGAGGTGACGAGCGTGCGCGCCGCGGTGGACTTGCCACTCTGCGGGCCGCCGACGATCGCCGTGTGCCCGGCCGACCCCGCAAGGTCAAGCCAGGCCACGTCGCGGCGCTGCTCGTACGGCCGGTCGACCAACGCGACCGGCACCTGCAGCGCGCCGCGCAGCGTCGAGTTCGTCGCGGTAAGACCCCGGACCGGCTCGGTCGTGCATCCACCGAGCAGATCGTCGAGGTACGGCGGCTTTTCGAGTGGCGGCAGCCACACCCGGTGCGCGGGGGCACCGCGACCGGCCAGCCGCCCGACGATGACATCCATCAGGCTCACGTGTGGCGCGTCGATGGGGTGCGCCGGCGTCGGCTCGGACTGCGCCGACGGCACGTGAAAGGTGGTGTAGTCCAGCATCTGCAGCGATTGAGTACCCGACGAGAACGAGGGGCTCGTGCCGTGCGGGCCCGACACGTAGGCCGCTTTGAACCGCCGCAGCGGCTCGGTGCCAACCCTCAGGAAGCCGTGCCCCGGCGAGGACGGCAACTCTGCCGCGTCGCTCGCGCCGCCGAGCGTCATCCGCGACTCGTGGGCGGTGAACGTACGCAGGGCGATCCGGTACGAGAGGTTGGTCTCCAGCCCGCGTAGCCTGCCCTCCTCGAGTCGCTGCGTCGCCAGCAGAAGGTGTACTCCGATGCTGCGCCCGATCCGGCCGATCTGCACGAACAGGTCGATGAAGTCGGGCTTCGCCGTGAGCATCTCGGTGAACTCGTCGCAGACCAAGAGAAGCGACGGCAGCGGCGGCAGATCTGCTCCGCCTGCGCGGGCCCGGTCGTAGTCGCGCAGCGACGAGAACGGCCCCATTCGCCGCAGTAACTCCTGCCGCCGGGTGAGCTCGCCGGTCATCGCGTCCTTCATGCGGTCGACGAGGGGAAGCGTGTCGGAGAGGTTGGTGATGACCGCCGATGTGTGCGGGAGGCGGTCGAGACTCGCGAAGGTCGCCCCGCCCTTGAAGTCGACCAGCACGAAGTTGAGCGCCTCGGAGGAGTGGGTCGCGGCGAGCCCGAGCACCAGGGTGCGGAGCAGTTCGGACTTGCCGGAGCCGGTGGCACCGACGATCAGTCCGTGCGGGCCCATGCCGTCCTGTGCGGCCTCCTTGATGTCGAGATCCACCGGGATGCCCTCGGAGTCTGTGCCGATCGGGATCCGGAGCATCGACCGGGCCGGGCGGGGGGCCCAGAGGTTCCGGATGTCCGCGCTCGAGATGTCCGCGATGCCGAGCAGTTCGGTTAGGTCATGGTCGACGGCGAGCGGCGCCTGTTCGCGCATGGTCTCCGCGAGGCGCAGCGGGGCGAGCCGACGCGCGAGGCTCTCCGCCTCGGCCACCGAGAGGGCGTCGGCCCGGCCAACGTGGTTGTGGTCGTCCAGAGTGGAGCTGAATAGGGCACCCTCGGTATCGACGGTCAGCACGATGGTCGCTCGGTCGAGGGCGCGTGGCGGCTCCGCGCCGATGTCGAGGAGGGTGACGCCGGCCAGGTCTCCCCCCGAGTCCGCGGACGCCGACACGTCACCACCGTCGAGCACGAGCACCACGTGTGGGGTCGGGACGGATTCGCCGCGACCGGCGGCCGCGGTGTGCCCTCGAGGCCGTCTGCCCACAATGCCGGTGAGCAGGTCGTCCAGTTCGGACAGGGTCGCCGCGACGAGCCGTCGATGCCCCAGGGCGTCGACGGCGGACGGGTGCAATGCATGCGGTAGCCACTTGAGCCATTCCCAGTCGCGGCGGCGCTCCGGCGCGACACACGCGGCCACGACGAGATCGTCCGGAGCGTGAAAGGTGGCGAGTTGGCCCACCATCGCTCGGGCGAGCGCACGAGCCCCTGCATCACCCGCGGCGGGGTCGATGAGCACCACCCGCGCGAACGCCCGGATCGCTACCGAGATCGGCAGATCGGGGACGACCGAGTAGGTGTTGAGGAATCGTCGCAGCGCGCCGGCGGTGACCGGCTCCAAGTCTGCGGTTGGGTCGATGACGGGCGCGACCAGCGGCGTGGCGAGCGACTGCGGACCGAGCCCGACGCGCACGACGCCGAAGTCCGCGTCGGCCGGCCGGCGCTCCCAGACGCGGCGGCCCATCGCCTCGGCCCAGAGCGACTGAGGGTCTGGATGCCGATGGTTGAGCGCCGTGCGTTGGGTGATGATTCCTGTCCGGACCCGGCGGCGAAGACCCGAGAGGTAGCGAAGATAGTCCCGACGAGCCTGGAGTAGCTCGGCCTTACGCGGCCCGCTCGCACCGCCCCAGTTCGTGATGAGCATGCCGAGGGTGGATAGGCCGAAGATGCCGCCGACAATGTAGGTATAGGTCCCCGCGCCCTCGCGGCCGCCGAACATCATCGCGGTGGCCACGGTGCCGGCAAGCATCGGGAGCACGGACAGCCACTGCTGCCACCGCGCGCCCGTGGGTTGCGGGATCGCCGGCGGCGGCTCGAGCACCAGCTCACCACCGGGCAAGGGTGGTGCGGCCCGGCGCGGTGGCCGTTTGATGACGTCGGTACTCACGTCGACCGATGCTAGGGGCTCGGCGCGGACCTGCGCCGCTCCATCCCACCTGCCGCCATCGCACGGTGTAGGGCAGACTCGCGGGATGGATGTCGCCGACGCCGCCCCTCCCGACGCCGCTCACACCGGACCACCGGGGCTGGATCTAGCTCGGTTGGCCGCCTACCTGGACGAAGCCTCCCCAGGACTTGTCCATGGCCCCCTGGCGGGCGAGATCATCGCGGGTGGCAAGTCCAATCTGACCTACCGTGTCGTTGGCGCTAGCGGTGCCGTCGTCTTGCGCCGGCCGCCGTTGGGCCATGTCTTGCCCACAGCGCACGACATGGCCCGGGAGTACCGGGTCATCGCGGCGCTGCACCCGACGGGCTTCCCGGTGCCCGTACCCCTGCATCTCTGCCCGGACCCGGACGTCATCGGCGCGCCGTTCTATCTGATGTCGTACGTCGACGGCCGGGTGTTGCGCGGCCGTGACGACATCTACTCGGTGTCCCCCGCGACCGCGGCGAGGACCAGCGGGATGCTCGTGGACACGCTGGCCGCGCTGCACGCGACGGATCCCGCCGCCGTCGGGCTGACTGACTTCGGCCGACCGGAAGGCTTCCTCGAACGTCAGGTGCGACGCTGGTACCAGCAGTGGGAACGGTCGAAGACGCGAGAGCTCGCCTCGCTTGAGCAGGTAGCCGCCATACTTCGTACAACCGTGCCCGAGCAGACCCGTGCCGGGATCGTCCACGGCGACTACCGACTTGACAACGTCATGGTCGACACGGAGGTCAGCAAGATCCTCGCCGTACTGGACTGGGAGATGGCCACGCTGGGTGACCCGCTCGCCGACGTCGGCCTCTTGGTTGTCTACACCGAGTTGGCGGCGGACGGTCTCGCGCCGACACAGCCAAGGTTCGGGCCGGAACAAGGATTCCTCTCCGCGTCAGCGCTGGTGGACCGGTACGCAAGCGAGGCGGCCGAGGCAACGCCGGTCGACCGGATCGGGTGGTACGTCGCGCTCGGCTACTACAAGCTGGCCATCATCAGTGAGGGCATCCACGCCCGCTACCTGCAGGGCAAGACGGTGGGCGCCGGTTTCGAGCGAATGGGCTCGTCCGTACCGATCCTGGTCGACCGCGCCCGTGCTGCCTTAGCGGGCGCCACCTGAGCGGGCCGCCATCTGCTTTGTCGGAGTCGCCGTAGCGCTGGGTTCGCCTTACCATGCGCATACCCACCACCCGTTGAGCAGGAGATCAGATGCAGCCCGTAGAGCCGGTACCACCCTGGGAGCAGTCCTCCTCCGTGCCCGCTGCCGGTTACTACGTTCCCGTGTCCCAGGCGCAGCGTGCCCGTTCGCTGCGCGTGCCCGCGATGCTGGTGGTGGCCGGGTTGTGCGTCAACATCCTTTTGGACGTCGCCGACACCGGGCTCACCCCGTTCGTCGAGACTGCGCTGCTGCGGGGCCAGACGGCGTCGGGCGATGACCTCGTCGTCCTCCTCGGTGCAATCGCCAGCCTCGTCCAGTTCGCCGCCATCATCGGCACGGCGGCTGCGTTCATCGTGTGGCTTTACCTGGCGCGAAAGAACATTGCCGTCTGGGGCATCCAAGGCCTGCACTGGGGACCGGGCTGGGCCGTCGGCGGCTGGTTTATACCGTTTGCCAACTTTGTCATTCCCAAGCTGGTCGTCGACACGGTGTGGAGCGGCAGCGATCTCGGGCCAAACGACACGTACGCGACGAGGCGGTCCACCGGGTTTATTTGGTCATGGTGGTTGATCTATCTCTGCTCCGGGTTCGCCGCGAACGCATATGTCCGCCATCAGTTCAGACCGGCCGACGACCTCGCATTCATCGGCGGATATAACGCCACCAATACTATCCCGTCGATCGTGGCGGCCGCACTCGCGATCATCTTGGTGCGTCGGATCACCGATCTGCAGGAGCGCCGTCAGGCTGCGCTGGACCAGGGATGGCGCCAGGCGGTGTATCCCACGACGTGACTTGTGGGCTTCGTGCTCGGGTCGTCCGTGGTAGGTGTCTTGGATGCCCGCACCGACCAGCGGCCTGGCCCGCGTCACGATCCGCGCCCCGCGGCGCCGCCTGGATCTCGCGATCCCGCATCAGGTGCCGCTGGCCGAGCTGTTGCCCGAGGTCCTACGTCGGGCCGGCGAAGCGGGCGCCGACCTCGAGCGGCCGCCGGCCACGACGGCCGGTGGTTGGATCCTGCGTCGAGGAGACGGCGCGTCCCTGCTCGGTGAGACCGCATTGGCGCACCAGGGGGTGCGTGATGGCGATGTCCTGTATCTCGTGCCGCGCAACCTCACCTGGCCGGAGCCCGACTACGACGACGTGGTGGAGGAGATCGCCGCGGGCGCGCGCCAGCACGGCCGAACCTGGGATGCCTCTGCCACCCGCCTCTTTACGCTGGTCGCGGCGGGCCTGGTCCTGCTGACCGGCCTTGGCGTGCTCATCACCGCGGGCCCACGCCTCGCTGGCCTAGCCGCAGCGGGTATATCCGCGGTCCTCCTCGCCGCGGGTGCGCTGCTGTCGCGAGCCCTCGGCGACGGCGTGACGGGCGCTGCCGCAGGCGGTTTCGCCCTACCCTATGCAGCTGCCAGTGGCGTCCTGGTTCTCTCCGGCCAGCAGCCGTCTGTCGGCCCCAACCAGGTACTGGTCGGGGCGAGCGCGCTGCTGCTCGCATCCGTCGTCGGGGCGGTCGCGGTCGGCCATGGCCTTGCAATCTTCGCCGCGGGCGTCACTGCCGGCCTGTTCGCGGGCCTCGGCGCTGTACTCGACTTCGGCCTCACGCCGGCCGGAGCGGCATCGATCCTGATCGTGGCGCTCGTCGCGGGCATCGGCTTGGCGCCAATACTCGCGGTGAGACTGGGCAAGCTGCCGATTCCGGTGGTGACGGCGGCGCCCGACGTTCTCGCCGCCGAGCGGCGCCTCGCGCGGCCACAGGTACTCGAGGCGGTCATTCGGGCCGACGAGATCCTCGCCGGGTCGCTCCTCGGGATCTCGGTGATCGGGGTCGGCTGCTTCGCCATCCTGGGTACCGAGACCGGCGCGGCCGGCCCGCTGCTGGGCTGCCTGGCCGCCACGGCGTTGCTGCTGCGCGCCCGGCTCTTTCCCAGCGTGGCGGCCCGGCTGCCGCTGGTGGCGGGTGGTCTGGTCGGACTCGCGCTCACGACCTGGTCCACATTGGGCGGAGCGGGGTCCGCTACCCGCCTTCTCGGCCTCGCGCTGGCGTTCGGTGCGGTGGTGGGGCTGCTGGCCGCGGCGGCGACGGCCCACCGGCCACGGGGCGCCGGGTCGCCCTATCTTGGCCGCCTCGCCGACATCCTGGACGTGGCAACCGTCGTCGCGCTGGCGCCGGTGGCGTGCGCGGTCCTTGATCTCTACAGCTGGGTGCAGGGCGTGGCAGGGTAATGGATCAGTGGGTCAGCGGATGGTTCACCCCGGCGTCGTGCCAATCGCCCGAGGCGATCGCGCGCGTATACCGCTCGCGAGACAGCGTGATTTCGGCCTCTGCCTCTTTGCGGCCCACCCAGGTGGCGCCCTCGACACTCTTGCCTGGCTCTAGATCCTTATAGACCTCGAAGAAGTGTTGGATCTCCGCGAGGTCGAACTGCGGCAGGTTGTGGATGTCGCGAAGGTGCGCCTGCCGCACGTCATCGGCCGGCACGCAGAGGACCTTGTCGTCGCCGCCCTTCTCGTCCGTCATACGGAACATACCGATCGCCCGGCAATGAATGAGGCAACCGGGGAAGGTGGGCTCTTGCACCAGCACAAGCGCGTCGAGCGGGTCGCCGTCGTCACCCAGTGTGCCCTCCACGAACCCATAGTCGGCCGGGTACTGCGTCGCGGTGAACAGCGTCCGGTCCAGCCTGATCCGTCCCGTCTTGTGATCGACCTCATACTTGTTGCGCTGTCCCTTGGGGATTTCGACCGTCACGTCGAAGGACAACATCGCGCACTTCACTTCCTCTCGGCGGAGGCGATCAACACGGGCATGCTGGGCCGGGCTTGATGTAGAGCTAGTGTCGCCTACGCTCAAGGCGGCGAGCAGAGGAGGGGTGGGTGGCGCGACCAGATACGCACCCGAGTGTCGAGGGTGGCGGCATAGAGGACGGCGAGGAGGCCGCGGGTACGTCCAACGCGCCATCCCCCGGCGATGTCGTCCGTCCCGGCACGGGTGTCGTCAGGCCCGGTACGGGTGTGGTGCGCCCGGGTGGTGGGGTGGCACCCGCCGAAAGCGCTGCCAAGGCCCGCGCTGTGGTACCGGACGCACCCGAGAAGCCGCTCGAGCCCATCCACGTCGTATTGCCCGTGATCCAAGTCAAGCCGGCGAAGCAAGGCTTCCTGGACCGGCTCGTGGCCCCGAAGGCCAAGAAGCAGGACAGGAGAGCCCGGGAAGAGGCGTCAGACGCGAAGGTCGACGAGGCGGAGCCGGTCAGCCCGGCGACGCCCGCGCCGGTGTCGCCTCCGGTGTCGCCCTCGCGCCCGGCACCCGCACGGGTCGATGCCCCGCCCCCAATGCCGACGGCACCAGCGCGCCCGGAGCAGCCGCCGCCACGGTCGGAGCAGCCGTCGCCGCGTAACTTCGCGGGTCCAGCCGCGCCCACTGCGCCCACCGCGCCGCCGGGGGGCCGGCCGTCACCGCCGTCCGGACCAGGCAAGCCGTCCGGACCTGGTGGGTCTCCGCGTCCCGGGCCGCCCGGGACGCGGGCGCCCGAGGCTCCGGCTCCTACTCGGCCAGCCCCCGGCGGGCTCCCGCCAGGCCGTGGACCCCGGCCGGGACCGCCGGGCCCCGATCGGCGTCCGCCTCATCGGCCGCCGCTGGCCGAGCGGCGTAGCCAACCGGCCGATGGCTACGGCGATGACTGGCCGGAGGAGGCGCCGACCCGGCGTCCGATTCGCAAGGGTCGGTGGATCGCGGCCGCCGCGGTCCTCACGGTGCTCGCGGCCGGCGGCGGCGTCCTCGCGGGTACGTCCAACGGGCCGGCGGCGCCGCAGTGGCAGTCCGCGACGGCGGTCGGCGTCTCCGCGCCTGTCCTGCCCGGGCTGGCCAGTGACGCTCCCCGCCCGTCGGCCGCGGCGGTGGCCGCGCTGATCGGCCCGATGCTCGCCGACCCGGGGCTCGGCGGCCACGTCACCGCCGCCGTCGTCGACGTGGCCACCGGCGAGCCGATCTTCGAGCAGAGGGGCGGCGAGGGCGCAACCCCCGCCTCCACCGCCAAGTTGGTCACCGCCGCGGCCGTGCTGCACGCTCGTGGTCCGGCCTACCAGATTTCCACCCGCGTGGTCGCCGGCGGAGCGCCGGGCGAGGTCGTCCTCCTGGGCGGCGGCGACCCCACGTTGGCGGCCGGTGCCACCCCGACCTATCCGGGTGCCGCACGGCTGGACCTCCTCGCGGACCAGGTGAGGACGGCGCTCGGCGGCGGGTCCCCGACCCGGGTGACCGTTGATTCGTCGCTCTTCGTGGGCCCCACATACAGTCCACGGTGGATTGCGGCGGACGCGAAGTTCGGCTGCATCGCCAACATCACGGCGTTGATGACCGACGGGGCGCGAAAGAACCCTAAGCAGACCAAGGGATGTGCGGCACGGCACGCCCGGCCAGACCTCGCGGCCGGGCAAATCTTCGCCAAGGCGCTCGGCCTGCCGGCCTCCGCGGTGAGCTTTGGCGCTGCCCCGTCCGGAGCCCAGCAACTCGGTGAGGTGCGCTCCCCTCCGCTGTCCCGCCTGGTCGAGATGATGATTTTGGAGAGTGACAACATCATCGCGGAGAGCCTCGCCCGCCACGTAGCCCTGGCCCGCGGGCGGCCGGCGAGCTTCGTCGGCGGCGCCGAGGCAACCGGCGACGTGCTGGCTGAGCTGGGTATGGACACCGGCGGGTACCGGTTAGTCGACGGCAGCGGGCTGTCCTGGGACAACCGCGTGAGTGCGACGCTGCTCACGTCGATCCTCGCGCACGCGGCCTCGGCCGAGTTCCCGCAGCTTCGGGCGATCATCTCCGGCCTGCCGGTGGCCGCCTACTCGGGCACGCTCAGCCCGCGGTTCCTCCGAGCCAACTCGGGCGGCCGCGCCGCGGGTGTGGTCCGGGCGAAGACGGGCACCCTGGCCCATGTCAACTCCCTCGCCGGCATCGCCGTTGACGCCGACGGGCGGCTGCTGGCCTTCTCGATCGTGGCCGACCAGACCACGAGCAGGACGAAGGCGGAGCCCGCCCTCGACCGGATCGCGGCGGCGCTAGCGTCCTGCGGCTGTTCGTGACCGGCATCGAGTGAGGCGGGTCGATCGCGGTTAGCGTCTTGGCCACCACGGGTACGGTGGTGGGCATGGCGCAGTTCGTCGACTGGGATCTCGCGGCCGCGACCGCAGGGGCACTTGGCAAGTCCGGCCCTCGGGTCAGTTTCCGGGAGGCCAGCGACGTCGTGACCGACCTCCGCCGCCTCGCCGACGAGGCAGCCGGCCAGGTCGAAACCTATACCGGAATGTCACCCTCGGCTGGACCTTCACCGGTCCGCGTGGTTGATCGACGCGACTGGGCCGATGCCAACATCGCTGGGCTGCGGCAGGTGATCGCGCCGCTGCTCGCTCGGGTGACCGGGCCCCGCGAACCCGGGGCCTTCGCCGACGCCGTCGGCTCGCGGGTCACCGGGGTTCAGGCCGGCACCGTGCTCGCGTACCTGTCCGGCCGGGTGCTCGGGCAGTACGAGGTCTTCTCCGCCGACCCCGGCCAGTTGCTGCTGGTCGCGCCGAACATCGTGGAGGTGGAGCGGAAGCTCGAGGCCGTCCCGCGCGACTTCAGGCTCTGGGTCTGCCTGCACGAGGTCACCCACCGGACCCAGTTCACCGCCGTACCGTGGCTGCGAGCCCACTTCCTCGGCGAGGTCGCCGCGTTCGTGGACGCCGGCGGTGCCTCCGATCAGTTCGCCGAACGGGCCCGCCGGGCACTCGGTGCGATCGCGGACGCCGTGCGCAACCCGGACAGTCGCGCCTCCATCCTTGACCTGGTGCAGACTCCGGCGCAGCGGGCCGTGCTCAATCGCATCACCGCGCTGATGACCCTGCTCGAGGGACACGCGGAGTTCGTGATGGACGGAGTAGGCCCAGAGGTCGTGCCGAGCGTGGACGAGATCCGCGCGAAGTTCAACCGGCGCCGCGAGGGCGGCAACGCGCTGGAGAAGTTGGTGCGCCGGCTGCTGGGTGTCGACGCGAAGCTGCGCCAGTACGCCGAGGGGCGGCAATTCGTTCACGACGTCGTGTCGCGGGTCGGCATGGCCGGCTTCAACAAGGTATGGGAATCGCCGCTGACCCTGCCGATGCTCTCCGAGCTCTCCGATGCGTCGGCGTGGATCGCCCGTACCGGGGTGCGTCCGCTGCCAGCCGCGGACTGAACCCATGGCCGCGCTGGACCCCGCCGTCGCGGCCATCCGCAACGCCGTTCGCTCCACCCTTCTCGTCGATCTAGGGCTCAGCGACGTGATTGGAGATCAAACCGCGCCGCTAAGTCCTAGATCGACGAGCGGCGTGCGCGTGGGCGGCGTGCGCGTGGGCGTCAGCGGGGTGGGCGTGAGCGGGGTGGGCGTGTTGGTCGCATGCTCTGGCGGGGCGGATTCGCTCGCACTCGCGGCGGCAGCCGCCTTCGTGGCGCCGAGGCTCGGCGTACCGGTCGGCCTCGTCACCGTCGACCACCAACTCCAGCCGGGCTCGGCGCAACGAGCCGAGGAGGTCGCCGACTGGGCGCGAAAGGCGGGGTTCGACCCGGTTGTGGTACAGACGGTGGAGGTCGCGGGTCGAGGAGGCGGTCCAGAGGCGGCCGCCAGGGACGCGCGCTACGAGGGCCTGGTGGCGGCGGCGCGGGCGCACGGCGCTCGGACCGTACTGCTTGGCCACACCCGCGAGGACCAGGCTGAGACGGTCCTCCTCGCGCTGTTGCGCGGCGCCGGATTGCGCGGGCTCGCGGGCATGCCCACCAGGCGAGCGGTGGACCAGGTGGTGCTGGCGAGGCCGCTACTAGAGATCTCGCGGACGCAGACACGGGCGGCCTGTACCGCGCTCGCGCTCACCCCATGGGAGGATCCGCACAATGCTGATCCAGCTTTCGGGCGCGCCCGGGCCCGGACACTGCTCCGATCCCTTGTGGACAACCTCGGCCCGGCCGTGGTACCCAATCTCGCGCAGACCGCGCGCCGTGCGGCCGTCGACGGGGCGGCCCTCGACGACCTCGCGGCCAGCGCAGGCGAGGCGGTCCGCGACGACGACGGGTCGCTACGGGTCAGCGACCTGGCCGGCTTGGCCGAGGCGATCCGGACGCGGGTGTTGCTCGCCTGGGCCCGCTCGCTCGACGCCCCGGGATCGGGGCTGTCACATCGGCACATCGAGGCGCTCGACGCTCTCGTGGTGGACTGGCATGGCCAAGGTCCGGTCCACCTGCCGGGCGGGATCGCGGTCGCTCGCCGTGACGGCCGCCTATCCCCGATGTCGTAGCCATGACCTTGCCCAACCTTTCGCGTAAGCCGGTCTACGCCCCACGGGGTGTCGTCGCCACCTCGCAGCCCCTCGCCGCGGCCGCCGGGCTGGACATGCTCAGGCGGGGCGGCACCGCCGTTGACGCGGCGGTCGCGGCGGCGATCACGCTCACGGTGGTGCAGCCGGGGTCCAATGACATCGGCGGCGACCTCTTCGCAATCGTCTGGGATGGCCAACGGTTGCATGGACTTAACGCCTCGGGCCGGTCCCCGCAGGCGCTGACCCGCGAATACGTCGCACGCACGATTGCCGATGGGCACGGCCCGGTGATGTCCGGGCGGCTGCCGGACCGCGGTTGGCTCCCGGTGACCGTGCCGGGCGCTCCAGCCGGCTGGCGTGACCTGCATGACCGGTTCGGTCGGTTGAGTTTCGCGGAGCTCTTCGAGGACGCGATCGCGTACGCGGAGCATGGATTTCCGGTCTCGCCGACGGTCGCCCACCATTGGCAGCGGGCGGTGCCGGTGTACGCGGGGCTGGCCGGGGCCGAGTTCGCCGGGTGGGCCGAGGTCTTCGCGCCGGACGGGCGGGCACCGCGGGCCGGCGAGTCGTGGCGGAACCCGCACGCGGCACGCACGCTTCGACTAATCGCGGCGACCGGCGGCGACGCGTTCTACCGGGGCGAGATCGCCGAGGCAGTCGCGGACCTTTCGGCGCGGACGGCCGGGACGGTGTCCTATGCGGACATGGCGGCGCACTCCTCGCTCTGGGTAGACCCGGTCAGTGCCCGATATCGCGATCACGAGGTGTGGGAGTTGCCGCCGAACGGTCAGGGCATCGCGGCGCTGATGGCGTTGTCGATTCTGGCCGGCGTTAGCTAGAGGCGGTCCCCGTGGCGCATCGAGTGCACCTTCAGATCGAGGCGATGAAGCTGGGTCTCGCCGACGCGCACGCTCATGTCGCGGACCCGGAACTGGCGCCGGCCCCGGTAGCGGCACTGCTCTCGCCGGCGTATGTGGCGTCTCGGCGGGTGCTACTCACAGAGGTGGCGGCCGAGGCCGTGGCTGGCGAACCGACCCGGGGAGGCACCGTCTATCTCTGCGCGGCCGACACCGACGGGTGGATGGTGAGCCTGATCCAGTCAAACTACCTGGGGTTCGGATCCTTCGTCGTCGTACCAGGGTTCGGCTTCGGCCTGCAGAACCGGGGCTCGGGCTTCACCCTCGCGGAGGGCCACCCGAACGAGGTTGGTCCGCGCAAGCGCCCTTTCCACACGATCATCCCCGGATTCCTGACCCGTGGCGGTGAGCCGGTCGGGCCGTTCGGGGTGATGGGCGGGCATATGCAGCCGCAGGGGCACGTCCAGCTCGTCATGTCATCGGTGGACCTCGGGCTCGACCCGCAGGCGGCGCTGGACGCGCCGCGGTGGTACTGGGACGCGGGGCGCCGGGTGCTGGTCGAGCCCGAGTTCGGCGCCGAGGTGGTCGATGATCTGCGCCGCCGTGGTCACGACGCTCGCGCGGTCGGCGACCGCTCGGTGGTCGGGAACGGGCAGGCGATCTGGCGGCGTCCAGGCGGCCGGGGTTACGTCGCCGGCTCCGAGGTCCGCGCCGACGGCCACGCCGCCTGCTACTGAGGCCAACCGAGGCCGTGATGGGAAACGCCGACCCAGGGCGCGCGCGTCGAATCGTCGATAGGGCAGGCTTGACGCATGGGTGAGGGCAACTGGTACGACGCCGACATTGAACGCGTGGTGGTCACCGAGGAACAGATCCATAACAAGATCCAGGACCTGGCGAAGCAGATCGCGGCGGACTACGTGCGCATGGAGAGTGTCCTGCTCGTCGGCGTGCTCAAGGGTGCGTTCATGTTCATGGCTGACTTCGCCCGGGCCCTCGGACGTCTGGCCGGCGCGGTTGAGGTGGAATTCATGGCGGTCTCGTCCTACGGGCAGCGGGCCACATCGTCCGGCGTCGTTCGTATCCTCAAGGATCTGGATCGTGATATCGCCAACAAGCACGTGATCGTTGTCGAGGACATTGTCGACTCGGGCCTGACCCTGTCGTGGCTGCTCAAGTACCTCGAGAGCCGGTCCGCCGCGTCGGTCGAGGTGGTCGCCCTGCTGCGTAAGCCCGATGCGATCAAGGTTAACGTGCCGGTGAAGTACATCGGGTTCGACATCTCGAACGAGTTCGTGGTCGGGTATGGCCTCGATTTCGCCGAGCGCTACCGGGAGATGCCCTACATTGGGGTGCTTCGCCCCTCGGTCTACTCGCGCGTCTGATCCGCCTGGTGTGATCGAGCCCGGAGTGATCGAGGTGCCGCGGTCCGTGTCGGTTTCCGCACCATTGCTGATGGTTTCCTGGGACACAGCTGAGAGTGCCCGACGTGACAGGGCGACGTCGGCACTCACGGTGTACCGTCGAGTGACCGGGTGCCACGGCGGCCCCGGGGTCTGCGCCGAACGGTCGCGCCGAACGCTCGGCGCGTGCGGCGCGGCTGCAGGGTGCTCTGACTGATTCGGAGGGCTGGGCGCAAAAAGCGCTCAAAACAGTATGGAACGTACCCGTGGCATCTTCCGCCGACCTGTTGTGTGGATCATCCTGGTGATCGTCGGCGCGATCGCGTTGAGCAGCTTCTTCACCGGCGGCCAGGAGTACACCAAGGTCGACACGTCGGTCGCGCTCAGTGAGCTGCGCAACGGGAACGTGAAGAAGGCTGTTCTCGAGGATCGTGAGCAGAATCTCGTCCTCGATCTGAACAACAAGGTCGACGTCAAGGGCCAGCAGACCGACCGCATCAACGCCCAGGTTCCGGCGCAGGCCATCGGGCCGATCTGGGCCGAGATCGACGGGCTGGAGCGTTCGGGCAAGATCGCCGACGCGGATGTCAAGGTCACCAAGGACAGCGTCCTGCTGAGCTTCCTCATCAACCTGCTGCCGATCGCTGTGCTGGTCATTCTGCTGCTGCTGTTCATGTCGCAGATGCAGGGTGGCGGGAGCCGGGTCCTCAACTTCGGCAAGTCGAAGGCGAAGCTCGTCGCCAAGGACACCCCGAAGACCACGTTCGCTGATGTCGCGGGGGCCGACGAGGCCGTGGCGGAGCTGCACGAGATCAAGGATTTCCTGCAGAACCCGGCGAAGTACCAGGCTCTCGGCGCCAAGATCCCGAAGGGCGTGCTGCTCTACGGCCCGCCCGGTACGGGCAAGACGCTGCTCGCCCGTGCGGTGGCCGGCGAGGCCGGCTGTCCTTTCTACTCGATCTCCGGTTCTGATTTTGTCGAGATGTTCGTCGGCGTCGGCGCGAGCCGGGTCCGCGACCTGTTCGAGCAGGCCAAGGCCAACGCGCCCGCGATCGTCTTCGTCGACGAGATCGACGCGGTCGGTCGCCACCGCGGTGCCGGTCTCGGCGGTGGGCACGACGAGCGCGAGCAGACGCTCAACCAGCTGCTCGTTGAGATGGACGGCTTCGATACCAAGGGCGGCGTCATCCTCATCGCCGCCACCAACCGGCCGGACATTCTCGACCCGGCTCTGCTTCGCCCGGGCCGGTTCGACCGCCAGATCGCCGTGGATGCCCCCGACATGGAGGGCCGTAAGGCGATCCTGCGGGTGCACGCCAAAGGCAAGCCGTTCTCGCCCGACGTCGACCTCGACTCGGTCGCCCGCCGCACTCCCGGCTTCTCGGGTGCCGACCTCGCCAACGTCATCAACGAGGCGGCTCTGCTCACGGCGCGAAATGACAAGCGCGCCATCTCGAACTACTTCCTGGAAGAGTCGATCGACCGGGTGATCGCCGGTCCAGAGCGCCGCACGCGGGCGATGAGCGAGCAGGAAAAGAAGATCACCGCGTACCACGAGGCCGGTCACGCGCTCGTTGCCTGGGCCATGCCGCAACTGGCTCCGGTGCACAAGGTCACGATCCTGCCCCGCGGTCGCTCGCTCGGGCACACACTCGTGCTGCCGACCGAGGACAAGTACACCCAGACCCGTGGTGAGATGATCGACACGCTCGCGTACGCCCTCGGCGGCCGGGCGTCGGAGGAGTTGGTCTTCCACGAGCCGACCACCGGTGCGGGCAATGACATCGAGAAGGCGTCGACGGTGGCCCGGGCCATGGTCACCCAGTACGGCATGAGCTCCAAACTGGGTGCGGTGAAGTACGGCACGAGCAACGACGAGCCGTTCCTCGGCCGCACGATGGGTCACACCAAGGACTACTCGGACGCCATCGCTGCGGAGATCGACTCCGAGGTGCGCGCGCTCATCGAGTTGGCCCACGACGAGGCGTGGGAGATTCTGGTCGAGTATCGCGATGTGCTCGACTCGATCGTCCTCGAGCTCATGGAGAAGGAGACCGTGTCCCAGCAGGACATGGCTCGCCTGTGTGCGCGGGTGCAGAAGCGGCGGCCGATGGCGCCGTTCAACGGCTTCGGCAAGCGCCGGCCGTCGGACCGTCCGCCGGTGCTCACGCCGTCCGAGAAGGACACTCTCAAGTCGAGTGCTGAGGCGGACGGTGTGCAGGCCCAGCACGAGACGGCCGGCTTAGGCGACTCGCCATCCACAGAGGGCCACGGCGCCGGCGTGGGTAGGCCCAGTGCTGGCGCGGGTACGACAAGTGCTGGCGCGGGTACGACTAGTGCTGGCGCGGGTACGACCAGTGGCTCCGACGCGAACGCCGGGGAGGGTTCGCGCTGACCGCGGAGCCGAGGGACGGCTCTGCTACCGAGCCGGATGACGCGTTCGTCTCGTACGAGACGGAGCTGGACCATCTCGCCGCGCGGTTGGTCAACGGGCGTCTCAGTGGTGGGCCGGTGGAAGACGCCGTCGACCTTCCACGCATCGAACGAGCCGTCCGCGAGATCCTCACCGCCATCGGCGAGGACCCGGACCGGGACGGGCTGAAGCGTACGCCCGCGCGGGTGGCCCGGGCGTACGCCGAACTCTTCGCCGGACTGCGCGTCGACGCCGAACATGTGCTCACGACGAGCTTCGAGGCCGACCACGAGGAGATGGTGCTGGTCCGCGACATTGAAGTCATGTCCAGTTGCGAACACCATCTGCTGCCGTTTCACGGCGTGGCCCACGTCGGCTACATCCCGGGCACGGACGGCCGGATCACCGGACTGTCCAAGCTGGCCCGGCTCGTCGAGGTCTACGCCCGCCGGCCGCAGGTGCAGGAGCGGCTGACGGCGCAGGTCGCGGACACACTGATGAAGGCGCTCGACCCACGGGGTGTGATCGTGGTCGTCGAGTGCGAGCACATGTGCATGGCGATGCGAGGCATCCAGAAGCCGGGTGCCCGTACCGTCACTTCGGCGGTGCGGGGCTTGCTGCAGTCCGATGCAAAGTCGCGCGCCGAGGCGATGGCACTCATCCTCGCCTCTCCCCGCCGACCCTGAGCCCCCCAAGATCCCGCCTCCCAAGATCCCGCCCCCCAAGATCCCGTCGATCATGACCTCCAGGTCATGATCGACGCGTTTCAGCGACGGTCAGAACGTGATCACCGCGATCTTGACGGCGTCAGCGGGTCAGGAATAGGACGCCTAGCCCGCCGCAGAGCAACAGGTTCGGAACCAAGCAGATGAGCGCTCCCAGTCGGGGGTTCCGCTGCAGCGGCGTGCGGTCGGGCGCGGCCCGCGGCGCGATCCCGATGGTGAGCCAGCCGGCTGACCAGGCGAAGGCGGGCATCGCCACCAGACACACCGGAGCCAGCAGCGGCAGGACGCGCTCCTCATCGAGCGCGGCGAGCAGCGCCAGTTGCACGATGAGGACGGTCAGCGCGTAGCCGCCATAGATTCCGGCGTTGCGGGCAGACACGCCACGACGTTACCGGAGGCGATTCGCTCGGAGTAGTTAGCGCGAATTAGGTCGAAACGCACAGCTCGAGCGGCTGGTGACAACGCTGTGGTGGTCGTTGTCGATAACGTGTGCGGGTGGCGAGCGACCCACTCGTACCCAAGACGCTGCTACGCCTTCGCCGGAGCGACCCGGTGGCGTCGCGGCGGGCCGAACACGCCCTCGATGAGTTGCTCTCCGACGGCGGCCTGGCCGACCTGACCCAGCATGACCTGCAGACGTACCTATGGTTCACGCTGGCCGACACGGCGGAGCCGCAGCACACAGCCGCGGCGTTGGCGCTCTTCTTCGAACTCGCCGAGCTGAACCGCTACGCCGGGATAGCCGCCTCGGTGCAGACCAAGGAAATCCTGCGCACGTACGACGAGCGCGGGCAGGTCGCCGGCGCCAAGGTCGCGCACAAGGCGATGGACGCCTCCGGCATCCTGCCGCCCGATCTGCCCGAACTGGAGTGGGGTGAGATCATGGGGCCGGCTGAGATCAACGCGTACGAGCGGATCGCCGCCACGCTGGAACTGGCGCTCGCAGCGGGGGACCTGAAGCCGGGGGGACGCGGCTGGCGGCTGACCCAGCAACGGCTGACCCGACAGCAGCTGACGATGTCCCGGCTCGACGGGCCCCCACTGCTGGGTCGGGTCCAGGCGGAGCGGCTCGATTCATGGGCGGAGGTGGGCGGGCACGGTCGGCGTGGCCTCGCTTCCGCCGTACTCGCCGACCTGCTCGCCGAGCCGGCGTCGCCGCGCGACGTTGCCGATCGGATGGCACCGATGCAGTGGTTGCTCGAGCTCGCCGCCGGACGGCCCGGCGATCCACCGGGCGTTCCGCTGACGGTGAGTGGGAACCTCGCCCGGCGGGTTGTTCAGGAGGCCGCCGAGCGGTTCGGATGGTGGGATCTGCCGGAACGACCGCCACGATCGGAGTCCGACATGTGGCGGCTCGGCGAGCTGCGGTTGGAACTGCAGCGGGCCGGAGCACTGCGCCGCTCCGGGCGCCGGCTCGTCCTGGGCGCCAGAGGGCGGCCGCTGTTGGGGAAGCCGACGGCACAATGGACGATCGCGATGGGCTTTTTGGTCGACGCTGCCGATTTCGACGGGGCCGCTCAGGAGGCAGCCCTCATGCTCTTGCTTCAGGCACACGGCATGGTCGAGATGCGGGATCTGATTCGAGAGGTCGCCGATGTCCTAGCGAATTCGGGTTGGCGCGACACCGGCAATGGCGCACCCCCGGATGACCATGACGTCAGCCGCGCGGTGTGGGCCCTGGTGCGCCGGTGCGAGTTGTGGTCCATGGTGGAGGAGGGAAAGGGCCCCGGCTTTACGACCCGGCTGCGTCTGTCGGAGGTCGGCAGACGTGGCGGGTACGCGGCACTGCGATCACTTGCGCTGCGTCCTCGGATGGACCCGGACAGTTAGCGATGCCATCCGTCGGATATCCGCGGCCCGCTAGGCTCGCCGGGTGAGTGCGGTCAGGACGCGCCGGGCCGGCGGACGCGCCAAGCGTCGTGGCACCGTAGCAGCCGTCCAACAGGCTCTCTTCGAGGTCGAGGTTCGACCAGAGCGCCGGTACTACCGCCAGATAGTCGACGCCTTGCGGCGATCAGACTTCGGCGCCGACGGGCTCGAGTCCGAACTCACCATCTCACGGTTGTTCGGCACGATCTGGGCTGGCCAGGAGGGTCCACGCGACGGCAGCACCGAGGAGGCGTTCGGGCTTGGGCTGGTCGACTTCGCCAGGCATCAGCGCACCCCAACCGCGGTTGCCATGCTACGAACCATCGCGACAATCGCGGCGATCCGGGAGGTCCGCGATGCTGCCGACCAGGCCGCGGAGATGTTGACCTCTGGTGGTCTGCCGGATCCACGCTGGACGCGGCCGATCGGCGCGGCGAGCCCAGGGCGGTGCTGGGCGTACGAGGATGTCTTCGGCGACCAGTCCACAGTGATCTGTGAGTTCGCTTACGGCACCGAACGGACGGCAGAGCGCCACGCGATCGTCATATATGTCGATCACGCGATGTTCAGCGTGGCGACCGACGGAATGCTTGCCCTCGACGTGGATCCGTTCATTCGCGACCTGCGCAATGACGCCAAGAACAGCGCACCTATGTTCACCCTGCGCCAGGTCGACCCGGCATGGGCACGCGCTCTGCTGGCCCGAGCCTTCGCCCGGACTGACCTGATCGAGGGGGTCGAGGTTGCACCGACGTTAGCGGAGCTGCGCGCCCTCAGTCTGGCCCGCGTCGGCGTCCTCCCCGAGGATCCCGCGGCCCTTCCACCCGAGCCGGTTTCGCCGACTTCAGCGGAGTGCCGCGCTCTGGTGGAGGAGTTCCTGGCGGGCGCGGAGGGGTCGGCACTGCCGGACCGCGCGGCCGCTGAACGTCTCGCCAACCGCATCGTTGAGTACTCGTGTCAATACGACCCCGGCGGCGTCTCCCGGGTCAGTCCCGCCAAGTGGGAGACCTTCGTGTTCGACTGGCTGTCGAAGGTGGGGTTCCTGCCACCGGCCGAGCGCACGGCTATGCCCGACGTGGTACGCGCGTGGTCCGCGTGGGCCGGCCGCCGGATGGCCTTGCCCGGCGCCGCCACGGACGAGCTGGCGTTCGCCCTCGACGAGATGCTCGGCGAGTATGCGGGCGGCCAACATCTCGGATGATGGGGCGTGCGCCCGCCGGTTAGTCTTCGGTCGTGGACGATCCGGAGGAGAGCATGGCGAGCACGTCCGTGCGGGTGGTTGGAGCGACGCCCGCCAAGCGGCGAGGGGGCGCCTCGATGATCTTCGCGGTTGTCGGGATCGTGGTCGCGCTGGCGGCCGGCGGCCTCTATCTGTTGAAGGAGTCGACGCAGCCGCCCGCGCGCACACCAGAAGAGACGATCCAGGAGTTCCTTTCTGCGGTCTTCCTCGCGAACGATTCAGACCGGGTCAAAGTGGTCGTCTGCGCCAGCTGGGATCCCGCGGACGCCCTCACCCGGACCTCAAGCGAGATCGATCCGGACGCTCACGTCTCCTGGGATGAGGTTCGGGTGATCTCCATAACCGAGGGGCGGGTCAGCGCTCGAGCGCGCCTGGGTGTGCGGCTTCGCGACGACATCCGGCCGAGCCATTATCGCCAATGGCGCTTCAGCCTGGTCAACGAGAACGGTTGGCGCGTCTGTGAAGCCCGACCGTTCATCGTGTAGGTAGTCACGGCGCTAGTCGTCGTCGACGACGCTCGCCGTGCGGTCCGCGACCTCATGAAACACCATCTGGCCGCCGCCGGCGTGCGCCATCAGGTCCGCCACTGCGGCCTGCGCCGCATCGCCTTCGGTCGCGGCCTCGATCGCCCCGCGATAGACGACCACCTCGACCACCTCGACGGTGAACACTGCCATGCCTCTAATTACCACTGGTCCAGCCCTGGTCGCTAGGCTCCCCGCGTGATGAGTGAAGAGCCACCGCCGGGCACGCGGCAGGGGGACCCCGCGGCGGCAGAGCCGCCTCGTCGCAAGCGATCGCTGCTGCTCGTCGTCGCGATAATGCTCGCCAGTCTCGTCGTGGTCGGGGGTGCGGTCGGCTTCGTCGTCTACGACCAGACCACCAAGATCGACAGGAGCACTCCTACAGTCGCCGTTCGCCAGTTTCTGCAGGCCGGTCTCGTGGACCGGGATGTCGACCGCGTTGCGATGTTCGTCTGCATGCAGTGGTCCCCTTCCGAAGCATTAGTCGCCATCGCTTCCGGTGCCGACGATTCGGTGCGAGTGACCTTCGGCGTGACATCCGTGGAGGAGAGCAGCGATAGCGCAAAGGCGACGGTTCGGATCACGTCTACCAGTTCGGGTCATAGCGACGTCGCGACGTGGCGGGTCACGGTTGTCCGGCAGGACGGCTGGAGAGTCTGCGGCGTCGATCGTCTCGGGTCACTCAACCCATAGCAGGTCCGCTCGGACCTCTATCATGGACGGTGTCACGCCGCCGAGCGCCCACCGGTACCACTCAGGTTCTCCGCAGACCCGGACACACGCAATGCCGTCCGCGTTCTGATATACGTCAGTCGCACCTCTCAGGTCGCGAACCTGCCCATCCGGCACGGCCTGAACGACTCTTCGACCGGTGGTCTGACTGAGCTCCGACGCTGGAATCGGAGTCCGGCGAGGCGGAGCGTCCAGGGTCAATCGCGGGTCGGCGGAGGTAGCCGTCTCGGGAACCATCTCCACCCACACACGGTCAATCGGCACTAGCGGCGCGAAGACCTCAACCTGCTCCGTCTCGGCGCGGTAGTAGTCGTGCTCGCTGAGCACCGGGACATAGGTGCGGCTGGCCTGAACGACCGGGTCATCCGCCCGGAGATCCCCGCGGAATCCGACGCCGGGCACTCCGACGATTACCCGCCGCCCCCGTAGGCGCGGGAAGAGCGACGCCGCAGTCGGCACGATCGGAGCGGGCGCGTCCGCCATCATCAGGCTGCCACGGCCAGAGGCGCGCCGACCTGGTTCATGAACGGCAGCGGGTCGACCGCCCCGAACCGGCTCGAGTCGCCATTGATGTGCACTTCGAAATGCAGGTGCGGCCCCGAGGAGTTCCCCGACGACCCGGACAGGCCGATGACCTCGCCAGCGGCCACGTTCTGCCCCACCGTCACAAAGGGTCGCGTCATCATGTGGCAGTACCGGGTGATCACGTTGCCCGCATGCAGGATGTCGACGTACCAGCCACATCCCCGCACCCACACCCCCCCGTCCCGATCACAGCTGAAGCCCTGACTGCCCACGTGTGCATTGCACATCGCGACAATGATGACGCCGGCGGCGGTCGTGCGCACCGGCGTCCCCATGGCGACTGCGATGTCGACACCATTGTGGCCCGGCCGGGCAGCCGTGCGGAAGCCAGACGTAAGCGCCCCATGCAGCGGGATCGTCCACCCGGACGCGGCGATCTCGCCGACCGCGGCACAGCGCAGCGTTAGCTGACCGCCGACCGCACGGCTCGCGCCGCCGCTGAGTAGGTCAACGGTGTGGGCGGCCAGCGGCTCGTGCTTGGCGTAGGCGTTGGGATAGGCGCTCACCTGGACCCGCTGGGCGGCCACGGTCAGCGGCAGCAGTTGCCAGTCGGCGATGCGAAGCATCTTCTCGAAGAATTTGCGCGACTGGTATGCCGGGTCGGCGAGCTGCGCGACGGTGCCCCAACCCTGGCTCGGGCGCTGCTGGAACAGGCCGATGGAGTCGTGGTCGTTGCGTCCTCCAAGATGGGGCAGGTTGGTCAGGTTGGACTCTTGCAGCGCGGTCGCGACCCCGATGACCCAACCCCGCGGCGGCACCTTCATGTTCTGGCCGACCTTGATGATGATGGCGGCGTTGCGAACCTTCTCGTCCGTCAGTCCGGAGACGTCGGGCAGGATGCCGTACGGGTCCACCAGCCGGCCGTTACCACAACCCAGTGTGTAGCCCGGCGCTTCCTCACCGGTCAGCCCGCCGAGGAGCGACAGCGCGACCCCGCCGAGGCAGAGCAGGCAGAGCATCGTCGCAGAGGCCGCGGCCAACACCGCGCGCGTAACGACCCGCCGTACTGGCCGGGCCGTGACCGCGCTCGTGACGGCATCGGTCATCGGCGGTCCCAATCCACGCCGTCGACCAGCCACCGGTCACCCCGTTTGAGCAGGCCGAGCAGCACCGTACCGGTGTCGACTGGCACGGCGACCTGCGAGTACCGGTCGGCGCGGAGCACGAGTCTTGGCTCACCGACCATCCGGGTCGCGGGCACGCCGGTCGGGTCGGCGCCCTCGAGGCTCTCGGTCAAGGATGCCGTGGCGAGTAGAGCGACGCGCGAGTGCCATTCCTTCGGGCTGAGGTCTCGACGCAGCCATACCTCGGTGAAGGTCGCGGCCGCCGCCCGTACTGCAGCGTCATCCGGGTAGGCGCTCGGGCTGGTCCCTACCTCGCCGTCGTCGCCCGCGGTTGGGTCCACTGTCGACGCAGGTTGGTTACCTTCGCTGTATTCGTTGGGTCGGGCGCCGCCTCCGGCCAGTCTGGCGAGCGCCACGGCGGCGAGCACGAGTATCGCCAGCCCTACCGCGACACCGCCGCGGACACCGAACCGGCCGAGGGGGCGCCGCATGTCAGCTACGCTCCATCACCGAGCTTCGGTGCGGCCGATAGACCGTGTACGCCGCCTGAGACTCGGTCGCGGGCTCGCTCCACCCGCGACCGGGTGGCGCCGGCATTCGCCTTGTCGCTCCGCCCTGGGCGGGCGCGCCGTTCGAAGGCTCAGCGTTCGAAGGCTCAGCGTTCGAAGGCTCAGCGTGGCGCTCCACGCGATATGGGTCATGCGACTCCACCCGAACCTCCACCCGCTGTGGTGGCCGGTCGGACACGATGGCCTCGGCACCGCCACCGGGTCTGGCTACCGCGACCGGTGCCGTCTCGCGAAGGTCCCGGAAGAATCGGCGATGCCAGCTTCCGGCCGAGGCGACCGCGGTGGACGGATCCCGACCGCCGAGCTGAGTGATGCGCCGGTACGGCCGCAGCAGGAGCCAACCCACGATGCCGCAGAGCCAGACCAGAACCACCTGCAGCCACCCGGGCAATGACCGTGTATTCATGATCAGATCAACGGCGAAGAGATAGATGGCAGCGCCTGTGCCGAAGATGACGATGTTGAAAAGCGCCGCGACGACCGCGTTGACCAGCCGCCGGAACCCCGCACTCGCTGGCCGCAGCAGTGCGACCGTGCCGAGTACCGGTGCGGCGATTACCGCCCAGCGAAAGATAAGGAAGCCGAGGAGCACGAGCAGCGACGCCGTGAGGTCGAAGAGCGCGAACATCACCGAGGCGACAAGTGCGATGAACCCGGCACCGATGCGCTCCATCCCCTTGGCGCCGGTCAAGTACTCGTACGCCTCCGGATCTTCGGTGCGGATTTGCTCCGCGACGGTTATCCATTGGTCTGCCTTGTGTTGGACCATCGCATCGCGGATCTTGGCGTCGCTTCGCAGTTCCTCCATCTCATCCCAGGTGAGGGAGCGCGCGTTGTAGAGCGCTTCGCCGTACTTCTGGGCCGCTGCGCTGTCGGCGGAGCCAAGCAGCCCGCGAAGCCAGTTTCGGTACAGCATTGTGTCGACCACCGTGTCGCTCGCGCGCACGGCGGGCGGCCGGTGATCCTTGCACGCATCCTTGTTGGCGAACGGGCACTGATCGGGCGGGAGCTCCTTCGCCGGCGGACCGACCGCGTCGTGAACCACGGCCAACGACGAGACGAGCGTCTTGTCCGCGAGGTGGGCGCTGAAGACCGGCCAGGCGGCGAGCGCGGTCACCACCACCATGACGAGCAGCGCCCAGCCCGCGGTCGTCATCGCCGCACTCATTTCTGCCTGACGCGATCGCCATAGGAGGTAGAGGCCTACGACCGCCAGAGTCACCGCCCCGAACACCGTGAAGACGCGGGTGTAGATGGAGCGGGTGGCCTTCTCCACAAGTGGGTCGGCCCAACCCCACATGACACCGGGATCCCAGGCCCGCTCCCGTACCGCATTCGAGGCGCCGATGACGGCGGTGGCGAGCATGAATTCCCCGTTGGCCACGGTGTTCTCGAACTTGTAGTCGGGATGCATGAGCGTGGGTGCGCAGCCGATGTCATACGTGGTGTACGAGTAGCCGGCGTATCCGTACTGGCTGTATAGCCCAGTCGCACCGGGCCGGCGAGACGAGTCCGGCCGCGATGCGAACCACCCCGCGAGCCCCGAGTCGGGTGCCGCGGGAGTCGGCGCCTTGAGGCACTGTGCTCGCTGGGCGGCGACGTCTGCGAGCCGGCTGACGCAGCCAGCGATGTCGACCTGCCACTCCTCGACCGAGCACACGTCGGCGCGTGCCGCCGGAGTCCCAGCGGAGGCCGCCGCCGGCCGGTCGGGAAACACGATGACGGCCAAGCCCAGAAGGAACAGGGCGAGGACGAGTGCCGGCGTGCGTCGGAAGGCCGACACCGGCCTGCCAGCCGGCACGCGCAGGCCGTCAAGGAGAGCGCCCATCAGCCCTCCGCGGACGTGATA
Organism: Micromonosporaceae bacterium; assembly: GCA_020027875.1. Taxonomy (GTDB): domain Bacteria; phylum Actinomycetota; class Actinomycetes; order Mycobacteriales; family Micromonosporaceae; genus JAXIPB01. Next base: position 217,738 of record JAHRHA010000001.1, on the reverse strand, counting down.
GCACCGGCGGGATCGGTCGCACCGGAAGGGGTCGTGTCGCGGGACGGGGTCGTATCGCGGGACAGGGTCGTGTCGCGCGATGGGGTCGTGTCCAGGTATTCGAGCAGGCCTGGCACCCAGGACACATCTACCCGAACCTTCTGGACCCGCCCGTCGACGTCTCGCATGACGAACTCGCGAAAGCCCAGTCGCGCCGATGAGGAGGTGTCCGCCTGGGACAGGGAGGCGAGCACCGCCTCGTATCCGTCGTCCACTTGCACCCGAAGCAGCCGTAGCGCCTCGGCGGCAACCTCCGCATCGTCCACGATGCGGCCGACGAAGACGGTGGAGACGAGGTTCTGCACATCGAGTCCGAGAATGTCGCGGGGGTTCTGCGAGGCGACCAGCGCGGCGAGGTTCCACTTGCGGGAGTCTCGGGCCAGCCGGATGAGGAAGGATCGACCGGAACGCCAGCCCTCCATGAAGTGCGCCTCGTCGAGGCCGACGAGCTTGCGCGAATCCATCGTGCCGCCATAGCAACGACGCACCGCGAGCCGTTGCGCGGTGTGCAGCATCGGAAGGGCGAGCTGCTCCTCCGCCGACCAGTACTCCCGCTCAATCTTCAAGTCTGGCAGGCGTAGGCCGGCCATCGTGATGACGGTCAGCACGGCCTGGTCGGCTAGTGTTCCGGCCGGCGGCGACCCGAAGAACAACAGGGCCAGGGGCATCTCCGCAGTGTCGAGCAGCAGGTTCCCCAACTCCTGCGCATCCGAATCGGGCGAGGCCTGCAACCACGACGCAACGTCATCTAATGTGGACGATTCCTCGGCCGGCACGTTGCGTACGGCATGCCGCAGCGCTGTCGCCGTTGACGCCTCCCGAGCCACCTGCGGTGGCACGAGCATCGAGCAGATGTCCTGGACGAGCATCCGCCGCTCCGCGCGGGCATTGGATACGGCGATCGCGTGCTCCTGGTCACCTGCCGGCCCGGCCGGGTAGTGCTGTCGATGCGGTGTCGGGATCAACGCATACGGCGCGAGCGTCCCCTGTTCGGAGCCGGTCAGGTTGAGCACGCGGGAGAACGGCCGCAGCTCGGGCATCTGGCACAGCCGCGCCAGCGGTCCTGATGGGTCCAGCAGGGTGACCTGTACGCCGCGGCGCGCGGCCAGATAGCCCAGGGCACCCAGTAGGGTCGACTTTCCGCCACCGGGCTCCGCCACGAAGACCGCGAGGCCGGACCGTTCCCGCACCTCCATGGGGAAGTGCAGGTCTAGGAAGACCGGGCGGCGCGATGTGCCCGCCGTCCGTCCGATCAGGTCACCACGCCGGTCGCCCACAGTGGACGCAGCCTGCGGCAGCGCGGCCGCGAGCAGCTTGACCGGCATTCGCCGCAAGTAGCCCGTGTGGGCCAGCGGCTCGCCAGGGATGAACTCGCGGGCCAGTTCCTCCTGTCCCTTCGGGTGCTGTAGCGACACTCTCAGCTCGTGTTGGTAGAGCTGGATCACGCGTCGGGCGCGCTCTAGGCACTCCTCTCGAGAGACACCGGAGACGGCCAGCCGGTGCCAACCGTGCACCCGCGACGAGTCCACCGGTAGCCCGGTCGTCATCTCGTCGCCCAGCACGAGCGCCCGCTGCGCGAGCCGCTCCAGCTCGGGCGGAGCGTCCATCCCATGGTCGGCGTAGTCCAGCTGCTGCGAGCGGATCATTCGCAGCCGATGCTCGAGGTTCCGGAAGGAGTCGCCCGGCCCCAGCACGTCGACCCGCGACGAGATCTCCATCGGCCATGGCAGCCGCTCATGGAAATGCAGCCATGGCTCGTGCCGCTCGGGAATGTCGAGCGGTTCCATTCGCCCGACCGTCAACACGGCGACGTGGCGCTCTTCCCCGGTGAGCCGGTTGACCAGTCGTATCGTGGCTCCATACGGGGACCGAAATCGCTCGATCTGTTCGGTCAGCGCCAACAGGTCACCCTGCGACCATCCGCCGCGCGCCGAGCCCGACAGCACTCGAGGCGGTGACATGCCCAGCGCCACCGAACGATAGAGCAGCCACTCCAACTCGGCCGCGGTTACCCGCCGGCCACGCATGCCGAAAGCCTCGAGAACCTCGTCGAACTGCTCGACCGTGCGGGCCCAACGCTTGCGCTCCGCGTCGCCGGATCCACGTCGAACGAGCCCCCCGAGTCGTTCGACGAACGTGTCCCCCAGCGTCCTTCGCGCGAATGAGATGCCGAGGTAGGTCTGGCCCTCGGCGTGGTTCATCGAGAGCAGGTGCCGCTGAGCGCCCACGAGATGATCGCCCCAGGACGGTGCCCCTGCGACGTCGGGCAGCGGGCGCGCCGTATGGTGATCGACGCCGCGGGCCCATTCATCCGCCGCGAACGGCTTCGACGTACGCCGCAGGTGCAATCGGAATCCCGCCAGACCCGCGTACTGCTCCGAGATCGCGACGATCAGCGCCTCGCGATCGGCGTCCGGCCGGAAGGCCCAGCGGACCTCCGGCAGCCAGTACCACGCGGTTACCAGTTGAGCCGTGAACGTGAGGTGGCCGGCGATCTCCCTGATGGCGAGCTCGGCCACCGGATCCTTGTCTCGAAACGTCGGGCGTGGTGCCCGTACCGGCTCGGACTTTCGCCGCGGTGGGGGGATTCGACGCCTCGGTTTCGATGCAGGCGCCGCCGTCCGCGCCGCCGTCCGCGCCGCCGTCCGCGCCGCCGTCCGCGCCCGCGCGGGAGCGCCGGGAAAGAGACCGAGGAATGGCGAGTCCACGTCGGCATCGAGAGCGGGGTAAGGGATGCCGGGCGGCTGACCCCCCGGCCGCCGCGCTGCGGGTACGCCGCTGCGAGGCGTCGGTGCCCGGAGTGCAGACGGCGCGGACGATGGCACCTCGCCCGGGGCGTCGTAGTAGTCGGCGAAATCTGGGTCGAGCCTTGCCAGGTCGAGCGCGCCGTCGCCCGTACCCTCATGCCTCGTCCGCGTCACCGAATCTTCTCCCGGATCGTCACTCGACGTGCGACCAGTCGGGGCGCACGCACCTCCTCTCCCGACGCCCCGCGCGCCCCGCGCCAGTCCGTGAGTGCCGTGCGGATCACGGTACGGGCGGGGCGATCGGGGTCGACGTGGCGCCAGATGAAGGACGTCGTGACCATGGCGAGCGCGATCTCCCACGCCGGGACGGGTTCGACCTGCCGCGTGAAGAGGTAGTGGATCAACATATAGACGGGCACGAGCAGAATGAAGAGTCCGTACTGGGCATAGGGAAGCTGGATCGGCAGCGTGTATCCGGGCGGCCCAAGGTAGACGAGTCGGGCCCGGTAGATGTCGTCATCGGGTCGTAGCCGCATGATCGCCCTACTCGAAGATCAGATCGATCAGACTTTCACCGAAGAGGAACAGGGCGCCGGCGCCCGCGATGAAGGCCAGACCGACGATCGCGATCGCGGAGCTCGTGAGCACCTTCGATATCTCGCCCTTGCCGGCCCGGCTGATGAAGACCACGCCGAGCACCGCGAGCAGGATCGGGGCAATCTTGGTGGCGATGAACCCAACGACCCGGTCCGTGTCGATGGTCGAGGTCGGCTCGGCAGCGAGTTGGGCGAGGGTTGTGATGATCATTCGGAACCTCCGCGGTGCACGTGGCCTCCCTAGAAGGCAACCGGCAGTACTGACCAGTTACGCCTGCGTTGTCATGCGGTGACCATCAGTGCGGCCCGACGGGCAAGAATATTGCAGTACATGCCTGCGCGTCACGTTTGGGATATCACCATGTGGACTCGATCGACATCCCGTCGGCGAACCGACACCAGCCGGGACTGAGTAACGTCAACACCGTGATCCCGCACGGCGCAGGTCACCCCATCGTGATTGGGGTGCTCAATGTGACGCCCGACAGTTTCTCTGATGGCGGCCGCTACGCCGACCTCGACGCGGCTGTCGCGCACGGCGTCGACATGCGACGCGATGGGGCCGACATCGTCGATGTCGGCGGCGAGTCGACCCGTCCCGGCGCCACGCGGGTGGACCCGGGCACGGAGGCCCGACGCGTCCTCCCCGTGATCCGCGAGCTTGCCGCGGCCGGCGTACCCATGAGCATCGACACCACCCGAGCCGTGGTCGCGGAGGCCGCGCTCTCGGCCGGAGTGTCCGTCGTCAACGACGTCTCCGGCGGCCTCGCCGACCCCGACATGGCCGTGCTAATCGCCGCTCAGGGGTGTCCCTGGGTGCTGATGCATTGGCGCGGCCACTCGAGGCACATGCAGGAACTCGCCGCCTATGACGACGTGGTCAAGGAAGTGCGCGACGAACTGCGCCAGCGCGCGGACGCGGCGCTGGCCGCCGGCGTCGACGCTACCAAGATCATCGTCGACCCTGGGCTCGGGTTCGCCAAGCGGCCCGAGCACAACTGGCGGCTGTCGGCGCATCTCGACGAGATCGTTGCCCTCGGCTTTCCGGTACTGGTGGGGGCGAGCCGCAAGTCCTACCTCGGTGCCCTTCTCGCGGGCGCTGACGGTGCTCCGCGCTCGACCGAAGGCCGGGAGGCTGCCACGATCGCCACGAGCGTGCTCGCCGTCCAGGCTGGCGCCTGGGGGGTGCGGGTCCACGACGTGCTTGGCACGGTCGATGCCCTGAAGGTGCTTCAGGCCACCCGGGCGAGCCGGTGACCCGTTGAGTGACGTCATTCGGCTCACCGGCCTACGCGCTCGCGGTCACCATGGCGTCTATGACTTCGAACGAGCCGAAGGTCAGGAGTTTGTCGTCGACGTGACCCTCGAGCTCGACCTGAGTAGGGCCGCGGCCACCGACGATGTGGCCGACACGGTCCACTACGGGGATCTCGCCGGACAGTTGGTGGCCATTGTGACGGGAGAGCCGCTGAACCTCATCGAGGCCCTCGCCGCACGTCTGGTCGATGCCTGCCTCGCGGACGACCGGGTCAGCGCCGCCACGGTGACTGTGCACAAGCCCCAGGCGCCGATCCCGCACACCTTCTCCGACGTATCGGTCACCCTCCACGGCACCCCCCATCGTCGATCATGACCTGGAGGTCATGATCGACGCCATTTGGCGACGGTCAGATCATGATCACGGCGATCTTGGAGGGCGGATGACCAGGGCGGTGCTGTCGCTCGGAAGCAATCTCGGGGACCGGTACGGGCATCTGAGCCGCGCGGTCATGGGACTCGGCGATGCCATACTCGTCGTCTCGGGTGTCTACGAGACCCCGCCCTGGGGTGACCCGGACCAGCCCGCGTACCTCAACGCGGTCGCCCTGGTCGCCGACGACATCCCGCCGCGGGAGTGGCTGGCCCGCGGGCAGGCGCTGGAGGAGGCGGCTGGGCGCGTCCGCGACCCGACTCGACCATTCGGTCCGCGTACGCTCGATGTCGACGTCATCGCGGTCTGGGCCGACAACGGTGGTCCGGTCACAAGCGACGATCTGGAGTTCACCCTGCCCCATCCCCGCGCCCACCTGCGCGCCTTCGTCCTGCGCCCATGGCTCGACGTGCAGCCGTATGCCCAACTGCCGGGGCACGGTTGGGTCTATGACCTCGTGCGAACCGGGCCGATCATGGTCGACCTCGCCCACCTCACTCCTCGGCCGGATCTGGACCTCACACCCGACCTGAATGGCTAGCATCGGCTAGCCGCGGCCCGCCCATCCGGCGATTCCGGCGATTCCGGCGATCCAAGCCTCGGGCCGGACGAGCCCGGACGAGCCCGGACAGGTCATCGGGTAACCTTTCGATCCGATGAACGCGGACAACGACGCGCAGTCTCGGGGCGAGCGGCCGGACGGCCCGACGCGGCCCCGTCTCCGGCCGACCAGGTCCGCCACGCTCGTCGTTTCCGCCCTGGCAACGGCCGCGCTCTCCTGGCTCGGCATCAGCCGCTACTACGGCGACATCCCAAACATCACCTGGCTGGCCGGGCTCACGCTGGCCGGACTCGCTGTGGTCGAGGGCATCGCCGCGCGCAACACCCGCGCCCGCGTCGAGCACCGCCCGCGCAGCGGGGCGTTGAATCCGCTCCTCGTCGCCCGCTTCGCCGTGCTGGCCAAGGCGTCGTCACTCGCCGGTGCGATCTTCGCGGGCGCCTACGGAGGGGTTGCCTCGTGGGCTCTTGCCGAGCGCGGCCACCTGACCGTGGCAAACGAGAATCTGGCGCCCGCGACCGCCGGCCTGGTCGGAGCGCTGGCGCTTGTGGCGGCGGCACTTCTGCTCGAGCGGGCATGCCGCGTGCCCGAACCGCCGGACGACCAAGACCACGACGCAGCCAGCGGCGGTCCTCCGCCGCCACGGCGCTGACCTGCGCAAACATACCGAGCATCGGCCAAGCCACCCGGGACTTTTCCTCCCGCCCGCCGGCAGGTACGGTGCGACGCGAAGCGATTGGGGCACACACCATGGCGTTCGAGGACAGCTCGCAGACGAGCGGACCGGGCTCGCGTTACCTGGGCGAGGGTTTCCGCCACGAGCCGGACTTCCGCGAGCTCGCGAGCGGAACAACTTTGCACGGCCGCGAGCCTGCGAGCGGAGCAACACAGCACGGCCGCGAGCCTGCGAGCGGAGCAACACAGCACGGCCGAGAGAGCACGGTTCCGCTCCAGGCCGCGGCCGAGTCGAGCATCGACACCATCGAGGCGGAGCCGACCCTCACCCTGGGCAAGCGACTATCGGCGCCGAACCTCGACTACGTCTTCGACGACCCGATCGAGGGGGAGCCCGGCCGCGACCGGATGTTCGTCCACGGCGTCTGGGAGCTCATGCTTGCGGTCGCGGTCGCCGGACTGGCCTACCTGCTCTACCGGGAGGACTCGGCCGCGTTCGGGGGCGACGGACTCCGGACTCTGTTGCTGGGCGCGTCCGCCCTCGGCGCGGTGGCCGCCGGGAGCGCCATCGCGCTCCGGGCTGGGGCACCCAACCTCGCGGTCGGCGCGGTGGCCGCTGCCGCCGCGCTCTACTTCGGCCACAACTCCGATGGTGGCCTGGTCCAGCCTCTGCTCGTGGTGATCGGTGTGTGTGCGGCGATCGGCCTCGTCCAGGGCTTGGTCATCGTCGGACTGCAGGTGCCCGCCTGGGCGGCGAGCATCGGTGTTGGTTTGCTGCTGCTGATCTGGTCTGAGCGGCAAGCGGGCGTGACCCTCGCCGACGGGTACGACCCGCAACCGCACGCCTACTGGTGGTTCGGCGGGTTCTGTGCGATCAGCGTCGTAGCCGGTCTGGCCGGGCTCGTGCCCTCGGTTCGGCGGGGTATCGGACGCTTCCGCCCCGTCGCTGACCCGGCGTATCGACGCGGCATTGTCGCCGCGTTGATCGCGTTGGCCGCGACGGTGGTCTCGACCATCCTGGCCGGAATCGGTGGCGTTCTCGCCGTCTCGATCACCGGTCTGGCCTCGGCCTCGGCTGGGTTCGAGGTGACCGGTCTCGCGCTTGGGGCTGCTCTGCTCGGCGGTACGAGCGCGTTCGGCCGCCGGGGCGGCGTCTTCGGTACGGTGTTTGCCGTCGGCCTGATCACGGTCGCTATGGCGTACTCAGAGGCCACCGCTCGCAGGTGGCCCGCCGCCGCGTTCGCCGCCGCTGCGATCGGCCTGGGCCTCGCCGCGACGCGCCTGGTGGAGCGGTTCGGCCGACCCGACGCCGGCGAGGAGGACGAGGACGGGGACGATGAGGACTGGGGCCCCAAGGTCCACTCGTCGCCGGGCAACGGGCGCAACTGGCCGTCCGGATCATCTCCGGCAGCCGCTGGTGGTCTATGGGCCTCGGACGACGCTTGGGGGTCTACGGATCGACGGTAAGCTGCGTGACATGGACGCCGAAGCCAAAATCGCCGAGCTGGACGGGCTCCCTACTGAGGAGCTACGTGAGCGGGCGTTCGCATTGGCGATCAGGCGTCGCGATGTCGGCTTCTTCTGGTCGATCCTCAGACACCTGCCACACGCCGACGACGCCGAGACGCTGGACGCCTCGTTAGGCGCGGTAGGCGCATCGATCAGTGACGCGATCGCGCTGTGGCGCGAGTTCACCGGGCACGGGTACGGCGACGTCGAGCCTCTGCTGCGCGCCGCATTCATCAACTACCTGGTACAGCACGACGCGGGTGAGCCGGCCGCCTGAGAGCGGCAGGTTTGGGATGTCACGGGCTGGGTACTCCGCGAGCATGTCCCCCGTTATGACCCGCGCCCGCACCTCCACCGGTGCCGGCGTCATCGCGATCCTCCTGCTTGTCCTGGCGTTCGGTAATCAGGCCTACGTCGAGTGGGCCGCCAAACACGCGCAGGGCGCCAACGCCTGGGATCTGCTGCTGCGGACCCTCGCCTGGCCAAAGTGGTTCGTCACATCGGGCGGCAACGCGTCCCGCGACGTGATCGCCTTCGACATCCGGGCACTTCTGCTGATCGTGTTCGTGGCGGCCCTCCTCGGCATGGCCGGAGCGAATGTAGTCGGAGGCTCCGGCGCCTTCATCGTCGGTTGGTTCGCCGTGATCGCCGGCGCAGCGTTGGCGGCCCTGCTCACCGCGTTCATTACCACAGACGCTTCGTTCTACAACGCCCTGCAATCCGCCGCTTCGGCGTCGATCTACGGCCTCTTCGTCGGCTGGATCGTCGGCATCATGGCCGCACTCACCAGACGTCCCGCCGTGTCGGCAGCCTGATCGGGCGACCTGATCGGGCGACGACCTCTCGGGATGGTCGTCCGCCACGGTGCCATAGCGCTGTGGCGGACGGTCCCTCGTTGACCATCGACTTTCCCTGGACACCGATCCTCGGTAGCCTCGCACCCATGCCGGCCTCGGAAATCCAGGACGTCCGGCGCGGGAAGCTGCTGCAAGGGTTGTTCTGGGGTGGCGTCGGACTCGCGTCCCTCGCGATCCTCATCCTCCTTTTCGGTCAAGGCATTGGGGCGTTGCGCGTCGCGGTGATCGTCAGCGTGCTCACGATCGTGATGCTCGCGGTCTCCGTTGTGCTGCGCCCGAGTATGGAGTTGGTTCGCATCGATATCGAGGAGCGCGTGCTCAACGAGGTCGATCGGGTACGGGCGCGCGCCCGGGAGGACGTCACCACGGCTGCCCGTAACACCCATCGTGCCCTCAGCGACAAGATCCATATGCTGGCGGAGACGGTCGAGGTTCTTCGTGCCCAGATGGACGAGTTTCAGGCCAGCTCAACGCTGAGTCAGCCGGCCCCGTCCGCCAGCCACCACGGCAGCCAACCGGGCGGGCCTGGAGTGGTCCGCCGGACCGAGACAGTGCACGTCACGCGCCGCACGACCACGGTCGACGCCGGTGATGATGACGCCCGTGGCACCGTCTACGGCTCACGCGCCGCGGTCGAGGGCGAGTGGCAGGAACGCCACGACGACCGGCGCCCGGACGACCGCCGCGGTGAACGGGCCGAGAGAAGCGATCGAGGCGATGACCGATGGGCCGCGGCTCGAGCCGATGATCACGGTCGGGAGCTGCGGGTGGGCGAGCGGAGGTCGTCCGTACGCAGGGACGATCGGGGCTCCGAGCTTCATGTCGAAGATCGTTGGGTGGCGTTGCGCCGGGATGACCCGCGTGATCGGCGGCGCGACGACGGCTACGGCGAGTCGGACTGGGAGGAGACCTTCCGCTCGCTGAGCAGTAAGCAGAATGCTGTGCCGGCGCTGCCGCCGGCCCGCGGCGAGTCGCCCAGCCGGTACCTCGACGAACGCGACGACCATGATCGAGAGCGGGTCCGGTTTCGAGAGCGCGATGGAGATCACCACACCTCGCACGCTCGCGACCGGGATCGTGGCCGCGATCACGAACGCGATCGCCCGTACGACCGCTACCGCGACGACGATAGGGACCGCTACCGCGACGACGATCGGGACCGCCATCGCGACGACGATCGGGACCGCTATCGCGACGACGATCGGGACCGCTACCGCGACGACGATCGGGACCGCGGGTCCGACCGCGACGATCGCCCATACGCCCCTAGACCGCGCTCGGCCCATCGGTCGGAGTATGACCACTAGCCTTCAAGATCTCGGTGATCATGAGCTGACCGTCGCGAAACAGCGTCGATCATGACCTCCAGGTCATGATCGACGCGGAAGGGGTCGTCATTTGTCGACATCGCCGACGACGAAGAACATCGAGCCCAGAATCGCGATGAGGTCCGGGACCAGGCATCCCGGCAGCAGCGTGGCCAGCGCCTGCACGTTCGAGTACGACGCCGTGCGCAGTTTCATCCGCCACGGCGTCTTCTCTCCGCGCGACACGAGGTAATAGCCATTCACACCGAGCGGGTTCTCGGTCCACGCATAGGTGTGGCCCTCCGGCGCCTTCACGACCTTCGGGAGGCGGACGTTGACTGGCCCCGAGATCTGGTCCACGCGGTTGAGGCACTGCTCGGCCAGGTCCAGGGATACGAAGACCTGGTCGAGCAGGACCTCGAAGCGCGAATGGCAGTCTCCCGCCGTGCGGGTGACGACGGGGACGGAGAGCTCGCCATAGGCGAGGTACGGCTCGTCTCGGCGCAGATCGAAATCGAGCCCGCTGGCTCGGGCCACCGGCCCTGATGCCCCATACGCGGCGGCGGCCGCGGCGGGGAGAACCCCGACCCCGACCGTACGAGCCAGGAAGATGTCGTTTCGCCGGATGAGGTGGTCCAGATCGGGCAGCCGGCGGCGAACCTCTCCGATAGCGGCTCGGGCCCTGCGGGTCCAGCCGGCGGGCACCTCCTCCTTCAGCCCGCCGACTCGGTTGAACATGTAGTGCATGCGGCCGCCGGAGGCCTCCTCCATCACCGCCTGGATGGTCTCCCGCTCACGGAATGCGTAGAAGATCGGTGTTATCGCACCGATCTCCAGCGGGTACGAGCCGAGGAACATGAGATGGTTGAGCACCCGGTTGAGTTCGGCGAGTGCGGTCCGCAGCCAGACCGCCCGCTCCGGCACCTCCATGCCCATCAGCCGCTCGACGGCGAGGGCGACGCCGAGTTCGTTGGCGAACGCCGAGAGCCAGTCGTGGCGGTTGGCGAGCACGATGATCTGCCGGTAGTCGCGCACCTCGAAGAGCTTCTCGGCCCCCCGGTGCATGTACCCGATGATCGGCTCGGCGGAGCGCACGCGCTCGCCGTCGAGCACGAGCTTGAGGCGCAGCACACCGTGGGTCGAGGGATGCTGCGGGCCGATGTTGAGGACCATGTCGGCCGTATCGAGCCCGGTGCCGGTCCCGACCGTGACTTCACGCAGCGCCCCGCCGGCGGAGCCAGCGAGGTCCTGCCCAGTGCCCGTCATGCGGTCATGGTGCCACGTTGACGGAGATCTTCGGGTACGGGCATCGGCGGTGCAGGACCAGCTTGCTGACACCAGCCTGCACGTGGGAGCGTCGATCGTTGATCTCGTGGTCGCGGTCACAGCTCGACATCATCGGCTCGCCGTTCTGCACGACGATGCGGACTACGAGACCATGTCGCGGGTGACCGGGCTGCCGGTGCAGCGGGTAGTCGAGTAGATCAGGGGCGTAGCCCGGCCGGCAGGGCGGCCGCCGAGATCCCGACCGGTTGCACGATCCAGTAATGCGCGCCCAGCCCTTCGACGTCCATCAGCTCCGCCGCCTGCGTGGCCGCCGACAGCGCCCGGACATAGCCCGCTGGATCCCTGGTAGCGAGGCTGAGCGGCGGCCGGACACCGTCGAGGCCGAGCGCGCCAAGAGCTTCCCGCTGCGTGGTCAGCACGGCCCCCTGTCCAGCCACGGTCTCACCCGCGGCGCAGACCGCGTCGATGGCGACATGCGCCGTGATGTCGCGCGAACCGTCGGGCACCGCGGAGGCGCGCCGGCCGGCGTAGAACCCGGTGAGCGTACCGGCGCGTGGCCGCGCGTACCACATGTGTCCATAGTCGACGGTGACGGCAAGGCCGCGGGATACGGCCGAGACGGCCGTCGCCCACGCCTCATCACGGGGAGCGCCGAACTCGATCCGCACGCCCTCGTCCCACGGCGAGTCAGACCACCATCGCGCGGCCCACTCCGCGTCGGCCGCGGTCGGCTCACCGCCCGCGACCTCCGCGCCGGACGTCGGCTCGACCAAGACGTAGCGCAGGTGCCCCGCCTCGTCGACCTCCGCGATGGCGAGCGGCACGTTGTCCAGCCACTCGGTGGCAAGCACCACACCCGCGACGGCGCCCGGTGGCGGTGGTTCGCGGTACCAGTTGATGTGCTCCGGCAGGTCGGCCGGGCGTGGCGCGAACTCGACCGCGCTTAGCCGCAATCGGCGGCCGAGATAGGTGGGAGCGAGCACGGCGAGGCGCCGAAGAAGGTGTCCGCCGCCGGCGCCGATGTCGACCACGTCAAGTGGGTTGGGTCGGCCGAGCGCCTCGTCCGCGGCGACCACGATGCGCAGCATCGCCGTGGCGAACAGGGGCGACGCGTGGGCACTCGTGCGGAAGTGTCCCCCCGACCCGCCAGGCTGGTTGGCCCGACTAAAGAATCCCTCGTCTCCGTAGAGCGCCTCAGTCATGGCGGTCCGCCACAACACCGCCTCGCCCACGGTGTCTCCCTTCGCTCGAGTCCCGCCATCGAGCAGGGCCTTGTCATCCACGATGGCACGCGCGGCGTGAAACTTCCCACATGGTGGTTACGGCGGGGGTGCGGCGGACACATACTTGCTAACGACCGGTACCCCTACTCGAGGACTGGATCATCGCATGAGTGCACCGACGCGCCGCCAAGTGCCCATCAACGGCCTCGCGCGGCCGGCCGTTCGAATGAGCAGGATTATGACCGTCGGCGTCATCGGCGCTGGCCGGGTCGGTGCGGTTCTGGGTGCCGCCCTCACCCGCGCGGGCCACCGTGTGGTGGCTGCCTCCGGTGTCTCCGCCGCGAGCACCGCCCGCATTGAGCGGCTGTTGCCCAGCGCCCGCCTCCTACCACCCGACCAGGTGGCCGTCGCCGTAGATCTACTGCTCATTTCCGTACCCGACGACGCGCTCGCCGGGCTTGTGCGCGGCCTGGTCGAGACGGGCAGCATTCACTTCTCGCCGGCGCAGATCGTCGCCCATACCTCGGGTGCCCACGGCATCGACGTGCTCGCTCCCGCCGTCGCAGCAGGTGCCTATCCGTTGGCGCTTCACCCAGCCATGACGTTCACCGGGCACCCGCACGACCTTGACCGGCTCGCCGAGGGAATCTCGTTCGGCGTCACCGCGCCGACCGAGTTGCGCCAGGTGGCGACGCGGTTGGTGGCCGACCTCGGTGGCGTGGTCGAGTGGATCGCCGAGGATGCCCGCCCGCTCTATCACGCTGCGCTCGCCCACGGCGCGAATCACCTGGTCACCCTCGTGAATGAGGCGATGGACCGCCTGCGCGACGCCGGCGTCGTCCACCCGGAGCGGGTCATCGCACCACTGCTGCGCGCCTCGCTGGAGAACACCCTGAGCCACGGCGACGTGGCCCTCACCGGTCCGGTCGCCCGGGGCGATGCCGGCACGATCGCCAAGCATCTGGCGACGCTGCAGGCCACCGCGCCCGACTCGGTGCCCGTCTATCTAGCGCTCGCCCGTCGTACGGCGGACCGGGCCATCGCCTCGGGAGCGCTGCGTCCAACCGACGCCGAGCCACTCCTGGGCGTGCTCGCCGCCGGCGGCGCCCCGGCCGAGGTGTCCGCGTGACGGCGGTCAAACAACTGATCCTGGTCACGACGCGCGACGAACTAACCGCTACCCGGGCCGCGATGTCCGGGCGGGTGGCGGTCGTGATGACAATGGGAGCACTGCACGACGGGCACGCCGCACTGTTGCGGGCCGCCCGGTCCGAAGCGGACCACGTGGTCGCCACGATCTTCGTCAACCCGCTGCAGTTCGCGCCGGACGAGGACCTGTCCCGCTATCCGCGCACGATCGACGCGGATCTGGCGGTCCTTCGCCGGGAGGGGGCGGACGTTGTTTTTGTTCCAGCCCGGGAGGAGATGTACCCCGACGGTGAGCCGAAGGTCCACGTCGATCCCGGACCACTCGCCGCGATCCTCGAGGGGGCGTGCCGGCCCGGGCACTTCACCGGGGTGCTGACCGTCGTCCTCAAGCTGCTCAACCTGACCCGACCCGGCGTGGCGTACTTCGGCGAGAAGGACTACCAGCAGCTCACCCTCATCCGGTCCATGGTCGGTGACCTCAATGTGCCGGCCGAGATCGTTGGTGTGCCCACGGTCCGCGAACCTGACGGCTTGGCGCTATCGAGCCGCAATCGTTACCTGTCCGCGGCCGATCGGCACGCCGCGCTCGTTCTATGGCGGGCGCTTCAGGTAGGGGTCACCGCGGCCACGGCCGGGGAGACCGGCGAGGCAGTGCTAAGGGCCGCGAGAGAAGAGATCGCCGGTACGCGGGGCGTGGCCACCGACTACCTCGAGCTCACCGATCCGTGGCTTCGTCCAGCCCCGTCCCGTGGCCCGGCCCGTTTGTTGGTGGCCGCAAGTGTCGGTAGCACCCGGCTGATCGACAATATGGCGGTAGAGCTCGCCTGACCTGTTGCGTCACCCGGACCTGTCGTATGCTCGCGCTCCTGGCAAGGGGAGGACAGGCTATGCGGCGGGGACTTCGCGCGGGTTTGATCGCGGCTGCCACGGCGGTGGTGCTCGCCGCTACGGGGTGCGGTGGTGGGCCAACGGTGGGTGATGGCGTCCTCGGGCTGGACTGGTCGGTCATGCCCAAGCCCGTAGTGCCCACACCGAAGCCCGACGTGTGTTACCCCGGGGTCGCCAACGAGGTCGACTGGGATCTGTCCACATTCGGGTCGACTCCGGTCGCCTGCATCGAGGAGCACCAGAGCGAGACTTTCCACGTTGGCACGCTCGCCGCCGATGACTCCGTCGACCGGCCCGAGGTGGGCGACGACCTCTTCCGCGAGGCGTACGAGGCCTGCGCCAAGGAGGCCAAAGGCTTCCTCGGTGGGGACTTCCACACCGCCCGGGTGGCGATCGTCCCGGTCATGCCAACGGAGCGACAGTGGCGGGGTGAGGCTCGGTGGTATCGCTGCGAGATGCTCGAGACCAAGGACGCCTGGGAGACGATCGTCAGCCGGAAGGCCAGCCTCCGCGATGGGCTGCGGGGATCCCGGCCAGCCGCGATCACCTGCGCCAACGACAACTTCGATGACAAGAGCGCGTCCGGTAACAACGTCGTGTACGTCAGCTGCTCGGTGCCGCACACGGCCGAACTGACCGGAATATATACCGCGCCGAACGGCCCCAACCTGGGGTGGGACAAGGCGCTCAAGAAGGCGCTGGCCGGCTGTTTCGCCATCGGGGCGAAGTACCTCGGCATGACCACGTCGGCCCTCAACGGCCGCGGCGGCGTGCAGTGGATCGCCTGGCAACGCGACGAGGCCTTCTGGTCCGTCGGCGACCGCAGCACGCGCTGCTACCTCGGCCCCTATCCGACGAGGAAGATCAAGGGATCGATCAAGGGTCGCCGCCCGCCGTTGTGATCCACGCGCTGCGAACCCTGCTGGCCCGGCGGCCAGCCCGATGCCGTTGACTTAGCTCCATGCCGCTTACGCCCTTGCCGCCCCTGCCACGACGGCTCGCCGGCCCAGATCCGGGCTGGGCGGAGACGACCGACGTGGTCGTCGTGGGCTCCGGGATCGCCGGACTCACCTGCGCGCTGCACCTGCGCGAGGCCGGCCTGCACGTGACCGTTGTCACGAAGGTCAACATCGACGATGGCTCTACGCGGTGGGCGCAGGGCGGCATCGCCGCCGTCCTCGATCCGCTCGACACCCCGCAGGCGCATGCCAGCGACACGATCGTCGCCGGAGTCGGACTCTGTGACCGGGCGGCCGTCGAGGTGCTTGTCGTCGAGGGGCCGGCGCGGGTCCGTGAGTTGATCCGATGGGGTACGCAGTTCGATCGGAACTCCGACGGATCGCTCATGCTCACTCGCGAGGGCGGCCATCACGCCAACCGGATCATCCATGCTGGCGGCGACGCCACCGGGGCCGAGGTGCAGCGCGCCCTGCATGCCGCGGTCGGCCGTGATCCGTGGATCCGGATGGTCGAGCACGCGCTCGTCCTGGACCTGCTGCGCGACCACGCCGGCCGGGCCTGCGGCGTGACGCTGCACGTGCTGGGCGAGGGCTCGGAGGATGGCGTCGGCGCGGTGCTGGCGCGTGCGGTTGTGCTCGCTACTGGGGGTATGGGTCAGATCTTCGCCTCGACGACGAACCCCATCGTGTCCACTGGGGACGGCGTGGCTCTCGCGCTGCGGGCGGGTGCGGTTGTCACGGACGTCGAGTTCGTCCAATTCCACCCCACAGCGCTGCACCTTGGTGGTGCGGCGGGCGCAGGGGGGCCGCAGCAGCCACTCGTTAGCGAGGCATTACGAGGCGAGGGTGCCCACCTCGTCGACGGCGACGGTAAGCGCTTCATGCTCGGCCAGCACGACTTGGCCGAGCTAGCGCCGCGTGACGTTGTGGCGAAGGGTATTCACCGGGTCATGCTCGCGTCCGGCACGGACCACGTGTACCTCGACGGCCGCCATCTGCCCAACATCGCCACTCGTTTCCCGACCATCACGGCGAGTTGTCGCGCGGCCGGGGTCGACCCGGTGACGGAGCTGATCCCGGTGGCACCGGCGGCCCACTACGCCAGTGGCGGGGTGCGCACCGACCTGCGCGGCCGTACGTCCATCGAGGGCCTCTACGCATGCGGCGAGGCCGCCTGCACCGGGGTCCACGGAGCTAACCGGCTCGCCTCCAACTCGCTGCTCGAGGGTCTGGTATTTGCCCGTCGCATCGCCGAGGACATCTCCACCGACCTTCCTCCGCAGACCGAGCCGGCGCCCACCGGTGTGGGTGGGTGGGTCGTACCGACGCAGGTACGCGAACCGTTGCAGCGTGCCATGACGCGCGGTGCGGGTGTGCTCCGTAGCCGGGCGTCGCTCGCTGACACGGCCGCGGAGCTGCTCGAGCTCGGTGTCGATCGCGCGTCACCGCGGACCGATACGTGGGAGGCGACGAACCTGCTCACCGTGGCGAGCGCGCTCGTCGCGGCAGCGTCGCGACGCGAGGAGACCCGTGGCTGTCACTGGCGGGAGGACTTCCCGGACGCACGCCCGGATTGGCTCGGCCACCTTCTCGCGCGGGTCGAACCGGACGGCTCGCTGACCCAGATATGGGAGCCGGCGTGAGATCGCTAGCTGAAGCCACCGTCGAGGCATTACGGATGGTCGGACTTGATCCTGACGGCGTGGCGCGGATCGTCGCGACCGCGCTCGACGAGGATCTGGGCGGCCCCGGTGGCGTGGACGTCACCTCGGTCGCGACGATCCCGGCTGACCAGGTTGACGTCGCCGACCTCGTGGCCCGCGCCAACGGCGTCGTCGCCGGTCTACCGGTGGCGGCGGTGGTGTTCGATCTGGCGGGTGGCCACTCCCTCCGCTTCGAGGCCAGGGTCCACGACGGTGATCGTGTCACCCGCGGGGCCATCCTGGCCACAATCTCCGGCCCGACCCGCGCGCTGCTGACCGGCGAACGCACCGCGCTCAACCTGCTCTGCCGGATGTCCGGTGTGGCGACGCACACCAGGGCGTGGGCGGACGCGCTGGCCGGCACCAAGGCAACGGTGCTCGACACCCGCAAGACGACACCGGGGTTGCGGGTGCTGGAGAAGTACGCCGTGCGGGCCGGTGGCGGCACCAACAAGCGCATGGGCCTGTATGACGTGGCGATGGTCAAGGACAACCATAAGCTTGCGGCCGGTGGGGTCGCGGCGGCGTACCGACGGGTTCGGGAGGCGTTTCCCGATGTGTCCATCCAGGTGGAGGTGACCACGGTGGCGGAGGCGGTGGAGGCGGTCGACGCGGGAGCCTCGTTCCTCTTGTGCGACAACATGTCGCCGCAGCTGCTGCGGGAGGTCGTGGCCGCCGTCGGGGGCCGCGCGGAGCTGGAGGCGACGGGTGGGCTGACGCTCGACGTGGCCGCCGAATACGCGAAGACCGGCGTTGATTATCTCTCGGTTGGAGCGTTGACCCACTCGTCTCCGATCATGGACGTCGCGCTCGACCTCACGCGACGCCTATAGGCTGGTCCCGTGCTGCTCTGCATCGACATCGGAAACACGAACACCGTGCTCGCGACCTTCGACGGCGAGAAGCTCGTGCACAGCTGGCGCATCAAAACCGACGGGCGGGCGACGGCGGATGAACTCGGGCTGATGTACCGCGGTCTGTTGGCTGGTGACTCCGTCGCTCTCACCGGTGTCTCCGCCTGCTCGACGGTGCCGGCCGCACTGCGATCGCTGCGCGCGATGCTGGAGCGATACTACCCGGCGGTGCCCAGCGTCATTGTCGAGCCGGGCGTGAAGACGGGCGTGCAGCTCGCGATCGACAACCCAAAGGAAGTGGGCTCCGACCGAGTGGTGAACACGCTTGCGGCGTACACGCTCTTTGGTGGACCGTCCATTGTGGTTGATTTTGGCACCACGACGAACTTCGACGTCATCAGTTCTCGTGGCGAGTTCCTGGGCGGGGCATTCGCCCCGGGCATCGAGATCTCCTTCGACGCGTTGGCGGCGAGGGCCGCGCAGCTTCGCAAGGTCGAGGCGGTCCGTCCCCGCTCGGTCATCGGCAAGAACACGGTGGAGTGCCTGCAGTCGGGCATGTACTTCGGCTTCGCTGGCCAGGTCGACCGGATCGTTGAGCGCATGATTGAGGAGCTGGGCGAGGTGCGGGCGGTCATCGCGACCGGTGGCCTCGCCCCGGTCGTCATTGATGAATGTCGAACGGTTACTCATCATGAGCCGATGATCACTCTGATCGGGCTTCGCATGGTCTTCGAGAAGAACGCCTGACCGACCGCGACTTTACGCAGGTCAGAGAGTTATCCACAGACAAAACGGACTGGGTTACGGTGGCCCGTCGCCGCCATTATGGTCAGTCCCATGCGGACAGAGACGCGAGCCCAGCTCGAGGAGATGCTCGGCGAGTACCGGGCGATGATGGCGCGCCTCGACCGGATGAAGGCGGATGTCGCGGCGATGACTGGGACTGCGCGATCGCCTGATGGCAGCGTCACCGTGACGGTGGGCCCCCGGGGCGACCTGTTGGATGTGGCACTTGATCCGTCGCGTGCACGCAAGCTCGATCTCAAGGCGCTGGCCGCCCGGATCGTCGAGACCGCCGGCCTCGCCGCGACGCGGGTCGACGAGCAGGTGCGCGCCGAGGTATGCGACGCCATCCCGGATCGGCTGCGCAACCTGTTCGGTCCAGACGGCACCGTGGACCTGACTCGCCTCCTTCCCCGTGACCGCGGCGAGGCCAACCGATCGAACGGTGCGTGGTGATGGCGGAGACATTGCGGGTCAATGCCGTGGGACTGCGAAATGCCGGACCCGGGTTCGTTTCGCTCTCGTCCTCGGTCGCCGAAGCCCTGCACCGGCTGGCCGTAACGCTCGACGCGGAGGGCGAGTGTTGGGGGACCGACGAGATGGGTGTCACATTCGCTCAGTCCTATGCGCTGGCCGCGCAGCAGGTCAGGGACGCGTTCCCGGTGCTGCACGACGGCATCACTGAGGTCCGCGCCGCGGTCCTGGTGGTCGCCGACGACGTTGACGCCGCCGACGAACGTGCGCTGTCCAGGCTCGGCTGAGCGGTCATGGTTCAGATGCTTATGGCGCACGCCTTCGACGCGATGGATGGCGACCACCCTTACTCGTCGCCAGAGCAGCCGCGGTTGACGCAGCCGGAGCTGCGCAGCAGGGTGCTGGGCTATCTCGCGACGGCACCGATACCCGCGTCCGGGTACCGCACCGACGGCGTGTGGTGCTGGCCGCAGTCGCTCATCGATCGCGTCCGGTCGCCCGGCGTCGGCCCGCAGCGTGACCTTCTCGACCACATGGCAGCGGTGCAGTACCTGGCACCGGAGGCATTGGCATCCGACGTGCTCGAGCGGGCGGCCCGAGTTGTGGGCGATCCGCCGTTGGCCGTCGCTCCAGCAGGCCTCGTCACGTATGTGGCCGGCTATCCGCAGCGACATTGCCCGGCCGCCATCCTTATCCGGCGAGCGCAGGCTCCCGACGGCTCCACGGTCGAGTCCAGCTTCGGCCCCTACGGTTGGGAGCACGGAGGGCTTCCTGAGGGCGAACCCAGCCTGGCATCGGTGGAGTACGAGGAGATCACGGCCGCAGCAGCCGCCACATTGGCGGATCAGCTCTGCTCACGATGGCACGAACGCTTCCTCAGCGAGGCTCGCGAGTCCGACCATGGATCTGCCCCGCTATTGTTCGCCCGGGTCTTCGACGGTCAGAGTCCGGCGGGCGCGCCATGGTTTTCGCCGAGCCGCCTGCGGATCCTGGAGCCGGTACGCCGGGAGCGCCTCGCTTCGTACCTGGGCAGCGGCCGGCTCGTCGTCCGCGCCGCGGGTCGGATGAGCGACCCGCTGGGCCGAGGGACCGAACCGGTGGTGCCGCTCAGCTATCGCACCGATGGCACCTGGGTGTGGCAGGAGGCGCTCGCCTACTACGTCCGGACGCGCGGGGTGGCGCCGGAACTGGAGCTGCTCTGTCACATTGAGGAGCGTGGTTCCCGTCTCCCCGAGTCCGTGTCGGCTGACGTTCTGGCTCTGGCCACCGCCGTGGTAAAGGCAGGGCCGCCGCCACAGTCGCAGCGAAGGCCGCTGGTGTACTACCAGGACCGCGGGTCCGGCCAGAGTCTCGTGCGGGCACCCGAGCGCGACATGTCCCGCGCCGAGACGTTCTCGGACGAGCTGCGGTGGCGGCTCTCCGGTGGCGGGCGCGACGAGGGTAGCGGGCGCGGTGAGCTCCGCGAGATCACCGAGGCTGAGGCGATCCAGCTCGTGGATGACCGCTGGGCGAGGGCCGCCGTGTCGTAGCGCTCAGCGCTGAGCCGCTGAGGAGTCGTTGAACCGGGGACGGGGAGGATCGCGGTGACCATCCGCTTGTGGGACGCGCTCGAAGAACTTAACTTCCTCGTTGGCACCGACTTCCCGGAGGCCGATGAGGACGCGCTCTGGCGCTGCGCTCAGGCCTGGGCAGGCGCCGCAACCGACCTGCGACGTCTGGAGCCCGACGCTATCGCCGCCGGCGTGCAGGTCGTCCAGGCCCTCGACGGCGAGGCGGCAGATGCCTTCGCCAACCTGTGGCAACTGTTCACGGGCGAAGGCGAGAGCTTCGTCGAACAGCTGGCCGCAGCTTGCGACCAGCTCGCCGCTGCCTGCGACCGCACCGCTCTGGAGGTCGAATACGCAAAAATCCAGTACGTTGCGGCGCTGGTCATTCTCGGGGTCACGATCGCTTCGCTGCTCGCCATGGTCTGGGCGGCAGGCGTCTCCGCCGGGGGCATCCCGATCGCGATCGCGGCCGCGCACATCACGATCAGGTTCGTCCTCATGCGGCTGCTCAGCGCCATCGCGTTCGGCACCGCCTTGAATATCGCCGTGGACGGGCTGGCCCAGATGATTCAGTTCAGCCGCGGCAGTCGGGACGAGTGGGACTGGGCCAAGACGAGGCGAGCGGCGGAGGACGGTGCCATCTTCGGAGCGGTTGGCGGGGGAGTCTTTCTGGCTGGCGGCCGGTTCGCGCCGGGCCTAATGAGCACCCCGCAGGGTCTGCTGGGTGCGGCCGGGGTAACCGGTGCGCTCGGGGGTGTGGCGGCGCCGCTGGCACACGGCGAGCCACCGAGAGGGCGCGACTTCCTGATGGCCGTCTCGTCGGGCATCGTGGGAGCGCTCGGGCCCGACCTGACCCGCGGGCGAGTGCCGACGCCCGACCTGTCGCGGCTGACCGCCTTGGATCCGGCCGCCTTGGATCCGGCTGGGTGGGATCTCGGGTCTATGTCCGATGTGTTGTTCCGGTCGGACGAGGCCCGACCGCCCGACGCCGGGTCGCCTGACGCCGGGTCGCCTGACGCCCCGAGACGTCAGCACCTGTCCACTCCGGACGCCGGCGTCCCGCGGGGCGACGGGCCGTTCGTGGTCGACCCCGACTCGGTGGGTGGCCGAGACGGCGACCCCGGCCCGCCGCCCAACGACGGTGGTCACCTAGCGGGCAGCGCCGCAGCTGTGGTCGACCCGTCGTCCGGCCGGGGCGGATATGAGCCGGCGGCAGCCAATCACCTGGACGTGCCGGTTCCGGTCGACCGGGTCGGGCCTCCCGGCGCCAGGATGGAGACGCTGCTCGCTCCAGTTGCCTTCCCGGGTCATCAACCGGGGTCGTCTCCCGCCGTCTCACCGCAACCGTCCGCGAGCACCCCGGCCGGCTCACCATCGCCGACGGCATCGGCGACCACGACACACAGCCCGGCGACACACGGCCCGGCGACGCACGGCCCGGCGACACACGGCCCGGCGACGCACGGCCCGGCGACGCACGGCCCGGCGACGCACGGCCCGGCGACGCCGACGGGCGGGTCGGCAGTGCCACTCACGGTGTTCGGCTCTGGGCCGTTGGCCGGAGTTCGGCCCGATGGCATGGGCCCGTTGGCCGGGGTGCCGGATTGGGCGACGGGCTCGCCGGACTCCGGGTCGGCGGAGGTTCGCGAGATCGCCGACACCTGGGAGCTCTCTGACGACCAGGCGGTGGACCTTGTTCGTGCGAACGTGTTCGCCACCGACGCGGGTCTGGCCTTCTACGCGGTCGACGACGAGATCCGCGACTTCGCCAGAGCCGTGTTCCCGACGGAGGGATACGTGACCCTCGATCTGCATGGCTCGCCCAAGGGCTTCCAGATCGACGACTACATGATCAGCCCAGAGCAGTTCGCCGGCGCGCTGCGGGTGCTGCGGGACTCAGGTGTGCTGGAGCTGCCCACCGGCATCGGGATCAAGCTGCTCTCGTGCGACACGGCGGTCGGCGGTGTGGATTCACCGGCGGCCGTTCTCGCGCGCGAGCTGGGCGTCGACATTGTCGCGCCGGACCAGCCCGTATGGACCACATTGGACGGCGAGGAGGTGGTCGCATCGCCGGTCCTGCTAGGCGGGTCCTTCATGCCGGTCGATCCTCCGGACGGGAACTGGCACCGGTTCACCGCGGCCGGAGCGGAGTCGATGCTCGACATCGACTCTCGCGTTCGTGATGACCATGATGACCCACCGGCCGGAGAGCGTAGGCACGACGCGAACCCGCGAAGTCCCAACGACGCGCTGGACTTCACCAGTCCGGGGAGTCTCGACCCCGGCGACCTCGTGGGCAGAGATCCGGGGGAGATAATGGCGGCGATTCCGAGCAACTGGCCGCAGACACCCAGTCGCAGTGGTGGAGGAGTGGTGTTCAGGGACCCCGACAACCTCGGCCGGCAAGTTCGGATCATGCCTGGCTACACCGCGGGCAACCGTGCGGACCCGCTGACGCATGGTCCATATGTGGAGGTCTCTCAGAACGGCACCACGGTCAAGATTCCGCTGCGGGGCAACCCGACCTTGGCGGGCTCATGATGGACGACGTCGCCGTGGAGAACTGGCTGGCCGCTGAGGCAAATGATCATCTCGAGGACGGACCGGTCGGGCTGTATGAGTTCCTGTGGTGGCTGAATGGTTCTCACTTCCAACTGTCGCCGACCGCGGCGAGAAGCGTCGCGCAGAGGCTGGCCACGCACCTGGCCGGCGGCGACGCCGCGGACCTGTACTCGATCCGGTGGCCAACGTATGAGGTCGTGTCGGGGCCGCTGCCGCTCTCCGTCCTCGATGACGACGAGTCCTGGCGGGAGGGTCACGACTTCGTTGCGCTCGTCCCCAACGAGGACGGGGCTGGGAGGCGTGTCGCGCGGTAGACCACCGTCACGTACGGAAGGTCGAACGAGGTTCGCCCCGCCAGCTCCGGGTGGGTCGCGGCCAGTTCCCGGACCTCGGCCTCAAGCGCGGCCTGGCGGGTCGGCGGCGCGGTGAGGAAGTACGAGCGGCTCTTCAGCAGCGCGACCAGCGACTCGGGCGTGTGAGTGACGGCGTGCCGAAACTCCGCGAACTCGGCGGGCCCGAAGCGATCCCCATAGGACGGAGACTTCGCCCGGCCCGAGTCCGCACTGGAACCGTCGGGTCCACGGTCGCCCTCGACGATGCGCGAGTACACCCGGACCCAGGCCGTCTCCTCGTCGCGGTCGTTCCAGAGCGCGGTAAAGACGCCGCCAGGCCTGATCACCCGGCCGAGTTCGAGGTGTGCCCGGTCGCGGTCAAACCAGTGGTACGCCTGAGCGGCGATCGCCGCGTCGACGCTGGCGTCCGCCAACGGCAGCGCCTCCGCTCTGCCCGCGAGCGGCTCGACCGCGGTAGTCGTCGCGGCGAGCCGTTGCCGCATCTGCTCGTCGGGTTCGACCGCCACCATGTCATGGCCGAGCGAGATGAGCAGGCGGGTCATGATGCCCGTCCCCGCGCCGATATCCAGGATCCGCCATCGGCCGGCGCCGAGCGGGGCGAGTGCCCACTCGACCGCTGCCACCGGGTACCCGGGTCGGACCTGGTCATAGAGGTCGGCCGCGGGTCCGAACGACCCGGCACGCTGGCGCCAGCGATCGGGTTCCATCCAGTCCTGCAGGCTCACAAAGCAAACCGTACGTCCGTCTTGTTAGGTCGTCAAGCGAGGCCTCTGATGACGCGTCGATCCGACTTCTGACGTTAAGTAGGCTCCGGTACACATCCTGCCGTCCGATCTGTGCAAAGGAAGTGCCGTGCCCGAACAGCCGAGTGCCGCCGCCGCAGCCGACGAAGACCTGCCCGAGCAGATGCGAATTCGGCGCGAGAAGCGAGCGCGGCTGCTCGCCGACGGCGGCGACGCGTATCCCGTCGCGGTGCAGAGAACGCATTCTCTCGCCGATCTCCGCACACACTTCGGCGACCTTCCTGTCGATACCGCCACGGGGGAGCACGTCGGGGTGACCGGGCGGGTAATTTTTGTACGAAACACGGGCAAGCTCTGCTTCGCGACACTGCGCGAGGGCGATGGCACCGAATTGCAGGCCATGTTGTCGCTCGACCGGGCAGGCGCGGACGCGCTCGAGTCATGGAAGCGCCTTGTCGACCTCGGTGACATCGTGGCCGTCGAGGGCGAGGTGATTACCAGCAAGCGGGGCGAACTTTCCGTTCTCGCTAACCGCTGGGAGATGGCGGCAAAGGCGCTGCGTCCCCTGCCTGTCTCGCACAAGCCGATGTCCGAGGAGGCGCGTGTCCGGCAGCGCTATGTCGACCTCATCATGCGGCCGCAGGCTCGCGAGACGGTCCGCACCCGGGCGACTGCGGTGCGCGCTCTGCGGGAGTCCTTTCAGCGGCGCGGCTTCGTCGAGGTCGAGACGCCGATGCTGCAGCTCCTACACGGGGGCGCGGCCGCCCGGCCGTTCGTGACACACGCCAATGCACTCGACATCGATCTCTATCTCCGCATCGCCCCAGAGCTCTACCTGAAGCGCTGCGTCGTTGGCGGCATCGAGCGCGTCTTCGAGATCAACCGCAACTTTCGGAATGAGGGCCTCGACTCGTCGCATTCGCCTGAGTTCGCGATGCTCGAGGCGTACGAGGCGTACGGCGACTACAACACGATCGGCACACTTACCCGTGAACTCATCCAGGAGGCCGTATACGCCCTCTCCGGGTCCCACGTCGTTCGCCATCAGGACGGGACCGAATTCGACGTCGGGGGCGAATGGCAGCAGGTGACTCTCTTCGGCGCACTCTCCGAGGCGCTCGGCGAGGAGGTGACAGTCGCGACCCCGATGGCGACCTTGCTCGGGTACGCCGATAAACACGATGTGGCGGCCGATCCGATCGTGGGCCATCTGGGTCCGGGAAAGCTCGCCGAGGAGCTCTTCGAGGCGCTTGTCGTGCCCAAACTGCGGGCGCCGACGTTCGTGCGCGACTACCCGGAAGAGACGAGCCCGCTGGTCCGTGCTCACCGCGCGGAGCTCGGCCTGACGGAGAAGTGGGACTTGTATGTTCTCGGCTTCGAATTGGCCACCGGATACTCCGAGTTGGTTGATCCAGTCGTCCAGCGTGAGCGCTTCGTAGCGCAGTCGCTACTCGCGGCGAAGGGGGATCCGGACGCGATGAGGCTCGACGAAGATTATCTGCGGGCGATGGAGCACGGCATGCCGCCGATGGGGGGCATGGGAATGGGTATCGACCGGCTCATGATGGCGCTCACCGGACTCGGTATACGAGAAACGATCTTGTTCCCGCTGGTTCGTCCCGAGTAACTAAGTGGGCGAGTCGGGTAACGCGTGGCTACTACGGAGAAGAGATTCTGAGTAACAAATCGCCCAGAATATGCTCCGGAGCGAGCGGCCTGAGTTATTGTTCTTTCGCACCCTAAGGAACCGCTCGTATCTACAGAAAGGAATTGTCGGGTGGCCAAGGAAACTATCACCAAGCTCATCGACGACCTCGATGGTGGCGAGGCACATGAGACGGTGAAGTTCGGACTCGACGGTCATTCGTACGAGATCGACCTGTCGACTAAGAACGCGAACAAACTGCGCAATGCGATGTCGCCGTACCTGGAGAGCGGTACCCGCGTCTCCGGCCGGTCCACGTCCGCTGTTGGCCGTGCCGGTGCCCGGGGTCGCGGTGGCGCCGTCGCTGAGCGGGAGCAGAACAAGGCGATCCGCTCCTGGGCGCTGCGAAAGGGGCTCGATGTTGCTCCACGCGGCCGCATCAAGCAGGATGTCGTCGACCAGTACCACCGCGAGGCCGGCCGCTGACGGCTTCCCGCGACAGGTCCCATGAAGGGTCCCCCCGCGATCAAGGACTTGTGGCCGTGGTTTGATCTCTAATCCACGGTCATAAGCCCTTGATCGCGAGAAGAGAGGTCGGCGGCCCGGAATTACGCTTTGCGCGTACGCGTTGATACGCGAGTCTCTGCGGAGTGGTTAGCACCGCGCGAATCCCCGTACTGCTGGGTGGTTTTGCCTGGTTATGGGGCTATTTTGGGGGTCAGATCCCTCGGCAATGTGGTGTTCGCGGCGACGGGTACCCGCCCGCGCGTCGTCGAGTCGTCGGGTGGCGGCGATAGAGTTATGGGATCCAAGGCCCGGCGTTCGCGGCAACAGCGGCTAACGAGACCGACGGGTGCAGTGCGGCCGACGCGACCGCGGTGCAGTGAGGAGCACGAGGGAATGTTCGAGAGGTTCACCGACCGAGCCCGGCGAGTGGTGGTTCTGGCGCAAGAAGAGGCCAGGATGCTCAACCACAACTACATCGGTACGGAGCACATCCTGCTCGGCCTCATCCACGAGGGTGAGGGCGTTGCTGCCAAGGCTCTGGAGAGCCTCGGTATCTCCCTCGAAGGCGTGCGCCAGCAGGTGGAAGAGATCATCGGCCAGGGCCAGCAGGCGCCGAGCGGGCACATCCCGTTCACGCCGAGGGCCAAGAAGGTGCTTGAGCTGTCCCTGCGTGAGGCATTGCAGCTCGGGCACAACTACATCGGGACCGAGCACATCCTGCTTGGCCTTATCCGCGAGGGCGAGGGCGTCGCCGCGCAGGTTCTGGTCAAACTCGGTGCTGACCTCAACCGCGTCCGTCAGCAGGTGATTCAGCTGCTCTCGGGATATCAGGGCAAGGAGCCGGCCGCGGCCGGGTCCGGCGCCACCGGTGAGGCGGCTCCGTCCACGAGCCTGGTGCTCGACCAATTCGGTCGCAATCTCACCCAGGCTGCCCGAGAGGGCAAGCTCGACCCAGTCATCGGGCGCGAGAAGGAGATCGAGCGGGTCATGCAGGTGTTGTCCCGCCGGACCAAGAACAACCCGGTGTTGATCGGCGAGCCCGGCGTCGGTAAGACCGCCGTCGTCGAGGGTCTTTCCCAGAAGATCATCAAGGGCGAGGTGCCGGAGACACTCAAGGACAAGCAGCTCTACACGCTCGATCTGGGCGCGCTCGTGGCGGGCTCTCGCTACCGCGGTGACTTCGAGGAGCGACTGAAGAAGGTTCTCAAGGAGATCCGCACTCGCGGCGACATCATCCTGTTCATCGACGAGATTCACACCCTCGTCGGGGCGGGCGCGGCCGAGGGGGCGATCGACGCGGCCAGCATCCTCAAGCCGATGCTTGCCCGCGGTGAGCTGCAGACGATCGGCGCGACAACCCTCGACGAGTACCGCAAGCACCTCGAGAAGGACGCGGCGCTTGAGCGCCGGTTCCAGCCGATCCAGGTCGGCGAGCCGTCGCTGGCGCACACGATCGAGATCCTCAAGGGGCTGCGGGACCGCTACGAGGCGCACCACCGCGTTTCGATCACGGATGCGGCACTGGTCGCCGCGGCCACCCTGGCGGACCGCTACATCTCCGATCGCTTCCTTCCGGACAAGGCGATCGACCTCATCGACGAGGCGGGCGCGCGCATGCGGATCCGCCGGATGACGGCGCCCCCGGACCTGCGCGACTTCGACGAGAAGATCGCCCAGGTGCGCCGCGACAAGGAGTCTGCCATCGACGCGCAGGACTTCGAGCGGGCCGCGCAGCTGCGTGACACGGAGAAGACCCTGTTGACTCAGAAGGCGCAGCGGGAGAAGGAGTGGAAGGCCGGCGACCTTGACGTCGTGAGCGAGGTGGACGACGAGCAGATCGCCGAGGTGCTGGCGAACTGGACCGGCATCCCGGTCTACAAGCTCACCGAGGAGGAGACCTCCCGGCTGCTGCGCATGGAGGACGAGCTGCACAAGCGGATCGTCGGCCAGGAGGACGCGGTCAAGGCGGTCTCGATGGCGATCAGGCGGACGCGGGCGGGCCTCAAGGACCCGAAGCGGCCGTCCGGCTCGTTCATCTTCGCCGGCCCGTCCGGCGTCGGTAAGAGCGAGCTGTCCAAGGCTCTAGCCGAGTTCCTCTTCGGCAGCGAGGACGCGCTGATCCAGCTCGACATGAGCGAGTTCCACGACCGGTACACGGTGTCGCGGCTGGTGGGCGCTCCCCCCGGTTACGTCGGTTACGACGAGGGTGGCCAGCTCACCGAGAAGGTGCGCCGCCGGCCGTTCTCCGTGGTCCTCTTCGACGAGATCGAAAAGGCCCACCCGGACGTGTTCAACACGCTGCTGCAGATCCTGGAGGATGGCCGCCTCACCGATGGCCAGGGACGCATCGTGGACTTCAAGAACACGGTGATCATCTTGACCACGAACCTGGGTACGCGCGATGTGGCCAAGGCCGTCTCGCTCGGATTCCAGGGGGCGAATGATGTCGACTCGAACTACGAGCGGATGAAGAACAAGGTCAACGATGAGCTGAAGCAGCATTTCCGGCCCGAGTTCCTGAACCGGATCGACGACACGATCGTCTTCCACCAGCTGAACGAGGACCAGATCTTGCGGATCGTGGACCTGATGGTTGCCCGGATCGAGACCCAGCTCCGCAACAAGGACATGGGCCTCGAACTCACCGAGAACGCCAAGAGGTGGCTCGCGAAGAAGGGCTGGGATCCGGTCATGGGTGCCCGTCCGCTGCGCCGGACCATACAGCGCGAGATCGAGGACTCACTGTCGGAGCGGATCCTCTTCAACGAGCTGCGGCCGGGGCAGATCGTGGTAGTCGACTGCGAAGGTGACCCGAACGACATCGAGAACTCGAAGCTCACATATCACGGCGCGGACAAGCCGGTCACGATTCCGGACGCGGTTCCGGCCGAGCTGGGCGGAACGACAGATACTGCCGGGACCACGGCCGAGTAAGCCCGCCTCAAGATCCGCGTGATCATGAGCTGACCGTTGCGAAATGGCGTCGATCATGACCTCCAGGTCATGATCGACGCTGTTCTACGGGGATGGAGTGGGCGCGACGTAGTCCTCCAGCAGCGCGGGCGTCAGGCCGGCCATCTTGATGGCCTGAAGAGCTGCGATGAAGTCGTCCGCGAAGGTCGCACGAAAGTGCATCAGAATGATGTCGCCGGCCCGGATCTGGTGTATCGCGGTCTGATAGCGAACCTTGCCCGCGTTGACGGTCTGCGTCCAGGCGAAGCCTGCCGTGAGACCGCACTCCCGCGCGGCGCGAAGCGTGTCCTCGTTCTTCTCCCCGTACGGCGGGCGAAAGAGGACCGGTCGCCGCCCGTACCACTGCTCGAGTAAGTCGGTCGAGTGGCACAGCTCGTACTTCTGCTGGGCGTACGGGAGCGTGGTCAGCTTCGGATGCGAGACCGTGTGAGCTTCGATGACCGCGCCCACACTCCGCAGTCGATCGAAGTACGTCGTGTCGCTCTTGATCGTGTTCGTGGTCAGGAAGAGGGTGACCGGGATGTGCGCCGCGCGGAACAGTTCGATCGCCTCCGGAGTACGCACCACTCCGTCGTCGATGGTGAGAAATGCGACCGGCTGCGTGGTGGGGATCCTGCTGGTCCACGCCGCTAGCCCCTCGCCGTGGGGGAGGGTCACCGCCACGGGAAGGGGTCGGAGCGAAAATGTCGGGATCCTCGCCAGATAGTCGGCGAGCGTGAGCCGTGTTGGACCAGAAGTAGGACCGATTTCGGTTGGTGGCGTGGGTGAATCCCAGCCAGCGGTTACCGACGGTGATGGCACGGCCGCCGAGGTGCCTGTCGCGCAACCGGTCTCGACGAGCAGCGTCACGAGGACTGCGAGGACCACGACGGGGACGCGCGACCACCGGGGGGCGTGAAAGGTCACCGCCGGATGCTAGCGCTGCTCACGGCGATCCGGGGAGCCCGTAGCGGTCGGGAAAAGTCCTGACCAGGAGGCCGTCTTCGACCAGCCCGGCCAGGGCGCGGTGTCGTCGTTCAGGATCCGGCCATACCGCATCCAGCACAGCCCGCTCCACGCCGCCGGGCGCCTCGCGAGCCAGCGCCAGCAACAATCCGCGTACGTGACGGTCGGTGCCCTCGTAGCGTTGCGCCCGCCGCGTGGGTCCACCTGACGACACCGGCTGGCCGGCGAGGCGCCACGCGCACACGCTGCGCAGCGGACATACGCCGCAGGACGGAGTTCGCGCGGTGCACACGAGGGCCCCCAGCTCCATGAACGCGGCGCTGGCCTGGGCTGCCCGGGCCGCCGATGCCGGCAGCAGTGCCTCCGCCGCGACGAGGTCGCTCGCCGAGGTCGCCGGACCGCCACCGGGCGATCCGTTGACGGCACGAGAGACGAGTCGCCGGACATTCGTGTCGACCACCGGGTGTCGCTGACCGAACGCGAACGTGGCCACCGCGCGAGCGGTGTAGGCGCCCACGCCGGGTAGGGCCAGCAGCAACGCCACGTCCGACGGGACCGCACCACCATGCCGGGCCACGAGAACACCGGCGCATGCGTGCAGGCGAATCGCCCGGCGTGGGTAGCCCAGCCGACCCCACGCGCGGATCGCCTCTCCGACAGACTCGGCGGCCAGCGCGGCAGGCGAGGGCCACCTGCGCAGCCACGCCTCGAATACCGGCGTCACCCGGGCTACCGGCGTCTGCTGCAGCATGACCTCGCTGACAAGAACCGCCCACGGCGACGTACCCGGGCGCCGCCACGGCAGGTCGCGCGCCGTCGTGTCGTACCACCGGATCGCCATGTTTGCCAGTGCGCTGGTGGCCGGCGTTTGGGACCGCATCGTCTGCAGATCCTGCCATGCTGGCGGCCAACCCGATCGGCGAGGATGTGCTCGTGCACGAACTCGCCATCACCGTCATCGGCCACGACCGGCCGGGCATCATCGCCGACACTGCCGAAGTCCTCGCTGCTCTGGAACTCAACCTCACTGACTCGACGATGACCCGGCTGCGCGGTCACCGGGGGACCTGTACGTGCTCGTCGCGGAGGTGGACCTGCCCTCCACAGTGGACGTCGACGCGCTCGCGAGCCATAAACCGCAGCCGGCGACGGCTGGAACGCGCGTGAAGACCAGGTCAGTCCCAGCCCGCATCCGCGGGACGGGCTCAGGTCGTTGAAGCGTGAAGCCCGCACCACCCCGGTGGGCAAGACGGGCAGCCTTCGGCCGCAAGGCCGAAGTCCCCAACCATCACAGTTCAATGAGGCCTGATGATGGTTTGGGTAACGGCTGCATGTCGGTGCCTGCTCACCGGCGATGTCCGCGGGCGGGCCGGGTTGTGGTGACCGGCCAGATGAGGGCGACCGGCGAGCGGGTGGGGATGACGACCGACGGCTTCGAGGCCCGCGCGCTGCAGCATGAGATTGACCCTGTTCCGGACTGCTCTTCCTCGACCGGGTCGCGGGAGCGCACGCGATCCACCCACGCCAGGTCTACCGGTAGCGCCGAGTTTTCGTCGCGCCGTGCGACCGTTCCCGCGATCTAGGGCCAAGTCGCGTGAATGGATCACCAATCACGCGACTGCGCCCTTGATCGGCGGGAACGGAGGGGCAGGTCGGGGTGCCCGGCGCGTCGCCCATGTCCGGTCGGTGATCGCCGCTACGGTGGGAAGCCATGCGGCTGACCGTCGGTCCCCTTCCGGCCGCCGTCTACTGGCGGCGTCGTGCCGTTGTGTTGGTCGGTTTCGCGATGATCGTGCTCGTCATCTCGTACGCGTGCGGCGGCCCCGACACGTCGACCGCTGGCGCCGGCCCTCAGTCGACGCCGGCCGCGAGCCGGACCGCGCCGAGCCCGACCACCACGCTGCTGCGGCCAATCGTGCCGACCGCGTCTCCCACCCAGTCCGCCTTTACCCTGCCCACGACGGGCGCAACCGGCCCATGCACCGACGGCGAGATGGAGGTTACGGCGACCGCGGCTGCCGCTCAGGTCCAGGTTGGGCAGCCGCTGGACTTCACGATCAAGATCAAGAACATCTCAGGCCGGACCTGCAGCCGGGACATCGGCGCCGACATGCAGGAGCTACGGCTGATCGACGGTGCGGTGACGATCTGGTCCTCCGACGACTGCAGCC
Organism: Micromonosporaceae bacterium; assembly: GCA_020027875.1. GTDB lineage: Bacteria > Actinomycetota > Actinomycetes > Mycobacteriales > Micromonosporaceae > JAXIPB01. The sequence goes on along the minus strand of JAHRHA010000001.1, from coordinate 184,993 downwards.
CCAACAAGGGACACGACATGAGATCGTTCGGGGCTGGCAAGGAGGTCTCCTTCACCCTCCGGTGGACCGGCAGGCGAAGCCGTACCGGCGCGGGAGCCGTCATGTGTGTAACCGGCGCGCCGACCCCGGCACCAGCGGTCTATCAGCTCGTGGCGCGACTCGACCTCAAGTACAGCGCCCCGTTTGCGCTCCGCGTGCAGGCCTAGCCCGGGAGCGGGCGGTCATACGTAGCGTTCGAGAATCGACGCCTCGGCCAGGCGCGACAGGCCCTCGCGAACGCCGCGTGCCCGGGCGTCGCCAACGCCGTCCACGGTCTGCAGGTCCTCGACGGTCGCGCCGAGCAGGCGCTGCAGGCTGCCGAAGTGTTCGACGAGACGCTCCACGACCGCGCCGGGCAGCCGTGGCACCTTGGCCAACAGCCGGAACCCGCGGGGCGACACCGCTGCGTCCAGAGCGTCGGTGGTGCTCGGATATCCCAGCGCCTTGGCGACCGCGTTCAGGTCGATCAGCTCGTTCGCCGACAATCGGTCGAGGTCACCGACGGCCTCGTCGAGCGTCCGCAGCCGTTTGGCCGAGGGCAGGTAGTCGCGGATGACGAGGGCCCGGTCACTGTCCACGCCGGCCATGAGCTCGTCGAGCTGTAGCGCCAACAGCCGTCCGTCGGTGCCGAGTTCGATGACGTACCCCTCGATCTCGCCGGCGATGCGGCGCACCATCTCGAGCCGCTGCACAACGGCGATGGCATCACGAGAGGTCACCAGGTCCTCGATTTCGAGGGCGGACAGCGTCCCGCTCACCTCGTCGAGCCTCAGCTTGTAGCGCTCCAGCGTGGCCAGCGCTTGGTTGGCCCGGGAGAGGATTGCGGCCGAGTCGTCGATAACGTGCCTCGTGCCATTGACGTAGAGCCCGATGATGTGCATGGACTGGCTCACCGAGATGACCGGGTGGCCGGTCTGTTTGGCCACCCGCTCAGCCGTGCGATGACGAGTGCCGGACTCCTCGGTGGGAATCATCGAGTCGGGCATGAGGTGCACGGCGGCCCGCACAATCCGCGTTCCGTCGCTGGAGAGCACCACGGCGCCGTCCATCTTGCACAGTTCCCGGAGCCGGGTCGAGGAGAACTCGACATCGAGCGGAAAGCCACCCGTGCACAGGGCCTCGACTGTCTTATCGTGGCCAAGAACGATCAGTGCACCGGTTCGGCCGCGCAGGATGCGCTCGAGACCGTCACGCAGGGCGGTGCCGGGCGCGACGAGGGCGAGGGTGGCCCGAAGCGGGCCCTCCCGGTCGATCGGCACGCCGCACAGTCTACGGATTCTGGGCCGACCAGCCCGATGAGGGGTTGCGCCGCCGTTGAGAAACCGCAAAGGTGGGTTGCTCGTCGTTGAAGTGCGCTCGTCGTTGAAGCGCGACGGTCGTTGGAGCATGGGCGTCGTTGGAGCGCGGGCGTCGTTGGAGCGCGGGCGTCGTTGGAGCGCTGCTGTGGCACGCAATCAGATCGTTTGGCGGCGCCGGCGCCCGAAGCGGGCAGCCGGTCGGCTCGGCTGGACGGCCTTCATGACGGCCTTGGTCTGCGGCCCGGCCTGGCTCGTCTTCGTGGACGAGCCACGCCAGGCGGACGACGGTGCGGTCAACCCGCTCGCTCTGATCGTGCCGTCGTTAGGCGTGCTCTTTGGGCTACTTTGGGTGCCGCATCTGCTGGCCCTGGTCCGCCGCCCGCAGGTGGCCGCCGACCACTACGCGCTGACCGCGCGTCCCGGCGTGGTCCGGACCCTCGTGCTGCCGTGGGCCGAACTCGCCGAACTGGCGGTGATGGAGGTCGACGAGGAGCCGTTCCTGCTCATCCGATGCGTCCCCCAGCTGCATCGGTCGGGCGATTGGCCACGCTGGTGGGACCAGGCACACCTTCGCTCGGCGAGGCGCAGCGTCGCGGCCGTCTCGGCCTACGACCTTGCCGTCCCGCTGGATGACTTCCTAGGTACGCCCGAGAGCCTGCTCACCGGGCTCGCTCGGTACGCACCGAGCCATGTCACGATCGTGAGCCGAGCCACGTGGTAGCCGGCGCGCAACGTCATGACTCCCCGACCGGTGAGAGCTGGACCGCCCAGTGCAGCGCCGCACGCACGTTGGCGACCTCGAGGATTCGCATCCCGGCTGGCGCGGGGCCGGTGGCCGCCGGCCCGCACCCGGGTGGCACCAGGGCGTGGCGGAAGCCCAGCCGCGCGGCCTCGGCCAGGCGCCGCGCCACGGCGCCGATCCGACGGACTTCGCCGGTGAGTCCGACCTCGCCGATCGCGACGAGGTCGGGCGGCAGCGGCAACTCGTGCGCGGCGGACGCCACCGCGAGGGCAAGACCAAGGTCGGCGGCGGGCTCCACCACCCGGATTCCGCCCACCGTCGCCGCGTATACCTCGCGGTCGTGCAGCCGCAGGCCAGGCTGATTCGGTAGGGCCGCACCGCGCTCCAGGACGGCGAGGACCATGCCCAGCCGGGCCGAGTCCAACCCGCTGACCGTGCGGCGCGGCGACCCGGCGACCGCCGCGCCAACCAGCGCCTGAACCTGGGTGACGAGCGCGCGGCGGCCCTCCATCGCCACGGTGACGCAGGTGCCCGCGACGGCGTCGGCATACCGGGTCAGGAACAGCCCGGACGGATCGGGCAGACTGGTCAGCCCACCTTCATGCATCTCGAAGCAGCCCACCTCGTCTGCGGCGCCAAACCGGTTCTTCAAACCGCGCACGAGACGCAGCGACGAGAACTTGTCCCCCTCGAACTGCAGCACCACGTCGACCAGGTGCTCGAGCACGCGCGGGCCGGCCACCTGGCCATCCTTGGTGACGTGTCCAACGAGAACGGTCGCGATACCGCGCTCCTTGGCCACCGCGGCGAGCGCGGCTGCAACCGCCCGGACCTGGGTGACACCGCCCGGCACACCCTCGGCTCCCGGTGCGGAGAACGACTGCACAGAGTCCAGGACGAGCAGACCCGGCTTCACCTCGTCGAGGTGGCCGAGCACCGCCGCCAGGTCGGTCTCCGCCGCCAGGTAAAGCCGCTCATGAAGGGCGCCGATGCGCTCGGCCCGCAACCGCACCTGGCTGGCCGACTCCTCGCCGCTGACCACCAATGCCGGTCCCGCCTCGCTCGCCGCACCCGCCGCCCACTGCTGCGCCACGTCCAGAAGCAACGTCGACTTGCCCACGCCAGGCTCGCCCGCGAGCAGCACGACCGCGCCAGGCACGAGGCCACCACCGAGCACCCGATCGAGCTCGGGGACGCCAGTTGGGCGGGCGCGGGCCGGCTCTGCGCTAATGGAGGCGATGGGGCGGGCCGGTTCGGCGGATCGGCGCGGAGCGACGGCACGCAGGGCCAGCGGCGTGGCCGCGGCCTCGATGATCGATCCCCACTCGCCGCAGTCTGGGCAGCAACCGACCCACTTGGGCGGGCGGTGGCCACAGACATCGCATTCGTACGACGCTCGAGCCGCCTTAGCACCCGACCGGGTCCGACTTGTCGGGGTCGCGGGCCGGCTACCCGCGCGCTCCTGCATAGTCACGCAGCGCACGCTAGCGCTCGGGTCCGACAAAATGCGGTCCGAATCGCCGAACCGCGGCCTTAGCCTTCGGCGTGCACCGTGGCGCTGGCCCTCGGCACCGCCTCCATCGGCACGCCGAAGGGCACGTTGACGCGGACCGAGGAGCCGTCATCGAACGTGAACGTCACGAGCACCGAACTGCCCGGCCCGAGCGGCCTCGTGAGTCCCCTGAGCACCAGGTACTCGCCCTGCCCGGGCACGAGCAGCTGGTACGAGGAGGAAGCGATCTCGACCGACAAAGCCTGCGCGATCGGTGTCGGTGCCGCCGCTGCGGGGGATGGGCTCGGTGACGCCCCGGATGGCGTCGCCGGCGCGGTCGGCGCCGCCGGTGTCGCCGTTACCACGGGCGCGCCACCCACCAGGACGACCGCGCGCGCCGCGTCGTCAGCCGTGACGCGCACCAGCTTTACCGGCGTGGGCAGGTCGTTGAAGATGCGCACGACCAGGGGCGCGTCGCCGCCCTGCGGATAGCCCTGCGGGCCGTTGTAGGCGATGAGCAGGTCCCGTAGCGCGATCTCGCCATTCGGGCCGGCGTTGGCGTTCACGCCCGGCACTGCTGGCACCATCTCGCTCGTCTGCGCGAGCTGACCCGCGCTGCATGCCGACACCAGGGTGAGCGCGGCGGCGCCGGCGAGCAGCGCCGACGCGGCAACGAACCGGGCGCTGCGGCGGCTGGAGCGGCTGGCGGTCACGATGGGCCTCCTCGATCAACGGCAGACGGGCTACAGCGTAGTGGGCGCCGTACGATCCTGCGGGTAGACCCACCAAGATCAGCAATCAGAGGACGGCACCGGCCGTGAGCAGGAGCGCGACGTTGATGAGCGCCGCGATCATCACTGCTCGGAAGGCGCTGCGCGATCGGGGTGAGCGAACCTGCGCGTATCCGCCCACCAGCAGGACCAACACCGCGCCGCAGAGCCCGGCGAGCGCGAGCAGAGACGGTGACCCGGGCGGACCGAAGACGAGCAGGGCACTGGTCATCGCGAGGAGGCCGCCGGCCGCGACCGCACTCCACCGTGGGCCAAGCCTGTGCGGCAGGCCGTGCACTCCGGTGTGGGCGTCGTCATCGAGGTCGGAGATCACATTGGCAAAATGCCCACCACCGCCGAGCGTGGCACCCGCCGCTACGAGCCACCAGGGCGGTGTCGGGGCCCCCGGCAGCCCGAGCACCACGAACGTTGGCAACGCCGCGAACGAGACGACGTAGGGCACCACAGAGAAGGCCGTGAACTTCAGCGGCCAGTTGTAGGACAGGGATGACACGAGCCCGACCGAGGCGACCAGCGCCGCGGGAGGTCCCGACAGCAGCGCGAGTGGAACGGTGACCGCCGCTGCAAGCGCGGCGCTCACCCCGACCACCCGGCGCGACACATTGCCCGTGACGATCGGCTTGTCCAGCCGTCCGGCGCTGGTGTCGCGCGCGGAGTCGAGCCAGTCGTTGTGCCAGCCAACCGCGAGTTGGCTGGCCGCGACGGTCGCCGCCACCGCCACGACACCCGCAACATCGCGGCCAGTTATCACGGCGAGTAGTGCCGAGCCTAGGGTGACTGCCAGGCCCGGCTCTGGATGGCTGGCGCGAAGGAGACCGAGAAGGGTGCGAGTCGCGGACACGAGGGTCAGTCTGGCCGCTGGCAGGGTTCCGTGTCACGCTTCAAGGCATGCCGGTCGCGCCGCTTCGCAACGACGTACGACAGTACGAGCGACTGGCTGGAGAGTGGTGGCGCCCGAACGGCGCGTTCGCCATGCTCCATTGGATCGCCGCGGCCCGTGCCGGACTTGTACCCAAGGCGTCTCGCCCAGATGCGTTCCTTGTCGACCTGGGCTGCGGCGCGGGCTTGCTGGCTCCGCATGTGGCACCGCGTGGCTACCGTCATATCGGTGTGGATCTCGTCAGCGTTTCGCTGGTGCAGGCCCGCGAGCATGGCCTTACTCCCGTCCGAGCGGATGTGAGAGCGCTGCCCTTGGCGGACTCGTGCGCCGACGTGGTGTGTGCGGGCGAGATCTTGGAGCACGTGGCCCGTCCGTCCACTGTGGTTGCTGAAGCGTGTCGCATTCTGCGGCCGGGTGGCACGCTCGTGTTCGATACGATCAACGCGACGAGGGTGGGTCGGTTCGTCGCGGTGACGTTGGCCGAGTTGGTCGCCGGCGCGGCGGTCAAGGGGATCCATGATCCCGCGCTGTTCGTGTCACCTCGAGTAGTGGTGAACGAATGTGCCCGGCACGGCGTGAGCCTGACCGTTCGAGGCATCCGCCCAGCGGCCGCGCAGATGCTGCGCTGGTTGGTTACCCGCCGCGGAGATGTTCGGATCGTGCCGACCAGATCCACAGCTGTGCTATACCAGGCCTGGGGAGTCAAGGAGGCGTGATGGCTGAGCCGTGGGAAGTGGTCGCACGCCTGCGGCCGAAGTTCGCGGAGAGGGCGGCGGATACCGACCGCACCGGCGACTTCCCGGTTGCGGATTTTGCCGACCTTCGCGACGCGGGCCTGTTTGGACTCTTCGCGCCCAAGCGGCTCGGTGGGCTCGGCCTCGGCTACGTGGACTATGCGCGGGTCGCCTTCGAGATGGCCCGCGGCAACGGCGCGACGGCGCTGGTGTTCAACATGCACGCGTCGGTCACTGGAGCGCTCGCCGGCATCCCGGACGAACTCGCCCGGGCGCTCGGTGTGCCGGACGCGTTCTTCGCCTCGCGCGACCGGATCCTCGCGGCCGCCGCGCAGGGGGCCTTCTATGCCGTCGCGATGAGTGAGCGCGGGGTGGGCTCACGACTGTCGCAATTAGCTGCCCGATACGAGGCGGTGGACGGAGGCTTCCATATCAAGGGATCGAAGTCATTCGTCTCTGGCGCGGGGCATGCGGATGCGTATCTGGTCGCGGCGAGGTCAGCCTCGGACGACTCGGTGGTGTCCCAGTTCCTCGTTCCCGCGGACACGGAGGGACTAGTCGTCGAACTCACCTGGGACTCGCTCGGCATGCGCGCCACGTCGTCGCACGACCTGCATGTGGATGTGGTGGTGCCGTCCGATGCGTTGCTGGGCGGGGCCGAAGGGCTTGCGCTACTGGTGGCGCAGCTCATGCCCCATTGGATGGTGGCGAGTTATGCGGCGGTCTATGTGGGCGTCGCACAGTCCTGTGTGGACGAGGCAGTCTCGCACTGTCGGGCTCGAGGTCTCTCGTCTCTCCCGTCGGTGCGTGCCCGGATCGGCCGCGCGGACGCCGCAGTCGCGGCCGCGCGGCTGGCCGTCGACGAGGCGGCGCGCCGGGTGACCGAGGCCCCAGGGGAGGCGGAGACCAACCACTGGGTGTGGCGGGCCAAGCTGCTCGCCGGCACAACGGCGATGGACGTGGCAGCGTCCATGTTGGAGGCGGCTGGCACATCGGCGTCGCGGCGCGGACATCCGCTGGAGCGTCTCTTCCGCGACGCGCGCTGCGGCTCGCTGCAGCCGGCGACCTCGGATGTGTGCGCCGACTGGCTGGGCATCGCCACCCTCGGCGGCGATCCGGACGCTGAGGGTGTGGCGCCGCGATGGTGAGTACCTGCCGAGCCGTCGTGGCCGGCATCGGTGTCGCGCATCCGCCTCCGGTCACCCAGGAGGAACTCTGGCGCGGCTTCTTCTCAGCGCACTACGCCGGTGTAGCGCGGGGCCTGGCGAAGCGGGTCTTTGAGCACTCCGGTGTCATCACCCGTCACGGCGTGGTCAATCCGCTCGTGGAGGATCCCTCACGGTGGCCGACGAGTCTGCGGATGCAGCGTTATCTCACCGAGGCGTTGCCGCTGGGCAAGGACGCGGTGTCCGCGGCGCTGGGGCGGGCCGACGTCGAGGCGAGCGATGTGGGCATGTTCGTGGTTTGCTCTTGCACCGGCTACGTGACGCCGGGGCTCGACATCCTGCTCGCCCGCGACCTAGGCCTGCCGCCGGACGCGCGTCGGGTCTTCGTAGGCCATATGGGCTGCTATGCGGCGCTGCCCGGGCTGAGCGTGGCCGCCGACTACGTGGCCCTGAACGGTCGCCCGGCGATCGTCCTCTGCGTGGAGCTGTCAAGCCTCCACGTCCAACCGCCCACTGTGGATCCCCAGCAGGTCGTCGCGCACTCCCTGTTCTCGGACGCAGCCGCCGCCGTGGTCCTCGTTCCCGATGGGAACGGATACGGCGTGGTCGAGGTCGCGTCGTTGACCGATACGACGACGGCGGACCACATGACATGGCACGTGACCGATCTCGGTTTCCGCATGGGGCTCTCGCCGCAGGTGCCGCAGGTTCTGTCGCACTTTGTCGAGCCGCTGGTCCGGGATCTCCTGGGCCGGCATGGCCTGTCCGCCGGGAATGTCGGCGGATGGGCGATACACCCCGGCGGGCCGCGGATCATGGATGTGGTGGAGAAGCAGTTGGATCTTCCCGCGGAGGCCTTGGTCCCGTCCAGGGCGGGATTGGCCGAACACGGCAACTGCTCGTCACCGACCGTGTTGCTGATCCTCGAGCGGATGCTGCGTGACCGTACCGCAGGCAACGCACCCATCGTGGTCATGGCGTTCGGGCCCGGCCTGACGCTCTATGCGGGACTGCTGAGCGTCACAGACCATCGATCGGTGTGACATCGTCGACGCTGTCTACCTTCGCGACCGTCTTGACCACCTTCCCGGCGCCGTTGACCAGCACCGCCGTCGCGACGGCAGGCGTTTCCCCGGTTCCCGGGGCGTATCGCGAACGAAGCACTCCGTCGGGGTCGGCGAGCCCGCGCACATTCGCCGGTGCGCCAGTGCTGCCAGGTGGTGTGATCGCGGGCACGGTCCGGCCGACCGCCACCACGGTGACACCGGAGGGAGCGGACGCAGCCACATCGATAACCAGCCTCCCGCAGTCGCACTCGTCGGCGAGGAGGATCACCGCGGGCAGCAGGGCGCCGAGGCGCACCCCTGCGCCGGTAGCGTCGGGCAGGACGACGTCGGCCAGCGTAGTGAAACCGGCGGTCGCTACGCCGCGGCCGGAGTCGCTTGCCGCCGGGGGAAGCGAGGTCACGGGCAGCGGCGGACCGGGCTGGCGGCCCCAGGTCACGATGAACAGGCTGACCAGCGTCGTCAGGACCGCCACCGCCATGATTACGACAGGGATGCCGAGCGACGAAGGCTCCACGTCCGTGCCCGGCTGGGCCTTGATCGGCTCGGCCTTGAGACCGAGCGCCGAGATGCCCAAAGCCGAGCGCAGCCGCCCGCGACGCGAGTCTCGGTAAAGCTCGCGGCGGAGCGCGTCGGCCTCCTCGTCGAGCTCCGCGGCGTCGTCGGGGATGACCACGGTGCCCCACTCCGGCGGAAAGTCGGGCAGGTCACCAGGGTTGGCGCCGCCGCCGTCGTCGGGCGGCGAGCCGCCCCCGTTGTGTGGTCGGAGATCGCCCATGCCCCCTCCCTGGCGCTATCTCCACTGTCGCTCATCGGGTGTGGTCAGCGCCATAGCAGATCGGGTGCGACGCTTGCCACGCGACAAAGAATCCGATATGTACGAAAAAGTCGTGCAAGATGGCTCTGACCAGGGCTTTTGCCTGCGTGGCTGTCTATGAATCACTCATGTTATGTGGGGGCGATTCGGCCCACACCGCCTCTGACCTGGGCATACGCCAAAGGACCGGGTGAGCCGAGTCTGGCGTGCCGTGTTACCCTAGACACAGCGAAAGGGGTTTCGAACCTATGGTTTTCAGTGTCGGCGAAACCGTTGTCTACCCCCACCACGGGGCCGCACTCATCGAGGCAATCGAGACCCGGGTCGTCAAGGGCGAGGAGAAGCAATACCTCGTCCTCAGGGTCGCTCAGGGTGACCTGACGGTGCGGGTGCCCGCCGAGAACGCCGAGATCGTCGGCGTGCGCGAAGTGGTTGGTGAAGAGGGCCTGAACAAGGTCTTTGACGTCCTCCGCGCACCGCACACCGAGGAGCCGACCAACTGGTCGAGGCGTTACAAGGCAAATCTGGAGAAGCTGGCCTCCGGCAACCCTCTCAAGGTGGCGGAGGTCGTGCGTGACCTTTGGCGCCGCGAGCGGGAGCGGGGACTCTCCGCGGGCGAGAAGCGCATGCTCGCCAAGGCCCGGGACATTCTCGTCGGCGAGGTTGCCCTCGCCGAGAAGAGCACCAAGGACGAGGCGGAGTCCCTCCTCGACAAGGTTCTCGGCCAGGCCTAAAGCGAGAGGTCCAGCGACTCCCGATAACTCATCGACCGAGGACCGCGACGTGACCGCGCAGCATCCTTTGCGTGGTGACGTCGCGGTTCTCGTCCCAGCCGCAGGCCTCGGCACCCGGCTCGGACCCGGTGCGCCAAAGGCACTGCGAGAGTTGGGCGGGGCGGCCTTACTGGTCCATGCCGTCCGCCGGCTGGCTCAGGCGCCGAGCGTTGGTTGTGTCGTCGTGGCCGCACCGCCGGGCCGGGTCGACGAGGTGCGTGCGCTGCTCGATCGCGAGGTCCCACCTGGAGTGACCGTCGACGTGGTCGAGGGAGGCGCCACCCGCCGGGAGTCGGTCGCAGCCGCGTTCGGCGCCGCCCCACTGTCGTACGAGATCATTCTCGTGCATGACGCAGCCCGCGCCTTTGTCCCACCGGATCTTGTTGAGAGGGTCGCCGCGGCGGTGCGCGAAGGCCGCGCCGCCGTCGTTCCTGTCCTGGCCGTCGTTGACACCATCAAACGAATCGACGAATCCGGCCATGTCGTGGCCACGCCTGAGCGCTCCGAGTTGCGTGCGGCGCAGACGCCGCAAGGGTTTCGCCGCGAGATCCTCGAGGCTGCGTATCGCGCCGCAGGCGATGACGCGACCGACGACGCCGGGTTGGCGGAGCAGATTGGAGTACGGGTCTTCTGCATCCCTGGTGCCGACCGCGCTCTGAAGATCACCCGCGCCGCCGATCTCGCGGTCGCGGAGGCCCTTCTGCGCGACGATGTCGCGAATCTTGGATGATTCACGGTGTGGTAGGCCCTAACGACATCCAAGATCGCGCTGGTTACCCGCGCGTCGGCATAGGCACTGATGTCCATGCCTTCGCCGCTGGCCGCCCCTGCTGGGTAGCCGGCCTGCTCTGGGAGGATGTCGACGGCCTCGCTGGACACTCAGACGGCGACGTGGCCGCACACGCGGCCTGTGACGCGCTGCTCGCCGCCGCCGGCCTGGGCGACCTTGGCTCGAACTTCGGCACGGACCGGCCCGAGTGGGCGGGCGCCGCGGGGGCCGTGCTGCTCGGAGAGGCCGCGGCTCGGGTGCGGGCAGCTGGCTTTGAGATCGGCAACATCTCGATCCAGGTGATCGGGGTAGCGCCCAAGATCGGCCGGCGCCGGGGCGAGGCTCAGTCGGCGCTCTCCGCCGCCTCGGGCGCGGTCGTGACCGTGTCCGGCACGACCACCGATGGACTTGGTCTTACGGGTCGGGGCGAGGGCCTCGCCGCGATCGCGGTAGCCCTGATCCAGCGGTCGAACGAGCAAGGCCATGGTGAGTGAGCGAGGGAGGTCGAGATGGGCGAAGTCCTGCCGGAGGCTGCGAAGCGGCTCCTGGACGCCAATTCCTACTGGGTGCTCAGCACAATTAACCCGGACGGTAGTCCACAGTCGAGCGTGATCTGGGCCAAATGCGACGGTGAGGAGATCGCCTTCTCGACCATCCTCGGCCGCCGCAAGACCAGGAATATGCAGCGTGACCCACGGGTGAGCCTGATCGCGCACGATCCCGCCGATCCGCAGCGTTATGTCGAGGTACGCGGAAGTGCCTCGATGACCGAGGATGGCGGCAAGGAGCTGATCGAGGAGTTGTCACAGCGCTACGACGGCGTGCCGTTCCGCGAGGGCAAGCCCGATAACATCCGCGTCGTGTGCCGGGTGCAGGCCACCAAGGTCATCGTTCGATAGCGGGCGAACGCACCGGGCATGCGCCCCGGGTGCGCATAGCCAGTATCTCCGCGGTCGAGTGCTTGCCCGAGCGCATCGGCGATCGGCTCTGCGAGCGGGGTATCCATCTCGGCTATCCAGAGCGGCAAGACGTCGGGGTCGTACCTGCGCCACTTCATGCTGCAACGTCGGCGTAGCTCCTCGGCGGTCAGCGCCGTCAGCGGGTTCTGCACCGAGTCCCCTCCCTGCCCCCACTCCGCGCCGACCACAACCCCTTGCGACCAAGGACCTATGGTCGCAGATCGGAGATCGAACCACGACCACAAGTCCTTGATCGCGGGGAAAGGGGAGGTTAGCCGGTTGCGGTGTCCACGGCGGAGCTGTCCACGGACCGGCGGGCCCAGGTCCAGGCGTACCCGGGGTCCTCGCAGGCGAGTGCCGGTTCGCACAGGTCAAGCGGCCGGAACGTGTCGACCATGACGGCCAGCTCATCAAAGAAGTCGACGCCGATCGCCCGTTCGGGGGCGCCCGGCTGGGGTCCGTGCGTGAAGCCGGACGGATGCAGCGAGATGGAGCCCTGCTCAATGCCGGAGCCGCGTCGAGCCTCATAGTTGCCGCCGGTGTAGAACAGCATCTCGTCGGAGTCGACGTTGTGATGGTTGTAGGGCACCGGGATCGCGTCTGGGTGGTAGTCGACCTTGCGCGGAACGAAGGAACAGATCACGAAGCTTGGTCCCTGGAAGGTCTGGTGAACAGGCGGCGGCTGGTGCACCCGTCCGGTGATGGGCTCGAAGTCGTGGATGGAGAACGCCCACGGATAGAGGCAGCCGTCCCAGCCGACCACGTCGAACGGGTGGTGGGAATAGGTGAACTTCGTCCATCCCCGCCGGTGCTGCACAAAGACCTCGACGTCATCTCCCTCGCCCAGAAACGGCTCGGTTGGGCCGCGCAGGTCGCGCTCGCAGTACGGCGCGTGCTCGAGAAACTGTCCTCGCACCGACAGGTACCGCTTCGGTGGTCCGATGTGCCCGGTCGCCTCGATGACCAGCGTCCGCAGTGGCGCATCACCCACCGGCACGATCCGGTGGATCACGGAGGTCGGGATGATGACGTAGTCGCCGGCCACCGCCTCCAGCACGCCGAAGGTCGACTCGATCCGCGCCGTGCCCGACTCGACGTAGACGCACTCATCCCCGATCGCGTTGCGGTAGAGCGGCGACGGTTGGTCGGCGACCGCATAGGAGATCCGGCAGTCATCGTTGGCGAGCAGGTGCTGCCGTCCGAGCACGGGGTCGGCCCCACCGGCGTCGAGCTTGTGCGTGCGGAAGTGCCGCGGCTTGAGCGGCCGGTTCGCCACCCGCGACCACGCCGCCGGTTCGAACTCCTCCGCCGCCACGATCGCCGTCGGCAGGTGGCGGTGGTAGAGCAGCGACGAGTCGGACGAGAAGCCCTCCTGCCCCATGAGCTCCTCGGCGTAGAGGCCACCGTCGGGCTGCCGGAACTGCGTGTGTCGCTTTCGGGGGATCTCGCCGACGCTCCGGTAGTACGGCATCGCGCTCTCCGTTCTGTGAACCGGGCAGATGTGTCCGATAATCGGACAGTGTTGTCCGCTAGATGTAGCGTCCGCTATGTTGATTGTCCGTGTCAACCGTGCCTTCGCTCTTCCGGGGCCTCGTCGACGATGCCGCGGTCTTTCCGCCTGGCAGCGCGCCGGTTCCGGCCGCGGTCGTGGCCCACCGGCAACATCGCGAGGCCTGGTACTCCCCTCTCGTGGGACCGCTGCTGGTGCCCGCCGACGACATCGATGAGCTCCGGCCGTTGCTTGACCCAGGCGAGCGGCTCGGCGTCGGCATCATCGGCGAGGCGCGGCAGGTCGCGTCCGTGCTTCCGGTGGACTTCCTCGACGTGCGGCAGGTCGAGGCTCCGGTGGCCAAGCGCGGCGAGGATCCACAACCCGGACTGAGCAGTCTCTTGGCGATCGCGACGGCATTCCCAATGCTCGACCTGTACGCCGAGGTTCCACTCACGTGGGGTCTGCTCAGCGCCCTGGACGCGATGGCGGAGGCGCGCGCCGGCGGCGTCCGGGTCGCCGCCAAATTCCGTACCGGTGGCCTGGCGGCCGAGCTGTTCCCCACTCCAGTCGAGCTGGCGGCCGTCATCTGTGCCTGCCGCGATCGGAGCTTGCCGTTCAAACTCACCGCCGGGCTGCATCGCGCCATCCGGCACAACGACCCGGAGACAGGCTTCACCCATCACGGTTTCCTGAACATCCTCGCCGCGGCCATGGCCGCGGCCGATGGAGCAGAGGTGGTTACGGTCGCGGAGCGGCTGGGCACTACGGATCCGGTGCCGTTGATCGAAGCGGTGCGGCCGCGCCGCTCGGCGAAGCGACCACTCTGGACCGGTTTCGGTTCGTGCAGCGTGGTCGAGCCACTCGGCGACCTCCGAGCGCTCGGGCTGCTCGCCTCGGAGGTGTCGGCATGACCTGGCTCGACCTCGCTCCGGGCGAGCCATTCGGCATCCACAACCTGCCGTACTGCTCGTTCGCCTCCCGCGGCATGCGCGCGGTGGGAGTGCGAATCGGCGATCAGGTGCTCAACCTCAGCGGCGCAGAGGAGGCAACCCTCATCGACGCGGGCGGTGCGCTCGCGGGGTCCAGCACGGTCGACCGGTTCCTGGTCGCCGGGCGCCCGACCTGGTCCCGCGTCCGAGAGCAGATCATCGCGCTGCTCACCGACGAGCATCGACGCCCGGCGGCACAGCGGCTGTTGTCGCCGTTCGCGGACGACGAGACGGGGCTCCAGATGCCGTTCGCCGTCGCCGACTATGTGGACTTCTACTCCTCCGAGCATCACGCCAGCAACGTCGGGCAGATCTTCCGTCCCGGCCAACAACCGCTGACGCCCAACTGGAAACATCTGCCGATTGGGTACCACGGCCGCGCCGGCACCGTCGTGGTCTCGGGCACCGACGTGATCCGTCCCGCCGGTCAGCGCATGCCCGCCGACGCCCCGGCCCCGGTGTTTGGTCCATCCACCCGGCTCGACATCGAGGCGGAGGTCGGTTTCGTCATCGGGACCGGCAGCCGACCGGGCACGGCAGTGTCCACAGACGACTTCCGGGATCACGTGTTCGGTGTCGTGCTGCTCAACGACTGGTCGGCCCGCGACATCCAGGCCTGGGAGTATCAGCCTCTCGGCCCGTTCCTCGGTAAGTCCTTCGCGACGTCGATCTCGCCGTGGGTGGTGCCACTTGACGCTTTGGAGGCGGCACGCGTGCCGGCTCCGGCGCAGGACCCGCCGGTTGTCGGGTACCTGACCGAGACGGACCGCTACAGCTATGACCTGACCCTGGAGGTTCGCTGGAACGGCACGGTGGTAAGCCGACCGCCGTTCCGAACGCTCTACTGGAGCCCGGCTCAGCAGCTCGCCCATATGACCATCAACGGCGCCAGGCTGCGGCCGGGAGATCTTTTCGCCTCCGGTACGGTGTCTGGCCCGATACGGAGCCAGACGGGCTCCTTCCTCGAACTGACCTGGGGCGGCACCGAGCCATTCACGCTGGAGGATGGTTCGAGCAGAACCTTCCTGCTGGACGGCGACACGGTGACGATCACGGGGACCGCACCCGGTCCGAACGGCTCCGTACTGGGGCTTGGCGAGGTAACCGGCACCGTCCGTGCCGCGCCTTAGCTAAATCGGGGGGCGAATTGGCATTGCTGAGCTACCGTAGAACGGGACGTGGGACGTTCAGGGGGAGCGATGTCCAGGGTGACCGTGACGAGGGTGGTGTCCGCCCCGGCGAGCGTGGTATGGGAGACCTTCGCGGATCTCCGGGCCCGTGCATCCTGGCTGTCCGAAGTGGAGAGCGTGGAGCTGCTGACGCCTGGGTCATTCGGGCTGAGTACACGTTGGCGGGAGACTCGCCGCACCGGCGGCGGCTCATCGGTGACGGAGGAGCTGGTCATCACCGCGGTCGAGCCGGGTCGGTCGTGCACTATGACCCTGGTGGGTTCCGGCACAGCCAACCACTTGACGTATGTCTTTGCGCCGATTGAAGTCGGCCCCCACCGGGGTGGCACCGCGGTGACGGCAGAGGCCGAAGCACAAACCCAGGGACTGGCTAACCGGCTGCTCGCCTTCTTCCTCGGTGGCTTCGCCGCACGTACCGCCGAAGGAGCGTTGCGCGACGAGCTCGACGCGCTGGCGGCCGGATCCCGCGCTCGCGGCTCGGTCGGGCCCGCGGCGGCCTGAGGCGGCGGTTTCAGGGCGGCCTGCCCGTCCGGCCGCGCGGGCGGCGCGGTCGCTGCACTGCCGCCCAGGTAATCTGCCTGGCTGGGAGGTGCGGATGCGAGGCAGCAGACTGGCCCGGGTCTCGGCCACCGTGGTCGCGATTCTGATAGTGCTGGCCGGCGTGGCAGTGGTCGGTTACCGAGTCTTCGCGCCACACGAGTCGCTCACCCGACCCACCGTGCCGTATCCGGACGTGGTCCTTATCACAGACGAGCGCCCATACAGCGAGCTGCGCGCCGCACCACTGGTCGTGGAGGGTCGGCTGCGGGTCTACGCCGAGAAGTGGCGGGTCTGGTCCGACGCCCCCGTCGGGGAGCGCTACGAATCCACGCCATATTGGGCCTTCCGGCGTTGGCCGGCGCAGGTCGTCGGCGTGGTCGCCGCTTCGACGGCGGCCGGGCCGATGGTGGTGACTCAATGGTCTGACGGAGAAATCATCGCGCTGGATGCCCGTCGCGGGGCCATCGCCTGGCGCGCGGTGGTGCCAATCGGGGAGCGGAACTATGACGGTCGCCGCACCGGGGCGTCGGTGGTCTATGAGCCTCGGTCGCTCCTCACCGCCCGGCTCGGGGACGGGCCCGTGCTGCTCGTCACCGGCCCCGGTGCGGTGCACGCGTTCGACCCGACAACCGGTGCCCGGCTGTGGCAGCGCCAGGTCCAGGCCGGGTGCGAACCCTCGGCCTGGACCGGCGCCACGCTACTGGCCCTGCCCGACTGTGGAGAGCCCGGGATCACCCTCGTCGCCGCCACCGACGGGCGGGTACGTGGCCGCTGGACTCCCCCGGACAAGGCGGTCACGCCGAGGCCAACCCTGTGCGAGCGGAGCCGATCCGAATGCCGACTGGTTACCGTGGACGGGCAGACCTGGCTGCTCGGTGCCGACGCCAAACTCACCGCCGTGCCGGCTCTGGAGCCGGGTGCGATGCTCGCCGGAGAGCGGGTGATCTATCCGACGCGCACCGGTGTGGCGGCGCGCCGTCTAGCCGAGAAAGCTCCTCTGTGGACATGGACGGGTCGGGGCAGCCTCATATCCGCCGACGGTGCCGGCGTGTATGTCCTCACCGACGACCGCACGGTGCTCGGACTCAGCCCGGCGACGGGACATCTGGTTGTGCTGGGTTGCGCGTCGTCCAGGCCAAATGAGGAGTGGCAGGTCGGGCACGTCTATCCGACCGGCGCCGGCTACCTCGTTCTGGAGCGGATCACCGCCGAACCGCCGGACGCCGAGGACCAGCAGTACTTCTACGGCCCTCGACCGGTAGCGCTAGTGGAGCTCTACACGCCCACCAAACTGCCGGTGTGGCCGGGCAAATTCGCCGCCTGCCGGCCGCTCTAGCCTTCCCTACCGGCCGCTCTAGCCTTCCCTACCGGCCGCTCAGGCGGACAGGAACGCGTCGGCGGCGCCGAGGAATGTGTCGTTCTCTTCCGGTGTGCCGATCGTGACTCGTACGCCCTCGCCGGCGAACGCCCGCACGATCACGCCCGCGGCCTCGCAGGCCGAGGCGAACGCGGCCGACCGATCCTTCAGCGGCAGCCAGACGAAGTTCGCCTGGGTCTCCGGAATGTCGGGAAGCGCCTTGGTGAGCGCTACCTCCATCCGCTCCCGCTCGGCGACGACGAGGGCGGCCCGCTCGGCCATCTCGGCGCCGGCCCGAAGTGCCGCCAGCGCGGCCGCTTGAGCCAGGCCCGAGGTCGAGAACGGGGTGATCACCTTGCGTACGGTAGTAGCGACCGGCGGCTGCGCCACAAGGTATCCCACCCGCAGGCCGGCGAGACCCCACGCCTTCGACAGCGTGCGCAGGACGACCACATTGGGTCGATCTCCGTACGCGACGACTCCATCTGGCACGCCGGCATCGGTGACGAATTCGCGGTACGCCTCGTCGAGCACCACCATGACGTCGCCAGGCACCGCGTCGAGGAACGCATCCAGCTCCGAGCGTCGCACGGAGGTACCGGTTGGGTTGTTCGGGTTGCAGATCAGCACCAGGCGGGTCCGGGGGGTGATCGCGGCCGCCATCGCCGCCAGGTCGTGGCCATGGTCGGTCGTATTGGGGACGCGCACGCTGGTCGCGGCGGCGGCCGCCGCGATGATGGGGTACGCCTCGAAGGAGCGCCACGAGTACAGGATCTCGTCGCCGTCGCGGCAGGTTGCAGTCGCCAGGTGATCCGCCAGCGCGACGGATCCGCAGCCGGTGGCGATCCGCTCGGCGTCGACGCCGAGCCGGTCGGCCAGCGCCGCGCGTAGCGCCACGGTGGCCATGTCGGGGTAGCGGTGCGCGTTCGAGGCCGCCTCGGTGATCGCCTCCACGACGCCCGGCAGGGGACCGTACGGCACCTCGTTCGAGGCCAACTTGATGGCGCCCGGCACGGTCCGTCCGGGAACATAGGTTGGCAACGAGTCCAGATCAGCGCGGGTCAGCATGGCTTCCTCCTCCACGTGCGGACTGCGATAGGTGGGCTGGATCCGTGGGTCGGGATCGGGCCACCTGGACGACCACGGTCGCGGCAGCCTTGTCGTGTAGCGCCTGGTGCATCGGACGGTCGATCGCCACGAAGATGCAGTCGAGGAACTGCAGCACGAACCCGATGCCGCAGCAGGACCAGAGCAGCGTCGGCAGGCCGAGTCGGCCCCATCGACGGAAGGCTCGTCCGAAGCCCAGCCGCTCGTCGCTCTCCAACCGGACCACCTTGATGCCGAGGAGCCGCTTGCCCAGCGTCTGGCCGGAGTTGGCGCTGCCCGGCACCTCGTAGGCGAACCACACAGCGGTCGCTACGAGGCACATCATCAGGAGCAGGTTGTTCACGACCGATGACTGCGGCACCGGTCCGCCGTTGAGCTGGTACTCCCGCACCTCGCGTAGGAACGGCAGGAACGACTGCCACCACTGGTAGGCGAACCATCCGTTCGCGACCGCGCAGAGAAGGAGGACGGCAATGACGTCGACCAGGCGGGCAGCGAACCGGGTACCGACGCCGGCCAGTGCCAGACCATGCGGCCGAGGGGCTGGCCCGGTCCGGGGGTACGGATAGGGGTACCCGGGGGGCCAACCCGGTGGCGGCGGGCGATGTGCCCCCGCAGGCTCGGTTGGCCGTGCTGCACCTGGTACGGGCATCGGCGCACCCGGCGGTGTCGGGTCCACCGGCCGGGCGGCCGGCGGGGTGGCCGGCGGGGTGGGCGCGGAGGTGGCTACGGGAGGTGCGCCGGCCGGTGGCGTCGCGTCGGCGGGGATCGGGGCACCGATCCACCCGTCCCCGTCCCAGTACCGCTGGGTCGTCGGGTCGGCTGGGTCCTTGAACCACCCCGGCGCGATGTCGCTCACGGGTCGAGCTTAATGACTACGGTCGTGGCGAACTTGTCGTGGAGGCACTGCCGGTAAGGCTTGTCCCAAAGCTGCCACAGCCCGTCGATCACGTTGCCCCCCGGCACGAAGGCGAACGCGACGTGTTGGACCAGGAACCGTTTGAATGCCAGCCAGCGGGTCAACGTCGCGGCCGGGTCGATCGGTATCACCTGGATCTTCATTACCCGCTTTCCGACGGTCTGCCCGGACCGGAACATCATCTCGACCGTGTAGAGGTAGGCGAACAACAGCGAGAGCAGGATGAGCAGCGCCATGACGCCGAGCAGCGGCAGGAAGAAGGCGAACGGATTCGTCATCTCCGCCGTGGCGCCACCGCCGTAGGGATCTTGGTTGACGACAATGGTGGTGCGAAGGTCCTCGAAGATCGCGAAGAACGCGTACATGTAGATCGGGATTACCACGACAGCCGTGGCACCACCGAGAATCGCGGCGTCGATGATGTACGCCACGAGACGGTCGCTGAACTCCGCCAGCCGCTGTCCCCCCGGTGCGACCGGAGGCGGTGGCGGCGGCGGTGGCGGGTAGCCGTACCCAGGCGGGTAGACGTACCCGGGAGGCGGCGGGTAGCCGTACCCCTGCTGTGGGGGCGGATAGCTGAGGCCCGGTGGTGGTGGTGGTGGCAGGGTTTGCCCGGGCGGTTCGGGCGGTCCGGGCTGCATCGGAGTCGGGGGGGTCGTCACGCGGTAATAGTGCTACAGGTTGCCCCGGCGCTCCTGCTCGCGTTCGATCGCTTCGAAGAGCGCCTTGAAGTTGCCCTTGCCGAAGCCGAGCGAGCCGTGGCGCTCGATGAGCTCGAAGAAGAACGTGGGACGGTCCTGGACGGGCTTGGTGAAGATCTGCAGGAGGTAACCGTCCTCGTCTCGATCCACGAGGATCTTGCGAGTGCGAAGCTCCTCAATCGGTGCCCGCACCTGACCGATGCGCGACCGAAGTTCCGGGTCGGAGTAGTACGAGTCGGGTGTGTCGAGGAACTCCACGCCGGCCGCTCGCATCGCGTCGACGGTCCGGAGAATGTCGTTCGTAGCGAGCGCGATGTGCTGCGCACCTGGTCCGCCATAGAACTGCAGAAACTCGTCGATCTGTGACTTCTTCTTGCTGACGGCGGGCTCGTTCAGGGGGAACTTGACCTTGCGAGTGCCGCTGGCTACCACCTTGCTCATGAGTGCTGAGTATTCGGTCGCGATGTCGTCACCGACGAACTCGGCCATGTTTGTGAAGCCCATGACGCGCTGGTAGAAGGCCACCCACTCGTCCATCTTGCCCAGTTCCACGTTGCCGACGACGTGGTCGACGGCCTGGAAGAAGCGTTTGGGCTGGGTCCCGGCCTCGATTGCGGCGGAGCGGTCGACGATCGGGGCGCGGGCGACGAAGCCGGGCAGGAACGGCCCCTTGTAGCCGGAACGGTCGACGAGGGTGTGCCGGGTGTCGCCGTAGGTGGCGATGCTGGCGAAGCGGACGGTGCCGTGCTCGTCGGCGATGTCCTGCGGCTCCGCGTGCCCGGTCGCGCCCTGCTTCATGGCGTGGGCATAGGCGGCGTCGACGTCGGGTACCTCCAGGGCGATGTCGGCGACGCCGTCGCCGTGCAGGGCATGGCGCTGGGCGCCGGGGGTGGCCGCGTGGACCGTTCCGGAGAGGCAGAAGCGTGCGCCGCCGGAGGTGAGGACGTACTCCGCGTAGTCCGGAAAGCCCGTCTCCGGGCCCCGGTAGGCGACACAGGTCATGCCGAAGGCGGTCGAGTAGTAATGGGCCGCCTGCTTGGCGTTGCCGACCATGAAGGTGATGTGGTCAATTCCCTTGACCGGGAATGGATCGTGCGAAATGTCGTGCTCAACGGCGCCGACCAACTCGTCGACATTCACGTCATCGTCGGTCATGGACTCAGCGTGGATCGCCTGGGTCATCTCGGACTCCCTTCGGGCCGCTGCGGCGATCGTCGGTCAACGGCGCGATCCTGAGCAACCACTGGATCGCCCAGTGAGCAACCTGCACATACCGCCCGGCAATGTCCGAGATGTTCTATACAGATTGTATGCTCCGGTGATGAACGATTCCATCGATGCGCTGGACGCCCGGCTCATCTCTCTGCTTGCTGAGGAGCCGCGCATCGGCGTGCTGGAGTGCTCTCGTCGGCTGAGAGTGGCCCGCGGCACGGTGCAGGCCAGGCTGGACAAGCTGGTCGCTCGTGGGGTGATCCAGGGGTTCGGGCCGGAGGTCTCCCCGCAGGCGTTGGGTTTCGGGGTGATGGCATTCGTCACGCTCGAGATCCGCCAACGGTTCGGCCATGATCCGGTCGCGTCGCACCTGGCCGAGATCCCCGAGGTGCTCGAGGCGCACACGATCACCGGGTCAGGTGACCTGCTGTGCCGCATCGTGGCGAGATCGAACGCCGACCTGCAGCGTGTGATCGACGGCATCGTCTCGTACGAGGGTATCGTTCGCGCATCGACGATCATCGCGCTCGCCGAACAGATTCCCTATCGCACGCTACCGCTGGTCCGCGCGGCCGGGGAGAGCCGCCGCAGTAGCGCGGGCGTTATCGAAGCGTGACCAACGCCGGTAAAGCTGGCGTACCGCGCCGTGCGTTCTCCGCACGACACGGGGCCCGGGACAAAGGAGCGACATGGAGAGCGGACGCTTCGCGGAGTTCTTCGCCTCGACCCGGCATGGCGTATTCCGAGCCGTCTTCGCGGCGACGGGTACGCGAACCGGTGCGGAGGACGCCGTCGCCGAGGCCTACGCTCGGGCCTATGCGCGTTGGGCGACGGTGAGTGTGCACCCGAACCCGACCGCCTGGATCCTGCGAACGGCGCTCAACGCCCACCGGTCGTGGTGGCGGCGGGCGCGGCGCGAGGTGCTCGCAGCGTCGCCCCCCGACGCGCCGTCCTTAGCAGGAAGCGGCGGTGCGCTCGATGAACGGGTACGGACAGCGGTGCGGGCCCTGCCACGACGGCAACGGGAGGTCGTGGCGCTGCGCCTGCTCGCCGACCTCAGCGCGGAGGAGACAGGCTCTCTGCTCGGGATGGCCACGGCCACCGTCCACGTCCACCTGCACCGCGCCCTGAGCACGCTTCGGCGCCAACTCGGTGCCGATCCGCCTGACGGCCGCACTCCCGCAGCGCCCGACGAGGGGGCTACCGGCCGTACGGGTGCGGCGTTAACGGATGTCCGTGAGTTCTCGATGGGATGGGCGGTGGGTCATGCTTTCTGACACCAAGATCGCCAACCGGGTGGTGGCCGCCTACCAAGCCGAGCGCTTCGAGACCACATTCGAGGAGATCGTCGCCCGTGCGGGACGCCGGGTCAGGTTCCTCCGCGCTCGGTGGTTCCTGCCGATGGGTGCCGCGTTGACCGCGGCTGCCGTCATCGTCGCCTTCTTCGCCGTGGCGGCCGTCCTGAGGCGGCCAGACGCAGCCCAACAGGCCGCCGCCTGGGATCGCGCGTTTGCCGAGGCATGCGCGCGCGCCTGGACCGATCAAGCACGCACCAACCCGGCGCTCACGCCACAGCACCAGGAGAACGCACTCCCGTCGACGCAGGTCTTCTCGTTCCGCGACGGTGAGGTCGGACTGCGCATCTACGTCTTCGAGCCGATCATGTTTGTCTGCTCCCGCGACGATGGTGGCCAGGTCTCAGGGCAGACGAGCGGCAACTCGAGGCTCGGTGATTCGTTCCTGCGCGATCGCCCGGATCTGCCGATCACCTACGCGGCGGTGCTGGACCCCAGTGGCGGCGTGGAGTATCTGGTCGGTCGGGTCCCAGCGGGCGCGAACCGCATTACGGTGCGGACCGCTGCGGGTGAGCAGGTGCCCGCAATGATCGATGGCGGCGTGTTTGCGGCGTGGGCTCCGCTTGGTGGTCTCGCCCGAGCGCAGGTGTCGGCGTACCAGGACTCCCAGCAGGTTGCGAGTGGGCCGCCGGTCTACCTGCGCGGCACCGTCGACGACGCGCTGCTCGCCGAGGTATGCGACGAGCACGTGCGCCAGCGGGTCCGGGAAATACCCAACCGACCCGAAGGCGAGCCGGATCTGCCGCCGTTGCGATTCACGCTGGCGGACGGGAGCTGGTCCATCCTGCTCTACTCCTCGAGCCGGATCGCAACGTCGTGCGAACTAGCGGCCGACGGCACCGTGGTGAGTGGCGCCATCGGCTCCAGCTACGACGCCGACAAGGGGCGGTGGTCTACGTTCAAGCCATACTTCTCCATAGCGCAGCTGGGCGATCGGACCTGGATCCTTGGCGTTGCCCCCGCCGGTACCGAGCGGGTGGAGATGGTCCGCATCGACGGCACCGTCATCCCGGTTCAATTCAAGGACGGGTTCTACGCGGTGGCCTGGCATGGCACCCAGGAAGGCGACGTGGCGAAGTTCCTTTTCCACACGCCGACCGGCGTCATCGAGCGTCCGTACGCTGGTTCCGTCGGAACGGCCGGCTGACAAATCGTCCAAGATCCGCGTTTAGGGCATTGACACGGGCGGATCGGGCGATGTGCCGGATTAGGGCGTGACGCCGCTACGGTGATCGGGTGGCGGGGCGCCTACGGAACTGCCGGTACTGCCGCGTGCTGCTGGCGTTCATGACGCTTGCCCTGACCGCGACGCTCCTCATCACCACGAACACCTGGGACCCGCGGCCTCAACTGGCCTCCTGGTGGGCCAAGTTCCTGGTGCTATCCGATCCCGAGCCGAAATGGAATGCCCGACTCGGCGGCGTCCCGGACCTGGTCGCGGTCATGGCCACCGGGCAGGTGGTCGTGTCGTCTCGAGGCTTCGTGGAGGCGTACCGCGAAGACAACGGACAGCTCATGTGGCATTACGACACGCATTTTGCGCTCCCGGCCGGAGATGTCGTCGTCCTCCGCCAGCGCCCGAAGAACCCCGACCAGGACAGGGCGCGCGACCTCGGCTACTCGGTCGTCGAACCGTCGAGTGGTGCGGTCGTCTGGGGCGACCGGGACGCCATCGCCGTCTGGGCCTTCAGCGACAAGATCGTGGATCTCGTCTGTCCCGAGGAGGGCGACTGTCAGGTACGGGGACGCGCCCATCGTGACAACGGAAAGGTGCTGTGGTCGGCGTCCGTGCCGAGCGGCGCCCGCACTATCTCCGGCCCAAACCCATCGCTCGCCGGCACCCGTGACCCAGCCGAATGGTTCGCCACGGCCGCCGCGGGCACTCCAGGGCGCCTTCCACCAGTCATCGGCCTGACCGTCGAGGGCCGCATCCAGGTGATCGACACGGTGGATGGTGTCCGCGTCCGCGAGGTCACGCCGCCCAACCGGGAGACCAGGGTCGCACTCTCGGGCGAGCGACTGCTCTTCTCACATGCCGAGCGGGACGACTCGAGCTGCCGCTTTTGGATCGAGGGATTTGACTACCGGTCGGACGCGCCGGTATGGCGCAAGGATGGATACGACCTTGACACCGCCAGCGGCGTAGCTTGCGAGCAACGGCGCGATCCGCTCGGCGCCGGCAACCATCTCGTTGCGCTGCGCGGCGACAATCACCCGACGCTGCTCGCCGCCCGAACCGGCGAGCCGACGTGGACCGGTGTACCCGGTGAGCGGGTGCTCGCCACCGACGGCGAGCTTGCCGTGATTGAGGGCGCGGACCGCAGGACGGTACGGGTCATCGACCTCCTCGATCCGGACCGGCGCGCGGTGTGGTCAGAAGACGTGGGGCTCAAGGCGCAGGCCGCGGTGACGCGCGAGTACGTCGTCATCCGTG
This sequence comes from Micromonosporaceae bacterium, assembly GCA_020027875.1. Taxonomy (GTDB): domain Bacteria; phylum Actinomycetota; class Actinomycetes; order Mycobacteriales; family Micromonosporaceae; genus JAXIPB01. The sequence goes on along the minus strand of JAHRHA010000001.1, from coordinate 160,173 downwards.
CCGGGGATACCGGGCGCCTCATCGTGATCAATCATTTCCCGGCGCAGAACGGCGGCGTGGCCAAACTGGTCGATCGCAAGACGAAGGCGACCGTAGTGGGGTATGGCCTCCGCGGCCTCATCATCGCCAGCGGGCGCCGGATCGGCTACATCCCCATTGGCGGGTGACCTCACTGGATGCCTACCCTGATTAGCCATGGAGTTCGCGTACTCGCCCCTGCTACCGACCGGCCCCGACACGACCTCGTATCGGCTGGTTACCACGGAGGGCATCGGCTCGGCCGAAGGGCCGGGCGGACCGCGGTTCCTCACGGTCGAGCCGGCGGCGCTGCGCCTGCTCACGGACGAGGCGATGCACGACATCGCCCATTTCCTTCGCCCGGCACACCTGGGCCAGTTGCGGTCGATAATCGACGATCCAGCGGCATCGCCGAACGATCGCTTCGTCGCGCTCGACCTCTTGCGCAACGCGAACATCGCGGCCGGAGGTGTGCTGCCCATGTGCCAGGACACGGGCACTGCGATCGTCATGGGCAAGCGCGGCCGGCACGTGTTGACCGACGGTGCCGATGAGGTCGCGATCGCGCGTGGCGTCTTCGACGCGTATACCCGGCTCAACCTTCGATACTCCCAGCTAGCGCCACTGTCCATGTGGGACGAGAGAAACACCGGGAGCAACCTGCCGGCCCAGGTCGAGATCTACGCCGACGATCCGGACGGGCAGCCCGACGCATACAAGTTTCTCTTCATGGCCAAGGGTGGAGGCTCGGCCAACAAGTCATACCTGTATCAGGAGACCAAGGCACTGCTGAACCCGACCCGGATGATGCAGTTCCTCGAGGAGAAGCTGCGGCTGATCGGCACGTCGGCGTGCCCGCCGTACCACCTGGCTATTGTCATTGGCGGGACCTCGGCGGAGTACGCGTTGAAGACCGCGAAGTACGCGTCCGCGAAGTACCTGGATGGCTTGCCGACGTCGGGATCGATGCTGGCGCACGGCTTCCGGGATCTGGAGCTTGAGGCGCAGGTGCTGGAGCTGACGAGGCAGTTCGGCATCGGCGCGCAGTTCGGCGGGCGCTACTTCTGTCACGACGTACGCGTGGTGCGGCTGCCGCGGCATGGGGCGTCGTGCCCGGTGGCGATCGCCGTGTCCTGCTCGGCCGATCGGCAGGCCCTTGGGAAGATCACGCCCGACGGGGTCTTCCTCGAACGGCCAGAGACCGACCCGGCGCGCTTCCTGCCGAGGTCGGCGAGGAGCACCTGACCGACGACGAGGTTGTGCGCGTCGACCTGAACCGTCCCATGGCGGAGATCCGTGCGGAGCTGTCCCGGTATCCGGTCAAGACCCGGCTGGCGTTGTCGGGCCCACTCGTCGTGGCCCGCGACATAGCCCATGCGAAGATCGCCGAGCGACTCGAGGCCGGCGATGAGATGCCGGCCTATTTGCGTGATCACGCCGTGTATTACGCCGGGCCGGCGAAGACCCCGGCCGGCTATGCGTCGGGGTCGTTTGGCCCGACCACGGCCGGCCGGATGGACTCCTATGTGGAGACGTTCCAGGCGGCTGGCGGCTCCTTTGTCATGCTAGCCAAGGGCAATCGGTCCAAGCAGGTGACCGAGGCGTGCCAGCGTTTCGGCGGCTTCTACCTCGGCTCGATCGGCGGCCCCGCGGCCCGTCTGGCGCAGGACTGCATCCGTCAGGTCGCGGTGCTCGAGTATCCGGAGCTGGGCATGGAGGCGGTGTGGAAGATCGAGGTGGAGGAATTTCCTGCGTTCATCATCGTCGATGACAAGGGCAACGACTTCTACGCCGAGACCAGTAAGCCCGTCCTGACCGTCGGTCGCCGTCCCTGATCTCGATGCTGGTATGACGTCGGATCCTCGGCGCACTGCGGGCCTGGGCGGTGGCCCAGCCGCTGTGCATAGCGTGGCTGTGCTCGCTGTCGGTCGCGGCCGCTCTGTCCGGCGTCGCCGCGTGGCGCATCGCCCAGGGCTGGCGCCGCAACGCCGTACACTCGGGCTGGGCCGCGGCTATCGGTGTCCGAGTCTCCCTCGATCGTAGAAGAACATCTATGGACTGCCGTCATTCATGACGGGCGATCAGGGTCTTCGACACGCCAGATCCTCCCCAGATCAGAGGCCACTTCCTCAGGCTTGATCCACAGTTCGGAACGCCTCTACGAAGGACCGAGGCTAAGCTCTCGGGATGCCGGCGACCTTTCCCTCGCACGCAGCCGCGGTACTTCCGCTCAAGCTCTGGCGACCGCGTTGGTTCGATGGCATCGCGCTGGTGGCCGGTTCGGCCGCGCCGGACGCGGGCTACTTGCTCGTGGGGCTCGTTCCGTTGCCGGAGACCCACACCGTGCCGGCCGTGCTGTGGTTCTGCCTTCCGGTCGCGCTCCTGGGCTGTTTCGTCATTCGCTCGGCGGCTCCGGTCGTCTCGGCGCACCTCCCCGCCGGTGGGCTGTTTCGCCTGCGCGACTACGGAGTGCTCGGGATCGTCCGCCATCCTTGGTACATAACGGTCTCCTCGGCGCTGATCGGGGCTGTCACCCACGTTGCCTGGGACGGATTCGCCCACCCTCCCGGGAACACGCACGGCTGGGCGGTGGGGCTGCTACCGGTTCTGAACACGGCTGGACCCTTCGGCCTGCCCTGGTGGCGGACTCTGCAGTTCGTCTCGTCGGCGGTGGGTGCGATCGTAGTCGTTAACATCGGCTGGCACCTGGGTCGCACCTCGGCGCTGCGGCGCTGGCACGGTGAACCACCGGCGGTTCTTCGGGAGCCTGGGTGGTTCTGGGCTAGCGCGGCGGCCGTCTTCGTCGTCTGCGCGGCGGTTTCGGCGTTCCTGCCCTACGCCGCGAGCGCCCACGTAACTGGCGTCCGGCTGCTGTACGCGGCGGCGCTCGGCCTCCTCGCCGGTGCTTCCGCCGCCGGCATATCGGCACGCCGGCGGCGCAGGATCTCCGCATCTCGCGCCTAGCGTATCGACCGGACCACATCCAGGTCGACCTGGGTCGGCCGGCGGTAGCGGATGCAGCCCTTGCCGCGGTGCTCACCCTGCGCGTACTGGGATCACCCGGCCACCTACGGTGTAGCTATGGAGTCAGAGGCGGCGTCCGACAGCCGGGGCTTCCGGATCGAGCGAGACACGATGGGTGAGGTTCGGGTACCCGCGGACGCGCTGTGGCGGGCCCAGACCCAGCGCGCGGTGGAGAACTTCCCCGTCTCCGGTCGGGGCCTGGAACCGGCGCAGATCCGAGCCCTGGCCAGGATCAAGGCGGCCGCGGCGGCGGTCAACGCCGACCTGGGCGTCATCGACGCCGACGTGGCCGCGGCCATCGTGGCGGCCGCCCAGTCGGTAGCCGACGGGATGCACGCCGACCAGTTTCCGGTGGACACATTCCAAACCGGTTCCGGCACGTCCTCGAATATGAACGCCAACGAGGTGATCGCAACGCTGGCATCGCGGCACCTGGATGGCCGGACGGTGCACCCGAACGATCACGTCAACGCGTCGCAATCCTCCAACGACGTCTTCCCGTCCTCGATCCACCTGGCCGCGACCGAGGCGGTGAGCCAGGACTTGATCCCTGCACTAGCCCACCTGATGTCCACGCTGAACGCCAAGGGGACGGAGTTCGACGGCGTCGTCAAGGCCGGGCGCACCCATCTCATGGACGCGACGCCGGTCACTCTCGGCCAGGAGTTCCACGGGTACGGCGCCCAGATCCGCATCGGCATCGAGCGGTTGCAATCGTCGCTGCCCCGGTTGGCCGAGCTTCCCCTCGGCGGTACGGCCGTCGGGACGGGCATCAACGCACCGCACGGCTTCGCCGCCCGGGTCATCGAGGTGCTCCGCCACGGCACTGGTCTGCCGCTGAGCGAGGCGCGCAACCACTTCGAGGCCCAGGGCGCCCGCGACGCGGTGGTCGAGACGAGCGGTCAGCTGAGGGTGCTGGCGGTGTCACTATTCAAGATCGTAAATGACATCCGTTGGATGGGTTCTGGCCCGCGGGCGGGGCTGCGCGAGATGCAGATCCCGGACCTGCAGCCAGGGTCGAGCATCATGCCGGGCAAGGTGAACCCGGTCGTGTGCGAGTCGGTGCGCCAGGTATGCGCGCAGGTCATCGGCAACGACGCCGCAGTCGCGTTTGCCGGGTCGCAGGGCGATTTTGAGCTCAACGTGATGCTCCCGGTGATGGCCCGCAACCTGTTGGAGTCGATCCGACTGCTAGCCGCCGTGAGCCGATTGCTCGCCAACCGCTGCGTGGCCGGGCTCGTCGCGAACGTCGACGTTTGCCGTGAGTACGCGGAGAGCTCACCCGCGATCGTGACGCCGCTCAATCGCCACCTTGGCTATGACGAGGCCGCCGCCATCGCGAAGCAGGCGCTGGCGGAGGGCAAGGCGATCCGCGTCGTCGTCGTGGAGCGAGGCCACGTCGCGAGTGGCCGGATCACCGAGGAGCAGCTTGACGAGGCGCTCGACGTGCTTCGGATGACGACGCCGTAGCCACGTATCGCCAGGCAAGGCATGGTTCGCGCCGCCGTTCACCGGTAACCTGACCTCACCGGGGGCCACGACGGATGCTCACGGGACGGGCAGCATGCGGATCAAGGGAACTCGGCTGGTCGGCGCGGTGCTTGCCGCGATGGTGGTCTTCGTCGTCTCGAACGCGGCCGCGACAGTCATCGGAATGGCCGCCGATCAGTGGCGCAATCCCGTGTGGTGGGTCGCCGCCGCCGTGGTTACCTTCGTCACCGCACTTGTAGGTGTGCTTCTTCCCGGCGGCAGGTTGGCCGACGATGCGCCCGATACTCGGCTGCCCGCGCCTACATCCGCAGGGGGCCCCCCGCCGTACGGTGGTGCCACCCCTCCCTACGGTGGAGCTATCCCTCCGTACGGTGCAGCAGTCGGCCGGCGTCCCCGTCGTACGGTCTCGGTCGTGGCCGCGCTCGCGGTGGTGATTGGGCTATGCGGTGCCGGGACGGCAGGTGGCGTCTTTGGCGCACGCTATCTGTTGGGGTGGGCGACCGGGAGCGAGACCGGTGAGCAGCGACTGGTCGAGCAGGTCAGCGACACCGCCGGTCCGCTTCGCCTGACCGTCAACGAAGTCGAGGTGACGCGCCATTACACCAAAGTGGACCTGTCGGTGGCCAACAGCGGAGCCCGCAGCTTACGGCTGGTAAAGGGATTCTGCACACTCACCTTCGGCGATGGCTCGACGGCGACAGCGAATACCTTCCTCGGGTCGTGGCCCGAGGAGGTGCCGCCAGGGACCACGGTACGCGGCAAGCTGCTGTTCTCCGCCAATCCGGGCCCGGCGGCGACCTCAGCCACATTGAGCTTCGCCACGGTGTTCGGAGGCATCGACGCTCCCCAGTCGATCACGCTGATGAACATCCCCATCGCCGCTGCCTGACGCGCTGCGCCACCGCGGCCACCACGCATGCACACTTTAGGGCAGGTCGGGATCGGGGTGAGCGTCGCTGTAGGCGTACGCTGTGGCCTCGTCGACCAGATCGTTGTCGAGTAGCCATTCGACGGCCCGCCGCTTGCCGCGCACGCCGTTGAATGCGTTCCAGGCGGGACCTAGCTCGGGGTCGCTGAAGACGACATTCTTGAAGCGCCGGAACGCACCCTTGCCGTCCAACGCGATCGCCAGATGCCGTGCGGTGTTCACATCCGTCACCTGCTCCGCGAAGTCGACCATGTCTTGGTACCAGATGTACGACGGGATGGAGTCGATCGCGATCCACGCTGGATCCACGTCCTCGTCAAGGTCCTGTTCATCGTCGTACTCGCTGCGGAAGTGCAGCTCGCCCGAGGCGGGGTCGAGAATCCATCGGTGTTCGTAACTATGGTCGGCGAGCGCCTCCGCGATATCGCTGAGGTTGAATCGGGCGAGCGCCGACAGGTCGACGTCAGCTGATGCGGCTGTACGGACCACGACTGCCACCGGCGCCACCCGGGCGTCCAGCTCGGTAAAGGTGGCTTGCGACGGTCCGCGTACGCGTTGTGCCTCGCGTGCCGTCGCCTCGGTGTCGCGAAGGACGCGGAGAGCGTTGTGCCAGGTCAACTTCGCCAGATCTTCGTCTGACCAGCCGCGGTGGGCGAGCTCACCAAGAAGGGTTGGATAACCGTCGACACCCTCGAGGCCGTCCGGCGTTGATATCACACCGTCGAAGTCGCCGCCGAGCCCAATGTGGTCGACTCCAGCGACGCCGCGCACATAGTCGATGTGCTCGGCTACGTCTCCCACCCCGCAGGGCGGGCGAGGGTTCCGGGCCACCCAGGCGAGCTGTGCCTCGTAGTACTCGGGACTCGCGTCGGAGATGGTCTTCGCCAGCCGCTGCTCTTCGGCGATCAACGCGTCTATCCACACCCGGCACTCCTCGTTGACGAAGCCCGGTACGAACGTCACCATCACGATTCCATTGGTGTCACCGGTACGGGCGAGCACGTCATCGGGCACGTTCCGCGGGTGGTCGCAGAGGGCGCGGGCCGACGAGTGGGAGAAGAACGCCGGTGCCGTGGACGTGTCGATAGCCGCGTGCATCGTTGAATCGGCGACGTGCGATAGGTCGACCATCATGCCGAGGCGGTTGCACTCGCGTACAACCTCGTGACCGAACGCTGACAGCCCGCCCACGCCCGGCTCGTCGGTGGCGCTGTCGGCCCACGGCGTGTTCTTGAAGTGGGTCAGGGTGACATAACGGACGCCGAGTGCGTACATCATTCGCAAAGTGCCGAGCGAGCAGTCGATCGAGTGCCCACCCTCCATGCCGAGCAGCGAGGCGATGCGCCCGCGTCCCCATGCCGCCTCGACCTCGTCGGCCGTGTACGCCATCGCGAGGTCGTCGGAGTACCGCTGCACGATGCGACGTACCGCGTCGATCTGCTCCAGCGTCGCCGTGACGGCCGCGCCGCCATCGAGCGTCGACGGTACGTAGACGGACCAGAACTGAGCGCCAACGCCACCGCGCCGCAGCCGCGGGATGTCGGTGTGCAGCCCCGACGCGGTCTGGTCGACTCCGATGTCCAACGCGTCGAGGTCGTAGCGCACCCGGGTGCGTAGCGTCCACGGAAGGTCGTTGTGCCCGTCCACCACAGGCGCCTTGCCGAGCAGCGTTCTGATCCGGTCAGCGGTCGGCGTCGTCATAGCGGATCAGCCTAGCGTCGGTTGTTCGAGGTTCGCTTCGCCTGGCCCATGCGCAGGACCGGGACCGTCGCCCAAGGCCTCTGCGGCCTCGCCGTGGTTCGGTCACTCGGGCGGTCGAGATCGTCTTCGAACAATCGCTCGGCGCTCGACCAGGTGAGCGGACAGCAACCTCCGACGAGCGTCGTCGCGCCCGCGTCGCCGGCCCGCTCGAGGAACTCTGCGACGAGGCGAGTCTTCCGGCCCCGGCCTCGCCGGCCACGAGGGCCACTGCTGCCAAACCACGGTCGGTCTCAGTTAGGGCGTCCGTCAGCGCGGACAGCTCGGCGTCGCGCCCCACCATCCGCGGAGAGGACGCCCGCCGATGCATACCGGCAGTATCGCGTGGACGAACGCGTCATGACCAGCGACAAACCGCCGCCGTCACGCCGAGGGGCGGGCCGCTCGCGCGGCCCGCCCTTCGTTGACTTACTGACTGGACTCAGAAGTCCATGTCACCGCCGCCGCCGGGCATGCCGGCCGACGCCTTCTCTTTCTCCGGCTTGTCCGCCACCACAGCCTCGGTGGTGAGGAACAGGGCCGCGATCGAGGCTGCGTTCTGCAGCGCCGACCGGGTCACCTTCGCCGGGTCGATGATGCCCGCCTTGAGCATGTCGACGTACTCGCCGGTGGCCGCGTCAAGGCCAAAGCCCGGCTTGAGGCCGCGGACCTTCTCGACCACGACGCCACCCTCGAGGCCGGCGTTGACCGCGATCTGGCGCAACGGCGCGTCCAGCGCGATCTTGACGATGTTCACGCCAGTCGCCTCGTCGCCGACGAGGTCCAGCTTGTCGAACGCGGTCTTGCCGGCCTGCACCAGGGCGACGCCACCACCGGAGACCATGCCCTCCTCGATGCCGGCCTTGGCCGCCCGCACCGCGTCCTCGACGCGGTGCTTGCGCTCCTTCAGCTCGACCTCTGTGGCCGCGCCGATCTTGATAACCGCAACGCCGCCGGCGAGCTTGGCCAGACGCTCCTGCAGCTTCTCCCGGTCGTAGTCGGAGTCGCTCTTCTCGATCTCGGCCCGGATCTGGTTGACCCGCCCCGCGATCTGCTCGCTGTCACCGGCACCATCCACAAGGGTCGTCTCGTCCTTCGTGACGACGACCTTGCGGGCACGGCCGAGCATGTCGAGGCTGACGCTGTCGAGCTTGAGCCCGACCTCCTCGCTAATGACCTGGCCGCCGGTGAGGATGGCGATGTCCTGCAGCATGGCCTTGCGACGGTCCCCGAAGCCCGGGGCCTTGACGGCCACCGACTTGAAGGTGCCACGGACCTTGTTGACGACGAGGGTCGCGAGGGCCTCACCCTCCACGTCTTCGGCGATGATCACCAGCGGGCGGCCCCCCTGCATGACCTTTTCAAGGATCGGCAGCAGGTCCTTTACCGCGGAGATCTTGCTATTCGCGATGAGGATGTAGGGATCCTCGAGCACCGTCTCCATGCGCTCGGCGTCGGTGATGAAGTAGGCCGAGATGTAGCCCTTGTCGAAGCGCATGCCCTCGGTGAGCTCGAGCTCAAGGCCGAAGGTGTTGCTCTCCTCGACGGTGATCACACCTTCCTTGCCGACCTTGTCCATCGCCTCAGCGATGATCTCGCCAACGGTAGGGTCACCGGCTGAGATCGACGCGACCGAGGCGATCTGCTCCTTGGTCTCGACGTCTTTGGCGAGCTTGGCGAGTTCCTCCGCCACGGCCACGACGGCGGCCTCGATGCCCCGCTTGAGGGCCATCGGGTTGGCGCCGGCCGCGACGTTGCGCAAGCCCTCACGGACCAGCGCCTGGGCCAGAACGGTCGCCGTCGTCGTGCCGTCGCCGGCCACGTCGTCAGTCTTCTTGGCGACCTCCTTGACCAGCTCAGCGCCGATCTTCTCGTACGGGTCCTCGAGCTCGATCTCCTTGGCGATGCTCACACCATCGTTGGTGATGGTGGGGGCACCCCATTTCTTCTCGAGGACGACGTTGCGGCCCTTGGGGCCTAGCGTCACCTTGACGGTGTCGGCGAGGACGTTCATGCCCCGCTCGAGACCGCGGCGCGCCTCCTCGTCGAACGCGATAATCTTGGCCATTCGGCGTAGTCCTCCTGGACAGTGTTGTACGCACCTTCGAGCGCGGCCGCGCTTGTCTGCCCGGCGTCGCGCGCGTCGGTCGGGCCGGATAAGCCCGCGACGACCGGCTCCGCACGCCGTCGGGCATCAGGTCGCCGGCGACGAACGGGGCCCTACCGCCCCGACCAACACCCAACCCGGCGGTCGCCGGATGGGCTAGCACTCGCAGTGGGCGAGTGCCAATACCTTGTTTAGCACTCTCCCCTGTCGAGTGCAAGCCGCTCGGCCGAGCCCGGCGCGATCTTGGTGACCGCGACGCACCGCAAGATCCCCGTGATCATGAGCTGACCGTCGCGAAACAGCGTCGATCATGACCTCCAGGTCATGATCGACGCTGTCTGGTGTGGTGGGGCTAGGCGCCGAGTTCCTGCTGAAGTTGCTCCGTCGAGAGAGGCGCCTCCCTGGCCCGCAGCTCGGCGTAGGTCGGCAGCAACCCGAGCAGCAGCACGGCGAACACGGGCGCGGCCAGCAGCGAGCTGATCGCGTCGAAGAGGCCGTAGCCAATGTTGTAACCGAACGAGCCGATGGAGCCCGCGGCGATGGCGGTCGCGAGCGCGATCGCGCCGAAGATCAACCCAATGACCAGCGTGTACGCGAGGTACACGCCGAACAGAATGCCGATCTTGCCCAGCGTGGGGCCGATCGTGTCCGACTTGTGGGTCAGCCCGAACGAGCGCGAGACCGGGTTCTGTCCCCGCTCGAAGATCGCGACGAACCCGAAGAGGGAGAAGCCGAACGCGAGGTAGACGCCCGGAAGGAAGAAGCACGCGGAACCGATCGTGTACGCGATCGCGGCGAGCACCGTCCATGGGAAGAGCGCCATCGCGCGCTTGAAGCCGTAGCTAAACGCGGGGCCGAGACCCGCCGGCTGGCCGGATGCCTCCCGGACCAGCGCCCACGTTCCCGCCGCCCACCCGGCCGCCGCGACATAACACGCGGCGATGGAGGCGACGAGCGTGATGAGCAGGCCGAGGAAGAGGCTGCCGATGGCTGCGGAGAGGCTGCCTACCGAGGTGACGGACCATCCAGCGCCCCAGCCGCCGAGCCAGCTGACCAGGGAAACGGCGGCAGAGGGAACCGCGATCCCGAGCGTGCAGATGATCAATGCGGACTTCCAGCTGCGCTTGGCGACTTCCTGCACCTTCGCGAACCAGGCGCCGAAAGACGATCCGGCCGGCAGCACGAGTGGGTCGACCGATCCGCCGGCCATCGCCGGCATGTACTGCGGCGGCACGGCATATCCGCCGGCTGGCTGGGGCGGAGCGGCCGGGGCCGGCGGTGGCGGTGGAGCGGACGAGAACGGCGGCGTCGGCGGCAGCGGTGTCATCGGTGCGGTCGGCGGCGCATTGGGATCCGGGGGCAGGCCCGGGGGCATCGACATCTGTTCGCCTCTCGGTGAGCGTGTCCGGTCCCTAGCCGGGACAAGATTCGTGATCGACGGCTGCGAGTGTGGAGCCTGCGCGCGCGAGATGCAATCAACCGGCGGTCGGTTTTTGCCGTGGCGGGGACAACGCCGTCGCCGTGAGACGAACGAGGGCACCGCCTCGATCCCGAGAACGGTGCCCACGATGTGCTGAAGTCGAAGAAGAACTAGATGAGATGGACCTTTTCGGCCTGTGGGCCCTTCTGGCCCTGGGCGATCTCGAACTCGACGCGCGCGCCATCGTCCAGCGTCTTGTACCCGTCCATGTCGATCGCGGTGAAGTGGACGAATACGTCCTGCCCACCGTCGACCGCGATGAAGCCGTAGCCCTTCTCGCTGTTGAACCATTTGACGGTGCCTTGTGCCACTGCGCACTTCCTAACTGCCGTACCCTGCCGTCGCGGTTGCGACTCCTTCGGCCGCCGTCCTCAGTGCCCGGCAGAACCTTGGCGGAACTGGCGAGCGCGAGTGGTGACCGATATCGCACGCTACACGAGCCGGTCGCAGGCCGCATCAGCCCAAATCGGACAGTGGAGTGGGCCGATCGTCTCGATTTTGGGGAACCGGGGTCGTCGGGATCAGACGTGCCGCCGGGACTGCACTATCCGGAAGCGGTTCGCGACATACGCCCCATCCGTCAGAGACGCGTTAGCCGCCGGATTCGCCCCGGTCGCGTGAAAATCGGAGAACGCCGCGGACTGGTTGACGAACACCCCACCGGTCAGGTTGCAGGACAGGTGCACCCCCGCGTCGAGGGCCGCGACTTCGGCCGCGTCGAGCACGCCCGGATCCGTCGAGTAGACCGACGCGGTCAACGCCCCCTTGGCGCCGACGGTCCGGCGGAAGACCTTCAAAGAATCCTCAGTGGACTCGGTGGAGATGACGAAGGAGATGGGACCGAACCACTCAGTGCCGTAGGTCGCTTCGGCGTTGGCGGGGAGCTTGACTATGAGAGGTGTACGCACAATCGCGCCGTCGTGGGTCGGGTGCGTCACGGCGGTCGAGTCCAGGATGACGTCCCCTTCGCCGCGGGCGCGCTCCACCCGCTGGAGCACACCGTCGTTGACGATGGCGCCCGTCAGTTCCACGGCTCGGGCCGGATCGCCGGTCAGCCCGCGTACCGCGCCTGCAATGCCGGCAGCCACCTCGTCGAAGGTCTTGTGACCCTCGTTGGTGTCGATTCCCGCCGCCGGTACGAGGATATTCTGCGGCGTGGTGCACATTTGTCCACTATAGAGCGTTAGGGAGAAGCCCACATTGCGGCACATACCGGCGAAGTCGTCGGTGGAGTCAACGATGATCGTGTTCACGCCGGCCTTCTCGGTATAGACGGCTGCCTGCCGCGCATGCGACTCCAGCCAGTCGCCGTACTCGGTCGAACCCGTGAAATCGATGATGCGAACCTCTGGGCGGGTGGCGAGGACGCTCGCGAGGCCTTCGCCGGGCTCCTCGGCGGCGAGCGTCACCAGGTTCGGGTCGAAGCCAGCATCGGTCAGCACGTCCCGCGCGACCCGCACGGTGATGGCCAACGGCAGGACGGCACGTGGGTGTGGCTTGACCACGACCGCGTTGCCGGTGGCTAATGATGCGAACAGGCCTGGGTAGGAGTTCCAGGTTGGGAAGGTGTTGCACCCGATGACCAGCGCGACCCCGCGCGGCACCACGTGGAAGGTCTTGGTCATGCGCAACGGCTCGCCCTTGCCGGCCGGCTTGGACCAGTCGGCACTCGCCGGCGTACGGGTCATCTCCACGTACGCGTAGGCGAGGGCCTCCAGGGCGCGGTCGAGCGCGTGCGGTCCGCCGGCCTGGAACGCCATCACGAAGGCCTGGCCGGTCGTGTACTGGACCGCGTTGGCCAGTTGGAAGATGTTCTGGTGGAGCCGGTGCAGGATCTCGGCGCAGACGCCGAGCCGGGTCTCGGGGCCCGCGTCACGCCAGGCCGCCATGCCCGCCTGCGCCGCATTGAGCAGCTCGTCAACGTCGGGGTGCGGGTAGCGCACACCGAGGTCGACTCCGAACGGGCTGGACTCGGTCGCGACCCAGCCCTTGGTGCCGGGCTGCTCGAGCGGGAAGTCGGCACCGAGGAGCCCGCGGAACGCGGCCTCCCCCTCGGCGGCGGCGGTATCGCCGTACACCTTGGGGCTCGGCGACTCGGGGTACGCCGACCAGTAGGAGCGCTCGGCGATCGCCTGGCGCGCGCGGTCGAGGGTCTCGCGGTGAGCTTCGAAGAAGCGGTGGGCGGAGCCAAGCGTCGTTGCCTGCGTCATGGGGCCATCATGCCTCGCCGCCCGGGGCGGCCGCGCCTGGGCCATGCATTCGTGGCGTGGCCAGATCTCGTGCTGCCAGCTGACCCAACCGTCGATCGCCCGGAATCCGAGCGCCTCGTTGATCGCGATCATGTGGCTGTTCTCGGTCGCGTTCCAGGTGTTGATGCGTTGAAGGTCGGGCTCATGGGCGATCGTGAACAGTAGATTCTCGATCTTGACCACGAGGCCGAGTCGGTGCCCACGGTACGCCGGGTCGACGGTGGTGATGTGTTGCCAGGCATGGGACTTGGTGTCCGCGTCGAAGGCAATCATGGTCCAGGCGGCGAGGCGGCCGGAGGCATCGTGGCGGGCGCCGACGTGGTAGCTCCTCCGGCCGCGTCGCCGGAGCATCTCCTCGGTGGAACGGATCCGATCGACGTCGACGTTCTCGGCCTCGACGATCAGATCGCCCATGGGGGCGTCGAGCAGTAATCGTCCTTCGAGGCGGGCCACGTCGCCCACGGTCTCATCAGGGGCGGTGTCGATCCATCTCACAACGGAGTAACCGGATGCGCGCGAACGGGCATCGGCCAGTAGTCGGGACCACCCCGCTCTATCCACAATGTCTAGGTCGAGGCGCCTCCTGATCTCCGGCAGGGCAGCCTTAGCGCCCATCGCCGCGGCGAACGCCTCGTGAGCGGCGCTCCGCTCCACCGGGCAGCGTCGTTACGTAGTGGCCCTGCAGCACGCGTCGACCGCTGGCCCGGACGAAATCGGTCGCCGTTGTGTAGAGCGCCGTGCCAACGCCCCGTCTGCGGTATTCCGGGTGCACCTTGAGTTCGACGATCGCCATATGCGTGTTGTCCAGATTGGGCAGGTCGACCGTCACCAGGCCTCGTGCGTCAGGGTCGCCGAGCGCGAGCCAGGTATCGGAACTGGTGCCGGGCCATGGGTGGCGTAGCCGACCGACATGGTCCGTCCTCGACCAGGGCGGAAAGTCTGGAACGTCGTGAGCCTGTGCCGCCGCGTGGATCCGGAAGGACGACTCAATGTCGCGCTCGTCATTGACGTCGAGCGGCCTGATGTGCACCTGCATGCCGCCACCCCTACCACCGCGATCAAGGAGTTATGGCGGTGGTTTGGTGATCCAACCACCGCCATAACTCCTTGATCGCGGGGATCATACGTTGGTCGGGAGGAGCCTCGCGCCGACGCCATCGCTGACATCGAAACTTCGCGCCGCCCTGCCGGCGCCGCGGCGACGAACCTCCCGCACGCAGAATCCTGCGCGGTCCTCCGCACCCTCGTCAAGACCTTCGTCACCGTTTCTCCAACTGGCAGCTTCGCGACCGTTACGCTGCGTTGCCAGCTTGGCTTGCCGCATCGGCGATGACGCGCGAGAGTCGGCCCAAATGCCCGTCACTGACCGTTACTGACCTCGCAAAGGATCAGCCGATCAGCTGAGCTTCCTTCGCTGCGCGCAACGACGGGCGTATCCGATACGTCGGACCGACGCTGCCGTCGATGGCATCGAGTGTCTTGAGGCCCTCGCCCGTGTTGAACACGACCGTCTCCGCATCCGGGTCCAGCTTGCCGGTCGTCACCAGCTTGCGTAGGACCGCCACCGTCACCCCGCCGGCGGTCTCCGCGAAGATGCCGGTGGTCCGGGCCAGCAACCGGATCCCCTCGCGAATATCGTCATCGGTCACGTGGTCCATCCAGCCGCCGGTGCGGCGCACCGACTCGAGGGCGTAGAGCCCGGCCGCCGGGTCGCCGATGTTGAGTGACTTGGCGATGCCAGTCGGCCTGACCGGCGTGATCTCGTCGACACCGGCGTGCATGGCGGCGGCGATCGGACTGCAGCCGGACGACTGGGCACCGAAGACCCGCCACCCCTCGGGTGGTGCACCCACCAGTCCCAACTCCACGAGCTCCGCGAATGCCTTGTCCACCTTGGTGAGGAGCTCGCCGCTGGCCATCGGGATGACGACCTGGGCGGGCAGCCGCCAGCCGAGCTGCTCGGCCACCTCGTACCCGAGCGTCTTCGAGCCCTCGGCATAGAAGGGCCGAAGGTTGACGTTGACGAACGCCGTCTGCTCGAACTCGTCGGTCTCGGTGAGCTCGGAACAGAGCCGGTTCGCGTCGTCGTAGGAGCCGTCGACCGCGACCACGTCGCCGCCGTACACCGCGGTCGTCAGCACCTTGCCGGCCTCCAGGTCGGCCGGAATGAAGACCATGGACGGGACCCCGGCACGCGCCGCGTGGGCGGCCACGGAGTTGGCGAGATTCCCGGTGGATGCGCAGGCGAACCGGGTGAATCCGAAGGCTCGGGCGGCCGTGAGGGCGACCGACACGACGCGGTCCTTGAAGGAGTGGGTGGGGTTCGCCGAGTCGTCCTTGACCCACAACGGCGCCCGGACACCGACCGCATCGGCGAGCGCGCTCGCCCGTACCAAGGGGGTGTAACCCGGATCCAGCGTCACCCGTTCGGCGGCGTCCTGGCCCACGGGTAGCAGCGGGGCATAGCGCCACATGCTCTTTGGGCCGGCCTCGATCTGCTCGCGGGTCACCCTGGCCAGAAGGTCGGAATCGTACCCAATCTCGAGCGGGCCGAAGCAGCTGTGGCAGGCGTGTTGGGCGCGCAGGGGCGCCTCGGTGCCACAGTTGCGACAGATCAAGCAGCGGGCTGCAGACACTCCCGCTAAACCTGCGAGCGGGACAGCGGGCAATGCCATCGGAACTCCTTCTCATCTTCCCCACGCCTCGAACGATCGTGGGACGGACTTGGCACCTGCCGCTTATGCGGTGGTTGCCGGGGCTTCATCGGGCCGTATCCCTCTGCCCCTCTGGATGAGATCTTCAGTTGTTGGGGTCACCCTACAAGACGTGGTCAGCCGGGAGTGGCGCCGGTTCTAGGGGGTCAAAGTCGGGTCGGGTAGCGGCGGCAGCTGCGGCTCCGGCGACGCGGTGGAGACCGGGTCGAGGCAGGCTCGTTGCGCGGTGGCGGTCAGCCAGGGTAGGTCGCCGACGGCGGGCGGAGTCAGTTCCTCGACCCGCTGCTGGTCTCCGACCTGGACAGTCACGAAGATCTGCTCACCGGTCGCGGCGCCCGACGCGAGCAGGCCGGCGCAATCTATGGTGAACCGGGCGGCGATGATCGCGTTGCGGTCGGCGGCGGTCGTGCCCAGTTGCACGGGCGCGGTCGCCGGCAGATCGCCGCCCAGCGCGAAGCCCTGATTCCCGTCGCCGGTCGGGATAATTGCTAGTTGGATGCTGGTCAGGCCGGCTGGTGCGACGATCCTGGCCTCGATAAGTGTCAGCGCGGCCTCGGCGGTGTTGCGGACCTCCAGGCCTACGGTGATCGTGTTGTTGGCGCCGATAGTCGCGCGGAAGCCTCCAGGAGCGACCACGGCCGGATTAGGCATGGCCGCGAGGCCGGTCGGTCGGGTGAACCAGAAGTAGCCGCCGATGGCGAGCCCGACCAGCACGACGGCCAGGATGATTGTGATCGCCACGGCGAGTGGCCGCCGGCCGGCCCTTCGCCGTCCGACACGCATCCGTCGGTCACCGACGACGATCTCTTTCGGGTCTTCTGAATCCCAGCCATCCACGGCTTCGCAGGCTATCCGTCGCGCGGCCCAATCTCCACCCCGGGCCGGCGCGGCGCGCCGGCCGAACGCCAGCCCAACGCCGGCCCGACCCCGGCCCTGCGCCGGCCCCGCCGCCTGCCCGCCGCGCCGGTCCGGCTGACCCGGCCCGCGACGGGCCCTTAGCGTGAGGGTGTGCATCCTGCTGCCGCGAAGTGGTTCGACCGTCGTACGAGTGCCGCTGCCGACTGGCCGTCCGAGCGACTGGTGGAGCACAAAGGCGCCGTTCGGGTGAGCGTGGTGCTGCCGGCGCTCGACGAGGAGCCGACAGTCGGGGAGATCATCGCGGGCGTCCGCCGCCTGGCCGACGGCACGGGGCTCGTGGACGAGGTTGTCGTGATCGACTCGGGCTCGGTGGACCAGACCGCCAAGGTCGCTGTCGATGCGGGCGCGGACGTCCACCACCGTGACGACATCCTGCCGGAGGTGGGTTCGTACGCCGGCAAGGGCGAGGTGCTCTGGAAGGCGCTACACGTGACGACCGGAGACATCCTCGTCTACATCGACGCCGACCTCACCGACTTCGGCGAGCACTACGTCACCGGGCTGCTGGGCCCGCTGCTCAACGACGACTCGGTGCTGATGGTCAAGGCGTTCTACGACCGGCCGCTGCTGGACGTCGCCGCCGCCGGCGGTGGCCGGGTCACCGAGCTCATGGCCCGGCCACTGTTGGGGGCGCTACTGCCCGAGCTGGCCGGTGTGGTCCAGCCGCTGGCCGGCGAGTACGCCGCCCGTCGCTCGCTGCTGGAGACAATGCCGTTCGCGGCCGGGTACGGAGTCGAGACCGCGCTACTGATCGACACGGTCGCGGCACACGGGCTGGACGCGGTGGCGCAGGTCGACCTGGGCGAACGGACGCACGGTCACCAGGACACCGCCGCGCTGGGAAGGATGGCGGCGACAATTCTGCATACGGTGCTCCGGCGAGTCTCACCCGATCATCCACTATGGAGCACGCTCACCCAGTTCCATCGGGTGGACGGTGTGGCGAGCCCGGTCGACGCTGATATAACCTGGCCCGACCGGCCTCCCATGATCACGATCCCTGGTTACCGTCTCGCTCACTGATGACGTTGGAGAGCCATGCGCGAGAAGCCAACTACGAGACGATGTCCTTTCGAAGGAAGCGCCAGAAGGCGAGCCCGAAGAAGAGGGCGGAGTAAAGTAGGGCGGAGATGGCCCCGCGCACCATGGTGTCCACCTGCACGGGCGTCGAGAGCAGCCCGATCCACGCGTCGTTGTAATGGGTCGGCAGATAGTCGCGGATCGCTCCGAGGGCCTCGATCTGGTCGAGGATGCTCGACACGATCTGCAGCAGCACCGCGCCGCCGACGGCGCCGAGCGGCGCATCCGTGGAGACGGACAACAGGAACGCCAGCGCCCCGACCACGAGCAGCGTCAGTCCAATGTAGCCGGTCGCGGCGCTGACCCGGCCCAGTGCCTCGCCCGCGCTGAGTTGGTCTGCGATGGTCGAGCGCAGCGGGTTCCAGCCGTAGCGCAGGGTGCCGGCCAACAGCGCGGTGCCGACCAGCAGCACCAGCGCCAGCGCAGCGTAGATCACCGAGACGGTCGCCTTGACCCCGAGCAGGCGGGCCCGTGGCACCGGGATCGCCAGCAGGTAACGCAGACTCCCCCAACTCGCCTCGCTCGCGATCGTGTCGCCGAAGAACAGCGCGAAGACCACGACCAGCAGGAAGGAGGATGACACCAGAATGGTGAACAGGGCGAAGTTGGCGCCGCCGGCAGTCGCGACATCCACGAGGCTGGAGAACGCCCCGCCACCGCCACCGTCGTCATCGCCGTCGCCGCCGCCGAACTCGAACGCGCCGAGGATGATCAGCGGAAGCGCCAACATAAACGCCAGCGCGATCCGAGTCCGTGGTCGGCTAGCCTGGCGCCGCAGCTCCGTGGCGACCGAGAACGTCGTGACCGGCGAGGTCCGCGCCGGCATCGTTGACGTTGTCATCGCTCTCCACCTACCTCTGCGAGCTTGTGGGCGGATTCAGGCTCAGTCGAATCGCCGCCGACCAGGGTGAGGAAGGCGTCTTCGAGGCGGCGTCGCGGCACGACCCGGTCGACGCCGACCCCGGCCCGCACCAGTGCCGCCACCGCGTCCGTACGGGAGGTCCCGTCCAGATCCACGACGAGCCCGTTTCGGCCGTCCGGCGCGATCGAGCGGATGCCCGACAGCTGGCCGAGCACAGCGGACGCCGCCGGCACATCGGAGACGTCGAACAGCGAGATGGGCGAGTCGCCCACGACATCCTCAACGGGTCCGTCCGCGACCACCTCGCCCTTGTGCATGACCACGACGTGGGTGCAGGTCTGTTCGACCTCAGCCAGCAGGTGCGACGAGACCAGCACGGCCCGGCCGTCGGTGGCGTAGGCGCGCAGCACCTTTCGCATCTCGGCGATCTGTGGCGGATCGAGGCCGTCGGTCGGTTCATCGAGCACCAGTAGCTCCGGCATGCCGAGCATCGCCTGCGCGATGGCCAGGCGCTGTTTCATCCCGTGGCTGTACTTGCGGACCTTCCGGTGGATCGCGTCGCCCAGGCCGGCGATCTCCAATGCCTCCTCGAGGCGGGCCTCGGCCTCTGGCCGTCCGGTCGAGCGCCAGTACAGCTTGAGGTTGTGCAGCCCCGTTACGTGGGGCAGGAAACCGGGACCCTCAACGAGCGCACCCAGCCGGGTGAGCACGTCGGCCCCGGGCTTGAGGTGATGGCCGAAGACCAGGATTTCTCCTTTGGTCGCCTGCGTCATGCCGAGCAGGACCCGCAGCGTGGTGGTCTTGCCGGCGCCGTTCGGCCCGAGCATCCCGACTACCTGTCCACGCTCGACAGTAAAGTCCACAGTGGAGACTGCGACGAAACCGTCTCCGTACACCTTGCGCAGCCCACGCACGACGAGTGGCGTGTCCGCGAACTCCTCGACGACTGAGACCGCGTTGCGCCGGCGGCGTAGGCGCGCCACGACGAGCGCGACGATGACGCCGAACACGATCGCTGCCGCGACCGCGGCGAGCACGTAACGCCAGATCACATCGGGATTGGTGATGGGTGAGCCGGGGAGCTGGGGCAGGGTGACCGCGGCTCCGGAGGCTGGTAGCCCCACGACGTAGGTCGCCGGCGCCACCGGAGTCGTGTACGCCTGGTCGGACGTGGCGACCGTAAGTCGCAACCGGTGACCGGCCTCAAAGCGGTGCGCGATTGTCGGCAGCGTGACCGTGACCGGCTGGGCCTCGTCGATTGAGCTCGGCAGTCCGGTGAGCCGAACCGGCGCCGCGAGGCCGAACGGCAGGTTGCTTCCTGCGTCGGGGTCGTAGTCGTAGAGCTTGACGAAGAGAACCGCCTCGCCGGTCGGTGACGCGGCCCGGATCTTGATCGTGGGCGTGCCGACCACGTCGAGGTTGGTCGGGAGCGGCTCGGAGTAGAAGTCCGCGTGCTGGCCGGGAATCTCGAGCGACACACCCGCAAGGAAGCTCGAGAAGCTGCCACTGCCGGTGCCGGGCAGGGTGGTGATGGCGGCTGGATTGCCGTCCGGCGGGCTGGCGATCCGCTGCGGCGGCCCGTCCACGGTCACGGTCCTCGCCTCGGGCACGTCGGCCGATCCGGGGAAGATGTCGGTCGAGAAGCCCGAGGTGGTGATCCGTCGGGTGTCGGCGTCGAAGCCGGTGACCCGGGAGAACGTGAAGCCGGCGTCCGGCTTCTCGCCCTTGCCCTGCAGGTAATAGTCGAGCCAGGTGATGGTGAGGTAACGCAGGCGGTCCCGGTCGGATCGAGGGCCCTGCCCGCCGTCGTGGCCGCCCGTGAACCAGTCCATTCGCACCGGCGTGCCGTTGGCGGCGATGCCGCGGAAGTTGGCCTCAGCCTCGCTGAGCGGGAATAGCGAGTCCGCCTGCCCCTGGATGAGCAGCGTCGGCGCCTTGATCTTGTTAAGCGTCTGCGCCGGGCTGGAGCGCCGGAGCAGCGCGATCGTCGCGTCGCTGGCGCGGCCGGTGGTCGCGACATCGTGATAGGCGGCGCAGACATCCTTGGCGAACCGCCCGCAGGCGGGATCCAGCGACGCCAGCATCTCCATGAGGTTCGGCGGAAGCCCTTCCGGCAGCGTCGCCGGCAGGCCTTGCGGTGGAAGTGGGCCATCGCCACCGATGCCAAGGCCCCCGCCGCCGAAGAAGAGGCCTGCCCACTGCTTCTTGAACACACCCTCCGCCGGGCCGCCGCCCGAGGATTCAGGAAGGAACGACCGAGCCAGGTCGTTCCAGGTGATCATCGGCACGATCGCGTCGACCCGGCTGTCCTGCGCCGCCAGCATCAAAGCCAGAGCGCCTCCATAGGACCCGCCGACCGCGGCCACCTTCGGGTCGCCCCGGTCCTTGACGATGTCGGGCCGGGCGGCGAGCCAGTCAATGAGCCGCTGGGCGTCGCGCACCTCGTAATCCGGGCTGTCGAGGTGGATCTGCCCGCCGCTGAGACCGAAGCCCCGGGCGGTCCACGTCAGTACGGCGTACCCGCGCCCGGCGAAATCCGCCGCGTCCTCCGCGACGCTCCGCTTGGTCCCGCCAAAGCCGTGAGCGAGCAGGATAGCCGGCACCGGCGTGGCGGCGCTGGCCGACTTCGGCAGGTAGAGGGTCGTGTCCAGGTTGACCGGTTCGTCGCCGCGCGGTCCGGAGAACACGGTGAGCGTCTCTTCGGTGGTCGTGAACGTACGGGGCGCGGGCCAGGCCGCCCAGGTGATCAAGGCGGCGACCGCGACGACTATCACGGAGCCACTGACGACGCGTCGGCGAGTGACGCGTAGGCGCGGCAGGCGGATGGGCATGGGCACCACGGTACGACGCCACGGGCCCGGGAACGTCAGTGGAAACCCTGGAGGGTGACTACGTCTCAGGCTGGTCTCAGCAACCTTCTCCCGTTCGGGCCGCGTCCTCGAGGCGCTGGGCCTCGCCCCCGCTCATCGACGCCACCTTGGTGTTGGTCGGGTCGAGGTAGAACACGATGGCCAGACCGGAGGCCGGGACCCGTACCACCAATGCCTTGTTACCGTGCGTACCCGTGATCAGGGTGCCACGACTGCCGTAGATGTCCTGGATCGCGGCGAGCGACATGCCCACGCGGGCCCCCGACGGCGTCACCAGTCCGGGTGCGGTGGTGTGGACCGCCACGAGCCGGTTGGCCAGGAACGAGAAGGTGAGTTGTCCGGCGTACCGGCCCGTCGCGTTGGCGCCCTTGGAGTCGGCACAGAGTTGGCTCTCGAAGACACCGGTGATCAGGCCGCGGCCGGACAGATCGGACAAGGCCGTGCCGATGACGTAGGCACCGATGCCGTCCGCGGCGAACACGATGGCGGGGTCGGTCGGCGGAGGCGTCGGCGAGAGGGTGGGGCTGGCGCTCGTGGACACTGTGGCCGATGGACCTGTGCCCGTCGGCGTGCCCGGGCCGGGCGTTGGCCCGCCGCTGGGTGTTCCCCCGTCGCACCCGGCAGCCACCAGGACGACCAGGCCGGTGGCGGCGAGCGCCGTGGCCAGCCGTGAGGCGTTGGTTCCCATCTCAGCAGCCCTCACCTTCGGTGAATCTGAACTCGAGCGTTTCGTACCTGCCCGCCTCTATGGCGGTCACGTGGCCGTCCCTGTCGGTTCGGAAGAGCAGACCATTAGCGCCGCCCCATGAAGCATTCTGCGACGCACCATCTCACGACCGTCGCGGATCTTGGTTGTGCCGTCGAGTGTGACCGGTGAGCGCCACATCGTGCCAGGTCAGGAAGCCGACACTCGAAGCTGACCCCTCAGCGAAGGCGCCGCGTGCGTAGTGCCGACGTACGCAGCCGTTGCAGCCGGTGTACCAGGGTAGGGTCGTAGCTGAGCGCCTGCGGAAGGTCGAGTAAGGCGTTGAGCGCCTGATAGTAACGAGTCGGCGACATCTCGAAGTGTTCCCGGATGGCTTGTTCCTTGGCGCCTTGTTGGCGCCACCACTGCCGCTCGAACTCAAGGATTGCCCGCTGCCGGTCGCTCAGACGCGATTGGTCCTTCGCTGAATCGTCGATGACCGTCGCGTCGACTGCGTCGAGGATGGCGGCCGCGTCGTTTTCGACCGCATCGGGCAGGACCGTAGCCGTGATGATGTCGGCGACGGTGCGCCAGTCCAACGCCGTGGGGCTAACGTCGGCGGCGGGGACGTCCACAAGCCGCACACTAGGGTAGAAGTGCCGCGCAAGCGAGCGTCCGCGCCGAAACAACGCAGGTCAGACTGGGTGTCGCCGACCCCGGCGGAACACGTCGATCACACGTAACTCGTCGTCGAGGAGCACGAGGTCGGCGCGCAGCCCGGGTACGATCGCGCCCACCTCCTCCTCGAGCCCCAGTGCTAGCGCCGGGGTCGTCGATGCCATGGCCGAGGCGGCGGCGATACCCACTCCACTGTGGACCGTGCGGCGGAGTGCGGCATCCATCGTCAGCGTGCTGCCAGCGATGGTGCCGTCGTTCGCGAGCCTTGCCACGCCACCCGCGACGCGGACGGCCTGGCCGCCGAGCTCATACTCGCCGTCCGGCATGCCGGCAGCCGCCATGGCGTCGGTGACGAGCGCGACCCGGTCGGGTCCCGCTGCTCGTACGGTGTGTCGCAGCATCCCGTCGTGCAGGTGCACGCCGTCGGCGACCTGCTCGCACACCACGCCCGGCGCGTCGAGCAACGCCACGATGGGTCCAGGATCTCGATGGTGCACCGGCCGCATGGCGTTGCACACATGCGTGCCGACGCTCGCCCCGGCCTCGACGGCGGCGAGCGTCTGCTCGTACGTCGCGTCGGTGTGTCCGATCGCCGCGACCACGCCACGTCGCCGGAGCAGGCGGATCGCCTCCAAAGCGCGGGGCAGCTCCGGGGCGAGAGTCACCATTCGCACGCCCCCGAGATCGAGCAGGTGGCCCAGCTCGGCTAGGTCCGGGTCGCGCAGGTAGGCCGGATTCTGGGCGCCGCAGCGGGCCGGGGATAGGTACGGCCCCTCCAGGTGCAGCCCGGCGAGCACCCCCTCGTCGACCAGCGGCCTGAGCGCCACGGTGGCCTCGTGCAGCAGCTCGCGCGGAGCGGTGACGAGGCTCGCGAGCATGGTTGTGGTCCCATACCGGGCGTGGAACGCGGCGGCGGCGCGGGCCTGCGCGGGGTCGCCGGTGGTGAAGGTGTGCCCGCCGCCGCCGTGGACGTGGATGTCGACGAAGCCGGGCAGGATCCAAGCCGCCGTCGCGGAGATGACTCTGGTACGCCCGGCGGGGCGCACGTCGGTGATGCGGCCGGCCGCGATCCGGACCACGCCGTCCTCGATCACGCCGTCCGGCGTGACCACGCGACCGCGTAATGCCTGGCTCATTCGGGTACCTGGCTCATTCGGGTACCTGGCTCATTCGTGCACGTCGCTCACCAGTCGGCGCGGACGAGATCGAGGGCGAGGATCGCCGCGCCCTGGCAGCCGGCCTCGTCTCCGAGTTCGGCACGGGCGATGATCGGCAGTCGGTGAAAGGTCCGCCGCTGCTCGAGCGCGTGCATGAGTGGATCCAGCAGGATCTGGCCGGCCTCGGCGAGCCCGCCGCCGAGGACGATCACCCTTGGGTCGAAGAGCGCAATCCCGGCGAGGAGCCCGTCGGCGAGAGCGTCGACCGCCTCCGCCCAGACCGCAGCGGCCCGCGGCTCGCCAGCCGCCGCCCGCGCCGCCACCTCTGCGGCGCTTACCCCGTCGGCGCCGTAGGCCCGCCCGATCGCCGCCGCCGATGAGTACGCCTCGAGGCAGCCCCGCCCGCCGCACTCACAGTCTCGCGCGTCGGCACCGGTGCGCACGACGACGTGGCCGATCTCGCCGCTTGCGCCATGGGCGCCGGGGTCGACTCGGCCGTCGACGACGAAGCCGCCGGCGATGCCGGTGCCGATCGCGACGAAGAGCATGCGCCGCGTCGTACGGCCGGCGCCGAGCCGAGCCTCGGCGAGCGCGCCCGCCCGTACGTCGTGGCCCAGCGCGGTTGGGAGGCCGACCTGTTTGGCGACGAGATCGCGTAGCGGCACGTCGCGTAGGCCGAGGTTGGCCGACCATTCGGCCACGCCGGCCGCCTCGTTGACGATGCCGGGCACGACGACGCCGACGGCGACCGGGGTAAGCCCATCGAGCCACGCCGCGGTCGTGAGGTCCGCGGCCACGCCGACGATAGTGTCGACGACGACGTCGGGGCCCCGTTCGCGACCCGTCGGGTACCGCTGCGTGCGCCGGACCTCGCCGGCGCTGTCGACCAGGGCGCACTTGATGCCGGTACCCCCGACATCGACGGCGATCGCCACGCCGGACTTCTCATGTGTCATTCGCGCACCTGACTCGACGTTCCGGGGGTGTTTCGCGCATCATTGTGCACGAGCGCTCACCGATGCGCAGCAGGGTGGCGCGCGGACTCTGAGGAGGTCGACGTGGACCGCTACGCGCGCTGGAACGCGCTCCTGGAGCTACTGACTGAGACGGGTCGGATCACCGTGGAGGACGCGGCGGATCGCCTCGTGGTCTCCCAGGCCACCATCCGGCGCGACTTCGACCAGCTCGCGCAGCAGCAGATGATCACGCGCACGCGCGGCGGTGCCGTGGTCAACGGCGTCTCGTACGACCTGCCGTTGCGCTACAAGTCGGCGAAGCACGCTCCGGAGAAGCAGCGCATTGGCGCGGCTGCGGCTGCTCTGGTGGCGCCCGCCATGGTCGTCGGCCTAACCGGGGGTACCACCACGACCGAGGTGGCGCGCGCGCTCGCGGCCCGGCCAGACCTCTCGGGCACCGGCGCGGACGGTCCCCAGCTCACGATCGTGACCAACGCGCTGAACATCGCCAACGAGCTGATCGTGCGATCGCGCATGAAGATCGTGGTGACCGGCGGGGTGATCCGGCCGCAGTCCTACGAGCTGGTCGGCCCGCTCGCGACCGGGATCCTTCGGGAGCTCACCCTCGACTTGGCGTTCCTGGGGGTTGACGGGTTCGACGCGGCCCTCGGTGCCGCCTCCCACCACGAGGGTGAGGCGGCCATGAACAGCTTGCTCGCGTCGCGCGCCCGCCGGATCGTCGTGATCGCGGACTCATCCAAACTCGGCAAGCACGCCTTCGCCCGGGTCTGCCCGGCCGAAAAGGTACACACGCTGGTGACCGACGCCGACGCGACCGACGCCGATATCGCCCCCTTCACCGCCGCCGGCATCGACGTGGTCCGCGTCTAGTTCCCGTGCTGCCAGATGGTTGGGAGATCTTTGTGGGATTCCCCGTGTCGTGCGGGCCCGCCTGGAACGGACGATCCCACACGCTCATGCGATCACGCGCCTACGGCGGTTTCGCGGAGGGCGGGCCAAGGGGTGCGGGCGATGGTGCGATCGATGAGTACGCCGAGGCAGAGGCCGGCGAACATGTCAGTAAGCCAGTGGTAGCCGAGGTACGTCGCGGTGAAGCCGACGACGATGGGCGGCACCCAGCGCACCCAGGTCCGCAGCGCCGGGCGTAGCCAGGCCGCAAGAAGCAGGCAGATCAGGCCGTACCAGACGATCGTGTTGACGGCATGACCCGAGGGGTAGGACAGCCCGTCGGGCTGGCTGAACAGGCGCACCTCGATGTCGTCTGGCAGCGTCGAATGCGGAGCCGCGCGGTGGAAGAGCAGCTTCAGCGGCTGGATGACGATGCCGGTCAGGAGGAAGGCGGCGACGACCGGAGCGATCGGCCAGGGTGACCGGCGGACGAGTGCGACGACGACGGCGATCAGCAGAGCCGCCGCCGCGAGCAGCCCGCCGGAGCCGAGGCGATTGAGCAGTTCGGCGGTGTTCTCCGCCCAGTCGGGGCGATGCGCGTCGGAGATGTCGCGGACGGCTAGGTCGAGCGAGCGGACCGGCGCGAGCGCGACCAAACCGGTGACGGCCGCGAGTCCGGCGAGCAGCACTAGATCGGGCCACCAACCCGTTGGGCTGACGGGGCGAAGCGCGAACCGAGCCGCTCGCCCCGGTGCCCGTACCGTCACGCCCCCACGCTAACCACCCCTCCGTCGATCATGACCTGGAGGTCATGATCGACGCGTTTTGGCGACGGTCAGCGCGTGATCACGGCGATCTTGGAGCGAACGGAGCGAGGGCGGCCACGGGTGGCCGCCCTCGTTCGCGTGATGGGTCAGAGGCGGTCGCCGGTGACGGCGTGGAAGACGTGATGCGAGCCGACGCGCGGTCGGAGGAAGACGGTCTCGCCCATGCGGGGCACGACCCTGCCGTCGGTACGCACCACGAGGGTGTCCTTGGTGGAGTCGCCGTTGAGTGCCGCGTGTCCGTGGACGTAGGCGTCGGAGCCGAGCTCCTCGACCAGCTCGACCACGACCGGGATACCGCCGTCACTCGCTCCGACGAGCTCGGTGTGCTCTGGCCGGAAGCCGACGGTGACCTTGTCGTTGCCGCCATCGGCACGGGCCGCGGCGACCTGCTCGCTGGTGAGCGGGACCAGCAACCCGCCGAAGTCGGCCCCAGTGTCGGTGAGCCTGACGGTGCGGATATTCATGGCCGGCGAGCCGATGAAACCGGCAACGAACATGTTGGCCGGCCGGTCGTACAGGGCGCGCGGCGCATCGACCTGCTGCAGTATGCCGTCGAGCAGGACCGCGACGCGGTCGCCCATCGTCATCGCCTCGACCTGGTCATGCGTGACGTAGACGGTGGTGACACCGAGCCGCTGCTGCAGCGCGGCGATCTGAGCCCGGGTCTGGACTCGGAGCTTGGCGTCGAGGTTCGACAGCGGCTCGTCCATGAGGAAGACCTGGGGCTCCCGTACGATGGCGCGGCCCATCGCGACCCGCTGCCGCTGGCCACCGGAGAGCGCCTTCGGCTTGCGGCCGAGCAGACCCTCGTCCATGTCGAGCAGACGAGCGGCGTCCTTGACCCGACGATCGATCTCCGGTTTAGGGGTCTTTCGCAGCTTGAGGGCGAAGGCCATGTTCTCGTACACGGTCATGTGCGGGTAGAGCGCATAGTTCTGGAACACCATGGCGATGTCCCGCGCTTTCGGGGGAACGTTGGTGACGTCGGTCTCGTCGATGTAGATCGCGCCCGAGTCGATCTCCTCCAGGCCAGCGAGCATGCGCAGGCTGGTGGACTTGCCACAACCGGAGGGGCCGACCAGTACGAGGAATTCGCCGTCCGCGATCTGCAGGTCGAGCGAGTCGACAGCAGGTCGGGGATTGCCCGGGTAGATCCGGGAGGCCTTAGCGTACGTGACGGTAGCCATGCTGAAGGTACGTCCTTTCACCGGCAGGAACGTGCCGGACGATCCGAGTGAAAGTGCCGTGCCGGCGGACCACCGACGCGACGGTTGCTGTCACCGTAGAGGTCGCCATAGCCAGTTGCCAAGCCCTGCTCACAGCGTGGTCGGTCGGGGATGGCCGCAACCGTTGCTGTGTCGAGACAGTGGACTTCAAGATTCCTTAGGCGCCTATGCGTGTATTTCGATCTCTGTGCGAGCCAAAGCCGAAAACAATCTTGTACGCCTGGCGGGCTGCGACGGCCCGTGGGCTCGCCGGCCGCGGAGGCTTGCTGGCGTACCATCGCACAGGCGACGATGCCGGAGTAGCTCAGTGGTAGAGCAACCGCCTTGTAAGCGGTAGGTCGTCGGTTCAATCCCGACCTCCGGCTCAAATGACCCCAGGTCAGAACTCTGTGGGCGATCTCCAGAAGGCCAATTCAATGGCCATACCGCAGCGGACATCAATTCAGTGACTCCCCCAGTCACTTACGCCGCCTTGGTGGCTGCCGAGATGCCTGTCTATCGATCTCCATCGTTATCGCGACGTACGTGTGAGGTCCTGCGGAAGGTGTCCCGCCAATCTGCACGTGGCCGGGCTTAACTCAATCGGCTGCGGGCGAGATCATCGGCGGCTGCCGCTGTCGTGATCCCCGCCGCGTCGGCGCGCGCATAGATCTCCGCAAGTGTGTTCCCGATCCCTTCGAGCCGTACGTCGACTGTGTCGCGGGTCCAGCCCAGCCTCTCGACGCCCCACGCGTAGAGCACTCCACCTGCGTTGATGACAAAGTCAGGCGCGTAGAGAATCCCCGCGTCCCGCAGGCGCTCGGCGTCCTCCGGCTCCGCGAGCTGATTGTTGGCCGAGCCTGCGACGACGCCACAGCGGAGCCGGGGAATGCTTTGCGCACCAAGCGTCCCGCCAAGTGCGCAGGGTGCATACACGTCGCACTCAACGCTGCTCGCCTGGTCCGGTGCAACGACGTTCGCGCCGATCTGACCAGCAAGATCGAGTGCGCGGGCGGCAACGACGTCGGAGATGAGTACGCGCGCGTCCGCCTCGGCAAGCTGTCTCGCGAGCGCCGCGCCGACATCACCGACGCCCTGGACGAGAACGACGCGTCCCGCCAGGTCAGCGGTGCCGAACACCTGCCACACACTGGCGCGGATGCCGTGAAAGACCCCCCGGGCAGTGTGCGGGCCAGGATCACCCGAGCCGCCTCGACCCTCGCTTCGGCAGAAGACGTACGGGCACCGCTCGCCGATGATGTCCATGTCCGCTATGGATGTGTTCACGTCGGGCCCGGTGTAATAGTTCCCGCTGAGCACATTGACGAGGTCTGCATAACGAAGGAGGAGGCCGCGGCGTTCCTCGCCGTCGAGCGGGCCGGGAACAGCGAGCACCGCCTTACCGCCGCCAAACGGCATGTCGACGCAGGCCATCTTGAAAGTCATCGCCGCAGACAGCCGCATCGCATCCGCCAGGGCGTCGGCCGGCGCAGCGTACGTCTTCATCCGGGTGCCGCCGCCCGCCGGTCCGCGGCGGGTGGAGTGCACACAAACGAACATCCACGCCCCGCTCGGCTGGTCGAAGTGGACGACCACGCCCTCGCCGTCCCACGAGCGCACGAGTTCCTCGAACACCCGGAAAACGTACTCCCTCACTCGTTGACGCTCAGCGCCAGGCAGTCATGGCTCCAGCACGGTCCCTGGGACCCGGGACGTGGCAGGATCCGGACACGGATCGAGTCGTGCGAAGGAGACACAGTGGAATGCAGCGTGAGAGGCATCCCGAGCCGGATCGTACGAAGCGCAGGCTGCCACCGCACCAGGTTCTCGTCAGCGACCCGGCGTCGGTGGCTGCCCTCGAAGCGGACGAAGAGACCTGGGCGCAGGTCGCCGTCGTCCAAGGGCCAGCGACCCTGGCCGCGTTCAGAGCCGCCGTCAAGCCCGGCCTCGCCGCCGCCGACCAGCGTTTCCTGGCGCGGCTCGCCGGAAACTACGCGTACTTGTTCGATGTCGACGGACGCGGCGACGGAGACGAAGGCGGAGATGGACTACCGCAGCGCTTCCCCGGCCCGACATTGATCTTGACGGGTCGGCAGGACTCGATTTGTGGGTACGAGGAGGCCTGGGAACTCATCGAGAACTTCCCACGGGCGACCTTTGCCGTGCTGGATCGCGCCGGGCACGATCTGAGCGTCGAGCAGGAGGGGCTGTTCCGAGCGCTGGTCAATGAGTGGTTGGACCGCGTCGAGGAGTACACGGCCACGCCCCACTAGGTTCGACGCGAGCGATCGCGTCTATGCACGCCGGTGGCACGGCCATCGAGGCGCGGACCTTGCCGGACTCCTCTGTGAGCACCGCCCCCCGGCGCCGCAGGACTCCGAGCGCAGCGGCGTTGCCAGGCGTCGTCTCGGCGATCACCGTACGGGCACCAGCCGCGCCCGCCTCAACCAGGAGAGCCTCTAGCGCAGCCGCCGCGAAACCCCTGCCCCGATAGGACCGCCCGACCCAGATACCCGTCTCCATGGTCTCCGGCTCGTCGAGGCGCGATAGACGGATCATGCCGACGACGTTTGCATCCACGAGGATCGCGTACATCACCGTGCGCGCCGCTCCGTCCAGACCACCGAACCGCGCCCGGTGAAACTCGCGAAAAGCCTCCATGTTCTCGGGAGTCCATCCGGGAGGACCCTCAACCGGCGGCATCACCCCGTCCGGAGATGCGTCGTGCGCCGCAAGATCTAGCAAGCCGGAGAGCACCTGCTCGTTGGCCACGGGCCACAGAACCACCGTCATGGCGCCTCACTCAGCCAGCTTCGGATGACCGCCGCAGCCTCCTCGACATCCCACGTCTCGACCGCTCCGCCGTTCTCCACGAGAAACGGCGCCCGGCCGTCCGTCGCGCACGCGACCTGCACCCGGTCGAGGCCGAACTCGTCGCCGAGGAAGTAGAGGTTGTCGTCCGGCAGCCGCTCGACGACCAGGTCAGGGAAGTGGCGCCGTACCTCGTCCAGCACCTGATCGAGGGGTCCGCCGGTCCGGTCGGCGGGTCCCCACGGGCGTCCACGCATGGGCACTCTGTGCACAGTGCCAGCATGGCCCACTCGAGCGAATGGATCTAGTCGAGTTATTGCGCTCTGGCTACAACAACTCTTCTAGATTCACTCAAACCGAGCCGGCGCGCCGACGGGCAACTTCCGCGAGCGTGACGGCGGCCGCCACCGAGGCGTTCAGCGACTCCACCGTGGCCGTCATCGGGATGCTCACCCTAAGGTCACACGTCGAGCCGACGAGTCGGGACAGCCCTCGCCCCTCCGAGCCGACCACTACCACCAGCGGCCCGATGGCCGCCTCGAGGTCATACACCGACGTCGCGCCATCGGCGTCCAGGCCGACCACGGTGAAACCCGACTCCTGGCACTGCTTCAACGAGCGGGTCAGGTTGGTCACCTGTGCTATCGGCAACCGGGCCGCGGCGCCGGCCGAGGTCCGCCACGCCGTCGCCGTCATACCGGCCGCTCGCCGCTCCGGCAGGAAGACGCCGTGCGCGCCGAACGCCGCCGCCGACCGCACGACCGCACCGAGGTTGCGCGGGTCGGTCACGCCGTCGAGCGCCACCAGCAGCGGCGCGACCGCCTCGGACGCGGCGGCCAGGAGATCGTCAAAGGGCTCGTAGGCGAACGGCGGCACCTGCAGGCCTACGCCCTGATGCAGCACCCCGCCCGTCATGCGGTCCAGTTCGGCGCGACTGACTTCGAGTACGGGTATGCCCCGATCCCCGGCGGTCCGGGCGATCTCCGTCACGCGGTCGTCGATGTCGACGCCCAGGGCGACGTAGAGCGCCGTGGCCGGAACGTGGGTGCGCAGCGCCTCGAGCACCGGGTTGCGGCCAAGGAGCAACTCAGCTGCCCCATGGGGGGGAGCAGAGCGGCGACCGGGGGCCACCCGCGGCGCAGTCCGCGCCGG
Organism: Micromonosporaceae bacterium; assembly: GCA_020027875.1. Lineage (GTDB taxonomy): Bacteria > Actinomycetota > Actinomycetes > Mycobacteriales > Micromonosporaceae > JAXIPB01. The sequence goes on along the minus strand of JAHRHA010000001.1, from coordinate 128,315 downwards.
ACCGGCGGCACGCCCCCCGCCACCTCGGCCCCCCGCGCCGCGACCCGCCCCGGCACCTCGGACCGCACCGCCCCCGCCGGCGCGCGACGCACCCGCCCGGGTCGTCGACTTCGTGCCGGGCACGCCTACCTTAGGCGCCCGACCCTCGGCGGAGGCCGCCCGCCGCTCCTTCTCCTGCTTCCAGGCGGTACGCGACGGCAACTGCTCGTCGCCCGAGTAGCCCTTGTGCCACGGTCGCTCGTCGGCCGGCAGGGTCTTTCCGCGGCCTTTGAGCCGCTCGCGGTTCTTGCCGCCCGTGCCGGCCGATGCACCCTTCTTGGCGGTGGTTCGCCGGCCGCGCCGCTGTGAGTTTCCCGGCATCGCCTCAGCGTCCTTCGATAGTCCAGCGTGGACCGTGCGCCGTGTCTTCGGTCACGACGCCGGCCTGCTTGAGCCGGTCGCGGACGGCGTCGGCCGCGGCCCAGTCTTTGCGGGTACGGGCTGCGGCGCGCTGCTCCAGCGCAAGCGCAACGAGCGAGTCCACTACCGGCCGCAGCCCCTCCGAGGAACCGCCAGAGGACCACTGTGGAGAGAGCGGGTCCAGCCCCAGCACGTCCAGCATCCCTCGTACGCTCGCCAGCGCGCCCTGGGCCGTGGTGTCCTCGCCCGCGGCCAAGGCCGTGTTGCCCTCCCGCACCACATCGTGGACGGCGCCGAGGGCCCCGGAGGTGTTCAGGTCGTCGTCCATCGCCTCGACGAACTCGGCGCACAATACGCCCGGCTCGCCGGCACCGAACCGCTCTGAGGCGCGCTCGGCGAAATTCTCGATGCGCCGGTACGCCGAGGCGGCCTCGCGCAGCGCCTCCTCGGAGTAGTCGATCACCGAGCGGTACTGGGGAGCCGCGAGGTAGTACCGAAGCTCCACCGGCCGCACACCCAGGGCCATGATCGACGGGAGGTCGATGACGTTCCCGTCCGACTTGCTCATCTTGGAGCCGCCGAGGTTCAGCAGTCCGTGGTGCACCCAGAACCGGGCGAAGGGCAGGCCCGCCGCCTGCGACTGCGCCACCTCGTTCTCGTGATGCGGGAAGACCAGGTCCAGCCCGCCGCCGTGAATATCGAACTCCGGGCCCAGATAGCGCCAGCACATCGCCGAGCACTCGATGTGCCAGCCCGGCCGGCCGCGCCCCCACGGCGAGGGCCATTGCGCCTCGACCGGCTCGTCCGGCTTGGCACCCTTCCACAGCGCGAAGTCACGCGGGTCGTGCTTTGCGCGCTCGGGCCCGTCCTCGGCCGGTTGCATGCTGTCCGGCTTCTGCCCGGACAGATGCCCGTACCGATCGAAGCTCTTCACATCGAAGTAGACATCAGCCGAGCCGTCCTCGGCGGGGTACGCATGCCCGTCCGAGATGAGCGTCGCGATCAGGTCGTGCATCTCCGTGATGTGGCCGGTCGCTCGGGGCTCGTACGTGGGGTCCAGCACACCCAGCCGCGAGTAGTGATCAGAGAGGATCCGCTCGTTTGAGTAGGCCAGCGCCCAGAAAGGCTCGCCGGCCTTCGCCGAGTTTGTCAGCACCTTGTCATCGACGTCCGTAATATTACGGATGAAGGTGACCCGGTAGCCGGAGCGCATCAGCCAGCGACGGAGTACGTCGTAGTTGACGGCCGACCGGAGGTGGCCGATGTGTGGCGGCGACTGCACGGTGAGCCCACACAAGTAGATGCCGACCTCACCGGGCACACGCGGGACGAAGTCCCGCACCGAGCGGGTCGCGGTGTCATGGAGTCGCAGGCTCACCCTGAAAGGGTATCGGGCCGCAGGTCTGCCGGTCGCGCCCGTACCGCGAGCGGGCCCGTCCCGTCCCCTCCCGATCGAGGCGTCCAGGCCCTAGGCTCCCCGCCATGGCAGGCTGGGAAGTCTGGCGGCAGGACCACCACGGACAGAGATATCTCGTCGCGGCCTACCACGACCGGGTCCAGGCACTCGCCCGGCTCCTTGTGCTCGAGTCGGGGCACCCACACAAGCAGATCTATGAGGTCGTGGGCTCTCGTGACCCGGCGGTGGTTACGAACCGCGACCTCTATCTGCGCCTCGTCGCTTTGGGCGATCACATAAGTGTCACCGGCCGAGCGCTGCTGGATTATCTCTGCGCGCTCTGGATGGTGAGCCGACCGCTCGCCGTCCACGAGGAACTGGACGGCGACCTCGTCGCGGCGATCCTCGAAGCATCCGCGAGTGCCATGCCGATCCGGCCGGAGCCAGCCTGGCGAGTAACCGATCTCTCCGCGGAGGGCGCGTACTCCGGCTTCGCCGACTTCACCAAGGTGCTCTGCACCCAGATCGCGGACCTGCTCGCGTTCGAGGAGAGCCCGCCAGGGCCGCTCGCGTCCCTCGGCGTCGACGCCCCGCCTCGGATTGATGGCGGTCGGGCGACGATCCGGCGATGGTGCAACTTCGACCCATCGACGTTCCTCGAGTGCGCCGCCGCCGGAGGCTTCGGCGGTTGGAACGAGGCCGACGGTCGACGCGTGCGCTTGGCGGAGGATCGCGAGCCTGGCCAATGGGCGGGGTACGACCTCGCCGTGCTGGGGCCGGTCAGCTGGGGCGACTTCGCGGCCTTTCTCGAGTACGGGCAGGCGTACGAGTGAGGCCAGGCCCTGGGTAGGACGGCGGTTAGGCTGCGCGAATGGCAAGTCCCATTCCCCGGCCGGACACCGCCCGGCCGGAGACGGCGCAGACGCTGGATCGGGGGCTGCGGCTCCTCCACCTCGTCGCCGAAACCTCGGGCGGTGTCACCGTCACCGAAGCCGCCCAGAACCTTGGCGTGGGGCGGGCCGTGATCTACCGCCTCGTCGGAACGCTGGCCGAGCATGGTCTGGTCCGTCGCGACAAGGCTGGCCGGCTCCGGCTCGGCGCCGGAGTGCTGCAGCTCGCGCGCCGCGCCCAACCATTGGTGGCCGACGCGGCGCTCCCGCCGCTGCGGCGTCTGGCCGAGGACGTCGGTGCGACCGCCCACCTCACCGTCGCCGAGGGCGACGAGGGGGTGGCGCTGCTAGTGGTGGAGCCCACCTGGACGCAGTTCCATGTGGCCTATCGCGCGGGCAGCCGGCACCCGCTCGAGCGCGGCGCGGCCGGCCGGGCGATCATGGCCGGCCGCCGCGGCGACGCGGGCGTCGTGGTCAGCGAGGGCGAGCTCCAGCCGGGCGCCCATGGGGTGGCCGTGCCCGTCGTCGGGGTCGATGGCCTCGAGGCCAGCGTCGGCGTCGTCGCGCTCAGCCCGCTCGATGTCGGCGCCGTCGGCCCCCAGGTCACGTCAGCCGCGGCCGCAGTGGCCCGCGCCCTCTCCTGACGCGCACCCCTGGCCTTGCGTGCCGGGCGGTCAGGAAACCTTGCCGGCGGCCTGGACCGCGGCGTAGGCGTCGACGAGCCCGGCGCCGGTGATGTTGGTGATCGTGCCGCACGCATCGGCGGGGTCGCCCGAGAGGTACGACGGCGTCGCGGGGACGACCGCTTGGCGGAGGATCCGCTCCGTGGCGGAGACGTCGCCGACCAGGCGCGGGTTCGCCGACCACATCAGCGCGACGACACCCGCGACATGAGGCGTCGCCATGGACGTGCCATCCAGCGAGCCGTAGGTTCCGCCTGGCATCGCCGAGAGCACGCCGACACCGGGAGCGACGACGTCCGGCTTGGCCAGGCCGGCCGAGGTGGGCCCCCGGCTAGAGAAGCTGGCCACCTGTCGGTCGCGGTCAACGGCGCCGACCGTGAACGCGTCCGCGTAGGGCGCAGGAGGGTCGTCGACCGAGCCGCAGAAGGGCCCAGCGTTGCCGGCCGCCGTGGCGAAGAAGATGCCGGCCGCCCGGAGCGCGGCCGTTGCGGATCGCAGCGAATCGGCGTCGCACCCCTCGATCTCTGGGCATCCCCACGAGTTGGTCAGGATGTGCGGGGCGCGGTCCGGGCGGCCGTCACGCCATGGATCGCCGCCGTGCGGAAACGGTGCGAGCATGAACTGCAGGCAGTCCAGGTAGAGCGAGGGGCTACCTAGGTTGCGGTCGAGGTTCACGCAGCCGACCCACTGCGCCTCGGGCGCGACGCCGATCCCGCCACGGCCGAGTGCGGACCCGAGTGTGTGGGTGCCGTGTCCACCGTGGTCGGTCGGCGTTGCCGTGCCGTTCCACGGGTCATACCACGAGTCGTCGCCGCCCCGGAAGCCGTTGCGCAGCGCGGGGTGCGTGCCGTCGACGCCCGAGTCGGAGGTCCCGATCACGATGCCCCGCCCGGTGGCGCCGAGTTCTCGCCACGCGCGATCGGCGCGGACCAGCTGGATGTTCCACTGTGGTGATCCGTCCGGCGCCGGCGAGGTTCCCTTCTCGGTCGGTGCGGCCACCGGCAACGGACGGGCCCGCTGGTCGAGCAGCACGCGGTCCACATCGGTGCGACCGGCGAGCCACCGTCGCACAAGCGGTCCGCCGTCGACGAGGACGGCGTTGGCGAGGTAGTACGGGGTGTAATCGAGACCCCACCGCGTCAACGATTCCCGAAGCGGCACCTGGGTTCGGTCCGCATGCGAGACCAGCCGCTCGTAGGTGGCCCGAAGTCGCGCGGGCCGGTCCGAGATGTTCTCCAGTCCCGCCAGGTCGGCCTGGTCGGCGAGAATCACGAGGAGGCGTTCACCGTACAGGCCGGGTCGGCCGGCTAGCCCGTACACGCCGATCCCGGCGAGGGCGACCAGAACGGCAGCCGCGGCCGGGATCCATCGCTGCGGCCAGCGTCGAGGCGTCAGCCCCAGTCCGTATCCGGTCCCCGCCGCGAGGGCGACGACGACGCTCAGAACTGTCCCGATCAGCGCCCACCACCCCACGTCGGAGGTGCCGAGCACGATCGAGGTCTCCTCAGGGTCGACGAACACGAGCGGGCCGGCGGCGCCGAGGCCGACCAGAGCCACGGTGGGCACCCGGGGGAGGCGGGTGGGGGCCACCGCCGCCGCGAGTGCCGCCGCAGTGAGTCCGAGCGCCGGTAGCACGAGCATCTCGGCCAGGTTGACTCCAGTGCCGCCGATCGCGGCGCCGAGCGGAGCGAGTGCCACTCCGGCGGCGAGGCCGCCGACCAGCACCTGCCACGGCCGCGACCTGCGGACCTCGCTCCGTTGATCGCCCCCGCCGAAGCATTCGAAAAACCCGCCGTTGAGGATGCTGGCGGCGAGCCACCCCACCGCCGCCGCGGCGACAACACCCAGCACCGTCTCGGTCAGCCCGCCCAGCGCCCCGACCCACAACCAGGGCAGCAGCACGAGCAACCCGGCCGCCAACCCGAAGCCTGCGACGCTTCGCCGCGGGCCCGGATCGGCCGGCGTAGGCGCCTGGAGACGGCGGACGACCAGCGCGGATCCGGCCGCCACGAGCGCGGTCAATAGCAGGAGAAGCTCATTGTGGGGTACGGGCACCGCGCGCACGCTGCCGACGAAGCCGGCCGCGACACCGATGATCGTCCATGCCCGCCCGGCTGCCCGAGCGCCGACCAGGTGCGGGCCGCCCCCGGCAACGTGCCGCGCAAGCGCCCACACCAGCCCGGTTGGCGCGGCGACCAGGCCGGCGTTGATCCAGGCGACGACCGGCCACGCCCATGGCGGCACCGGCTCACCCAGGCTGAACAGCAGTTCGGCGACGAACCAGCCGACCCCCTGGAGCAGGGCGGTGCCGGCCACGATCCACACGCCGACCAGGACCGTGGCGATCGACAGGAGAACGACCGGGGGTTGGGCCGGGGATGGCGGGGCCGGCGCACCGGGAGGCTGCATCGCCTCACCTTAAGATGGCCCGGCTACCGCCGTGACGAGCATCACAGAGGCCCGCGGCTTGTACGGTGGAGCCGTGCGTGATCCGTCGATCTCCCGCTTCGCAGCCGCGCGCCTCTCGCCCGAGCGGCGCGAGGCCGACCTCGCGCGGCTGCGCCGGGAGCGCTTCGATGTCCTCATCGTCGGTGGCGGCGTGACCGGAGCCGGCGCCGCGGTCGACGCCGCCTCCCGGGGTCTCTCGGTCGCCCTCCTGGAGGCCCGAGACCTCGCCTCCGGCACGTCGTCGCGCACGAGCAAGCTGGTCCACGGTGGCCTGCGCTACCTCGAACAGTTCGATCTCGGCCTCGTGCACGAGGCGCTGCAGGAGCGTGGACTGCTGGCCACCCGGCTAGCCCCCCACCTGGTCCGGCCGATGCCGTTCCTGCTGCCGCTACCCCGGCGGGCCTGGCACAGCGGTCTCCTGCGGGGGTACTACGGGGCCGGGGTAGCGCTCTATGACGCCTTCGGGGGGGTACTCGGGGGCGGGCGGGGCATGCCGCTGCACCGGCATCTCACCGCGACGGCGGCGCGCCGGGTCTTCCCGTCCCTTCGGGAGGACACCGTGGGGGGAGCGATCCGTTACTACGACGCGCAGGTCGACGATGCCCGGCTGGTGATCACCCTCGCCCGTACCGCGGCCAGCCTCGGTGCGGCGGTCGTGACGTCCGCCCGTGCCACCGGCTTCCTTCGGGCCGCACGCGAGGTCACCGGGGTGCGCGTTGAGGACGTCGAGACGGGGGAGAGCTTCGACGTCGCGGCGCGCACGGTGATCGCGGCGACCGGCGTGTGGAGCGACGACGTCGCGGAGATGCTCTCGGCCGGCGGCGGTCCGTTCCGCCCTGGCCTGCGGGTGCGGGCGTCCAAGGGGGTCCATCTGGTCGTCCCCCGCTCGGCGATCTCGGGTCAGGCGGGGTTGGTCCTGCGCACCGAGAAGTCCGTCCTGTTCCTCATCCCGTGGGGCGGGCACTGGATCGTCGGCACCACCGACACGGACTGGCGCCTGGACCGGGCACACCCGGCAGCCTCCGCGAAGGACATCGCGTATCTGCTGGCCCAGGTCAACACGGTGCTCGAACGCCCACTGTCCACGTCAGACATTGAGGGTGTCTACGCCGGGCTTCGGCCGTTGTTGTCCGGTGAGGACGAATCGACGTCCGCGCTCTCCCGCGAGCATGCCGTGGTCGAGCCCATGCTGGGCCTGATGCTCGTCGCCGGTGGGAAATTGACTACCTACCGGGTGATGGCGGTCGATGTCGTGGATCGGGCGGTGCGCCGCCTCGCCGGCGGGGCGGCGGCTGGCTCAGAGCAGCAGAGCCTGACGCCGCGGTCCCGCACGGATCATTTGCCGCTGCTCGGCGCCGACGGATACGGTCGTCTGTGGGGAGAGCGGGCCGGTCTGGCCCGGCGACACGGGGTCACCGTGGGCGTGGCCGAGCATCTGTTGGAGCGGTACGGATCGGTCGCGCCGGAGGTGCTCGCCCTGATGGGCTCGTCGCCCGCGCTGGCCCGCCCCCTCGACGGCGCGCCGGGCTATCTCGGCGCAGAGATCGCATACGCTGCGTCGGCGGAGTCAGCTCTGCACCTCGAGGATGTGCTCGCCCGGCGTACGCGTGTCTCCATCGAGACGGCGCACCGAGGTGTGGAGAGCGCGGCGCATGCGGCGAGCCTCATGGGTAAGGTGCTTGGCTGGGACAAGGCACACCGTGCCCGCGAGGTCGAGCACTACCACGCCCGGGTCGAGGCGGAGCGCGAGTCGCAGCGGATGCCCGACGACCTGACCGCGGACGCGGCCCGCCTAGGCGCCCCCGACGTGCGCCAATTCTCGTCGATCTAGGGGTTAGCGACGTGTTTAGAGATCAAAGTACGTCGCTAAGCCCTAGATCGACGAGGGGGGAGTACTTTGCCAGGGTTGAGGATGCCCAGCGGGTCGAAGGCATCCTTGATTGCGCGGTGCAGGCGAACCCCGGTTGGGCCGAGTTCCTTGGCCAGCCACTCGCGCTTGAGGAGCCCGACTCCGTGCTCGCCGGTGCAGGTGCCGCCGAGCGCCAGCCCCAACGCCATGATCTGGTCGAAGGCGGCCCGACCACGCGCCATGCTGGCCGGGTCGGTGCGGTCGACGACGATGTTCGGGTGCATGTTGCCATCGCCGGCGTGGCCGACGAGCCCTACGACCAGCTTTTGTTCCTCGGCGATGAAGGCGACGCCGTCCAGCAACTCGGTCAGGCGTGACACGGGCACGGCGACGTCATCGATGATGAGCGCGCCGACGCCGGCGGGGAAGGTGGCGGCGGCGAGACTCTCCATCGCCGGGTGAGCAAGACGGCGCGCGGCCAGCAGGGCATCCGCCTCGGCCAAGTCGGACGACACGTGCACCTCGGTGGCGCCGGATCGGCGGCAGCACTCCTCGATCACCGCCAGATCGGCGGGCGCCCGTATGCCCGAATCCACTGCGGACAGCAGCAGCGCAGCGGCGGACGCTGGTAGCCCCATCGGTCGCAACGCCTCGATCGCGCGCAGGTGTACCGCGTCGATCAGCTCTAGCAGGCTCGGTGCGGCGGCAGACTCCGCGATAGCGATGACCGCAGCACCCGCTTCAGAGACAGAGTGGAACAACGCCGCGAGCGTCAGCGATTCCTCGGCGGCCGGCCGCAGCGCCAGAGTGATCTCCGTGATGACGCCCAGAGTGCCCTCGGAGCCGACGAAGAGGCGGGTCAGGTCATAGCCGGCGACTCCCTTGCGGGTACGCCGTCCACAACGGACCACCTCACCATCGGCCAGGACCACCTCGATCCCAAGGACGTACTCGCCGGTCACCCCGTACTTGACGCAGCACATGCCGCCGGCGTTGGTCGCCACGTTGCCGCCGATGGTGGAGGACTCCCACGATGACGGGTCGGGCGGGTAGCGCAGGCCGTACTTCGCCGCCGCCCGGGAGATCTCCGCGTTGACGACGCCGGGCTGCACGACGGCGAGGCGGTTGACCGGGTCGACCTCGATGACCCGGTCCATCGCCGTGGTGGACAGAATCAGGCATCCATCGACGGCGTTTGCCGCACCAGCGAGGCCGGTACGGGCACCCTGGGCCACAACGGGGACGCGGTGCGCCGACGCGATCCGTAGAGTCGCGGCCACCTCTTCGGTAGTGCGCGGTCGCACCACCGCGACGGGAGTGCCGGCCGCACACAGGTCCGCCTCATCCCGGTGGAAGGACACGAGCAGATCAGGGTCGGTCAGCACGGCGTCCGGGGGCAGTGCGGCCACCAGTTCGGCGATGACCCGGTCTGGGGTTACGGAAGAAGGCACTGAGCTGGTCACATCTGGCAGGCTAACCGTGTGCTCTTCGTCGATCGGCCGGTATGGCCGGGTCGGGGCCGGCTATGGTCGCACCTGGTCAGCGACGTGTCGTACGCCGAACTTCACGCCTTCGCGGAACTGCTGGGCGCGCCACGACGTGGGTTCGACCGCGACCACTACGACCTGCCGGAGGAGCGCTATGCCTGGGCAGTCTGGCTCGGCGCCCACCCGGTGACCAGCCGGGAGATCGTCGCCCGCCTCGTCGTCGCCGGGCTGCGCCGTCCCAAGATCCGTCGGCCCGGCTGACAGAGATCAACCAACTTCGGTCCTGCCCAGGTCAACCACGAGTTCGCGGGTGGTGTTGTGCCGGGCGAGATCCTCCCAGTCGTCGCGGAGCACCGGCGTGTGGAACAGCCTGGGCAGACTGAGCAGGTTGTGCAACACGCTAGCCCTTCCGGCGGCGAAGACCGCATCGTCCAGGTGCCCGTACTCGCGGCGGATGGCGACCGTGTACGCCCGGTACTCCTCCGGCGATGCGGCCAGGATGGCCAGGTCAGCGTCGATCAGGAGCCCGCCGTTGCGGTCGCCGGGAAGTGGGTCGTGGCTCGCCGTCAGCCGGACCAGCCGGGCGACCTCGGCGATCCGGTTGGGCGTGACAGTGAGTTCGGGCAGGCTGGCCTCCGCGAGCAGCGCGCTCGCCTCCTCGTTGTCGACCCGCCGCGGGTCGTAGACCGCGTCGTGGAACCACGCCGCGAGCCTCACCGCGTCCGGGTCGGGAACCCGATCGGCGTACTCGGCGATGACCCCCAGCACGGCTGCCAGGTGCTCGACCGTGTGGTAATGCCTATGTGGCTCGCTCCATCTCGCGAGCAGGTCGTCGCCGATCCTCGACACGGCGGATGGCGGCGCGGACGACGGCAGCGCGTCCCGCCAGGCCTGGGGAAGGTCACTCACGGGTATAGCATGCGCCGTCGCCCGTCGCCGCGAAGGCCGTTCCCCAGCGGTGCATTGATTCGTCAGTCAATGGATGGCAGCGGTGGCCCGAGCACGTCGTCGGCGTCGACAATCGTGTACGCGTAGCCCTGCTCGGCGAGGAACCGCTGCCGGTGTGCTGCGTACTCGGTGTCGATGGTGTCGCGCGACACCACCGTGTAGAAATGGGCCTGGCGGCCGTCGGACTTCGGCCGCAGTACCCGGCCGAGGCGCTGCGCCTCCTCCTGACGCGATCCGAACGTCCCGGAGACCTGGATCGCCACGGCCGCCTCGGGTAGGTCGATCGAGAAGTTGCCCACCTTCGAGATGACGAGGGTGGACACCTCGCCCGAGCGGAACGCGTCGAAGAGACGCTCCCGCTCCCGGTTCGTCGTCGCGCCCTGCACGATGGGCGCATCGAGGAACTCACTCAGGACGTGCAGCTGGTCGAGGTAGGCACCGATGACCAGGATCTGGTCACCGTGGTGCCGTTCGACGAGCTTTTGCACCACCGGCAGCTTGGTCCGTGCGGTGGCGGCGACCCGATAGCGCTCCTCGGGCTCGGACGTCGCGTACGCCATCCGCTCCGCGTCGGTCAGGGTCACCCGTACTTCGATGCAGTCCGCCGGCGCGATCCATCCCTGCGACTCGATGTCCTTCCACGGCGCGTCGTAGCGTTTCGGACCGATGAGGGAGAAGACGTCGCCCTCGCGCCCGTCCTCGCGCACGAGCGTCGCGGTCAGACCGAGGCGCCGTCTGGCCTGCAGGTCGGCGGTGAATCGGAAGATGGGCGCGGGGAGCAGATGCACCTCGTCGTAGATGACCAGGCCCCAGTCACGGGCGCCGAAGAGGTCGAGGTGGGTGTAGACGCCGCCACGCCGGGTGGTCATGATCTGGTACGTCGCGATGGTGACCGGCCGGATCTCCTTGCGCTCGCCGGAGTACTCGCCGATCTCCGCGTCGGTCAGCGAGGTACGCGCGATCAGCTCCCGCTTCCATTGGCGCCCCGCGACCGTGTTGGTGACCAGGATCAGCGTGGTGGCCCCTACCTGGGCCATCGCCGCCGCACCCACGAGCGTCTTGCCGGCGCCACACGGCAGCACGACCACACCCGAGCCACCCGCCCAGAAATGCTCGACCGCCTGCCGCTGGTATGTGCGCAGGTGCCATCCGTCTTCGTGGAGCGAGATCGCATGCGCCTCCCCGTCGACGTACCCAGCGAGATCCTCCGCCGGCCAGCCCAGCTTGAGCAGCGCCTGCTTGAGCCGGCCACGTTCGGAGGCGTGCACCGCGATCGTGTCCTCGTCGATCTTCGCGCCGAGCATGTCGGCGAGCTTCTTCGACTTGGCCACCTCGATCAGTACCGCGCGGTCCAGCGCCCGAAGGACGAGGCCGTGCGCCGGGTCGTTGGCCAGCTGTAGCCGTCCGTACCGGTCCATGGTCTCGGCCACGTCAACCAGGAGGGCGTGCGGAACGGGGTACCGGGAGAAGCGCAGCAACGAGTCAACCACCGACTCGGCGTCGTGCCCGGCCGCCCGCGCGTTCCACAGACCCAGCGGCGTGAGTCGATAGGTGTGCACGTGTTCGGGGGATCGTTCCAGCTCGGCGAATGGCGCTATAGCCATGCGGCAGGCCAGCGCATCGGGGTGATCGACCTCTAGCAGGAGTGTCTTATCGGACTGCACGATCAGCGGGCCATGGGTCACGGCGCGAATCCTCCGGTCTGAAAGGCGAGACCCTCCAGTGTGCCTCAGAAATTCTTGCGCTGGCCTGCAACCCCACGGCGCCCTCCGTGCGTCTTCTGTAAGGAAACCTTCGCGGCCAAGCGAACCGGGCCGTGGTCGGTGGGTGCGCGCGTTCCGGGCATCGGACCTCACGGTCGGGTGCCCACAACGGGGGCGAGCGGGTGCCGCCCGCCCGCCACGGCCCGCCGCACGGCCGCCGCCTCCTGGCCCACGGGCCCCGGCCTACCGGCAGGGCCCATCCGATGCGACGCTTTACGTGGGACTCTCCACGAGCGGAACGCGGAGGTGCGAGATGGGCATTTCGGGCAGCCCGCCCAACGGCGCTGACGAGCCCCCGGGGCCGGGCTCCGACGCCGTCGCGAGCGGCGCCGCCCGCACTCTCACCGTCGGCGGAGTCGTCGTAGCCCTGCTCGGTGCCGGGTGGTTCATCCTGTCGCATTTTGTGATGGGAACGACCTCTCCAGACGCCGTGGGGGAGGCGTTCGGCGTCATGCTCGGCCTACTTGTCGCCGCCTCGATAGCCGGCGCGGTCGTGTCGGGTCGGGGAAACCACGGATAAGTCCCCCATATTTGAACTGTGGCTATGCAACCGGCTCGCCGAGCGTGCCACGCTCGGGCGGAACCGGAAGACAGATGGGGAGCCCAGATGGCAACGCAGCGTGACCCCCGCGCCGACGAGCCGACATCGGGCCAAGCGCTGACCTCCTCCGCGAAGGTGTGGACGAGTGTCGTCGCCGTCGTCCTGGTGATCTGGTTTCTGTTCGCATGGCTGATCCTCGACCGGCACGTGCTCGACGCGGCGGGCGAGTCTGTCGGCACGGCGTTCGCTCTCGGCGTCGTCTTCTCGCTGATCGGTGCACTGCGCGGCTCCCGCTGATTCTCGCTCCAGCGCGGCGTTAGTCGTCCAACGTGGCCGACGTGATGCGGTGCAGCGCGAAGGTGTGCAGCATCTCCGTCCGGTCGTCCTCCGCCCGCAGGTAGCCAGCGCCCATCGAAACGGGGCGGACGAGCTTCGACGCGGCGCTTCCGTGTGCGTCGACGTAGCCCACCCACACCCTGGCCTGGTCCCGCATCGCCTGCTGCAGGACGGCCAAGGCCTGGGCGTGCGCCTGGGCCGAGGTCACCGGCGCGCCGTCCTCGTCGACCATGGCGCGCGACAGCGGCGAGCGTCGGGTCGCCCGGGCCAGCCGGTCGCCGAGACGAATCTGCTCGACCACGCCCTCTAGTCGGGGTCCATGCAGGCGGGGTGGATCGAAGTTGTCCGGGCGGGGCCGCCGGAGTGCCGGGCGCGACGGTGCCCGGAGAGCCCTGGGCCGGGTCAACAGGGCCGCGCCGGTGGCGTCTTCGGCGACTGGGGCGAAGCCGGCATCGCGCAGCATGTCCAGCAGGCGGCTCGTCGTGTGGGGCGTGGCGAGCACGGTCGGCGCCAGCCGCCGCAGCGAGAGTCCGGCCAGCCGACGGTCGGCGAAGACCTCGTTGACCAGTGCCTCGTCGTCGCTACGCAGGTACGCCCCGACGGTGCCGACGCGCAGTCCGCCATGTCGCCGGGCGACGTCGTTGACGAGGTACTCCAATGCCTGCGGTAGGGGTGTGCGGGAACGGCGCCGGAACAGCCCGTGGATGTCGGAGGCCGCATAGCCCGCGTCCAACGCCCTGCGTACGCTCGCCGGCGTTACCCGGTAGACGGTCGCACCTCCCCGCGACTCGGCGTCGGCGACCAGCGTGAGTTCCGCGGCGAGATCGGGTGCGGGGGGCCCCGGTACCACGACGGTCAGGTCCGCCTGGACCAGGACATGATCGACAGGTACGGGCAGCATGTCATGCAGCGCGGCCACCAGCGCATCCGGCGTTTCGTCGTCGCGGGACCGGATGCCCAACGGGTCGCTGTCCGCACCACCGGCGGATTCGGCCAGCAGCAATCTCCCGTACCGGGTCATAGCTTCCAGCCCGGTCACGCCGAGGGAGGTCGCCTCGGCCAGAGCGGCCCGGGCAAGCGCCTGCGGGCCGGCCGGCGCCCCAGGGCGGCCGATGCGCCGAGGGGCCTGCCAGGCAAGGCGGTCGAGCACGGCATCGGCGGAGAGCGCCGTTCCTTCGGGCAGGTCGGTGAGGACGCCCAGGGCCGCGCGCCGTACCGTCGGCGCGCTCACCCGGGTCCCCTCATGCGAGAGTGCACTGATCGGTTTGTCCTTGTCGTCGCGCTGGCCGACCATCGCCGGTGCGCGCGTCATCGCGAGCCAGGTACGGGCGAGCACCGCCCAACGGTGGGCGAGGTCGGCGGTGCGCCAGGCGTCGTACGCGGGCGTGGGCAACCACACCATCTCGCTCGCCCCCTTGGTCGCGTCGGTGTAGGTGAGCAGCCCGGCGGCGTATGCGATCTCAAGGAGAAGCGCCGTGACCGGTTCGGTTGTCCCGGTGTCGCGGGCGAGTCGGCGCAGGTCACGCACGCCCAGTCCGAACGAGCGCAACACGGGCGCCGGCGCGTCGGCGAGGGCGTGCAACAGAGCGTCGAGATGCCGTACGGCCTCTAGGGCTTGGCCCGCTCCGGCGGAGTCGGCACCGGTGCGGGGCTGGGCGTCGGCGGGCGGTGGGGCGGGGTGAAGGGGTCCCAGGGGGCCAGTGTCGCGGCGCAGGACGATGCCGATCTCGCGCGGCAGTTCGACCGTGTCGTCGGCTATCGCCACCAGCAACCGATGTGCTACGAGCCAACCCACCGGGCTGGCCGCGTCCGTCTTTCCGCGCAGCAGGCCCGATTGCACCGAACCCACCGGTGGGCCCGCGGCTAGCCGATCGAGCACCGCCCGCGCGTCGGGTGGAGCGCTAAGCAGGGTGCGGCGCAGGCCCGCCGGGTCGGCCGCGAGCGCCGCGACGTCCACGTCCAGATCCGCCGCGGGGCGGCCAAGTCCGGCCGGGTAGGGGGAGGTCAGCTCGTCGATGGCGTTGACCAGGTGCAGTGCGTTGTCCTGCCCGAACGCGAGGAACCTCGCCCGTAGCCGGTCGACGGCCCCCCGGACGCGGGATGGCTCGGCCCCGGCCTCCGTCGCCAGCGTCAGCAGGGTCTCGATCGCCGCCGTGCCGTCCTCGCCGCGCACCAACCGCAGCCCGTCGAGGACCTCGAGCGTGAACAGGTCCAGCCCGTCGAGCGTCCGGGCGACCGAGACCCGGCTCTGGGCCCGCGCGGCGAGTGCCGATATGTCGGAGGGTATGGGTACGACCAGGTCGGGGCGCAACTGCAGGAGGGCGCCGAGCCCGTCGTCGGGCAGGGCGCGGAGTTGGTCGGTCAGCTTGCTGGTCATGGTCTGTCCACGCTATCCGGCGCTCGCGCCGCACATGGAGCGTCGGTCGGCTGTGCGAGACTGACGGGGCGGTGCCAGCATCGCGATACGACATTCGCCTGGGTGGTGCTCCTGTTACATGATCTGGGAGGTCGGAGATGACGGCACAGCCGAAGCACTCGCAGGCTAGGGAGCCTTCCGCGAAGAAGAGCCGGGCGAAGGTCGTCAGACCGGGCCGGATGCCGGTGAGCGAGTTCGCGTTCGACCGCGCTGGCGCCGGTTCGCCGTTCGGCGACGACATCGTGTTCCCAGTCCCGCCGGACCGCCTCACCTACGAACACCCCGACGAGTCATGATCGCGGCGCCCCCCCAGAGCCTGGACCGCGACCTCAACGCCGCACGAAACTTGGCCGCGCTCGCGGCCAGCGTCGCCCAGAGTTGCGGGGAGACGCAAAGGTGCCTGCCTGTTCGGCTCGCGAGCTCGCCGAATGCCCGCCGAGGAGCGGTAAGACCCGGCGCCGTGCCGGGCCCGCACCGACGAAACGGGAACCCCCACCCACCGGTGGAGAACGCTGCCTCGGCAACGAGACAGCTCCTCCAACCTCGCGGGCCTACGAGCGTCCTGCAGCCGCGGGGGTCACCCGAATGTTGTGCGGGGCAGTTTGACGCCCGGCAGCGGCACAATCTCGACCTTCGCGCGGAGCCCGGGGTGATCCGTGAGTACTCCTTCGACCCGGGCGAGCGCTGCTTCATTCGCGATCACAATGCGGACCCTCCCGGGTGCCCTCTCCAAGATTAACCGTGTGCGGTCGGGCTCGGTAAACGGCAAGTTGTAAATGCCGGTTTGGGTCTGTGCGGTCGTGCCCTGCAGGGTGGACAGCATGAGGGTCTCGCGATAGCCGTTCAGAAGTCCCCTGTCGAAGATCAGCGTCATGGTTCCGGGGACGGCCGGATAGGTCCGGTTCGCCGAGTTGACGATCGCCGCGACGAGCGGTCTTTCGTAGTAGCGATTCAGCCAGGCCCCGGTCCACGTGGTGTCGACCACGCCAAGGTGGAACAGGAACAGGCCGCCTGGACCATAGACGCCGAAGAGGGCGATCGCGGGCACGGACAAGGCGGAGATCGTGGCGAGCGCGCTCCTCCGCGGCCGCGCGGTGTCGAGACGGTTCGGGGCCTCGCCGGGCGTCGGCAGCAGCCGCGCCACCGCGCCCACACCGATGATCAGAACCGCGACAAGGAGATGTATCGACTTGCCGAAGTAGTAACGCGGCGAGGAGCCGGCGATGAGATTGCCAGCGGCGATCACGAGGGCCAACGCGACAGAGGCGATCAGGGCGTGGAGGTATGTCCGCGTATGGGGGAAAGGCCGCGCCCGCGGCGCCGACTCCGCGGACCGCGCCGACCGCGCCGCCAGCCCGCCGACGATGATGACCAGCATCGCGACGCTTGCCATGACGTTGGGCTTCGCACCCACCTGGGCGACGAGGTGCTCGGCCTGGTTGGCCAACACGACGCCGAGCGTGGCCGGCGTCGCTGCCCCCAGCGTGGTGCCCACGGCGGTGGCGGCGAATAGCCCGCGGTGGCCACGCCACCGGTGCCGGTCTGCCACGAACCACAGCACCAGCAGCGGGGCGGCGGGGATCAGAAAGAGGTAATAGGTGAACCCGATTCCGACGGTCAGCGCACCGAGCAGCAGGATCTGTTCCCGGATCCGGGCAAGTGGCCGCACCGCGACGGCCACCAGCACGATGGCGAAGGCCAGACCCAGCATCTCGCTGGGATATCCGGAGGCAAGCAGTCGGGGGAGTTCCGACACGACGACAAGCGATGCCAGCGAAACCACGATGATCACGCGATGCAGCATGTGGGTCCGGTGTCCGGCGATCCACAAAGCAGCCCAGATCATGGTTACCAACAGCAGCGAGTGAGTGCCGAGCAGCCACGCCAGGTAGTGGTGGAACGCGTGGAGGCCACCCTGGGCCGGGTCGGGGCCGCGGCGGAAGGCCTCGAGTACGGCGGCGTTGAAGTGCCAGCCCTGCGGGTAGAAGATCATGCCGGTGACGATCTCGCCCGCCGCCGCCGTTCGATCCGCAAAGAGGTAGCCCTGGCGGCCGACTACCTCGAAGAGTGCCTGGTGGCGGGCGTTGTCCTCACCGGCCAACGCGGTGGCCAGCCGGCCGACATTGCCGTCCGCGGTGAGGTATGGCCAGGCGTAAAGGGCGGACAGCGCTGTGGCGGCGGCGACGATCAGGGTGTCGGTCCAGGCCGGTTTGGGCAGATGCGGGCGGCGGCCGCTTAATGCGGCGACGACCAACAATGCGGTCGTGGCGAACCCCCCGATCGCCACCGGATGCAGTCCCCAGGGCCACACCGTCCACAGGAGGCCAGCGGCGCAGGCCGTCCCGGCCAGGAGCATCGTGGCCGGCACTAGGCGATCGAGAAGGCAGTGGCCGCTACGCAGCAAACTCGCTGTGATCAGCAAAACCAGTGGCGGTAGCAACCAGGCGACGCCGAGGACGTGGGCAGCGACGGGCACTCCCCAGGCGGCCACCGCCATCAGCAGCCAGGACAGAGCGCGAGGGTGCCGCTCCCGCACCGGCCGCGACACGGCGGCTGCGGATCTGTCGATCTCGCTGGCGAGACTTCGATCTACTGCGAGACCCTGCCCACCGGCGTCCCCGGCGGAGGTGTCGGCGTGCATGCCTGGCCTCGATTGTGGCTCGGTGTGGAGGGATCGTATCCGTTGCTGTACCGGCCGGGTGTCCGTTTTGACGGTTGTCCAGCGATCGGGGAGTACCCCGTAGGCTCCGCGGCATGGCGGCGCAACTTGTGGTTGGGCGACCACCCCGCGGACATGAGCGCGACCCGGGCCGCGTCTGCGATCTTGGATGAGTCTCGGGTCCGCGGCACCGAGGATTATCCAAGATCTGTAGGCGGGCGGTCGCGGCCGTTGGCGTCACCACCGGGGGGCATGACGCGGCGGAACTGCTTGCGGCCGGGGCCGATGTGGTGCTTATGGATCTCACACAGTTCCCCCGCTGGCTTGATTCCCACCTCACTACTGCACCGATCTCGGTTGGGTTGGGTCGGATCGATCGTTAGCCTTGTGAGGTTGAGGTTCTCTTAGTGAAGTTGAGGTCAGCGGTGCCCACCGGTCGAGTGAAGTGGTACGAGAAGGACAAGGGGTTTGGATTCCTCACCAGCGACGATGGCGGCGACGTCTTCGTCCACAAGGCCGCCCTGCCGTCCGGCGTCGACGACCTCAAGGCCGGCCAGCGGGTCGAGTTCGGCGTCGTGGACAGCCGCAAGGGCCTGCAGGCGCTCTCGCTGAAGCTGCTCGAGGCGCCGCCGTCGGTAGCTGAGCTGCGACGACGGCCCGCCGAGGAGCTTCATGGCCTGATCGAGGACATGATCAAGGTGTTGGAGGCGAAGGTCATGCCGGACCTGCGCCGTAACCGGTTCCCGGACAAGAAGACCGCGCAGACGGTGGCGCAGCTCGTCCATGCCGTGGCGCGCGAGCTGGAGGTCTAGCCCACGGTCAGGGCGGGTACGGCCGGCACGAGACCGGCGTCCGCGGCTCGGCGCAGCAGCGCGTCGGCGGCGGCGTACCCCTCCGTACCAAGATCTTCGGTGAACGAGTTGACGTAGAGGGCGATGTGCTGGTCCACCACGGCGGGCTCCATCTCTTGCGCGTGGGCCAGCACAAACGGCCTGCTCGCCGAGGGATCGGCCCACGCCCGGCGCACCGAATCCCGTACCCAGGACGCGGCCGCGGCCGGGTCCACGGCCCCGCGGCGCGCGATGATCGCGCCTAGCGGGATCGGCAACCCGGTGTCGTTCTCCCACCACGTCCCAAGGTCAACCATGGAGTGCAGTCCATACCGTGGATAGGTGAAGCGTGCCTCATGGATCACCAGTCCGGCATCGAACTCTCCTGCCGCCACCGCCGGCATGATCTCGGCGAACGGCACGACGGTCACCGACGCCGGCGGTTCGTCGGCCGACCACAGGCGCATGAGCAGGTACGCCGTCGTCCGATCTCCCGGCACCGCCACCCGTCGCGCCGCTAGCGACGCCAGCGACCGGTCACGGACGAGCACCAGCGGTCCGCAACCGCGTCCGAGCGCGCCGCCGCAGGGTAGGAGCTCGTACGAGTCGAGCAGCCACGGCAGCGCCGCGTAGCTGACCTTCACCAGGTCGAATTCGCCAAGCTCGGCGGCGGTGTTCGTGATGTCAACGTCGGCGAACGTGACCGCCATGTCCGGCGCCCTCGGGACGAGTCCGTGCACCAGGGCGTGGAAGACGAACGTGTCGTTGGGGCAGGGCGAGATCGCCAGACGCAGGCTCACGGGACCAGGTTAGCCAGGGCGCCGGCGGCCGCCTCGAGCGCGGCCAGCGCCTCGGTGAGTCGCCACAAGTCCCGGTCGCGCGGTCCGACCGGGTTGGAGATCGTACGCAACTCAGCGAACGCCGTGCCAGCCCGGCTCGCCGCGGTGGCCACCCCGAACCCCTCCATGGCCTCGGCGACCGCCTCCGGATGCCGGGCCAGCAGCGCCGCGGCCCGGTCCGCGCTACCGGTGACCGTCGACACCGTGAGCACCTCGCCCACCACGGCCTTCGGGAGCGCCTCTCGCAGCGAGGCCAGCACATCCGGGTCAGCCTCTGCCGTCGACGAGCCGAGGCCGAGCTCGTCCAGCGGCAGAAAGCCCTCCGGCGAGTCTGCGCCAAGGTCCGCGGCGACGCTGCGGCTCGCGAGCACCGCGGCGCCCAGGTCAGCGCGGCCGTCGAACCCCCCGGCGACGCCCGCCGAGACCACGAGATGGAACGGGTAGGCCCCGAACGGGATGCCGAGGAGCCACGCCGCCGACGCGGCCGCGTTCGCCGGACCGACGCCGCCCGTCTCCACCACGATCCGGTCGCCGTGACCGAGCGAATCCTCCCGGTCGACGGGGATGCCCAGACCCCGCCGGACCGCGGCCCGTTCGGCCTCGACCGCGGTGACCACGAGCAGCCGGGGACGAGGAGACCGCCGGGGTGTCACACTCCGCTCCACAGTCTCACCCTCCGCTCCTCGGGTCGGTGACGCCGATGTCGGGCGGCGAGGGCCGGAAGATGTGGTAGCCGGGCGGTTTGGGGTCATCGGCCAGGGCCGCGTCGGTGGCGATGGTCGGTGCGGTCGGTGCGGCGCCCGGTGTGGCAAGGGAAGCGGGCCGACCGTCGGGTGCAGCACCCGGCGGGGCGGCGGCTGTTGCCGGAAGGGAAGCAGAGAGGCGGGAGCCGGCGCCGCCCGAAGCCGTTGCGGCTCGGTGGCCGTACCCTCGTCCGGCCGCGCTCGCCGCGCCGCGCGGCGTGGCACCGCTCGACGCGGCACCGCTCGGCGCGGCCCGTCCCCGGAGCACGTCGGTGCGAAGCCGCCGGGCGACGATGCTCCCGCGGACCGCGGCCGCGACCATGGCGAGAGCCGCGACACCGACGCCGACCCGTCCATCGACGAACGGGATCAGGCCGAGCGCGCCGCCCACCACCCAGGCGAGCATGAGGAGCGTCTCAGCATGGGCGAACGCGCTCGCCCGTACGGTCTCCGGGATCCGCTCCTGGATCGAGGCGTCGACGGCGAGCTTGGCCAGTCCACTCGCGATCGCCGTGGCGAGGCAGAACAGCACGACCGCGGGGAGAGTGAACCGTATGGTCGCCCATACCCCCGCCGCAGCGACGAGGCTGAACCCCATCGCCTGCAGTCGCACCGGCCGCCGGATGCGCAGCCCAGTGCCGATGGCGGTGGACAGGAAGGTGCCGAGCGCCAGCGCGGCGCCGACGAGGCCTAGCTGCGCCGCCTGGCCAAGGGGGATGCCGAAGAACTCGTCGGCCAGTTCCTGCTCGCGGACGGCGAAGGCGAGGAAGAGCAGCAGGAAGCCATAGAGCGCCCGCATGCAGGCGCTGCCAATCAATGTCGCAATGACCAGGCGCCCGGACAGAACTCTGTTTCCTTGACCGGCTCCGCCGAAGTCTCTACCGTTCTCTTCCCGGTGCCGCCACGGCACCTGGAAGATCTTCGGCACCACCTCGGGCGGGTCGGAGTCCGCCTTTGGCGGCAGGTTGAGTGCCACCATCACGCCGATGAGGAAGATGCCGCTCGCGACGCGAAGCGGCCACTGCGGGCCGAACCAGAACGCGGCCGCCCCGAGCGGGGCGACGATCGCGCCGGCCACCGTGCCGTAGACGCTGGCTCGGGCGCCGGCCTGGGAGAGGCCAAGCCCTGGTGGAAGCAGTCGCGGCACTGCGGCGCTGCGGGCGACGCCGTACGCACGAGAAAGCGCGAGCACACCGAAGGCGGCGGGATACAGGCCGAAGCCGAGGATGTTGTCCGCGATGACCCAGGCGAGGAAAGCCCGGCCGAGCATGGTGGCCGCGAGCGCATACCGGCGACCATGCCGGAATCTGTCGAGCAACGGCCCCACGACCGGAGCGAGCAGCGCGAACGGCACCATCGTCACGAGCAGATAGAGCGCCACCCGGCCACGCGCCTCGCCAGCCGGCGCGGCGAAGAAAATGGTCCCGGCCAGTCCGATCGTGATCAGCGTGTCGCCCGCGCAGGAGATCGCGTGCAGATCGAGCAGGCGCATCATGCCGACGTTGCCAACGCCGCCGCGCCGCCGGGCGGAGCCAACATTTCGCCGGATCCACCTCGACGCCCTCGTCGTCCCGTTGGCGGACGCGCGTACACCGCGCGCCGCGCCGCGCGTACCGCGCGCGGTGACGCCCAGGATCTTGCCGACATCGCGCAACACGGACATGCCCACATCCTGACGCATCGAGGGGTGGCCGCGGAGCGCATCGTGGGAGCACCCACCCGCGGTGCGGCCCGTCCACGGCGTACGGCAGGATTGGGTGCCGTGACCGGCACCGTAGTGGGCGCGAAGACCGCCGCAGCCAAGCTGGACCAGGCCTGCGCCAGCGCGGTCGACCTCGCTCGTGCCGCGGTTATCGACGAGCATATTGGCGCTCACCTCACAGTGATCGCGGAGGGCGACCGGATCGCGACCCACTTCTTCGAGTGCACGCTGCCGGGGTACCGAGGGTGGCGGTGGGCGGTCACGGTCGCCCGCGCGCCGCGCAGTAAGACCGTGACGGTGTGTGAGACGGTGCCGCTGCCCGGTGAAGAGGCGCTGCTCGCGCCGACCTGGGTGCCGTGGCACGAGCGCCTACAGCCCGGCGACCTTGGTGTTGGCGATCTTCTGCCGACCAAGATCGATGACGATCGACTCGCGCCGGGGTACGTGCTCTCGGACGATCCTGCGGTCGAGGAGGTCAGCTGGGAGCTGGGCCTGGGCCGCGGCCGGGTGATGTCTCGCGAGGGCCGTTCCGAGGCGGCGCAGCGGTGGTACGACGGCGATCATGGGCCGGAGGCGCCGATCTCCGTCGCCGCGCCGGCGACCGCGCGCTGCGGCGTGTGTGGCTTCTATCTGCCGCTGGCCGGGTCGCTCCGGCAGGCCTTCGGCGTCTGCGGCAACGTGTTCGCCCCCGACGACGGCCGGGTCGTCAGTGCGGACCATGGGTGCGGCGCGCACTCGGAGGTGCTGGTCGAGGCGACGGTGCCGGTCGAGGAGCTGCCTACCGTGTACGACGACAGCGAGGTCGAGGCCGTCGCCGTCAGTCGCTCCGCGGGCTCGGTAAACGACGGGGAGCCGGCCGAGTCGTACGGCCACGGCTGAGTCAGCCGCCAGCCAGCCCCATGATCACCGGCCTTTGGTGCACTCCGGACGACGCCAAATCCCGGTGATCACGGTAAAATCGCCGCCCTGCGCCGGCGGCGGTTCGCATCGTGTCTGATCATCACCGCGAGCCCAGGGAAGCCCCACAGGAAGCCCGCGAGGCAGATCCAGAGCCACTCGTCGCGCCCCTGTTCCACCAGGGTCGGCCGGAATCCCAAGAGCACCAGGCCGAGGACTGCCCACACGACAATGCCGCCGATCGCGAAGGGGACCATCGGTGGGTCGAGCGGCGTAATCTCGCGCTCCTGCGCCGGTTGAGGTGCGTTCGCAGCCACGGCGCACAGCGTACCCGGGCTCGCCACCTCGGCCTGCGGTCGCTGCCCGCAAGATCGCCGTGATCATGAGCTGACCGTTGCGAAACAGCGTCGATCATGACCTCCAGGTCATGATCGACGGGAGTTGTCGGCGGGGTGGTCGGCGGGGGCATGGAGTTGGTGCACCACCGCGTGGCCCTTGCCGCGGCCGATGAGCCAGCGGTTGACCGGCAGGGTCACCACGAAGGCGGCGAGGAGCGAGACGGCGAGCGCGCCCCAGAAGAGCAGCGAGGCGAGGCCGGCGTCCATCGCGCCGGGCACGGCCACGATCACTGCGTTGTCGACGATCTCCATGACTGCGATCGAGATGGTGTCCGCGGCGAGGGCAATTCGGACTGCCCGCCCGAGTGGGAGTCCCGCTCGTACGGTTCCGAGGACGGTGAAGGCGTAACCGAAGACGAACGCGAGGGCGATCGCGAGCACCACCGTGGCCGCGTTGTGCAGGCTGGCCGCGGTGCCGATGACCATGCCGAGGACCTCACCGATGGCGCATCCGGTGAGGCAATGCAGCGTCGCGGCGGCGGCGATCCGCCAACCCGTGTCCTGCACGGGGTGATTCATGCCGGGCAGTATACCCCCTAGGGGTATCGCGCCTCGTCCGTATGGCGCGCGTCACATACCACTCCTTACTCGTTAGCCATGCTCATTAGCTAGGCTAAGGAACATGATGAGCCGTACGCCCACCGCCCGGCGCGTGCCGCCTGCGCAGGTCGCGATCCTGCTTCGCGAGGCGATCAATCGGGTCAACCGCCGGCTGCGCCAGACCCGGCCGATCGGCGAACTGACCATCGCACAGATCTCCGCGCTGCAGAGCCTCGACAGCGCCGGGGCGCTTACTCCGCGCGAGCTATCCGATGCCGAGCGCGTCCAGCCGCCCACCATGACGAAGATCGTCAACCGTCTCGATGAGCGGGGCCTTGTCCAGCGCACGCCACACCCGACCGATGGCCGGCAGGTGATCCTCGCCGCCTCGCCGGAGGGGCGGCAACTGCTCGAGGAGTACCGCCGGGTGCGAGACGAGTGGCTAGCCCGGCGGTTGGCGACATTGACCGCCGAGGAGCGCGAGACGGTTCAGCGGGCGGCCGAGATCCTGACCCGCATCGCCAAGGACTGACACCACACCACAGAGGACTGACACCACACGACAGAGGGAGGCGCATAGCCCGTGCGGGCACGGTTGGGGACGACGTTCCAATCGCTGAGGGTACGCAACTACCGGCTCTTCGCATCTGGACAGATCCTGAAACTGATCGGGGTCTGGATGCAGTTCATCGCGCAGGACTGGCTGGTACTCGAGCTTTCGAACGATTCCGCGTACGCCCTCGGCGTCGTGACCGCCCTGCAGTTCGCACCCGTCCTGCTGCTCACCCTCTACGGGGGCAAGCTGGCCGATCGGCACGACAAGCGCCGGCTGCTCATCGGGGCGCACGGGGTGTTCAGCGTGCTCGCCCTGGGGCTGGGCATCCTCGTCGCCACCGACACCGTGACGTTGACCTGGGTGTTCGTCTTCGCCGCCCTGATGGGCACGGTCAACGCGATCGAGACCCCGGTACGCCAGGCGTTCGTCTCCGAACTCGTCACCCGCGAGTTGCTGCCCAACGCCCTGTCGCTTTCTGCCGCGACGTTCAACTCCGCCCGCGTCATCGGCCCCGCGCTCGCTGGCCTGGCGATCGCGCTCGCCGGGACGGGGCCGGTCTTCCTCCTCAACACCGCCACCTATCTCGCCCCGATGATCTTCCTCCTTCGGATGGACGTCTCGCACCTGCACCGCGAGCAGAAGATGACCCAGGACACCCGGATCCGCGACGGACTGAGATACGTATGGCACCGCGGGGACCTGCTGCTACCGATCGCGCTACTGTTCGTCGTCGGGCTGGCTGGCTTCAACTTTCAGCTGACCCTCGCCGTCCTGGCCAAGACTGTCTTCGGCACCGGGGCGGAGCAGTTCGGCCTCCTCAGCACGGCGCTCGCCCTGGGGTCAGTTGGCGGCGCGCTTGCCGGCAGCGGGCGGCGGTCCAGGCCGAGCGTGTACGTCGTGCTGGGTGCCGCCGTGGGGTTTGGTGCGCTGGAGACCTTGGTCGGGTTCGCGCCGAACTTCTGGTCGACCGCGTTGCTGCTCATCCCCACCGGGTTCTTCATGATCTACTTTGCGCAGGCGACGAACCAGCGCATCCAACTCGGCACGGATGCGGCCTACCGAGGCCGGGTGATGGCGTTGTTCGTACTGGTATTCATCGGCACCACGCCGGTTGGCGCGCCCGCGATCGGCTGGCTGAGCGAGCACTTTGGGCCCCGGCTCGGCATCTGGGCCGGCGGGCTGATGTCGCTGGTCGCCGCGCTGGTCGTGCTGGGGTGGCAACTGCGCCGGTCGGGTGCGCGCATCGGACTGCGGCTGCTGCCGCTGCCCAAGCTCTACGTCATCGCACCGCGCGAGGTGCCCGCACCGGTGACTGCTCAGGGCTGACCGGACTTTGTCGTACGCCCATGAAAGGCTTGGTCCATGGAGAGCAAGAGACTAGTTGAGTGCCTCGATGCCGACTACGCGAGGATGCGCGAGGTAGCGGCTGGCGCCGATCTGACCGCGATGGTGCCGAGCTGTCCGGACTGGACCGTTGCTGACCTCGTGCGCCATGTCGGCGTGGTCTACCTGCACAAGGTGGAGTGCATGCGCCTCGGCAGCCATCCGGAGCAATGGCCCCCGCCCGGCGTGAACGAGGAGGAACCGCTCGCGCTGCTCGACCGGACGTACGCCGCGCTAGCCGCGGAGTTCGCGGCGCGCGACCCGGAGTCGACCGCGTTCACGTGGTACAGCCCAGACCAGACGGTAGGTTTCTGGATCCGGCGGATGGCCCAGGAGACCGTCATCCACCGCGTCGACGCAGACCTGGGGGCCGGAGCGCCGATCGCCCCGATACCTGCCGACCTCGCACTCGATGGCATCGATGAGTTCCTGGTCGCCTTCGTGGAGTACGGCTCGCGGGCCTGGCCGGACGAGTACGGCGATATCCTCGCCACCGCTGATGGGCGAGCCGTGCGGGTGGAGACGCCGGATGCGGCGTGGCTGGTGCGACCGACGCCGGAGGCGGTCGAGGTGAGCGCCGCCGATACGACAGCGTCGTCCGACACGACAGCCGCGGACGCGGTCGTGCGCGGGGAGCCGGCGAGTCTGCTTCTCTGGCTGTGGAATCGGGCCGGCGACGACACCGTGAACATCAGCGGTGCCACTGACGCCGTGGCATATCTGCGCAAGGTTCTGGCGGCCGGCGCCCAGTAGCGGAGGCGCGGTGTCAATGGAGCTGCGGCGGCTGTTCGTGGCAGTCGACCCGCCCGACGATGCGGTGGCCCACCTCGGGGCGGTCGTCGACTCCCTCGAGGTGAGCCGCGCCAACGCTCCGGGCCGGTCGACACGGCTGGCCTCGCGGGATCGGTGGCACGTGACGCTCGCGTTCCTAGGTGATGTGCCCGTTGCGCGCATCGATAACGTCACCCGTGCGCTGGAGCAGGCGATTGCCGAATGGGGCGACGCGGCGTCCGGAGAGGTGATCCGTGTCAGCTTCGCGGGCGGCGGCACGTTCGGGCGGGGGAGCTTCACCATTCTCTGGGCCGGGCTGGGCGGCGATGTTCCAGCGTTGCGGGCGCTGTCGGAAAAGGTGCGGCGGGAGCTGCGCCGGGCTCGACTGCCCCTGGACTCCAAGGGCTTCCGGCCGCACCTCACCATCTCCCGCCCCGGCACGCGGGTGGAGCGTGACCTGATCGCCGCCGACGTTGAGACGCTCGCCTCCTACGTCGGACCGCAGTGGACGGTCGACGCCATACACCTCGTCGCCAGCGAGCTTGGCCCGCACCCGCGGCACACTCGGCTGGCCACAGTTAGACTCCCCCGCCGTTAACCCCGCGATCAAGGGCTTATGCCGTTGGATGGAGATCAAACCACCGGCATAAGTCCTTGATCGCGGGGCAGGGCGTGGGCGGGGAAGGGCTACCAGGCCCAGGCCTCGGGGGCGGCGCCGCCGGCGCCGATCGGGGGGAAGAGGCGGTCGAGCGCCGCCAAGGTCTCGCCACCCAGGGGCAGGTCCGCGGCGCGAATGGTGCGGTCGAGCTGCTCCATCGTCCTCGGTCCGATGATCGGCGCGGTGACACCGGGCCGGGAGAGCAGCCACGCCAACGCGACGTTGGCCGGATCCTCGTCCAGTTCGGCACACATCTTCTCGTACTCCTCGACGGCGGTCCGATGCGTGTCGAGTTGCTCGGACGCGCGACCGGACCTGGTCCGGCCGGCTGTCCCCTCGGCCAGTTTGCGCAGCGCCCCCGAGAGCAGACCGCCATGCAGGGGCGACCACGGGATGATGCCGATGCCGTACGCCTGGGCCGCGGGGATGACCTCCAGTTCGACATGGCGGGTGATCAGGTTGTAGATGCATTGTTCCGAGACGAGGCCGAGGAAGTGGCGCCGGTTGGCGGACTCCTGCCCCGCCGCGAGGTGCCAGCCGGCGAAGTTGGAGGAGCCCACGTAGCGCACCTTGCCCTGCGCTACCAGCGTCTCCATCGCCTGCCAGATCTCCTCCCATGGTGTCGCTCGAGAGATGTGGTGCATCTGGTAGAGGTCGATCCAGTCGGTCTGAAGGCGTCGCAGGGAGGCGTCGCAGGCCGAGATGATGTGGCGCGCGGACAGGCCCTGCTGGTTGGGCAAGTCGCCCATCCGTCCGTAGACCTTGGTGCCGAGGACGACCTTGTCGCGGCGGTCGCCGCCCTGCGCCAACCATCTGCCGATGATCTGCTCGGTGGCGCCCTCGCCAAGCTTCCAGCCATAGACATTCGCGGTATCAAAGAAGTTGATGCCGTGCTCCAGCGCGCGGTCCATGATGGCGAAGCTGTCAGGCTCGCTCGTCTGCGGACCAAAGTTCATCGTGCCGAGACACAGACGGCTCACGGACAGACCGGTACGGCCGAGATTTGTGTACTCCATGCCGCCCAACCTAACCGCTGACGGTCATGCGTCCTTGGCCGCAGGGGCCGCACCGAACAGGACGTCGTCCCAGCTCGGGCCGCGCTTGACCGGCCGATCGCCGGAGTTGGTCACATCGGGCGCGGTCCGGCGTGGCCGCAGGACGGCCAGCGACGGCACCGCTGGGACCTCGTGCGAGGTGGTCTGCCGCTCGTCCTCGAAGAAGGCTCGGGCGCTCTGGCGGCGCCGTGGCACCTCGCCAGTGGCGGCGGCGGAGGCCACCGACGCAGCCGGCGCGGCCAATGGCTCCAGGCTCCGCGTGCCCGGTGTCCCCAGTGGACGCTCCAGCGATGCCATCAATGCGTCTCGGCCGGCGCGGATCGGGTCCCGGCCAGGCCGGGCAGGCTCGCGGACCCCGGGGTAGATGGGCTCGTGGCCGCCGCGATCGGGTCGTGGTGGAGCGACCTCGTGGCCACGGTGGGAGTCCTGACTGGTGGGCGCTCCGCACAGGTAGTGCGCCATGTCGTCCTGGGGGGCGACCAGTTGGCGGGCCTTGTCGAGCTCCCACATGGCGGTCGCGTTCGCCTTGCCCGACGGCCACGTGGCCACGACTCGCCAGGTGCCGTCGTCGCGCCGGTACGCGTCCCAGGAGATCTTCTCCATGTCGACGCCGTGCTGGCTCAGGCGGGTGTCCACCACATCGGCGAGCGAGGCACCCTTGTCGGAGGTCTTCAGCCGGGTACGGCGGGCATGCTGGGCCAGCATCGCCCGTTCCTGCAAAACCGGCCCGGCGTAGCGCAGCACCCGGTCCACTGGGACGCCCGCGATCCGAGCGACGTCCTCCGCGGACTCACCCGAGCGGATGCGCGCCTGGATGTCCCGGGGCGCGAGCGAGGGCGGATCGTCGTTGGGGAAGCTGTCCCTGGTGGCGGCGCGGTCGGGGCGCAAGAACGTCGAAACGCGATCGTCGATCGGCAGAGTCAGGAGGCGGCCGACCTCGTCTGCGAGCACGAGCGCCTGGCCGTCCTCGGAGAGGGCGACGAAGCGTACCGGCCGCATGCTGAGGTGCCTCCGTCCAACCCGTACGTGTATCCGACGCCACGGTGGTCGGGCGCCTGGCGACACGGTACGCCGAAGTCTGTCCAGATGGGAGGCCGGCGCGCCGAAGACCCGGCCAAATGCCGCCTCCGCGGAGGAATGTAGGTCGGCGGGTCGATTCACCCACTTCGGGGCTGGGTCGCCGCCCTCGTTAGGGTGGTTTGCGGCGGAGGAGGCGAGCTTGGCGATCACAGTACGGGCGCTGGAGTCGAGCGACGGCATGAAGGTCCTCGCGATCTACGCGGAAGCGATCAAGGGTGCGGACGCGACCTTCGAGACGAACGTCCCCACCTGGACCGAATGGAACCGTGCCCACCTGCCGATGCACCGGTTGGTGGCAGTGGACGAGTCGAGGAAGGTGCTCGGCTGGACGGCCGTGTCCAAGTACTCCGAGCGGCGCGAGTACGCCGGGGTGGTCGAGTGCTACACGTTCGTCCGGGCCGACGCGCGGCGCAAGGGCGTCGGCGGCGCCCTGCTGTCAACGTTGATCTCGGCGACCGAGGCTCAGGGCCTGTGGACCCTGCAGGCCACCGTCTTCCCGGAGAACGCCGCCGCGGTCGGTCTGCACGAGAAGGTTGGGTTCCGGGTCGTCGGGACAAGGGAGAAGATCGGCCGCCACCGGGGTCGCTGGCGGGACGTAGTCCTGCTGGAACGACGCAGTCCAGCGATCTCTTGACTTACGCGGAGCGGGCGAGGACGTAGTCGATGCTGGCCGTGAGTGCCTCGACGTCGGCCGGCTCGATCGTCGGGAAGAGTGCGATGCGCAGCTGGTTGCGGCCCAGCTTGCGGTAGGGCTCGGTGTCCACGATCCCGTTCGCGCGAAGGGTTGTCGCGAGCGCCGCGGCGTCAATGGACTCGTCGAAGTCGATCGTCGCGACGACGGGCGAACGCAACGCCCGGTCGGCCACGAACGGCGACGCCACGGGTGAGCGCTCGGCCCAGCCATAGATGACGCCGGCGCTCTCCGCGCTGCGTTTGGCTGCCCAGGACAGGCCACCGTTGGCGAGGACCCAGTCCGTCTGTTCCGCCGCCAGGAAGATCGTGGCGAGCGCCGGTGTGTTGTACGTCTGCTCGAGCCGGCTCTGCTCCACCGCAGTCGCGAGGTCGAGGAATGCCGGGATCCATCGTCCGCTGGCCTTGATCTCCTCGATCCGGGCCAGGGCCGCCGGCGACATCAGGGCGAGCCACAGGCCGCCGTCGGAGCCGAACGCCTTCTGTGGCGCGAAATAGTAGACATCGGTCTGGGCGAGGTCGACCTCGACGGCGCCGGCCGCCGATGTGGCGTCGTGCAGCATGAGCGCGTCCGGGTCGGACCCGGCGACCCGGTGGACCGGCACAATGACGCCGGTCGACGTCTCGTTGTGCGGGATGGCGTAGGCGTCCACGCCCGCCTCGCCGACCAACGTTGCCGCTGAGCCGGGCTCGCCCGCGCGGATGGTCGGCTCACCGAGGAACGGCGCGTCCTTGGCGGCCTTTGCGAACTTGGCCCCGAACTCGCCGAACGTGGCGAACTGTGCGCGATCCCGGATGAGCCCGAACGTCGCCGCGTCCCAGAACGCCGTCGTCCCCCCGTTGGACAGCGTGACCTCGTACCCGTCGGGGGTTCCGAACAGCTCGCCGACGCCGCGGCGCAACCGCGCGACCTGATCCCGCACCGTCTTCTGGCGGTGCGAGGTGCCGAGATATGTCGTGGCGACGTCCGCGAGCGCGTTCACCGCCTCGGGGCGCACCTTGCCCGGCCCGCAGCCGAAGCGACCGTCGGCAGGTTTGATCTCGTCAGGGATCAGAATGGTCTGTGCGTCCGCCATGGTCGTCGATCCTCCCACGGAGCGCATGAACGGCCGTCGCGACGCTCGCCGATGTCGCCAAGCTCACGCCTCGAACGTCGTACTGCGCGCGCTGCCAAGGTCGTCAGACGCCGTGCAGAAGCTTGTCCCAGCCCTCGACGTCCGTCGGCTTGCGCGGGCCTGGGCCGACGTAGGTCGCGGACGGGCGGACCAGGCGCTGAAGCTTCTTCTGCTCCAGGATGTGCGCGCTCCACCCGGCCACCCGGGCGCAGGTGAACATCGAGGTGAACATGTGCGAGGGCACGTCGGCGAAGTCGAGCACCACGGCCGACCAGAACTCGACGTTGGTCGCCAGTACCCGGTCGGGGCGTCTGTTGTGCAGCTCTTCGAGCGCCGCCTTCTCCAACGCCTCCGCGATCTCGAAGCGTGGTGCCGCGAGCTCCCGCGCGGTGCGGCGCAGCACTCTCGCCCGCGGGTCCTCGGCCCGGTACACGCGGTGGCCAAAGCCCATCAGCCGCTCGCCCCGGTCAAGGACGCTTCGCACGTAGCCGAGCGCGTCGCCGCTGCGCTCTACGGCCTCGATCATGTGCAGCACTCGCGACGGCGCTCCGCCGTGCAGCGGGCCGGACAGGGCACCGATGCCAGACGAGATACACGCGGCCGCGTCGGCACCGGTGGACGCGACGACCCGGGTGGTGAACGTGGAGGCGTTCATACCGTGCTCGGCGGCCGAGATGAAGTACGCGTCGACGGCCTTCACGTGGCGTGGGTCTGGCTCGCCCCGCCAGCGCTTCATGAACCGCTCGACAATGGTGGCCGCCTTGTCGATCTCCTTCTGCGGCACCGCCGGCAGGCCGAGGCCGCGGGCGGACTGCGCGACGAACGAGAGCGCCGTGACCGAGACCCGGGCGAGGTCCTCGCGGGCCTGCTCGTCGGAGATGTCGAGCAGTTGGCTCAGGCCCCAGTACGGCGCGAGCATCGCGACTGCCGACTGCACGTCAACCCTGATGTCGCCAGAGTGCACCGGCACAGGGAACGGCTCCGCGGGCGGCAGCCCGGGGCCGAACTTGCCGTCCACCAGTAGGCCCCAGACGTTGCCGAACGAGACGCGGCCGATGAGGTCTTCGATGTCGACGCCCCGGTACCGCAGCGAGCCGCCTTCCCGGTCGGGCTCGGCGATCTCGGTCTCGAAGGCGATGACGCCCTCAAGGCCCGGCTTGAACGGGTCGCTCGTTCCGCTCGCACGCTCGCGGATATCGGACATCTGGCACTCCTGAGTGTGGTCGTCCGCACCATCTTGCCTGTTGGTCAATTCTCCTGGTGAGTCGGTCCCTTGTGCTACACACGACATCCTCTCGTATGAAGGCCCGGTAGGCCGGAACCGCGCCCACGCTGTGGCGTTCACGACGCATGCGCAGGCTGCTGACCTGCGTGGCGGTTAGATGACGAGGTGACCGACGCGACCGAACCGCACGCGCCCGAACCGCACGCGCCCGAACCGCACGCGCCCGAGCCGCACGCGCCCGAGCCGCACGCGCCCGAGCCGCACGCCGACCTTGCCGCGATGCGCCGTGAGTACACCCGCACCGGCCTGGCCGAGGACGACCTCGCGCCGACGTGGCTCGAGCAACTCAACCGTTGGCTCGCGGACGCGACGGCGGCCGGGCTGCCCGAGCCCAACGCGATGGTGGTGGCCACCGCGGACACCACGGGCCAGCCGAGTGCTCGAACCGTGCTGCTCAAGGGCCTCGACGTGGGTGGGCTCGTCTTCTTCACCAACTATTCGTCCCGCAAGGCAACCGAGGCGGCGGCTAACCCGTACGTGAGTGTTGTGTTTTTGTGGCATGCGATCGGACGACAGGTGGTCGTCTGCGGCCGGATCGAGCGGGTCGGCAGGGCCGAGACCGAGACCTACTTCGCCACCCGCCCGCCCGACTCCCAACTCGGGGCGTGGGCGAGCCCCCAGTCTCAGGTCGTCGGGGGTCGGGCGGAGCTTGACGAGGCCCTGGCCGAGGTCGGCAGGCGCTTTGGTGCCGGCCCGATCCCGGCGCCGCCACACTGGGGCGGGCTGCGGGTCATCCCGGAAACGGTCGAGTTCTGGCAGGGCCGCGAGGGTCGCCTGCACGATCGCCTCCGCTACCGTCGCGCCGGCGCGGCGGGCGAGCCCTGGGTCGTTGAGCGGCTCGCCCCTTGACCACACAAGACTTCCTGCGTCGGCACGCGATCGACACCCGCCCGCTGCGCCACCCCGCGTACCGGCGGCTCTTCGTGGGCAACGCGGTGTCCCAATTCGGGTACCAGCTGACCGCCGTCGCCGTGCCCGTGCAGATGTACGCGCTCACCCAGTCCTCGTTGTGGGTAGGGCTCATCGGCCTGGTGGCGTTGGTACCACTGATCGTCTTCGCCCTCTGGGGCGGCGCGGTCGCGGACGCCGTCGACCGGCGCAAGCTCCTTCTCGCCTCGTCCCTGCTTATGTGGGCATCGACGGTGGGGCTGCTCGGCCAGGCCCTGCTCGAGATTGGCAGTCCCGGGCTGCTGCTCGTGCTCGTCGCAGTGCAGGCAACCGCATTCGCGGTCGGCTCACCCACCCGGCAGGCGATCATCCCGCGTCTGGTGGGCACCGAGGAGTTGGCGGCGGCGAACACGCTCAACTCCACGGTCTTTAACGCCGCGATGGTCGTGGGGCCGCTGACCGCCGGCCTGGTCCTGCTCCACGCAAGCTTCGCGGCGGCGTACGCGGTGGACGCGCTCGCCTTCGCAGTGGCTCTCTGGGCGACGGTGCGCCTGCCCGCTTTGCCTCCCGCGAACGCCATCGATGGCGGCCGGGTGGCGGGGTGGCGCGAGGTGCGGGAGGGGCTATCGTATCTGGCCACCGCGCCGGTGCTGCTGCTCTCGTTCGCTATCGACACTGCCGCGATGGTCCTGGCGATGCCGCGTTCGCTCTTTCCAGAGGTAGCCGATGAGCGCTTCGGTCCGGGCTCCATCGGGTGGCTCTACGCGGCAATCGGCATCGGCTCAGTGGTCGCCGGCCTCACGTCCGGCTGGATAGGGCGGGTCTACCGGCAGGGCAGGGCGCTCGTTATCTCGGTCATCGCCTGGGGACTCGCGGTCGCTCTAGCCGGTCTCGCCGGGTCGCTCTGGCTCGCCGTGCTTCTCCTAGCCGTCGGTGGGGCGGCCGATCTGATCAGCGCCGTCTACCGTCAAACGATCTTGCAATGCTACGCGCCGGACGGGTTCCAGGGCCGCCTGCAGGGGATCTTTATTGCCGTCGTGGCAGGTGGCCCGCGCCTGGGGGACCTGCGTGCCGGTGCGATGGCCGCCATGCTCGGTCCGACGGTTGCCTGGGTCAGCGGTGGCGTGGTCGCGGCGGTCGTCGCGGCAGTCCTGGCGGTCGCGTTCCCCGCTCTCCTTCGCTACGCGCCACCGGCCAAGACCCGTTAAGGTCGCCAAGACGAGGTCAGATTTGGGGAGGCAGCGGATGTCCGAAGAGGGCAGCGTCGGGGGGGTTTCGCGAAGCCTGGCAGCGGAGCAGGCAGCACGCCCGTCCGGCGAGCAGTGGACCATCACATCGGGTGACCACGAGGCGGTCGTGGTGGAGGTTGGCGGAGGCCTGCGCACCTATCGGGTCGCCGGCGCCGACGTGGTCGATGGTTTCGCGGAGAGCGAGATATGCCCCGCGTCGGCCGGACAGATCCTCGCGCCGTGGCCCAACCGGATCCGGGACGGACGATACGTCTTCGCGGGCGAATCGCGCCAGCTCACACTGACCGAGCCGGCTAAGCACAACGCGATTCATGGTCTGGTCAACTGGTCGCGGTGGCGCCCGGCCAAGTCGGCCGCCGTGGGGCCGGCGGGGCAGGAAGGCATGGCGGAGCAAGAGGGCGTGGACATGCTCTCGCTCGAGTACGACCTGCCGCCACAGCCCGGCTACCCATGGGCGCTCTCGCTGCGTACGACGTGGAGTGTTGGGCCAGCCGGTCTGCGGGCCGACCACGCGGTGACCAACCACGCCGCGACGCCGTGCCCGTTCGGATTCTCGGCCCACCCGTACCTGCTCGTCCGCGGTGTGGCCATCGAGGAGTTGTTCGTGCAACTCCCGGCCCGCAGCCGACTGCTCGTCGACGGGCGCTTGCTGCCGATCGGGGCCGCGCGTGTCGCCGGCGGCGAGTTCGACTTCACCGAGCCGCGCCGGATCGGCGCAGCCGTGCTCGACACCGCTTTCGGAGACCTGATCCGCGATCCCGACGGTGGATCGGCGGTGACACTGTCCACTAGTGACGGACGAGGCGTGAAGCTCTGGGCGGATGCGGCGTTCGGCTGGTGGCAGCTATTCACCAGCGACACGCTTCCCGGCGAAAGATTCCGCCGCTCGGTCGGGGTCGAGCCCATGACGTGCCCGCCGGACGCATTCCGCTCGGGACGCGACCTGATCGTGCTGGAGCCCGGCCAGACCTGGCGCGGCGCGTGGGGCATCACCCAGATCTCGCCCTCCTCCCCCGCGCCGTCCTCCCCCGCGCCGTCCTCCTCGTCGATCTAGGGCGTAGTCGCGTGCTTTGATCACCAATCACGCGACTACGCCCTTGATCGGCACCACTAGACAGGGAAGGTGGCGGCGTGGAGTTTCGCGAGGTAGTGCGCCGGCGGCGCATGGTGCGCAACTACGACCCGGATCGCCAGGTGCCGGCCGAGGTGCGCGAGCGGATCCTCGAACACGCGATCAGGGCACCGTCGGCGGGCTTCTCGCAGGGTTGGGGGTTCCTCGTGCTGGAGAACCTGGCGGATCGGGAGCGGTTCTGGCGCGTGGCGACGCCGCAGACGGAGCTCTGGCAGCAGTGGCTGGTCAACATGCGCCATGCACCGCTGATCATCGTGGCGCACTCGAACAAGGCCGTCTACCTGGACCGATACGCCCAACCGGACAAGGGGTGGACGGATCGGGACGAGCGGCGCTGGCCGGTGCCCTACTGGGACATCGACACCGGTTTCGCAAGCCTGCTCATGCTGCTCACCGCGGTCGATGAAGGGCTCGGCGCGTGTTTCTTCGGCATTCCAGCCGAGCAGATGTCGGCGTACCGGGCCGAGTTTGGCGTGCCCGAGGAGTTCACCCCCATCGGTGCGATCAGCGTGGGATACCGGGCACCCGATCACAGGTCGGGCTCCCTCAAGCGGGGCCGCCGGCCGGTGGACGAAGTGGTCCATCGCGGGCAGTGGTCGATGTAACGGCAGGGCCGGGCTGCCTTGTCGCTAGGCTGGCAGCGCACGAGTTCGCCACGCGGAGGGGAGGGGGCGGCGCGTCGTGATCTTCAAGGAGGTCCAGGACGGGAAGCCGTACCCCGACCACGGCATGACGATGAAGCAGTGGACGGAGATCCCACCCCGCGCGGTGCGCCTGGACCAACTCATTACGACCAAGCGGGAGCTTGGCCTCGACCGGTTGCTGGCCGACGATTCCACCTTCTACGGCGACCTGTTCCCACACGTCGTCCAGTGGGACGGCAAGCTCTACCTCGAGGACGGCGTCCACCGGGCACTGCGGGCGGCGCTGCAGCAGCGTACGACGATCCACGCCCGCGTACTCGTCCTCTAGGTTGGGTGCATGGCTGCCCGTACCGCTCCCCTCGACCTACTGGCTCTCGACTCGCTGCTGAGCCAGGAGGAGATAGCGATGCGGGACCTGGTTCGACGCCTCGTGGACCAGCAGGTGCGTCCACACGTCGCACGGTGGTTCGAGGACGGCCGTACACCGACCCGGGACCTGGCGAAGCAGTTCGGCGCGGTTGGCCTACTCGGCATGCACCTGCAGGGATACGGCTGCGCTGGGGCGTCCGCTGTCTCGTACGGGTTGGCCTGCATGGAGCTGGAGGCTGGCGACTCTGGCAGCCGCAGCCTGGTCAGCGTGCAGGGATCATTGGCGATGTATGGGATCTGGGCGTACGGGTCGGAGGCGCAGAAGCAGCGCTGGCTGCCGGACATGGCCGTCGGCGACGCAATTGGTTGCTTTGGACTTACCGAGCCCGATCACGGCTCGGATCCGGCCTCGATGAAGACCCGCGCCGAGCGCAATGGCGACGGTTGGGTACTCCGGGGCACAAAGATGTGGATCACGAACGCGCCGGTCGCCGACGTCGCGGTCGTCTGGGCCCGGACGGACGACGGCGTCCGCGGATTCGTGGTGCCGATGGACAGCGAGGGGGTGACGGCGAACGAGATCCATCACAAGCTGTCGCTTCGGGCTTCGTCAACCGGAGAGATCGTGCTCGACGAGGTGCGGCTTCCCGGCGACGCGCTGCTCCCCGAGGCGAGGGGGCTCAAGGCGCCGCTGTCGTGCCTGACGGAGGCTCGGTATGGCATCGCCTGGGGGGCGCTTGGCGCGGCTCGGGACTGCCTCGACACAGCCATCGCGTATGCGTGCGAGCGGGAGCAGTTTGGCCGGCCGATCGCCGGCTTCCAGCTCACCCAGGCAAAGCTTGCCGACATGGCGGTCGAGCTGCAGAAGGGGTTTCTCCTCGCGCTGCATCTTGGACGGCTGGCCGACTCCGTCGGCCTGCGGCCAGAACAGGTCAGCATCGCTAAGCTGAACAACGTGCGGGAGGCCCTGGCCATCGCTCGCCAGTGCCGCACGATCCTCGGGGCCAACGGCATCAGCCTGGAGTACCCGGTGCTGCGCCACGCCAACAACCTGGAGAGCGTGTTGACCTATGAGGGCACCTCGGAGATCCATCAGCTGGTCATCGGCCAGGAGTTGACGGGCGTCTCGGCCTTCACGTGAGTGGGTCCTTACTCTGGGGCGAGAAGGTCGGCCACCGCCACCTGGCTGTGCGCACTGACCGTGGTGACCCGCACGAGTTCGCCCGTTCGAGGGGTCCAAGCGAGAATCACGGTGGCGGTCCGCGGCAGGCCCGCCGCGACGAGCAGGGTCTGTGAGTCTACGAAGCCAAGCGCGTCGAGGGTGGTTGTCTCCACAGCAACGAGCGTGGCCAGGTAGAGGCCGTTGGTCCCGACGGCGACCACGGCCGAGCGGGCAACTCCAGATCCCTGCGGCAGCAGGATGTTTCCAGGCCCGCACGCGCTGGCGAGAATGTCCTGCGTGGACCACGCGGCGTCGATCCAGCCGCCGATCCAGTTTGGACCAAAGAGTGGTCGGTCCTCAACGTCGCGGGCGGGCGAGGGCGACGCTGTGAGCGGCGGGATGGGCGGCAGGGTGGCGCCGGGCGTAGCGCTGGCCTGTGCCGTGACCGGGGTCGCCGTCGGCGGGGTACGCCATAGCCGAAACCGCACCGGCAGTCCGGTCGACGCCGACGCGGTGACCAACTCGGTGATGCGTGCCCAGGCGGCGCCCTGGGTTGTCACCAGGTTGGACCCGCTTGTGCCGGCGAGGTCCGACATCGCGCCGGTGTCGACGTCGACCTGCCGCGCGGCGCCCCGACCCGGCAGGAGCACGGCGCTCCGGGAGTGCCAAACCAGGCTCGGCGGGTTCGGCTGGACCGAGCCGGCGGTGACGGACCGTACCTCCCCGCTGGTGACGTCGACGACGAGTAGGTCGTTCGCTCGGGTGAGTGCGATCCGCGTACCGTCCGGCGAGAGCGACGTTGTCAGCAGGCTCGCTGCCGCCAGTCTGGGGTCGTCGACGCGCCGGGTTTCGCCGTCAACTCCCACGACAACCAGCGGGCCGAGCCCCTGCCGCAGCACGGCCACGGCCCGCAGCAGCGGCTGGCCCAGCAGCGGGGGAGCCGGCGTCGGATCGACGTTGATGGTCTCGGGCAGTCGGGTGGCGCGCCGGTCGAGCTCGGCCAGTCGGGCGAACGCCGGCAGAACCAGGACACCCGTGGGCACGACCGTGGGTGGCGGTGGGAGGAGGTCTGGGCCGGGTGCTGGGCTCGGTGGGCGCGGGCCTACGAGGGCGACGCACACGAGTAGAGCGGCCGCGATCGCGGCGATCACCCGCCGCCCCTGGCGCACCTGCTTCGCCCGATCCCAAGCGTCCCGGGCGAGCTGGGTCGCCGCCTCCGTTTCGACGACCTCCTCGTCCTCCACGACGCGGATGCCGCCTGCTCGGGCGCGGGCGGCGCGCGCGTCTGCTCGGGATCGTGCTGACCTGGCTGCCAGCCACCCCAGGCCGGCGGATTCCGTCCGCCACGCCCTGGCCTCCCGGCGGAGAAGCCGGTCAAGGTACGCCGCGCTCGCCGTCGAGCGCGATCTCGCCGGCCGCAATCGAAACCACCACCAGCGCAGCGCGATGGTGGCCATCAGCTCGCGCCGTAGCGCCTCGGCGAACCGGTCACTGCCGGTCAGTTCGTGGCTGGCGGCACGGAGTCGACGTTCCTGCGTCGCGACGAACGAGGCGAAGTCTTCGGGGACTTGACGGCCTGCCTTCACGCGACCTCCCGCCTGGACACGAATCACACCGTTCGTATCTGGTCATCGTCGCGCCGGCCAGGCCCACCGGGAAGGGCTACGGCGATAGCGATCCGTCACCGGCAACCTGGTTTCGGCCGCCTGGCCGGCGGAAGCAGACGTCGGTCGACCATCGGGCGAAGCCCAGCTTCTGGTAGAGCGCAATCGCGGTGGGGTTGGACTCGTCGACATAGAGCATGACCTGGTCCAGGCCGACGTCACGCAGGTGACGCAGCCCGGCGAGGGTCAGGGCAGTGCCAAGGCCGAGCCCGTGGGCAGCGGGGTCTACCCCGAGCACATAGACCTCGCCGATCGGATCGTGGTCGTGCGAGCCGTCGCCGTGGTCGTGCCGGATCGCGCCATGGACCTTGGTCCAGTGGAAGCCGAGCAGTTTGCCTTCCGCCGGGCGCTCGGCGAGCAGGAAGCCGTCCGGGTCGAACCACCCCTCCGAGAGCCGTATCCGCAGGTCCGCCGCGCGCCAGCGACCCTGGTCAGGATGGTCGGCGAAGGCCCGCGCGTTGAGGTCGAGCCAGGCGGCTTCATCCGCGCCGGGTCGAAACGGACGCAGCACGACGCCGGGTGGGAGCTCGGGTGCTGGCACCGGGGCGAAGAGCGATCGGCGCATCTGCCACAGCACCCTGGCGCGTTCGAAGCCGAGCGAGAGTGCCAGTGCGTTGGCCGATGGGTGGTCGCCGTGAGCCCACAGACGCAAGCGGTGGGCGGGATCGTGCTCGTCGGCGGCCCCGATCGCCGCCATCACCAGGGCCCGGCCCAATCCGCGCCGGCGGAACAGGGGATGCACGCACAGCTCCGCTGACGCGCCCTCGACGGCATCGGTGGTGTCCACGTGGGCGTAGCCGACGAGCTGGTCGCCGTCGCGCGCCAAGAGGTGGACGGCCGGGACGTCGCCACCGTGGCGCAGATGCAGCATTACGTGCTCGGAGAGGGGATAAGCGCCGTCGGAGTCGCCCGCGGCCCTCGTTAGCGCGAGGACCTCGCTGACCTCGGCAGGCGTGAGGTGGTCGGCTCGGACAAGATCGGCGCGTACGGTCCCCACGCTCGCAACCGTAGTCGCTGCGAGGGCGGAACATCTCCGTCAGGGAGCGGGAACGACCGTGCGTCCTCGGATAGGCGCGACGTGGTCGGCGTCCGGCAGCGTGCGAGTGGGTGGTACGACGAACTTGTATCCGACCTGGCGCACCGTGCCGATCATCGATTCGTACTCCGACCCCAGCTTGGCCCGCAACCGACGGACGTGGACATCGACCGTACGAGTGCCGCCGAAGTAGTCGTACCCCCAGACCTCGCGCAGCAGCTGATCCCGCGTGAAGACGCGGCCGGGGTGCTGGGCCAGAAACTTCAACAGCTCGAACTCCTTGTACGTGAGGTCGAGTGGGCGGCCCTTGAGTTTGGCGGCGTACGTGTCCGGGTCGATGGTCAGCTCGCCGCCGCGGATGAGCCCGCTGGCGGCCGCCGCCCCGGGGGACAGACGACCAATCGCCAGTCGCAGGCGCGCCTCGACCTCCGACGGGCCGGCGCTGGCCAGCACCACGTCGTCAACGCCCCAGTCCGCGTTGAGAGCGACCAGGCCCGACTCGGCGACGACGGCGAGTAGGGGAACCCCGAGGCCGGTCGCGTGCAGCATCCGGCAGGTGGCCCGCACCTCGGCGAGCTCTGACCGGGCATCGATGACCACAACGTCGGGACTAATGCCCGCCAGCAGGGCGCGCACGTCGCGTGGAGCGGTACGCACGGTGTGCGGAAGAAGATCGAGTGCCGGCAGCACTCCGGCGGGGCCGCCAGAACCATTGGCGGTGGTTAGGAGCAGTATGTCCATGGTCACCTCCGTCTCACGGCGTTCGCCGCGGTGGGCGGCGGACCCGGCCTCGCTGACGGGTGGATGACCCACACCTTAACCGAATGGACTTGGTTCCCAGCGGAACCGTTCAGTGCGTGAGATCCGGACCTGGTGACTTCGCCCACTCGTGCGGATTGTTCACAGCATCCCTCGTCGCAGCCCGAACTCGAACCGACGGCGCACTCGTGGCACGATCAGAGCGTGCTGGCAAGCAGTGGCCCCGACGACCGATACCGCAGCGATCGCTCAGGCGAACGACGGTCGGCCTTTGGGCGCCCACCCGCGACCGTCCCGGCGGTCGTCCCGGCCGGGCCGGGAGGTGGGCCTGGCGGGCCGGGAGGTGGGCCTGGCGGACCGGGGGCGGCTCGTGGGGCTCGCGGCAAGGACCGACCGGTCGGGCGGGGCTCCGGCCGTACGCCGGATCGCGCCGCCGACCGCGGCGAACGCAGGCGGTCGGGTGGGCGTGGGCAGACAGTGCCGGCCGAGCCGGTCGTGCCGGTTCGCCGGCTCCTCTCCTTCGCCATCGCCGGTTTCTCCCTGCTGCTCGCCTTCGGGCTGATAATCGGGTCGCAGGCCACCCAGACCGGATTCACCGTCGTGATCTTCGCGGCCCAGGTGTTCTTCGTCCTCGCCTGGACGGTGGCGAGTCGCCCACCCAGCCCATGGGTGGTCGCGACGGTGGGTCTGCTCACCGCCGCCGCGTCCTGCATCGCCGTCAACATCCCCGTCCAGGCTTCGCTCGCGCCGCTGGGCTACGTCGTCGCGGGCGCGTTTGGGGCGGCGATCGTCGGCCAGCTGGCCCTGCGCGGGGGGCGCGCCGGCGTTACCGAGTCGCTCGGCGTGACGATGATGGTCGTCGTCGGCGTGACCGCTTTTGCCGCTTTTGCAGTGCTCTCGCGCCAGCCGCTGGGCGACCAGGTGCTGCTCGCGGGCCTGGTCGCGGTGGGTATCGGCCTTGCGACCGCGCGCCTGTGCGATGTCATCGCGCCCACCCCTCGCATCGCGCCCCAGGTGCCCCGCGGATCCACCGGGGTAATCGCCGGCGCAATGGCGGGCACCGCTGCCGGCGCCGCCGCCGGCCTACTGGTCGACGGCATGACCACCTTCGACGGAGCCGTGGCGGGCATGGTCGCCGTCCTCATCGCCGTCGTGGTAGACCTCGGCACGGGTTATGCCGAGGCTGGGCGCCGTCTGGAGGGCGATGCGCCGTTCATGTGGCTCGCCCGCCACATGCAGGGCCCGCTCGGCGCGTTCGCGTTCGCGGCCCCCGCGTCGTACGTGGTGGGTGTGATCCTGCGCTGAAGTGGTTATAGACATGCCATGACCGATGCGACCACCAGGGAGACACGCGTGAGCCAGTACGGGCAGGGCGCGCCGGTCTCGTACGAGCGTCCCCGTTCCCGTCCCCGCCGGCCCCGAGGCGGCCTGGGCTTTCTCGCCGCGATCGTCCTGGTGGTGGGCGCGATCGCTGTCGTCGCTGACCGGGTCGCGGCGGAATTCGCGAGCCAGGAGCTACGTGCCCAGGTCGTGGCGGAGATGTCCCAGCGGGGTGTGGAGTATCAGACGATAGATGTCTCCGTCGGGGGTTTCCCGTTCCTCACTCAGGTCGCGCGCGGAAACTACGAGGAGATCACGATCGACATGAGCGAGGTTCGCCTACCCGGCGGCGCGGGGAGGGGTGCGACCCTGCCGGAGTTGGGCGTCGTGGCCAGGGGCGTCGACGCCGACCCTGCCGAGCTCGTCGACGGGACCGCCAAGGTCGTTGCCGAGCAGGTCACGGGCACCGCGGTCGTCTCGTTTACGACGCTGGAGAGCCTCGTGGACTACTCCCGATTCAAGCTGTCCGAGGTGCGGTTCAGCGAGTCCGCGGGTGCGCTGCGAGCGACCGGCACGGCCAGCATCGCCGGAGTTCGTGTGCCGATTTCGGCCGTAGCGGACATTTCAGTGGTGGACGGTCAGTTCGAAGTGAGGTTGCGGGACGCCAAGGCGGTCGGCGTGCAGACTCCGCAGATCGCGAAGAACTACCTGGACGGGTTGGTGGAACGGTCGGTCACCGCCCGCCTGCCCCAGCTGCCGTTCAGCCTCACTCTCGATTCTGTGACGGTGGAGCCGGAGGGCCTCTCGATCAATGCCACCGGGCGCAACGTTCCCCTGGTGACGTGATGTGCGGCATCATGGCGGTGAGTCGTCACTCTCCCCGGGAGGCGCATCATGAACCGCCGGACCTTTGACATTCTGGTGCCATTCGCCTACGTCATCGCCCTCTTGATCGCGGTTTTCGTCGGCAATGAGGAGTGGGTAGGCATTATCGCCGCTATTGGCGCGATCATGGTAGCCGCCTATTACGCCGCACTGCGGTCCAATATCAAGAAGACTGAGCCCTAGTCGGTCCCAGGATCCGGTCAGCGCCGGGGGCGGGCCCGACGAGCCTGGTAGCCTCGCACTCTATGGGCATCCTGCTCACCAAGAGGCGCGCGGTCGACCTGTGCCGTGTGGCCACCTGCCTCTGTCGCCGCACCTGATCTCGGCGGCTTTCTCACGCTGGAATCGTTCGGCCCGCCTGAGCGCGCGCCTGATCGCGTGAGCTGCCTCGCCGCCGCCCTGCTGCGCACATCCCTTGTCCAAGGAATCAGTTGCTCGCGCGGGTCTCCGTCGCACACGGTGCCTGCGATCTCACCATCAGCTAGGGAGTCCACCCATGAGTCGCGATAGCGCACTCGTCTCCGCCGACTGGGCCGAGAAGTACCTCGGCGCCCCCGGCATCGTCTTCGTCGAGGTCGACGAGGACACCACCGCGTACGACACCGGCCATATTCCCGGCGCCGTAAAGCTCGACTGGAAGTCCGACCTCCAGGACCCGGTACGCCGGGACTTCGTCAACCAGCAGCAATTCGAGGCCCTGCTCTCCGAGCGCGGCATCGGCAACGGCGACCAAGTCGTCCTCTATGGCGGCAACAACAACTGGTTCGCGGCGTACGCGTACTGGTATTTCAAGCTCTATGGCCACGGCGACCTCAAGCTGCTCGACGGTGGCCGTAAGAAGTGGGAGCTAGGCAACCGTCCGCTCGTGACGGACCCGGTCTCACGTACGGCGACGAGTTACCGCGCGCAGACCCAGGATCAGTCCATCCGCGCGTTCCGGGACGAGGTGATCGCGGCGATCGGCGCGAAGAATCTCGTCGATGTCCGCTCGCCGGACGAGTACGCGGGTCGCCTGCTCGCACCCGCACACCTGCCACAGGAGCAGGCACAACGGGCCGGGCACATCCCGACGGCGCTGTCGGTGCCCTGGTCCAAGGCCGCCAACGAGGACGGCACGTTCAAGTCCGACGACGAATTGCGCCAGCTCTACGGCGGGGCCGGACTCGATGGGTCCAAGTCGACCATCGCGTACTGCCGCATCGGTGAGCGCTCCTCGCACACGTGGTTCGTGCTGCGGGAGCTCCTCGGCCACTCCGACGTGAAGAACTACGACGGTTCGTGGACCGAGTACGGGTCGCTGGTCGGCGTCCCCGTGGCACTCGGCGACGAACCCGGCGACCCGCCTTCTAACTAATGAGCGTGCTAACTAGTGAGCGTGAGAGCCCGATAAACCTGAAAGGATGTACATGACCACAAACAGCGTGGGTTGCGGCGCGCCGGTGCAGTCGGCGCCGCTGCCAGCGAGT
Organism: Micromonosporaceae bacterium; assembly: GCA_020027875.1. Lineage (GTDB taxonomy): Bacteria > Actinomycetota > Actinomycetes > Mycobacteriales > Micromonosporaceae > JAXIPB01. The sequence goes on along the minus strand of JAHRHA010000001.1, from coordinate 83,383 downwards.
GTCGATCTCGAGAAGGAGACCGTGATCACCGGTGTCGTCTGCTCGGGGGAGGGCGACCCAGTCGGTGGGGCTTACGTTCGGCTCCTCGACGCCACCGGCGAGTTCACGGCCGAGGTTGTGACATCCCCCGAGGGGCAGTTCCGATTCTTCGCGGCACCAGGAACATGGACGCTTCGGGCGCTGTCCCGGGCCGGCAACGCGGATGCGAAACTTACCGCGGGCCGCGGACTGAACGAGGTGGCGCTCTCGGTCATCGCCTGATCCGCCTGCGGTTCTCGGATGGCGACCTTCGGCTGCCAGAATGGGCCGGTGACGACCACGGAGCCGCAGGCCGCGTACCCACCTGAGGCCGGCGCGCCGCCATCCGTGGGGCGTGGCGGTTTCGGCCGGCCGCGGCGGTGGATCGTTGTCCTGACGGTCGCCTGGGTCGTCGTGCTTGCCGCCGGCATCGGCTGGGCCGTCGCCCGTGGCGAGCCCACCGCGCGCGAACAGACGACCGTCGCCGAGGCCCAACCGGTTGTCGACCGAGCGGTGGGGGAGATCGCCACGGCCGCGAACGCCGATGGCCTTGCCGTCGTGGCGATTTCGGGCTTCCAGCGGGTCGGCGACTGCGCGGTGACCGTACTGCGTTCAGGCCAGCGGTACCAGCGGGTCGTGACCGCGGTCGTGCCGCCCGGCACCGAGGTGGCGCTGCTCGACCGAGTCGCCGCGCGCCTGCCGGCTGCTTTCGGCGCGACGGTGCGTAAGGGTTCGTTGCCGAGGCTCGCCGCCGACGCCGGGTTCTGGGTCGGGATCACCGGCTCGACCATCGCTCCCGGCGTGGTGCGGTTCGTCGCGGACACTGGCGATTGCCGGCCGGCCGGCGACCTTACCCTGGCCGCCGCGGATGAAGGCGATCGGTCTGCCGCGGCGGCGGTGCTCGCCCGGCTCGGCGTGCCGGCCTCGCAATGGAGCACACACCGGGCTACCTGTGCCGCCGGCGGTTCCGTCACGACGGTGGAGGCCATCGGTGCCGATTTCGCCCTGCCCGGCTCACTCGACGCCGTACTGCACGACCTCGGTGGACCTGCGGTGGTGGCGACACCCGACCTGTACGCGTACCGCGCCGGCACGACCGGTCTGGTCGTGCGCATCGACGCTGATCGGATCATCGTCACCGCCACGACGCCGTGCTCATGAAGGCGTGATCCTCCCGGCCGGACGGGTTGGTTAGTAGATCAGCGCCTGGGCGCCCTCGGCGAGCGACTCCTCCACGAAGACGGCCGCGCCGGCGATGCGGATGCCGGGAATGACGTCGCGCTCGGTGATGTCCCGGCGGGCGGCGCACTGGGTGCACAGTGTGACCGTTCCGCCGGCCAGGACGGCCGCGAGCAGGCTCTCCAGCGGTGCGGAGTGCGGGAGTTGGAACGCCTCAGCCCGCCCGGGCAGCGCGAACCAGGCCGACTCGCCGGTAAGCCAGAGCGAGACTGGCACTCCCGCCGTCACGGCCGTGGCGGCGACCGTGAAGGCCTGGGCGCAGCGCTCGGGCGCGTCTTGGCCGGCCGTCGTTTTGACCACGAGAGTCCGTGCCGTCATGCGGAGAGCGTAGGCACGGCGGCCATAGACTGCACGGGTGGTCTCCGAGATTGGATTCGTGAGCCTGCTCGTCGCGGGCTTCGGGGCGCTCGCCGGCGGGCTGGTCTACCTGGCCGTACGGGTTAGTCGAGGACGGTCGTGAGCCCGGCCGCCGCTGCCGAGCCAGCCGACGCGGCCGGGTCCGCCGATGTGGCCGGGTCCGCCGATGTGGCCGGGTCCGCCGATGTGGCCGGGTCCGCCGATGCGGCGGCAGGCCGACCGCCGTGGCTGGACGCGCCGGACCCCGGCCCATACCCGTACGAGGAGACCCACGATCTGCGCTCCGGGCCGGACCTGCATCCCGCATTGCTGGGCCTGTTGCCGTTCGTCGGCGTGTGGCGCGGGCGGGGCGGCGGCGAGTACCCCACGATCGAGCCGTTCGAGTACGCGCAGGAGATCCGCATCAGCCACGACGGGCGACCGTTCCTGGCGTACGAGTCTCGGGCCTGGCTCGTCACGCCCTACGGTGAGCCGATCCGACCGGGCGGTCGCGAGTTTGGTTGGTGGCGCCCGGTCGTGGACGGCGACGGCAAGGCGACCGACGAGATCGAGGCCCTGTACTGCACCCCGACCGGGATCGTAGAGCTGCACCTCGGGAAGATCACCGGGGTACGGGTAGAGATGTCCACCGACGCCGTCCTGCGCACCTCGACCGCGAAGGAGGTCAGTGCCGGCCATCGGCTGTACGGCATCGTCGACCGCGCGCTGCTCTATGCCCAGGACATGGCGGCCGTCGGTCAGCCGCTGACGCCGCACCTCGCAGCCAAGCTTCGCCGCGTCGCCGGCTGACCCTCCATGATCGCCGTGATCATGAGCTGACCGTCGTGAAACAGCGCCGATCATGACCTGGAGGTCATGATCGGCGAGGTGTTTGCGTGTTTCCTAGGCGAAGCCCAGCAGGTCGCGGATGCGCCCCGTGTGTTCCGCCGAGAAGGGCATCTCCGCACCGTCGAGCGTTCGGACCGCGGCGACCCCCCGAATCGATGAGGTGAGCCAGGCGCCGCTCGTCCGGGTCAATCCGGTCGGGGTGATCATTCGTTCGGCCGTGGTCCAGCCGAGTGACTCAGCATGATCAAGCAGCCAGCGGGCGGTCGTGCCGGCCAGAATGCCCGTCCGGTTCACCGGGACGGTGCAGAGGGTCGAGTCGTCCAGCCACACCAGGGTCGAGGTCGGCGCCTCGAGCCCATATCCATCGGCCGAGACCCACAGGACATCGTCTGCTCCGACCGACTGGGCCCACCGTTGTGAGGCCATGTTCACCGCGTACGAGAGGGTCTTCGCCCCACCGAGCAGCCACGGTGCGCTTCGGCGCAGCTCTGCCGGGAACCCCAATGAGGCGGTGACCACCGCGATCCCATCGCGACGCGCCTGCTTCAGACCCTCACCCACGGCGGAGGCGGTGGCGAAGACGGTAACCGCGCCGCCGGCGTCCTCCAGACCGCGAGTACAGACCAGCCGCAGGGCGCCCTCGACGTCGGTCGGCCAGTGGGCGAGCACCTGGCCGGCGAGTTCGACCAGTCGGTCGCGGGCCGGCAGCGCAAGATCCATCCGGGCCGCTGACTGTGCCATCCGGCCCAGGTGCTCGTCCAGCAGCCAGGCACGGCCGCTGCGCACATGCATACTCTCGAAGATCCCGTCACCGCGCAGGGCACCGAGGTCATCGGCGCGCAGGATGGGGGTGTCGGCCGGCACGACGCCGACGCCGAGGAGAGCTACCACACGTTGGTCGGACACGCCGCGCAGCCTACCGGCGCCTACCATGGATCACGTGCCCCCGTCGTCAACGTTGGCGGACGAACTCCGCTCTCGCGGTCTCCGCCTCACCGCACAGCGTCAGCTCGTGCTCGAGGCGGTGTACGGCCTTGGCCACGCCACGCCCGACCAGGTCCACCTCGAGGTGGCGAAGACCGCCGCCGGTGTCAACATCACCACGGTCTACCGCACCCTGGAGCTGCTCGAGAAACTCGGCCTCGTGACCCATGCCCACCTGTCCCACGGCGCGCCCACGTATCACGCCGTCGGCGAGCAACAGCACGTACATCTCGTCTGCCGTAACTGCGGTCACGTCGGCGAGGTCTCCTCCGACCTTCTCAACCCGCTCGCCGCGACGCTTGAGCGGGAGAACTCGTTCCTGGTCGACCTCGGGCACGTCGCTCTCTTCGGTCTCTGTGAAGAGTGCGGAGTTGACGCGTGATGCTCGCCGCCGCAGGAGCTGTGGCCGTCGACGCCCTCGATCCCTCCGATGTGGACGCTGGGATCGCGGCGCACTACGGTGACCCGATGCGCGAGCAGCGCCTGCTCGCCACCGACGTCGGCCTGGTCGACCGAAGCAACCGCGGCGTACTCGCCGTGCCCGGCGCGGACCGGCTTTCGTGGCTGCACAGTATGACGACCCAGCATCTCGAGGGTCTTGAGCCGATGTCCGGCACCGAGCTGCTCGTCCTGTCCCCGCACGGCCACGTCGAACATCATGCCGTGGCCCTGGACGATGGCTCGACGACGTGGCTTGATCTTGAGCCCGGGACGGCTGTGGCGCTGTTGGACTTTCTTGATCGTATGCGGTTCCTCATGCGGGTCGAGCCGGCGGACGTGACCGGCGATTGGGCCGTGCTTTCGCTCGTCGGACCGTCCAGTGTGGATGCCGCAAAGGCGGTGGGCCCGCGGCCAATGAGCCCGCCAGAGGTGGCGGCGGTGCCGGGCGCCAAGTTCGCAGCGGGGTCCGTCGCATCTGGACCGACGTCGCGCTACGGCGTGGTCGCGATCACCGACGGCGGCTACGCGCGGCGGATGGGCTACGGCGTGGACCTCTTGGTGCCGCGGCCTGCCGTACCGGAGGTTGTCGCCACCCTCGGTGTGCCGCTCGCCGGGCTGTGGGCATTCGAGGCCATGCGGGTCGCCGACCGCCGTCCCCGGCTGGGTCGCGAGACCGATCACCGGACGCTGCCGGCGGAGGTTGGCTGGCTGGCCGACGCGGTCCACCTGGACAAGGGATGCTACCGGGGCCAGGAGACCGTCGCGCGGGTGCACAACCTGGGCAAACCGCCCCGTCGCCTCGTCCTGCTGCATCTCGACGGGGTGACCACGGACGAACTGCCGACGCCGGGGAGTCCGGTGACCACAGTGGATGGTCGAGCGGTCGGATTCGTTGGCACGGCGGTCCGGCATTTCGAACTCGGTCCCGTCGCCCTGGCCGTGGTGAAGCGGTCCCTGCCGGACGACGCTCGACTCCTGGTCGGCCGCGCCGCCGCGGCGATCGATCCCACAGCTGGGGGGGCATAACGACCGGTACAGCGGCTGAACGGGACACCTGACAGACTCCGAGTCATGACAACAACGACGTTGATCACGGTTGCCCCGACCGGCGCGGAATCGGCCAAGGCGGACGTACCGGTACTTCCGGTCACCCTGGACGAGTTGGTGGCGACGGCGAAGGAGTGCGAAGCGGTCGGGGCGAGCGTGGTCCATGTTCATATCCGCGATCACGAAGCCAACCCCACTCTGGATCCGGGTCGGCTGCGCGCCACGGTGGAAGCGCTGCGCGACTCCACCGATCTGATCATCCAGCTCTCGTCCGGCGGCGCGGTCACTGATCCGGAGGCCGACCGGCTCGCCGTGCTCGATGCCGGCCCCGAGATGGCCTCGTGCACGATGGGGACGGTCAACTTCGGCGACGACGTGTTCCTGAATCGGTGGGAGTTCATCGTGGATCTGCACACCAGGATGCAGGAGCGCGGCATCGTGCCGGAGTACGAGATCTTCGATCTGGGCCACCTCACGTCGCTGGCCCGGTTGCTGGATAAGTTTGGCCTGCCCGCGGGCGGACACGTGCACGTCGACTTCGTCATGGGTGTGCCCGGTGGCATGCCCGGCACGACCGAGGCGCTCGTCGCCTGCAAGCAGGCCCTGCGCGATCTCCCGGATGGCACGACCTTCTCAGCGACCGGCATCGGCCGCAGCACGCTGGCCGTGCTGCTCGCCGCACTCTCGACCGGCGGCCATCTGCGCGTCGGCATGGAGGACACGGTCACCTACGCCAAGGGTCAGCCCGTGGAGAGCAACGCCCAGTTGGTCGCGCGTGCGGCCGCATTCGCCCGGCTCGCCCAGCGACCCCCGCTAAGCGCTGCCGAGGCGCGCGCCATGCTCGGCGTACCGGCGCGGCCGTGAAAGCTGTGTACACAGGTGGCGTGCCGCTAGCCGAGGTGGTCCGGTCTGGATTCGTCGAGGGGCGCCACCTCGGTTCGGTCGCGGTGCTCGACTCGGGCGGTGCCCTTGTTGCCTCGGCGGGTGACCCGGCCGGGGCGATCTTCCCCCGCTCGTCCAGCAAGCCGATGCAGGCCGTCGCGATGCAGCGCTCCGGTTTGCGCCTGGCGGACCCGGCCGACCTCGCATTGGTCGCCGCCAGTCACTCGGCCGAGCCGTTTCACGTCGACCGGGTACGGGCAATGCTGCGCACGGCCGGCCTGGGTGAGGAAGACCTTCGCTGCCCGCCGGATCTGCCGCTGTCGGACACTGCCCGTGCGATCGTGATTCGCGAGGGTGGTGGGTCGTCGCGGGTGTTCATGAACTGCTCGGGCAAGCACGCCGGCATGCTGCTGACCTGCCTGGCGGCGGGGTGGTCCCTCGACGACTACGTCTCGCCCAGTCACCCGCTGCAGAAGGCGTGCCGCACCGCGGTCGAGGACATGTCGGGCGAGACGGTCTCCGCGGTCGGGGTCGACGGGTGCGGGGCGCCGGTGCTGGCGATCTCGCTCCTGGGCCTGGCGCGGGCCTTCCTCGGAGCCGTCTCGTCACCCGAGGGCACGCCCGAGCGGGCCATCGCGGACGCCATGCGGGCTCATCCGGAGCTGGTGTCGGGCACCGGAGCGGACGACGCGAGGCTCATGCGGGGTGTGCCGGGGCTGATGTCCAAGGGCGGCGCCGAGGGCGTGGTCGCGGCAGCGGTACCAGGTGTCGGTGCGATAGCGCTGAAGATCGACGATGGGTCGATGCGGGCCCGAATGCCGGTGCTCGTCGCCGCGTTGCGCCAGCTCGAGGTCGATGCCGCCGTGTTCGACGAGCTGGCGGAGCCGCCGGTCCTCGGTGGCGGCGCCTGGGTCGGCTCGGTACGTGCCCTGCCCGCGCTCGGCTGACTCCGAGGCCGGCGCACGACCAAATATCAGCAGTTGCGACGATCTTCCAGAGATGTTGCGACCATTGGTGTGAGCGGAGTCACGCTAGCGGGAGTTAGCGTTTTGCTTGCTAGAGTTAGCAAACCAGGATAGTCTCGTGCACGTGCCCAAGCCTGCCGACCTGCCCCGTGACATCGGGGAGTTCATCCGTGATCTGCGCCACAACGCGCGGATCTCGTTGCGTGAGCTTGCGGACCGGGCCGGGGTTTCCAACCCGTACCTGAGCCAGATCGAGCGCGGACTGCGCAAGCCGTCCGCCGAGGTCCTGTCGCAGATCGCCGGTGCATTGCGGGTGTCGACGCCCTTGATGTACCTGCGAGCGGGGTTGCTCAACGAGAGGGACGGCCAGGGGGTGCTCGCCGCGATCGCGGCCGACGCCGACCTGACGATCGCTCAGAAGCAGTCGCTGACCCAGATTTACGAGACTTTCCGCCGGGAGAACGCCCGGGCGGACGCTGACGACCAGGAGGTTCACCCGTAATGACCACCACGACCACGAAGATCCCCGCCCCCGTCTACGCCATGGCCGGAGCCGGCGACCTGGCCTACCGCCAGCTGCTCAAGCTGCCGGCCATGGCCGACCTGCGGGAGGACATCCCCGCTCGCGTGTCCGAGCTGCGTTCCGAGCTCCCGGCCCGCGTTGCCGAGTTCCGGGCCGACCTCCCCGCGCGGGCGGCCGAGCTGCGAGCCGAGCTGCCGAACCGGGTGGCCGAACTCCCCGCGCGCGTGGAGCAGCTTCGCGCTGAGCTCCCCGCCGCCGTGAACTCGTTTGTCGCCGAGGCCGTCCACGTCTACAACCGCCTCGTCGCGCGCGGCGAGAAGGTGGTCGACGCCCGTCGTACCAAGACCACCAAGGTCGCTAAGGTCGGCGGCACGCGGAAGCCGGCCGTGAAGGCGGGTTCGGCGGCGCCTAAGTCGACCAAGGCGCCGGCCAAGGCGACAAAGGCCGCGACCACGAAGCCGGCCAAGGCAACCACCGCAAAGCGCACCCGTCCGGCCGTCAGCAAGTAGTCCGTCGGCACTTCACCCCCGACTGCGGTTGAAGAATCGTGGTCGACGCACTCGACGATCGCGGCGGGGTCTGTGGATAAGCTGTTGTCCATGGACCTCGCCGTGTTCTTCTACGATGACGTCGAGGCTTTCGCGACTCTGGTGATCTTGATAATCTTCCTGGTCATCGAGGTCGTCGCCTTCATCAACTGCGTCACGCAGCGCGCGGACGCGTTCCCGGTTGTCGGGTCGTTGTCCAAGAACGGCTGGTTGGCCATCCTCGGCGGTTCGGTGCTCGTAACGCTGCTGTGCAGCTTCACCTACTCGCGCATGTCGATCTTCGCGTTCGCCGCGATCACCGCGACCGCCATATACATGCTGGATGTGCGCCCCGCTTTGCGCGACGCCACAGATGGATCCGGCAACTGGTGAGAAGCTTCCGCTGGCCGCCGCCGCCGGACGGAAAGTCGAAGCGATGGCCCGCCCCGCGAGGGCGCGACGAACCGGGCCGGCCCCTGCTGAGCCTGACGCCGACCGACGTTCGTCAGATGCCACACGGAACCACGCTCGAATACCTCGTAGCCGGCGACGGCGAACCCACCACGGCATTCGCGCACGGCCTCGCCGGGGGCATCCCCGATACCCGCCCACTGGGCAGCGGCGTGGCCGGTCGCAAGATCTTCTTCCAGTTCCGCGGACATGGTCGCTCGGACTCGCCACCGGGTGAGATCAGCTACGTGGATCTCGCCGCTGACCTCCGCGCCGCCGCCGACGAGTTCGGCGCCACCCGGGCACTCGGGGTGAGTCTTGGCGCCGGGGCCCTCTGCCGGCTGCTGGCGCAGACTCCCGACCGCTTCGAACGCCTCATCTTCTTCCTTCCAGCGGTGCTGGATGAGCCCCGACCCGTGTCGGCGATGTCCCGGGCGCGGGCGCTCCTCGATGCGGTGGAGGCCGACGATGCCCCGACCGCCGCGACGCTGCTCTCGGCGGAGATTCCGGCCGGAATGCGCGACCGTCCGGCCGCGTGGCGCTACGTGCGGGAGCGCCTCGATGCGCTGCTGCGGGACGGGCTCGCCCCCGGTCTGTCTGAGCTGCCGGCCCAGGCGGCGCTGCCGGACCGGTCCGTGCTCGCCTCCGTCGCCGCCCCCGCGTTGGTGATCGGATGTCGTGGCGATGTCGCGCACCCACCCGTCATCGCAGAGCAACTCGCGTCGGTCCTGCCGAACGCGACACTGCACGTCTACGACCAACCGGCTGTGCTCTGGACGAACCGGACCGATCTGCGCGCCCGGGTCTCAGAATTCCTCAACCGCTGAACCTCTCCGGCCCCGTCGTAGGCTGTCCCGCATGGGTGTGACGCATCATGGCCGTACGCAGCGCCTGGACCTTGCCGATCCGACCGTGCGCGAATGGGAGTGCACCGTTGTTTGGTCCGACCCGGCTGACCCCGACGCTGGCATCGTCCTCGATCGCTCCGCCTTCTATCCGGGCGGCGGCGGCCAGCCACCGGATCACGGCGTGCTGCTCTGGCAGGGCGTGCAGACCCGGATCGTGGATACCCGCCGTGGGGACGATCTCTATCTGGTTCTCGCCCCTGGCGACCCGATACCCGTCCCCGGAACCGCGGTGCGTGGCGCGATCGAGGACGGCCGGCGATCGCTGCTCATGCGCACACACTCCGGGCTGCACGTGCTGTGCGGCGTCGTGTTCCGTGACTTCGGCGCCCTCGTCACCGGCGGAAACATGGAGCCGGGCGAGGCCAGGATGGACTTCAACCTGCCCGAGGTTCCGCCGGACTTCAAAGCCAGGCTGGAGGAGCTGGTCAACGCGGAGGTCACGGCGGATCGCCGGATAGACGTACGGGTATTGGCGCGCGACGAGGCGCTCGCGCTGCCCGACATCATCCGCACCCAGTCCAACCTCATCCCCCCGGACGAGCAGGAGATTCGGATCGTCGACATCGTCGGGCTGGACGTGCAGGCCGACGGTGGGACGCATGTCGCCTCTACCACCCAGATCGGCACAGTCGCCGTGGTCAAGGTCGAGAGCAAGGGCAAGGCAAACCGCCGGGTCCGCGTCCGCCTCGCTTAACCCTGCATCGGCGTCGATCATGACCTGGAGGTCATGATCGACGCCATTTCACGACGGTGAGGTCATGATCACGGCGATCTTGAGGGCGCGTTTGCGTTGGTCCGGCGGCGCTGGCGCGACGGCGCTAGTGTCGCGGTCGTGGCGGATCAACAGGTTGCGGCTGCTACCCCGAGCGGCCCGTCGAAGGGCGTTACCGGGGTCGGGCGGGAGTTCTTCACCGGCGTGAGCTTCCTGCTCCGTGGCATCGGCATGTACGCCCGCAGCCCGAGGCTGATGTTCCTTGGGCTCATTCCGGCGGTCATCTCGGGCGTGCTCCTGTTCGGCGGCTTCGTGGCGATGGTCTACTTCGTCGACGACCTGTCGTCGCTGGTCACCCCATTCGCCGACGACTGGTCGGGCGGCGTCCGGCAGACCACCCGGGTGGTGGTCAGCGTCGCGATCATCGGAGTGTGGCTGCTGCTAAGCATCCTGCTCTTCACCGCGCTCACGTTGGTGATCGGGCAGCCGTTCTACGAGGCGATCTCCAAGAACGTGGAGGACAAGCTCGGTGGCGTGCCGGGCGAGATCAACGTGTCGTTCTGGCGGACGCTTCCGCGCTCGATCGTGGACAGCCTTCGGCTCATTGCGCTGACCGTCCTGTTCGGCATCCCGCTCTTCGTCGGGGGCTTGATTCCGATCGTGGGCGAGACCGTGGTGCCAATTCTGGGCGCGACGGTCGGCGGCTGGGTCCTCGCCCTCGAGCTGTCCAGCGTGCCGTTCGAGCGGCGTGGGCTGCGCTTTCGTGACCGCCGGCGGATGCTGAAGGGACGGCGCCCAATGGCACTCGGGTTCGGCGTGGCCACGTTCGTCTGCTTCCTGGTCCCGCTGGGCGCCGTGCTCGTCATGCCGGCCGCCGTCGCCGGCGCCACCCTGCTGTCGCGGCGGCTGTTCGGCCAGCCCGACGCTGCGGCACGATAGGCGAATGCGCATCGAGCCTGACCGCATCGTGATCGTCGAGGGCGACATCACCGAGCAGCACGTCGACGCGATCGTCAACGCCGCCAACTCATCATTGATGGGTGGCGGTGGGGTGGACGGGGCGATCCACAGCAAGGGTGGTCCCGCCATCCTCCAGGAGTGCCGCGAGCTTCGCGAATCGCGACACCCGAAGGGGCTACCCACCGGACAGGCTGTCGCCACCACAGCCGGCCGGTTGCCCGCGCGGTGGGTGATTCACACCGTCGGGCCGATCCACCGGCCCGGAACCGACCAAGCGGACCTCTTGCGCAGTTGCTATACGAGTTCGCTGGCAGTCGCGGACGAGTTGGGGGCCACAAGTGTCGCGTTCCCATTGATTTCCGCCGGCATATTCGGCTGGCCGCTCGACGACGCGATCCGCCAGGCACTCACCGCGCTACGCGGTGCGGACACCAACGTGGTCGAGGCGCGCCTGGTGCTCTTCGGCTCGCCTACGTTCGCAGCCGCGCAGCGGATCTACGCCGACGTCTAGGCGGCGCTGGCTACTGCTGGGTGATGTGCTCGGGCCGGATCGGTATCCGGCGCAGCGGCAGTCCGGTGGCCGCGCGGACCGCCGCAACGATCGCCGGGGTGGACGAGAGGGTCGGCGGCTCGCCGGCGCCGCGCAGGCCATAGGGCGCATGCGGGTCGGCGTACTCAAGAATCTCCAGTCGCATCGGCGGCATGTCGAGGATCGTGGGAATCAGATAGTCGGTGAAGGACGGGTTGCGGATGCGCCCATCGGTCACCTGAATCTCTTCCATGAGTGCCAGCCCGAGCCCTTGCGCCGTACCGCCATGGATCTGGCCCTCCAGCGACTCCCGATTCATGATCCGGCCGACGTCCTGAACGGCGGCCAGTTCCACCACCTTCACCAGCCCAAGCTCGACGTCGACGTCCACAATGGCCCGGTGTACGCAGAGCGCCAGCTGCACGTGCGAGTCTCCCTGGCCGGTGAATGGATCCAGCGGCACCGTCGGGCGGTGCCGGAACACCGCTGTCTCCTCGACCGCGCCGTCGGCGAGTACGTCGGCGAGGTCGGCGACGACCCCGGTCGTGGCCGAGACGACCTTGCCGCCAGTGAGTTGGATGTCCGGCTCCGCACGTCCGACCAACGTCGCGACCTGCGCCCGCACCGCCTCGCATGCGGCCTTGACGGCGCCACCGGACATGTAGGACTGGCGCGACGCCGACGTGGAGCCGGCCGAGCCGACCGATGTGTCCGCCGGGCGTATGGTCACCGCCTCAACCCCGAGTTCTGTTCGCACGATCTGCCCCTGCAGCGTCACCAGGCCCTGCCCGACTTCGGCGGCCGCGGTGTGCACCGTCGCCACGGGTTCGCCCGCCACCAGCTCGAGCCGCACTGTTGCGGTCGAATAGTCGTCGAAGCCCTCGGAGAAGCAGATGTTCTTGATGCCGACCCCGAAGCCCACGCCTCGTCGGACGCCCTCGCCATGCGTCGTGTTGCCGTAGCCGCCCGGCAGCTCGCCCAGCTCCATGGTGGACCGCGCGGCCGGCATGGGTGTCGCCGCTGCCTTCCGCAGCATCTCCGCCAGCGGAGCGGGGGAGTCGATGACCTGGCCGGTGGGCAGGTATGAGCCCTGCGACACTGCGTTGCGAGCGCGGAACTCTACCGGATCGAGGCCGAGCTTCTCCGCGAGAGCGTCCATCTGGGACTCGTACCCGAAGCATGCCTGCACGGCGCCGAAGCCGCGCATGGCACCGCACGGAGGGTTGTTGGTACGCGCACCGTACGCGTCGATCGAGACGTGAGGGACCTCGTACGGGCCGGCGCCAAGAGAGGCGGCGTTGCCCACAACCGCCTTCGTGGTGGATGCGTACGCCCCGCCGTCGAGCACGATCGTGGCCTTGACGTAGACCAGCTTGCCATCACGGGTCGCCCCGTGCTCGTACCGCATCCACGCCGGATGCCGGTGGACGTGGCCGAAGAAGGACTCCTCCCGCCCGTACATCATTCGCACCGGCCGTCCAGTGTGGAGCGCGAGGAGGCAGGCGTGGACCTGCATCGACAGGTCTTCGCGCGCGCCGAATGCCCCGCCAACGCCAGCCAGCGTCAGGCGCACCTTCTCCTCTGGCAGCCCAAGGCACGCCGCGATCTGTGAGCGGTCCACGTGCAGCCACTGGGTGGCGATGTAGAGGTCGACTCCGCCGTCGGCCGCCGGAACCGCGAGGCCCGACTCGGGTCCCAGGAATGCCTGGTCCTGCATGCCGACCTCGTACTCAGCGGTCACGACGACCTCAGCGGTGGCGGTGTCGGGGTCGCCGTGCCGGATCGGCTGGTTGCGCACGACGTTTCCATCGGGGTGGATCGGCGGCACGGATGAGTCGAAGACGGCCTGGCGGGCATCCGTCAGTGGCTCCAGTTCCTCATAGGACACCACGATGCGCCCGACCGCCCGGCGGGCGGTATGCGGGTCCGTGGCGGCCAGGACCGCAACGGGCTCTCCTTCATAGCGGACCTCGTCGATGGCCAGCACCGGCTGGTCGGAGTGGTCGAGGCCGTAGTGCTTCGTCCCGGGCACATCGGCGTGTGTGAGTACGGCGTAGACACCGGGGATCTCCAGCGCGCCGGAGATGTCTATGCCGGTGATCCGGGCGCGGGGATGAGGCGAGCGCAGGGTGACACCGAACAGAGCGTCGTCGAGCCAGAGGTCGGAGGCGTAGGCGAACTCGCCCTTCACCTTGAGAGTCCCGTCCGGCCGCACCGGGCTTTCCCCCACCCCACCCCTCACCTCGTAGATCAAGGGCTTGTGGTCATGAGTTGATCGCGAAACCACGGCCATTACTCCTTGATCGGTGGGAGATGGGGGATCGGCGGGCGGGAGCGCACGGCTTGGCTCGCGCGGCGCAGGTCAGCGGCGAGCGCGGCCTCATCGGCGGTACGAAGCTCGTCCCGTTCCACGATCACCCGACCACCCACGGTCAGCAGCTCGAGCGGCGGCGCGGAACCGAAGACCAGCGCCGCCACGGGGTCGGCGATGCCAGCATGGCCGAGCCCGTCCAACCGCCACAGCGCGAGGTCGGCCAGCTTGCCCGGCTCCAGCGAGCCGATCTCGTCGTCGCGGCCTAGGCAGCGGGCGCCGCCGATGGTGGCAATGGCGAGCGCCTCTCGCGCGGTGAGAGCCTTCGGTCCGGCGGGGCCGGTCGGTCCGGCGGGGCCGCTTGCGCCGGCGGGGCGATCTGCGTCCACTCGGGACCGGGCATCCACCCGGGACCTGGCGGAGTACAGCGCTTGACGCAGCTCATCGACGAGCCTGCCCGCCTCCTGCGACGCGGCGCCGTCCACGCCGAGACCCACCGGAACCCCGGCGTCCAGCATTGCGCGGGCGGGGGCGGTCCCGGCGCCCAGTCGGGCATTCGACGACGGGCAATGCGCCACACCCGTGCCGGTGGCACCTAGTCGGGCGATCTCGGCCGGCGCGAGGTGCACGGCATGGGCCAGCCAGACGTCATCGCCAAGCCAGCCGAGCTTGTCGAGATACTCCACCGGGGTGCAGCCGTGCTTGTCCCGGCAGTACTCCTCCTCGTCGAGAGTCTCGGCGAGGTGTGTGTGCATCCGGACGTGAAGCGTCCGCGCCAGCGCAGCCGACTCCCGGAGCAGCTCCCCGCTCACCGAGAACGGGGAGCAGGGAGCCAGCGCGACCCGCACCATGGCGCCTGGCGCGGGGTCATGGAACCGTTCGACCGCATCCTGGCTCGCCGCGAGGATCTCGTCGAGCTCTTCGACCACCGAGTCGGGCGGAAGTCCCCCATGCGAGCGACCCAGATCCATCGAGCCACGGGTTGGATGGAAACGGAGCCCAATCCGACCTGCCGCGTCCACAGTGGAGCTGAGGAGGTCGCCGGCACCGCGGGGAAACAGATAGTGATGATCCGTCGTCGTCGTGCAGCCCGACCTGGCCAGCCAGGCGAGCCCTGCGGCGGCGGCCGGGCCGACAGTGTCCTCGGTGACCCGGGCCCAGATCGGATAGAGCTCAGTCAGCCATTGAAACAGCGTGGAGTCCAGCGCGTAGCCACGGGTGGCCCACTGGTAGAGGTGGTGGTGGGTGTTGACCAGCCCAGGCGTGAGGAGGCAGCCGGCACCGTCCACGGTGCGCGCACCGTCGACGACGGGTGCCGGCCCGGGCGCGACCGCGGCGATCCGGCCGTCCACGACGACTACGTGGCCCTCGGCGTGCTCGGTCCCCACGGCGTCGACCGTGGCGATCGCCGCTCCACCGATGACAAGCGGTCCTGCGGCGGTTGTCATGACGCGACCGTCCTCATGATGCGACCCTGGCAGCGGCGAGGCGCACGGCGTCGAGGATCTTCTCATACCCGGTGCACCGGCACAGGTTTCCCGCCAGCGCCTCGCGGACCTCCGCGTCATTGGCGGTCGGGGTGCGCCGGATCAGGTCAGCCACCATGACCACGAGGCCGGGCGTGCAGAATCCACACTGCACGGCACCGGTCTCGACGAACGCCTCCTGCACCGGGTCCAGCTGGTCCTCGACGGCAAGGCCCTCCACAGTGACCACGTCCCGGCCGGCCGCCTGAGGCGCGGCGACGAGACAGGCACACACCGGCAATCCGTCGAGCAGGACGGTGCATGAGCCGCACTCGCCCTGCTCGCAGGCGTTCTTGGTGCCGGGCAGACCAAGCCGTTCGCGCAGCGTGAAGAGCAGACTCTCACCCGGCCACACGTCGTCGGCGAAACGCTCAGTCCCATTGACGATCAGCTCGACCCTCACCGCGGACCTCCAGTCATTTCAGCCCACGTCCATTGCAGCGCGCGGCGGGCGAGCACGGCCAGGGAATGCCGGCGGTATGCCGCCGTGCCTCTCACGTCATCGATGGGCGAAGCCGCGGCGGCCACCCGGTTGCCGAAGTCCCGGGCGAGGTCCTCAGCCAGCGCGCCACCGCTGGACCAGGGCAGGTTCGCGGCGGCCAGAGCCTCGGCCTCCACCGCCCGCCGCGGTGTGGGCGCCGCCGAGCCGATCCCGGTCCCGACCGAACGGCGGACCGGGTCCAGGGCCACCGCGACGGTACAGACGGCGATCACCATGGCGTTGCGTGTGCCGATCTTGGCGAACTGTTGGGGCCCGGCGGCGACCGGCACCCGCACCGCGCGGATCAGCTCGTCTGGTGCGAGCGCATTGCGTTTCACGCCGAGGAAGAAGTCGTCGATGTCGATGACGCGCGTGCCCCGCACCGACGACGCCTCGACCAACGCGCCCGTGGCGAGCAGCGGCGGGTGCGCGTCGCCGGCCGGGGAAGCCGTGCCCAGGTTGCCGGCCACGGTCGCCCGGTTGCGGATCTGCGGTGAGCCCACGGTGCGCGACGCAACCGCGAGCGCGGGGCACTCCCGGGCCAACTCCGCGATGATCTGGCTATAGGTCACGCCGGCACCGATACGGATGGTGCCGTCGTCGCGATCCCATCCAGCGAGTTCCCCGACCGCGGTCAGATCAAGCAGCGCGGGCGGCGGTGGCTGTCCGAAGTTCAGCCCCACCATCAGATCGGTGCCGCCGGCGATCGGCATCGCGTCCGGGTGCTCCGCCTTCGCGCTCAGCGCGTCGGCCCACGTGGTCGGTCTCAGGAAATCCATCGTTGTGCCAGTACATTCGCCCCCGGCCCGAGTCGGATACGGCCGCAGCATACGAAGTTGGCCGATGCCCGTACCCTTGCCTTTGGAGGATCCTCCAAAGGAATGCTGCCAAGGAGATGGTACGCCGTGCGCCTGTCCGCCCTCGTGGACACCTCCGACGGAGGTCTGGTGCCGGTCGGCCCCCTGGCGGCGGATCCGAACGTCGGGTCCGTGGTGACGACGGACCTGCTGGATCCACGCCGCTATCTCACCGGCGGAGAACTCGTGCTGACCGGCCTCGCCTGGTGGCGCCCGCACCGTCCAAGGCGCTCGCGCGGGTTCGTAGCCGCGTTGGTCAGCGCCGGCGTGGTGGCCTTGGCGGCAGGAGAGGCCGAGTTGGGCGACGTCCCCGTCGATCTGGTCGAGGCATGCGTCGAGGCGGGCCTGCCGTTGTTGCGGGTGCCCGTGGCGGTCTCCTTCGCCTCAGTGATCGAGCAGGCCACGCGGCATCTCTCGGCGCGACGGTCGGGCGATCTCGCGGCCGTGTTGAGCCGTCACCGGTCTCTCATGGCCGCCGCGGCAGTCCAGACCAGTGGGTTGGGCCTGTCCGGGGTGCTTGAGATGGTGGGTGCCGACCTGGACCTGCGGTGTTGGGTGCTGTCGCCGACCGGTCGGCTCATCGGCGGCGTGGCACCCATCCCCGACGAACGCGAACGCCGGCTGTTCGCGCGCCATTACCTACGGGCGCCGCGCCTGCCGTACCGAGTCGTGCGCCCCGGCGGGCGTACCGTGTCGCTTTTTGCCGACGGACCGGGCACCGGTCCCGCGAGGGCACGGGTTGCTTCGTGGTTAGTCGCCGTTAGCGAGGACCACACCGGTTGGAGCGACGATCGGCGGGCGGTCGTGGAGGAGCTGGCCTCGTTGGTCGCGTTGGAGCGCGACTTGTCCGGCCGTCGGTCCGATGTGGAGCACCAGTTGGCGGCCGCGTTGAGTGCAGCGTCGGCGGACGAGGTCGCTTCCGCGGCGCGCCGGTGTGGGCTCGACCCCACGGGCGCCGCAGTTGTGGTCGCCGGCGCTGGCCGGGACGTCGTCGCGATCCTGGCCGAGGCCCTCGTGGGCGAGGCAACGCCATGGGCCCTGGGTGAGGTCGACGGCGAGGTGCTCGGTGTCGTGTCCACCGGTGCGCCGGCCGATCTCGCCGCCCGCCTGCGGGTGATCGTTGCAATGCTGGGCCCCGGCCTCGGACCGCAACCGCTGCGGATCGGCGTCAGCGACGCGGTCACCGGCGGCGCCGGACTGCTCGGTGGGGTGGCGGAGGCGCGGGCGGTGGTCGCGGCTGCCGGTACGACGATCGGCGCGGGCCCCCATACCGTCGCCGGCCC
Organism: Micromonosporaceae bacterium; assembly: GCA_020027875.1. Classification (GTDB taxonomy): domain Bacteria; phylum Actinomycetota; class Actinomycetes; order Mycobacteriales; family Micromonosporaceae; genus JAXIPB01. The sequence goes on along the minus strand of JAHRHA010000001.1, from coordinate 65,555 downwards.
GGATCGCCTGTCGTCGCACGCCCTACTGCTGGCGGCCGTGCCGGCGGCATTGCGTGATGCCTACCGCCGACGGGTGTTAGGTCCGGTGCTGGACCATGACCTAGCGCACCGCACCGACCTCGTGCGTACCCTCGAGGCGTATCTCGACTGCTCCGGCTCCTGGTCGCGCTGCGCCTCCCGGATGCATCTGCACGTGAACACGCTGCGCTATCGCATTGAACGGATCGAGGCACTCACCGGCCGTGATCTGCGCCGCCTGGAGGACCAGGCAGATCTCCTCCTCGCCCTTCACCTGCCGCCGTAACCCCCTTCTCGTCGATCTAGGGCGTAGCGACGCTCTTTGATCTCTGCGCACGTCGCTAACCCCTAGATCGACGAGCGGGGAGGCGAGGGGAGGGGAGGGACAGCGGGGAGGGGAGGGGAGGGGAGGGACAGCGGGGAGGGACAGCGGGGAGGGCGGGGCGTCAGGCGACGCGGAGGGCCTTAAGGAGCGCGTGGTCGCCCGCCGTCTCGACTACATCGAAGGCGATCCGGGCCCACAGTGCCAGCGCGAGGTCACTGGCGGTGCCGCTGGCAGCGGCCCGGGCCGGGTGGGCGTCGTCGTCGAGCAACGTGTCGGTATCGAGCAGCGCAACGCCTTCGCCGCGCAATCGCACATACCATTCGTGTCCGAGATCGGCCGCGACGAGATGTACGACCCCGGAGACATTCGACGGCCCGCGTCGGCGTCCAGCCGGAAGGAACGTGTCGAGAACCTCGGCCACGGTGTCCCCGGCGAGCTTGCTCTCCAGTGGTTCGGGCAGCCCGGTGGCGAGCTGCGCATCCCAGCGATGGATCGCGGTCTCGTGCGCCATCCGCCGGTGCCAGAAAGCGGCGGTCTTGGCGTGCGGAGCCCAGTTCCACGCCGGCAGGTCGGAGTCCAGGGCATCGAGGAACGCGTCGAGCTGCGCCAGCTCGGCGGCGAACCACGGGACGAGCCGTTCGTCCGTCCCAGCCGGAGCATCATCCGGGATAACCACGGGTCCCCAGTGCTGGTCGACGGCGCCAGACCCGGCATTGCTGCGGGTGCGGCGGTAGACACCGCCGAGATGGCGAACAAGATCCCCCACGGTCCAGTCGGGACAGCTCGGCACCATCGCCGTGGCCACGCCCGGCTCGCCGACCGCGGCGAGGAAGGCGGCGCCGTCCGCACGCAACGCGGTCAGCCAGAAGTCCTTGCTGCCGTGGGTTCTGCTCACACGAGACCTCCGGCACCGCTAGAGTTCAGCATCACAGGGTTATGTCAAGGTCGCAGTGCTCTCAGCTTAAGGTGAGTGCCGTGCTCGACGTTACTCGTGTGGACCTCTCCCGGCATACCACGCTCCGCCTGGGCGGGCCCCCCGGCAGCCTCAGCACGGCGACTCATCAGGACGAAATTGTCCAAATGGTACGGGCGGCGACCGAGCCGATCCTCGTCTTGGCCGGCGGAAGCAATATCGTCGTCGCGGACGAGGGGATCCCCGGAACGGTTGTCCTGCTGCGCTCCATGGGCGTCAGCGTGCAGCGCGATCGCGACGGCGACGTCCTGGTCACCGTCGAGGCCGGGCAGCCGTGGGACGACGTCGTGGCACTCGCCGTGGCCGAGGGGCTCGCCGGCATTGAGTGCCTCTCCGGCATACCAGGCTCGGCCGGTGCGACGCCGATCCAGAATGTCGGCGCCTACGGCCAGGAGGTAGCGGAGACCATTGCGGCCGTGCGGGTCTTCGACCGCTCCGCCAACGCCGCCCGGGACATGGCGCCCACGGAGTGCCGTTTCGCCTACCGCACCAGTCTTTTCCGGCACAACGATCGCTATGTCGTCCTCGCGGTTACCTTCCGCCTCAAGCCGGCGGCACTCTCCCCACCGCTGCGCTATTCCGAGCTGGCCCGTGCACTCGATGTTGACCCGGGCGCTCGAGCGCCGCTCGCGGAGGTCCGCACCGCGGTCCTGTCTCTGCGCGGCCGCAAGGGGATGGTGCTGGATCCGGTCGACCCGGACACCTACTCGGTGGGTTCCTTCTTCACCAACCCCGTACTTGACGGGGCCGGCTTCGCCGCGCTGCGCGCCCGCGCCGCCGAAGTCACGGGGGTGGACCCAGCCGCTTGGCCCGCCGAGGACGGCTCGGTCAAGGTGAGTGCGGCCTGGCTGATTGAGCGGGCCGGATTCGGGAAGGGGTACACCGGGGGTCACCGCGGAGTGGCGGTATCAGGGAAGCACACCCTCGCGTTGACAAACCGGGGTACGGGTACAACGGTCGCCCTGCTCGCCCTGGCTCGCGAGATCCGCGACGGGGTGCGAAAGGTCTTCGACGTGGATTTGCACCCGGAGCCGGTTTTCGTCGGCTGTGCCCTCTGACGCGCCGGTCCGTTAGCGGGCAGAGTTCACCAGCGGGGCAAACATCCGCATCATGTGGTGGCTTGACTGCACCCGGCTTCGGCCCGGTCGGGGGCGGCTACGGGAAGACCCGGTGGACCTTGTGCTGGGCGGCCTGGGCCAGCGGCCGGACCACCAGCCGATCCACGTTCACGTGGTGCGGGCGGGTGGCGACCCAGGCCACACAGTCAGCGATGTCGTCGGCGACCAGCGGTTCGGCCACCCCGGCGTACGGGGCAGCGGCGCGCACGGCATCTCCACCGAAACGCACCAAGCCGAACTCGTCGGTGCGCACCATGCCGGGGTCGATCTCGATGACCCTGATCGGCCGCCCGGACAGCTCCAGCCGGAGCGTCTCGGCAAGCGCCGTCTGCGCGTGTTTGGCGGCGGCATAACCTCCGCCGCCTTCATACACGATGAGTCCAGCGGTCGAGCCCATGACGACGACTGTGCCCGCTCCGCTTCGTTCGAGCTCCGGCAGCAGCACCTTGGTCACCCGGAGCGTGCCCACCACGTTGACCTCGTACATCCACTGCCAGTCAACGACACTCGCGGACTCGATCGGGTCCAGGCCATGCGCTCCGCCGGCGTTATTGACCAGGAGCGTCATCGGGGCGCCCAGTTCTCGGACCGCGTCGCGCAGCGCAGCCACGTCCGGGTCAGCCGTGACGTCGCAATTCACGGCGGTCCCGCCGATCTCCTTGGCGAGCGCCGTCAGCCGATCCGCCCGGCGGGCGGCGGCTACTACGTGGAAGCCCTCTGCGGCGAGGCGGCGCGCGGTCGCTGCCCCGATCCCACTGGAGGCTCCGGTGACGACTGCCACTCCCCGTTGTTGTGCTGATCCGGTCACGCGGCGATCCTCCCACGCCGATCTTCGTCACATCGACGCCTTCCTGCGTCGTTGTTACGGGAAGATGTCAGGCGGAGATCGGGTTGATCCCGAATGGCCGCGTCTTCGCGTGTGCCAGATTTGTAGCCGAAGGAGCTGGCGTGGGGCGTTGGACGAGATCGCCGGGCGGCAGCGCTATTCCCTGCCAGGTCCGCCATCGCCCGGTCCGACGGGTGGCCATCCTCTCGGTCCACACCTCGCCGCTCGACCAGCCCGGTACCGGGGACGCGGGCGGCATGAACGTCTACATCGTGGAGGTCGCGCGGCGCCTGGCCGAGTCGGGCGTGGAGATCGAGGTCTTTACTCGCGCAACCTCCAGTGACCTGCCATCCAGCGTGGAGATGGCGCCAGGTGTGCGCGTCCGGCACGTAATTTCCGGCCCGTTCGAGGGGCTCGCCAAGGAGGATCTGCCGGCCCAGCTGTGCGCCTTCACCCATGGGGTCATGCGGGCGGAGGCGGCCCGACCGCCGGGCTTCTACGACGTGATCCATTCGCACTACTGGTTGTCAGGGCAGGTGGGTTGGCTCGCCAAAGATCGCTGGGGGGTGCCCTTGGTACACACCGCCCATACCCTTGCCAAGGTCAAGAATGCGCTCCTGGCGGACGGGGATCGACCCGAACCGCGCGCCCGGATCATCGGAGAGCAGCAGGTGACGGCCGAGGCGGACCGGTTGGTCGCGAACACCCCCAGCGAGGCCCGTGAGCTGGTCAACCTGTACGGCGCCGATCCCGAACGGGTGGTGGTCGTCGAACCGGGCGTGGACCTGGACCGCTTCGTCCCGCCCGTCGCCGGGCTCGAACCGGCGGCCAGGACTGCCGCCCGGCGCCGGCTCGGCCTGCCACCGGACGGATACGTGGTCGCGTTCGTTGGCCGCATCCAGCCGCTCAAGGCCCCCGATGTCCTGCTACGGGCGGCCGCGGACCTGCACCGACGCTCACCGGACGTGGCGCGCCGGTTGACCACGGTGATCGTGGGTGGCCCCAGCGGATCGGGCCTCGATCGGCCCACCGCGCTGATGGAGTTGGCATCGTCGCTGGGCATCGCCGATTCGGTGCGCTTCCTACCGCCTCTCGCCGGCCCCGATCTGCCCGACCTCTACCGGGCCGCGGACCTAGTCGCGGTGCCCAGCCACAACGAGTCGTTCGGGCTGGTCGCGCTCGAGGCTCAGGCGTGCGGTACGCCGGTGGTCGCGGCCGCCGTGGGTGGGCTGGTGACCGCCGTCCGCGACGGGGTCTCGGGTGCGCTGGTCGATGGGCACGACCCGGCGGAATGGGCGAGGGTGCTCGGTGGGCTGCTCGAGGAGCCCGACCGGCGCGCCGCGCTGGTGCGGGGCGCGGTCGCCCATGCCCGTGACTTCTCGTGGGACCGGACGGCGCTCGGGCTGCTCGCCGTCTATCGCTCCTCGGTCATCACCCAACGTGAGACCCGATTCGCGGCCCTGAGCGGCGTTGTCGCATCGAACGGCACTGCCCCGTTGACCGGCACTGCCACCCTGAACGGCACAGCCGGCCGCAACGGCGCCGCCGGTCGCAACGGCACTCCTATTCTGGACGGGATGGCCGCGTGGTGAATGACTCGCCCATTCCGGAGGCCATTGAGTCCACACTGGACTCACGTGGGGTCGAGTGGGAGCGGACCGGCGAGTCGTCCTATGTGGTCACGTTGCCGGGGACGCACAAGCTGAAGACGGTGTGCAGTCTCGTCGTGGGCGACCACACGCTCCGCGTCGAGGCGTTCGTGATGCGTCAGCCGGACGAGAACCGGGAGGCGCTCTGGGCCTGGCTGCTGCAGCGGAACGCTCGTATGTACGGGGTGGCGTTCTCAATCGATGCCGTTGGCGACGTCTACCTCGTCGGTCGGGTGTCGCTGCATGCGGTCACACCCGAGGAGATCGATCGGTTGCTCGGCGCGGTACTCACCTACGCCGATGAGTCGTTCGACCCGATGCTCGAGATCGGGTTCGGCTCCGCCATCAGACGGGAGTGGGCCTGGCGGGTGACGCGCGGGGAGTCGCTGGAGAACCTCAAGGCCTTCGCCCATTTCGCCGCTCCGAGCGCGCCGGACAGCTCGGGGCGTCAACCGGCCGGCGGGGTTGTTACCGACGAGTAAAGAGGGCAACAATACGCAGGTGGACGTACCTGCGCCGAAGGCGATCAACGAAGCACTGATCTACGACGCGATCCGGACCCCACGAGGTCGCGGTAAGCCCGGCAAAGACGGCAAACCCGGCGGCTCGCTCTACGAGGTCAAGCCGGTCTCGCTCGTCGTGGGATTGGTCGACGAGCTGCGGCGCCGGTATCCGAATCTTGATCCTGCCACGATCGACGACCTGATCCTCGGCTGTGTCACCGCCCTCGGCGACCAGGGCATGGTGATCGCCAGGACAGCCGCGCTCGTGGCCGGCCTTCCGGACACGGTCGCCGGGGTAACGCTGAACCGGTTCTGCGCCTCCGGCCTGGAGGCGGTCAACACCGCGGCGCAGAAGGTACGCGCCGGCTGGGATGATCTCATCCTGGCCGGCGGGGTCGAGTCCATGTCGCGCGTGCCCATGGGCTCTGACGGCGGCGCGTGGGCGATGGACCCGGAGTCCAACTACGTCACCGGATTCATCCCGCAGGGCATCTCGGCCGACCTTCTGGCCACTGTGGAGGGCTTTACCCGCGACGACATCGACTCGTTCGCCGCCCGGTCCCATCAGCGGGCCGCCAAGGCCTGGGCGGATGGCGCCTTCGATCGCTCGGTGGTGGCGGTCCGCGACCGCATCGGCCAGATCATCCTCGATCGTGACGAAACGATCCGTCCTGAGGCGTCGCCCGAGTCACTCGCGGTGCTCGATCCGTCGTTCGCCGCGATCGGTGAGATGGGTGGCTTCGACGCGGTGGCGCTGCAGCGCTACCACTGGCTGGATCGCATCGATCACGTGCACACGGCGGGCAGCTCCTCCGGCATCGTCGACGGAGCATCGCTGGTTCTCATCGGCACCGAGGCCGCGGGCGCGGCAGCCGGGCTGACGCCACGAGCCCGGGTGGTGGCCGGGGCAGTCACCGGCGCGGAGCCGACCATCATGCTCACCGGTCCGGCAGTCGCCGCCCGCAAGGCCTTGGCGAAGGCGGGCCTGACCGTGGGGGACATCTCGCTGTACGAGGTGAACGAGGCGTTCTCGGCCGTACCCCTGCGTTTCATCCACGACCTCGACCTGGACCCGGAGATCGTCAACGTCAACGGCGGCGCGATCGCGATGGGGCATCCGCTTGGCGCGACCGGCGCCATGCTCGTGGGCACGCTGCTGGACGAACTCGAGCGGCGCGGTGGGCGCTACGGCATGGCCACCCTGTGCGTCGGCGGTGGCATGGGCATCGCGACGATCATTGAGAGGTTCTAAGTGATCCGCTGGGAACATCGCGAAGACGGGATCGTCGTGCTCACCCTCGACGACCCGGTACAGGGCACCAACACGATGAACGCGCGGTACACCGCCGCTATGTTGTCCACTATGGAGCGACTGGAGTCCGAGCGGGCATCGATCACCGGAGTGGTCGTGACCTCCGCGAAGGATGGCTTTCTGGCCGGTGCCGACCTCAAGGACCTCACCTTCGCCGTCTCCGCCACCCACAACGGGGAGGCGGCCGGGACGGAGGCTGTGGCGGCCGGGGCTTTTCGTGTCGTAGAGGAGATGAAGGGACTCCTCCGGCGGCTGGAGCGGCTGGGGAAGCCGGTGGTCGCGGCCCTCAACGGGACCGCGCTCGGCGGCGGACTGGAACTCGCCCTCGCCTGCCATCACCGCATTGCGGTGGACCGGCCGGATGTCAGGTTCGGCCTGCCGGAGGTCACTCTGGGCCTCCTGCCCGGCGCCGGCGGCACGGTTCGAGTCACTCGGATGCTCGGCGTGCAGGACGCGCTGATGAACGTGCTCCTGCAGGGCCAGCGGATGCGGCCGACTCAAGCGAAGCAGGCCGGGTTGGTGGACGACCTGGTTGCCACGCGCGACGACCTGCTCCCCCGCGCGATTGAGTGGATCAAGGCAAATCCCGGTGCGGCCACCCAGCCCTGGGATCGCTCAGGCTACAAGATGCCGGGCGGCCGACCGAAAGATCCAAGCCTCGCGATGATGCTTCCAGCATTCCCGGCCAACCTGCGCAAGCAGCTCAAGGGCGCGCACTATCCCGCTCCACACGCGATCATGTGTGCGGCCGTAGAGGGCGCCGCGGTCGACATCGACACCGCCCTTCGCATCGAGAGCCGGTGGTTCGCCTCGCTCGTCGGAACTCCGGTGCAGCGCAACATGACGCAGGCATTCTTCTTCGATCTGGGTCACCTCAACCGGGGTGGCTCGCGACCGGCCGACATCGAAAAGTCCGTCGCCACCCGCGTGGGTGTCGTCGGCGCGGGAATGATGGGCGCCGGTATCGCGTACGCATGTGCCCGCGTTGGCCTTGACGTCGTTCTGGTGGACGTGAGCATGGAAGCGGCGGAGCGCGGTCGGACGTACTCGCGGAAGCTTCTCGACAAGGCGGTCGCACGTGGACACTCCACTGCGGACAAACGCAACGCTCACCTGGCGAGAATCACGCCCGCCAACAACCTTGCGGCGCTCGCCGGTTGCGACGTCGTCATCGAGGCCGTCTTCGAAGACCTCGCGCTGAAGCGGGAGACCTTTGCCACGGTGGCCACCATCGTTGGGCCGGATGTCCTGCTCGCCTCCAACACATCCTCCCTGCCCATCTCGTCGATCGCCGAGGCGGTCCCCGATCCCACCGGATTCGTCGGCCTTCACTTCTTCTCCCCAGTGGACAAGATGCCGCTCGTCGAGATCGTGCGGGGCCGCCGGACCGGGGACGTCGCGCTTGCGCGCGGCTACGACCTCGTCCGCCAGATTGACAAGACTCCGATCGTCGTCAACGACTCGCGTGGCTTCTTTACCTCGCGTGTCTTCGGTACGTATGTCATGGAGGGCATCGCACTGCTCGGTGAGGGTGTGCCAGCGGCGAGCGTGGAGCAGGCCGCGCTGCAAGCCGGCTACCCCGTCGGTCCGCTGGCGGTGACCGACGAGGTGACGCTGACGCTCGGCCGAAGGGTGCGCATCGAGGCGCGCAAGGCGGGAATCGAGATGCCTATACACCCCGGAGAGGTTGTCCTCGACCGGATGATCGACGAATTTGGTCGCGGTGGTAAATCCTCGGGCAAAGGGTTCTACGACTATCCCGGCGATGGGTCGGCCAAGCGGCTCTGGCCCGGCCTCGCCGACGCGTTCGGCTCGGTGGCGCCGCCGCGGATCGACATCCACGAGATGAAGGAGCGGATGCTATTCGCCGAGGCTCTTGAGTCGGTGCGGTGCCTCGACGAGGGTGTGCTCACCGGCACCGCCGACGCCAATATCGGCTCCATCTTCGGCATCGGCTTCCCGGCTTGGACCGGCGGCGTCTTGCAATTTGTGGAGACATATCCGGGCGGTGTGGCCGGGTTCGTGGCCAGGGCACGGGAGCTTGCCGCGCGCTACGGAACCAGGTTCACGCCGCCGGCCTCGCTCGTGGCCCGCGCCGAGGCCACCAGCTCCCCAAGATCCCGGTGATCACGACTTGGCCGTCGTGAATCGGTGCCGATCATGACCTCCAGGTCATGATCGGCGGAAGGTGCGGGAAGATGTGGCGCATGAGTCGCAACGTGGGCACGCTTGTGCTGCTCCGCCACGGCGAGAGCGAGTGGAACGCGAAGAACCTGTTCACCGGGTGGGTGGACGTGGACCTGACCGCCCGGGGCGAGTCCGAGGCGCGTCGCGGCGGGGAACTACTTCGTGGGCACGATCTGCTACCCGATGTCGTGCACACGTCGGTGCTGCGCCGGGCCATCCGCACGGCCGAGCTGTCACTTAACGTGGCGGATCGGGACTGGATCCCGGTACGGCGCTCGTGGCGGTTGAACGAACGGCACTACGGCGCATTACAGGGAAAGAACAAGAAGCAGACCCTGGAGACGTACGGGGAGGGGCAGTTCATGCTCTGGCGGCGCTCGTACGACGTGCCGCCGCCACCAATCGCGGACGGTGACGAGTTCTCCCAGGTGGGCGATGCGCGCTACGCCACGCTCCCGCCCGAGCTTATGCCCCGTACGGAGTGTCTCAAGGACGTTCTGGAGCGCGCCCTGCCGTACTGGTATGACGAGATCGTGCCGGATCTGCTGACCGGACAGACGGTGCTGGTGGCGGCGCACGGCAACTCGCTACGGGCGATCGTCAAGCACCTCGATGGGATCTCGGACGAGGCGATCGCGGCGCTGAACATCCCAACCGGGATCCCCCTGCGGTACGACCTGGATCCGGGGACATTGCGGCCGCTGACGCCGGGAGGGGAGTACCTCGACCCGGCCGCCGCCGCCGAAGCCGCTGCCGCGGTCGCCAACCAAGGCCGCTGAGCCTGTCACCGAGATGGAGCTACCCCCGAGTAGTACTGACGAGTAGCCTTATCAGGAGAGCTCAGGTTCGTGTACCCACACAGGGGGTGGCCCATGACGACGACCGAGAGCCGGCCAACGGAGACCGAGCCCGAAGGCGGCTCGACCCCGGCCGCTACCCAGGTGACCGAGCGGCAGGCGCGACAGGTCGCTGAGGCCGCACGCGAGACTGAGTGGCGCAAGCCGAGCTTCGGCAAGGAGCTCTTCCTGGGGCGGCTCCGCCTCGGCTTGATCGATCCGTGGCCCCAGCCCGACGCGGAGACCGTGGCGAGGGGCAAGGTGTTCCTTGACGCGCTTGAGGAGTTTACCCGTACGAAGATCGACGGGGAGCAGATCGAGCGGGATGCACGGATCCCCGACGACGTGTTCACCGGTCTGGCCGGCCTGGGTGCGTTCGGTATGAAGATCGACGAGAAGTACGGCGGCCTCGGGCTGTCCAATTTGGACTACTGCCGAGCACTGATGCTCGTCGGTTCGGGGAGCGCGTCGCTGTCGGCGCTGCTCTCGGCACACCAGTCCATTGGGGTGCCCCAGCCGCTCAAGCTCTTCGGCACCCCGGAGCAGAAGGAGAAGTTCCTTCCCCGGCTGGCCGGCGGTGAAATCTCTGCCTTCCTCCTCACCGAATCCGATGTGGGCTCCGACCCGGCTAGGCTCAGCACGACCGCGGTGCCTACGGCTGACGGCGATTATGTCCTCAATGGAGTCAAGCTGTGGGCCACCAATGGCACGGTGGCCACCCTGCTCGTCGTGATGGCGCAGGTGCCGCCGTCGGAGGGTCACCGGGGCGGCATTACCGCCTTCGTCGTGGAGACGGAGAGCGAGGGCGTGACCATCGAGCGGCGCAACGCCTTCCTCGGCCTGCGGGGTCTGGAGAACAGCGTCACGCGCTTCCACGATGTACGGGTGCCGAAGGCGAACGTGATCGGCAAGGAGGGCCAGGGTCTGAAGATCGCCCTGACCACCCTGAACACCGGCCGGCTCTCGTTGCCGGCGATGTGCGTCGGGGCGGGCAAATGGTGCCTGGGAGTCGCGCGGGAGTGGTCGTCGCAGCGCGTGCAGTGGGGCCGGCCGGTCGGCGAGCACGAGGCGGTCGCGCGAAAGATCGCATTCATCGCGGCCACCACCTACGGCATGGAGTCCATGCTGGACCTGTGCTGCATGCTCGCCGATGACGACCGTAACGACATCCGGATCGAGGCGGCGCTGGTCAAGCTGTACGCGAGCGAAATGGCTTGGCTGATTGCGGACGAGCTGATCCAGATCCGAGGCGGCCGTGGATATGAGACGGCGCCGTCCCTGAAGGCCCGCGGCGAGCGAGCTATCGGGGTCGAGCAGCTCCTCCGTGACCTGCGCATCAATCGCATCTTCGAGGGCTCGACCGAGATCATGCACCTGCTCATCGCCCGCGAGGCGGTCGACCAACACCTGTCGGTTGCCGGAGACATCATCGACCCGGACGCGACCTTCGGGACCAAGGCGAAGGCTGGCGCGAAGGCCAGTGGCTTCTATGCCCGCTGGCTGCCCACCCTCGCTGTCGGCGGCGGACAGGTGCCCGGAGGTTACGGGTCCTTCGGCCCGTTGGCCCGGCATGTTCGCTACGTGGAGCGGGCCTCGCGCAAACTCGCGCGGTCGACGTTCTATGGCATGACCCGCTGGCAGGGGCGGCTCGAGCGCAAGCAGGGCTTCCTCAGCCGGATCGTGGACATCGGCGCGGAACTGTTCGCGATGTCGGCCGCGTGCGTGCGGGCGCGGTCCGAGCGGTCGACCCGCCCCGAGGGCGTGGAGCTGGCCGATCTGTTCTGCGAGCAAGCTCGGGTACGGGTCGAGTCGCTCTTCGACGGTCTGTGGCGCAACACCGACGCGGCCGACGTGGCGCTCGCGAAGAAGGTCGCTTCGGGCCATTACACCTCGATCGAGGCAGGCGTCCTACCGCCACCCAGCGAGGGCGAGTGGGTCTCGTCCTGGGAGCCCGGACCATCGGCGGTGCCGGACGTACGACGCCGCATTCCCCGCCCTCCCTCTAGCCGTCGATCATGACCTGGAGGTCATGATCGGCGCTGTTTGACGACGGTGAGCTCATGATCGCGGAGATCTTGGGTCGTGGGATGAGGCGTCGCCGCTCAACTACGCAGACCAAGCGTTCGTAGCTCAAGGGCGGCGAGGGAGTTCACCACGGACTCCTCGCCGTCACGCCAGGCGCTCGCCGGATCGGCGTGGATGGGGGCGAGCCGGCGCAACGGCTGATTGGCCAGGGCGCGCAGCGCGAGCAGGTCGCGCCCACCGCGGCCGCGGCGTAGCGATGTGGCGAAGGTGGCCCGGCGGATCCAGCGCACCCGCAGCGGCAGCCAGACGAACAGCACGAGCGCGAGCGGGACGATGAGTAGCAGCACGACGAGGGTGACCGCGAGATTCTGAACCGCCTCCTGCTGTGCGCGACCGGCATCGGCAAGCGACTCGGCGGCTCCGGCCGCCTGGTCGAGCGGCGAGGCGAGCGCGTCCCCGACGGCGGGCACGTTGTCGACCTTGTCGCCGGCATCGGAGAGCCCGCCGGCCATTCCCACGCCGGCGCCTTCGATCTTCTGGCCGGGCACCGCGAGCTTCTGCACCGTGTCGTAGACCTTGGTAGCCGCCCAGATCCAGAAGACCACCCACGCGAGCACGAGCAGATCCGTCACGAACTGGCGGCCTGCGACGGTCGGACGGTCTGCATAGATCCTCACATACTCAACTGTGCGGCCGTCAGCGCGAGCATGCCGGGCAAGTGCCGAATATCTCCAGAGTGTGGCTTACATCCGAAAAGCCGTTTTCGGCCGCCACCTTCTCCGCCCATCGCTCCACGGCCGGCCCGTCGACCTCGACAGTGGCGCCACAGGATCGGCACACCAGATGGTGATGGTGGCCCTCGCCGCAGCGGCGATAGAGGTGCTCACCACCCGATGGCGGGCGCATCACATCAACCTCGCCCGTCTCAGCCAGCGACTGCAGCGTGCGGTAGACCGTCGTGAGCCCAAGTCGTTGGCCACGTTCGCGCAGCATGCCATGCAGCGTCTGTGCACTGTGGAACGAGTCGAGATCCTGTAACAGCGCCGCGATCGCGGTTCGCTGCCGGGTATTGCGCGGCGCCGCCGGGCCACTCACCGCGGCTCCCGTGCGTGGGTAATCGCGTCGGCCACGATATGGCCTATGTGCTCGTCGGTGAGGGAGTACGCGATCTCCCGCCCGCGCCTCTGACCGCGCACCACGCCGGCGCCCCGGAGGACTCGTAGATGCTGCGAGACGAGGGGCTGCGGCGCCCCGGTCGAGTCGACGAGCTCATGCACGCAGCGGGGGCCCGCGCCGAGTTCGGTGACGATGGCGATGCGGATCGGCGCGGCGAGCGCCCGCAGCAGTTCGCCCGCGGCCTCGTACGCCGTCGCGCCGGAGCCGATGGCGCCGGTCGCATCGACTCGGCTAGCGTCGACTCTGCTCGCGTCAGAGGTCGAGGCCCCGGACACGTTGGTTGTGCTCATCACCGCTACCGTATCCGGCCCATCACGCCTGTAGCACTACCTCGGGCGGCTCGGCCTCGCCGTCACCGCCCGCCGCGCCGGCTCTGCGCCGGGCTGTGCGCCACACCGCCGCGCCGGCCGCGAGGACGGCGAAGGCGGCGATAGCCACCAGAACGATCGTCGCGCCGGGCGCAGTGTCATACTCGGCCGCGATCCAGATGCCCACGGCCGCCGCCGCAACGCCGAGCACCATCGCGAGGTGCATGGTGGCGCGAAAGCCGCGCGTCACCAACTGGGCCGCGGCGACCGGCACCACCATCATCGCGCTCACCAGCAGCAGCCCGACCGCGCGCATCGCCACCGTCACCGTAACGGCCGTGGTGACCGCGAGCAGGAGGTTCAGCGCCCGTACCGGCAGGCCGGCCACGCGTGCGTACTCCTCGTCCTGGCAGATCGCGAAGAGCCAGGGCCGCAGCAGCAGGGTGACCGCCAACACGACGCCGCCGAGCACCGCCATCACGACGAGGTCATCGCGAGAGGTGGTAAGCGGTGATCCGAAAAGGTACGCCATGAGGTTGGCGTTGGTCTTCCCCGCCGCCAGAGCCACCAGAAACACGCCACCGGAGATGCCGCCGTAGAACAGCAGGGCGAGGGCGATGTCCCCGGATGCCTTGCCACGTTCGCGGATCAGCTCGACCGCCACCGCGCCGAGGGCCGAGACAACGACCGCGGTGATCACCGGCGAACGGCTCGTAAGCAGCCCGAGGCCGACGCCGGTGAGGGCAACGTGGCCGATGCCGTCGCCGATGAGCGCCATTCGACGCTGGACCAGGTAGATACCAAGGGCAGGCGCGGCGAGCCCGGTGATAAGCACGCCGAGCAGTGCGCGCTGCATGAAGTCGTACGCGAAGAGACTCAAGGCCCGGTCCAGATGCCGGGCGGGTCGTGGGGAGCGTGCGGGTGTACGTGATCGTGGTGTGGGTCCGCGTGGTGGCCGGCCGGCACTGGCACCGGACCGTCGTGGGCGATGGCGCCATCATGGAGGACCACTGCCCGGGTGACCAGCGGTTGGAGCGGACCCAGCTCGTGGGCGACGAGCAGGACCGTGCTGCCGCCAGCCACGAATGCCCGTAGCGCATCGGCAAACGCTGACTGACTTCGGGCGTCCACGCCAGCCGTCGGTTCGTCGAGCACCAACAGCTCCGGCTCCGCGGCCAAAGCTCGGGCGATCAAGGTGCGCTGCTGCTGACCCCCGGAGAGCGTTCCCACCGGCGCGGTCGCCCGGTCGGCCAGCCCGACAGCGGCAAGTGCCGAGGCGATCGCGGCCCGGTCGGCAGCGCCCGCGGGGCGCAGCATTCCGCGTCGCGCCAGCCGGCCGGTCGAAACAACCTCGGCGACCGTCGCCGGCACGCCGCTACCCGCGCCGAGCCGTTGTGGGACGTAACCGATCCGCCGCCATTGGCCGCGTAGTTCGCGTCCCCGGCGCGACACTCCAAAGAGACTCAGCGTGCCCGAGACCAGCGGAACTAGCCCAAGAATTGCCCTGATAAGTGTGGACTTGCCCGATCCGTTCGCGCCGAGGATCGCCACAACCTCACCCGCGTGCACAGTCAGGTCGACACCACGCAGTACGGGGCGGTCGCCATAGGCCACCACCCCGTCGCGCAGCTCGACGACGGTGCTCATGTGCAGCCCAGGGCCGGCTTCAGAGTCGCCAGGTTCGTGCGCATGACCGAAAGGTAGTCGTCCGTCGAGCCCGGCTGCAGTCCTTCGATCGGATCAAGCATGGCCGTACGCGCCTTGACCTCGGTCGCGATGGCCTCCGCGACCCTCGGGCTGACGAGCGTCTCGAAGAAGATCGTGGTCGCGCCGTGCTCCTTCGCCTCGGCGGCTACCTCCGCTAGGCGCTGTGGGGTGGGCTCAACCTCGGGGGAGATGCCGGTGATCGCGATCTGGTCGAGGTCGTAGCGATCGGCGAGGTAGCCGAAGGCCGCGTGGCTCACCACGATCTCCCGGCGCTGGCACGTCTTCAGCCCCTGCTGGTACTGCTGGTCCAGCTCGGTGAGACGACCCTTGAGGGCGGCCGCCCGCTCGCGGAAGCCGGCGGCTCCGGCCGGATCGGCGGTGGCGAGACGCTCGGCGAGTGCGTCCGCGATGGTGGCGAGGCGGGTCGGGTCGAGCCAGATGTGCGGGTCCTTTCCGCCGTCCTCCTCGGCCGGCGTGGGCTCCGGGCTTGCGCCCGCGGCCTCGTGGCCGTGGCCCGCCGTCGCGTCGATCAGTGTCACCGCGGTCGCCGCATCGAACGAGGAGTCCTTCGCCTCCTGCTTGACTGCCTCGTCGACCGCCGGCTGGAATCCGGCGATGTAGACGACAAGGTTGGCGTCTGCGATCTCAGCCACCTGGCTTGGACTTAGTTCCATGTCGTGCGGTTCGGCACCAGGCTGGGCGAGGTTCGTCACGCTCGCCCGGTCGCCACCGACCTGCTCGGCGACGAATTGGAGCGGGTAGAAGCCCGCCACCACATTCACCTTCTGACCGGCACCCTGATCCGGACTCGATCCGCACGCGGTCGGTCCCAGCAGGGCGAGAGCAGATGCGAGGACGGCGAAGCCAGCCCGGTGGGCACCGCAAGGGCGCATGTCAACCATGCCACGACTCTCCCCGCAAATGACTTTCATTGTCAAAAACGCATAGGTGCACCTGTCCTTCACGCCGGTTACGGGCCTATGGCCTCGCGCGCCGTCGACCGCGGGCGTGGTTAGGCTGGCGCCATGCTGCTGCCGCCCTCCGGCCCCCCGGTTCCAGCCGCACAGCCGCCGGGCAGCGGTTACCCGGGCCCGCCGATGGCGGGTTACTCGGTCCCGCCTGCGCGCGGGTTCGAGGGCCGGCGCCTGCTCTGGCTCGGCCTGCTCATCGCCGTCTGCGCGTTGAGTGTCATCGGCATAGTCACCTACGTCGGGTGGAACATCGGGCCGGTCGCACTGGGTGTCGGCATCACGGGAGCACTCCTGCCGGTGCCGGTACTGGTCGGCTGTTTCCTGTGGTTGGACCGTTACGACCCGTCACCTTTGTGGATCATTATCGTCAGTTTTCTCTGGGGCGCGGGCGTCGCCACGAGCGGTGCGTTGGTCGTCAACACCCAGGCGACCCACCTGTTCGAGGCGTGGGGCGTCGCGGAGGACCTGGTCGCCGTTCTGGTCGCCCCGTTCATCGAGGAGCTACTCAAGGCGGCCTTCCCCCTGCTGCTATTCGCCTTCTACCGTAAGGCGTTCACCGGGATCATCGACGGCATCGTCTTCTGCGGACTCTCCGCCACCGGCTTCGCGATGGTGGAGAACATCCTCTACCTCGGCGGTCACGGATTCGCCGGCGAATCCGAGAAGGGGTACGCCGCAGGCGCCTTCGCAGTCACGGCGATCTTTATCATGCGGGTGCCGCTGACCGGGTTCGCCCATCCGCTGTTCACGTCGCTGACGGGGATCGGGCTGGGTATCGCCGCCCGATCGCCGAGCCGAACGGTACGCGTGGTGGCCCCCCTGGCCGGGCTGCTGGCGGCGATGATGCTGCACGGCGGGTGGAACCTCATGGCGACCCTGGCGAAGGACGAGCCGTACTTCATCCTCTATGGATACTTCGCCGTCTTCATGCCGATCTTCTTTGCGATGGTCGGGCTCGTGCTCTGGGTCCGATCATGGGAGGGCCGCCTGGCGGAGCGCGCCCTGCCCGCGTACGTGGGCGCGGGTTGGTTCTCTCCCCCCGAAATTGCGGCGCTAGGCACCCTTGGCCGGCGCCTGTCGGCTCGCAAGTGGGCGAAGCGGGTGGCCGGCGACGCGGGGCAGGCCGCGATGCGGGGATACCAGGTCGCCGCGACCCGGCTCGCGCTGCTGCGGGATGGACTCACCCGAGGCCTTTACGCCAAGCCGCACGATCTCGCCGCCGCCCTGGACGAGGAGCGGCGTCTGTTGGAGACCATCGATGCGTACCGTAGGGTCTTCGCCGGGCGAGACCCGTACGCACGGCTGGCCTGGTGGAACGCGGGCGGTTATCTGATCCAGTTCCCAGACCACGTGGTGCGCCCGGTGGCCGCGCCCCCGTTGCCGGTTGTCCCCGTGGCTGTCCCGTTGCTGGCCGCGTCGGCGCCGCCGGCCGGGCATGCGCCCTGGCTACCGCCCGGCCCGCTCGGCCCCCCCGGCGGTCAGAGGTAGAGGCCGGTCGCGTCGGGTTCGACCCGCCGCGCGGCGACGGCGTGGACGTCGCGTTCGCGCAGGAGGACGTACTCGCGGCCGTGCAGTTCGACCTCGGACCGGTCGTCGGCGTCGAAGAGCACCCGGTCACCGGTGACGATCGAGCGCACGTTGGGTCCGACTCCCACGGCGGTGGCCCAGGACAGGCGCCGGCCGACCGATGCCGTGGCTGGGATGACGATGCCCGCAGCCGAGCGCCGCTCGCCCTCGCCGCCCTCGAGCCGGACGAGCACCCGGTCGTGCAGGAGGCGGATGGGCAGTCCCGGATCGGTGTCGATAGTGCTGGCGGTCACGCCTGTCAAACTACCGGGCCCGGACGGAGGGTCGGGCGGTGGACGCGTGACGGACGCGACTTTGGGAGTGCGGACGGTTACGGTAGACGGGCTGGCGGTGTCGCGAAATGCCTAGGTGTTGCAGCCGGTCCCGAGGAGGGCGAGTTGGGGCAGTTCGACAACGTGCGGGAGAACCTTCGCAGGGCCTATGAGACGGGGCGGGACTCCGTCCGGCAGGCCCGGGCGGAGGCGCGAACTGCGGAAGGCGAGGACCCCGTGGCGGAGCCGGCACCACCGCGCCCGATCGTTGTTGCGTCGACCTCGGTTACCCACCGCGACGACCTGGACGTGCCGCGCGGGCTCCGGGTCGCGGGTGCGTGGGCATGGCGGGTGCTGCTGCTGGTCGCCGCCGGAGTGGCGGTGCTGTGGGTGATCGGCAAGCTTCAGCTCGTCGTCGTACCGTTGATCATCGCGGTCCTGCTGTCGGCGCTGCTGTCGCCGCTGGTAGGGATTCTTGGACGGGCACGGCTGCCCCGCTCGTTCGCCGTGACGGTGGTGATGATCGCCGGCCTGGCCGCGGTCGTCGGCACGCTCACCCTCGTGATCAACCAGTTCGTGGACGGTGTGCCCCAGCTCTCGAAGAACGCCTCGGACGGCGTCGCCAAGATCCAAGATTGGCTCAAGACTGGCCCGCTGAACCTGTCCGAGTCGCAGCTGAACGGCTTTTTCAAGGGTGTGCAGGACTGGTTCACCAACAACCGGGAAACGCTGACGACGGGGGCGCTGTCGACGGCTAGCACGCTCGGACACGTGCTCGCCGGAGTGTTCCTCGTGCTGTTCGCGACCTTCTTTTTCCTGCGCGATGGTCGGCGGATCTCCCGCTTCATCATCGGACTGCTGCCCGAGCGCGCGCGAGACTCGATCGGCGGCGCGGCGGACGTTTCGTGGACCACCCTGGTCTCCTACGTGCGGGCAACGGTGCTGGTGGCGTTCATCGACGCGGTCGGAATTGGGATCGCGTTGGTGGTCCTTAACGTGCGGTTCGCGTTCTCGCTGGCCGCGCTGGTCTTTCTCGGTGCGTTCATCCCGATCGTCGGTGCAACAATCTCCGGCGCGGTCGCGATTCTCGTCGCGCTGGTCGACCGGGGCCCGGTGGTCGCCCTGATCGTGCTGGCCGCGGTCATCGCCGTACAACAGATCGAGGGGCACATCCTGCAGCCCCTCATCATGGGTCGAGCGGTAGCGATCCATCCGCTCGCCGTCATCGTCGCCATCGCTGGTGGCGTGGTCCTCGCCGGCATCATCGGCGCGCTCGTGGCGGTACCGATAGTGGCCGTGCTCAACACCGGCATCCGCCATCTCGCCGCCGTCCGCCGGGCCGAGGAGACGGGTGCTCCACCGCCCGGGCCGCCCGACCCGACCGGGCCGCCAGCGCCGGGTGAGGCTGAAGCCTCACTCTCCCCGCTGCCGCCGGGCGCCTGAGCCACGCGAACTACGTTAGGGCTGCCTCGGCAGCCGTGGACGCGACGGTGGCGCTGGGGGCCGCCTCTGCGGCGAGCCGACGCAGCACCCCGTCCACCACGTCGGGCTTCGTCGTGTACCAGAACGGCGGCAATGATCGGCGCAGGAAGGCGCCATACGCTCTGGCCGTCTCCAGCCTCGAGTCAAGTAC
The DNA here is from genome assembly GCA_020027875.1 of Micromonosporaceae bacterium. Lineage (GTDB taxonomy): Bacteria > Actinomycetota > Actinomycetes > Mycobacteriales > Micromonosporaceae > JAXIPB01. The sequence continues at coordinate 46,150 of JAHRHA010000001.1, read as the reverse complement.
GGCGACGACGCCACGGTCGGTCGCCGAACGGATGAGCCGGCCCACGCCCTGAGCGAGCCGCACCGCCGCGATGGGCACGCTGACCGCGGCGAAGCCGGATCCTCCGGCAGCGTCCACGGCCGCCGACCGCGCCGCCGCGAGAGGCTCGTCCGGACGCGGGAATGGCAGCCGGTCGATCACGACCAGCTGGCATGCCTCGCCCGGCACGTCGACGCCCTGCCACAGCGACATGACGCCGAGCAGGCAGGTCGTCGGCTCGGCCCGGAACCGCTTCACCAGCAGGGGCAGCGCCTCCTCGCCTTGGAGCAGGATGTCCAGGTCTGTCTGCGCGCGGAGGACTTCCGCCGCACGCTCGGCCGCCCGACGTGACGAGAACAGGCCGAGGGTACGGCCGCCGAGCGCGCGCACGAGCCGGACTAGCTCCTGGGCGGCCGGTTCGGGCAGACCAGACGCGGCCGGCCGGGGTAGATGCGCCGCGACGTACAGGATCCCCTGACGTCGGTAGTCAAACGGCGACCCCACATCGAGGGCCCGCCAGGCCAGCTCGTCCTCGTCGTCCTCCGCTCCGCCGGCCTCGCCGCTATCTGAGTCGATCAAGGGCTTGTGGTCGTGGGTTGGAGATCGAACCACGGCCGTACGCCCTTGATCGGGGGGGACGGGAGTGGGGATGGGGGCGGCTGTGGGGGAGGACGGGAGGCCGAGGGAGCGAGCGATCGTGTCGAAGTTGCCGCCGAGTGCAAGGGTGGCGGAGGTGGCGACGACGGTCCGGTCGTCGTAGAGGAGACTGCGCAGCGTCGAGGCGACCGATAGCGGCGCCACGACGACGGCCCGGCGGCGGTCGTCGCGCTCGAGCCAGATGACGTCGAAGGCCGAACCGGCGAGCATTCGCTGCGCTGCCTTATTCATGTCGGAGAGCACCGCGCGGGCCGCCTGTTTACGAACCGGGTCGGGGTCGTCTGGCTTGATCTCGCCGATGCCGTCGAGCACGTGCCGGGTGGCGGCGTCGAGCAGCGTGAGCGCCTCGGCCAGAGCTTGCGGCAGGCCCGTCGTGAGCCGGCCAGGTGCGGCCGCGGACAAGGCGATGGCGAGTGCGTCGCCCGCCTCGATGAGTCGATCGTGCGCCTCACTCTCCACAAGGGAGCGTGCTCTGCGGGCCGCGCGGTCGACCAGATCGGGCGTCAGCTCGGCCTGGCTCGCGGAGCTGACCCGATCGGCCAGCTCGTGCGCCTCGTCGACGACGAGCAGCTGGTGGGGCGGGATGATATGGCGGCCCGCGAGCATGTCGAAGGCGAGCAGGCTGTGGTTGGTCACCACGATGTCGACATCGCGGGCGCGGGCCCGGGACGCCTCGGCGAAGCACTCGTCGCCGAACGGGCATCGGGTGGCGCCGACGCACTCGCGGGCGGGCATCGAGACCAGCCGCCACGCGCTCTCATCGACGCCGGGGTCTAGTTCGTCCCGGTCGCCGGTCTCGGTCTCCAGGGCCCAGTCGCGCAGCCGTTGCATCTGGCGTCCCAGCCGGCCCGCCTCGCCCAGCCACTTGGTGCCCGTACCGCCGGTGTCAAACAGCCCGTCGGGCTCCTCCGCGCCCCCACCGTCCAGTTTGGCCAGACACAGGTAGTGGTGGCGGCCCTTCAACACCGCGAAGGTGGGTCGCCAGCCGAGCAGCGGCTCCACCGCGTCGGCGAGGCGCGGCAGGTCCTGGTCGACCAGCTGATGCTGCAGAGCGAGGGTGGCTGTGGAGATCACCACGGGGCCGTCGACGAGCAGTGCGGGCACCAAGTACGCGAGCGACTTGCCCGTGCCGGTTCCGGCCTGCACAAGCAGGTGCTCCTGATCCCGCGTCGCCTCGGTCACGGCCGCTGCCATCGCCTGCTGACCCTCGCGAGCCGTCCCGCCGGGGACGGCGCCCACCGCCGCGCCAAGGAGGTCCTCGACCGACGGTGGGGTTCGCGCTTCAGCCACGGTGTGTGAGGCTACCCGCTTCCACCGGGCCCAGCCCCGTTGTCCACACCCGCGTCTGAGTTATCCACAGATTGACGGTGGGGTCTTGGGCGCGCAACGCGCCGGCCATCCTGGCGCCATGTCAGAAGGGGGGCGAGAATGTCGGTCATGGCGATGGCTGCGGAGCCCGAGGCGGCGGCGGGACCGTTCACTCGGGGAGATCTTGCGCGGATGCCCGACGACGGGCGGCGATACGAGATCATCGACGGAGTCCTGATCGTCAGCGCCGCCCCCGGCCGTTTGCACCCGGTCACCATCGTCCCAGCCGCGTTGGTCCGCTGAGATCATGGTTCGCCGCGGCCTCGTCCAGGTGGTGTACCTGAAGTACGACGGCGGGCCACACCGTAGCTACCGGACCCGATGGCTCGGCGAGGACGCCGACGGCACGTGGCTCGGCGTGGCGGCCGGCACGCCGGCTACTGTCGACGGCGACCGCGAGACGTACCGGGAGGAACCCTACGTCCTGCTGGTTCCCAAGCAGGCCTGGTGGACCGCGATGTTCAATGCGCCGCCGCGCCGCTCCGAGGTGTACTGCGACGTCACCACGCCCGCGACTTGGTCCGGAACGAGCGAGGTCACCCTGGTCGACCTGGACCTCGATGTCCGGCGGCGCCGGTGGGGCGACATCGAACGGCTCGACGACGATGAGTTCGCCGCCAACCGCGTCCAGTTCGGTTACCCCGACGAGGTGGTTGTGCAGGCCACGGCCGCGAGCCACTGGCTTGCGACGGCGCTCGGCGATGGCACCGAGCCATTCGCGACCGCGTTCCGCCCGTGGCTCGCGAAAGTGGTTTGATCCACCGTCACATCACCCCGCGCCACATCGTCCTCCTTCCGTAGTCGCGAGTTCCGCAGCACGAGTTGCGACGCGACGTCACGCGCGTAAAGGAGGCCACATGTCCCGCATTCCGATGCTCCGAGACGACCAGGTCGGCTGGCTCACCCGTACCGCCTTTCGCATGGCGCGCCGCCGCTTTGGCCAGCTCCCCGAGCCGTTCCAGGCCTCGGCGCACCATCGCGGTCTGATGTGGGCCACCGGCGTCCATGAGCTTCTCGTGGAGCGCGCCGCGCGGCGGCTCGACCCGCGGCTTCGTGACCTCGTCCTCCACCGGGTGGCCACCAGGGTCGGCTGTTCCTGGTGTGTGGACTTCGGCACCATGCTCGCCCTGAAGGCCGGGTTCACTGTGGAGCGTCACCGGGAGCTCGGGCGCTACCAGGAGTCGGCCGCCTTCTCGACCGACGAGAAGGCCGCGCTCGCGTACGCCGACGCCATGACCGACCTGCCGATGCGCGTCACCGACGAGATGGTCGCGGGGCTACGGAGGCGCTTCGGCGACGACGGTCTGATCGAGCTGACCTACCTCGTTTCGCTGGAGAACATGCGCGCCCGGACCAACCACGCGCTGGGCATCACCGCCCAGGGCTATGCGGATGCCGACGCGTGTCTGCTCCCGTTTGACGAGCAGATCACCTCAGCTGGGCCAGGCGCGGTACGTGGGCGAGCTTCGCCGGGTTGAGCTGGTCGAAGATGCCCGTGATGAGTCCATCCCGGACGGCGAAGGCCATGACGACGCGAATGGTGTCGCCAAGTTCTGGGCCTGCGGGCGACGGTAGCGCGCGGCCGTCGTGTGCTCGAATCTCGAGGAGCAGGCCGAAGTCGCCGTTGACCAGCACCGGCTCCACCTCGACCAGCATCTCTGTTTCTGCTCGCCGGAACAGGCCGAGGACGAACCGGGCCGCGGCGAGTGCGCCCTCGATCGGCCGGCGGCCGGCCGGAACAATCCCTCCGCCGTCGCCGATCATGACGACGTCCGGCGCCAGGACCGCGAGGAGCCCGTCAAGGTCGCCGGACCGCGCGGCCGCGAGGAAGGCGGTGACCGCTTCGCGCTGCTCGGCCAGTGGGGCGCGGCGGCGCGGCTGCCCATCGGCCGCGACGGCCCGCCGGCCGCGGGACGCGAGCTGGCGGGCGGCCTCCGTCGTCGTCGCCAGCGTCGTCGCGATGTCATCGAACGGCACCGCGAACACGTCGTGCAGCACGAAGGCAACCCGCTGTTCGGGGGTGAGCCGCTCCAACACAACCAGTAGCGCGAGGCCGACCTCCTCGGTCCGTGCGGCGGCGTCGGCCGGGTCGACCCCATCCGACGGAAGCCTGGCCACAACCGGTTCGGGCAGCCACGGACCCACATACGCCTCACGGCGAACCCGAGCCGATCGGAGCACATCGAGACAGATCCTGCCGACCACAGTGGTCAGCCAGGCCCGAGGCTCGCGGATCTCGGCGAGGTCCGCGCCGGCGAAGCGCAGCCAGGCCTCCTGCACAGCATCTTCGGCCTCGGCCCAGCTGCCGAGCATCCGGTAGGCCATCGCGGTCACCCGACCGCGGTCCGCCTCGAAGATGGTCGCGCGCTCGGTGCCCGTACCCCCGCCTTTCGCCATACCCTGATCCTCCTGCACGCCAGACGGTCAATCCATCACGTGTCGGGAACGCCGTTTGTCACGTACACCAGACCGCCGGTTCGTACGATCCTCGGCAGGAGGCTCGGCAGGAGGCGATGTGGCGGACCCAACAGAAGAGCGGGAGCTGCTCCAGCGGGCCCGGCGCGTACGCCGGCTGCTGCGGGTAAAACCAGGCTCGGTCGACCTCGCTGGCACCGACCCGCGATCGACACCTGGACTACCGCCGGCGAGGCCAGCCGACGCCGACCCCAAGTCGTGGTCGCGGGCGGAGGTCGCTCGGATCGGGACGAGAATCGCGGCCGGCCAGGAGCGGCTCTTCGCCTCGGCCGCGGTCGGCGCAGACCGCCGCCGGGCGCTGCTCATCCTGCAGGCGACGGACTGCGGCGGCAAGGACGGCACGGTCAAGAGCGTGGTCGGCACGATGAACCCGCTTGGGGTGCACATCAAGGCGTTCGGCCCACCGACGGCGGAGGAGTTGGCCCAGCACTTCCTCTGGCGGATCGATCGGGCCCTGCCGGGGGCTGGGTATGTGGGCGTGTTCAACCGCTCGCACTACGAGGACGTGCTGGTGGTGCGGGTGCATTCGCTCGTGCCGCGGAAGATCTGGCAGGCGCGATATGACCAGATCAACCGGTTCGAGCAGGATCTCGCCTCGGACGGACTGAGCATGATCAAGGTCATGCTCCATGTCTCGTACGCAGAGCAGCGCGAGCGCCTGCTGGCCCGCCTGGACGACCCGACGAAGCGGTGGAAATTCAACCCCGGAGATTTGGACGACCGCGACAGGTGGGATGACTACCAGGAGGCGTACGCGGACGCCCTCAACCGGTGCAACAGCAAGGCGGCGCCGTGGTACGTGGTGCCGGCCGACCGGAAGTGGTACCGCAACTGGGCGGTGGCCAACGTTCTTCTGGCCCACCTTGAGGAGATGAATCTGACATATCCCGATGTTGCTCTCGACATACCCGCACTGCGGGCGCGGCTCGCGTCAGGAGAACAAGAGGTGAACAAGAGATGAACGCACCCGTCTTAACGTGCCTCGCTGTGTGGGTCTTGTTCACGGGCGCCTAGCATTCCCAGCGGCGCGGGCGCGTGCGCGCTGACAAGATCATCAGGCCACTCCTCCAGTGAGGCATTGTCGTGCGATTCAAGTTCCGACCCAGCGACGACTCCTTCTACGAGTTCTTCACCCGGGCCGCCGACAACCTGGTGCGCGGCACCGAGTTGTTGTCCGAACTGGCGCTCCCTGGGGCGGACATTCAGTCGATCTCTGAGCGGCTCGGTGACGTCGAGCACGACAGCGACAAGATAACCCACGAGGTGTACAGCAAGATCAACTCTACCTTCATCACGCCGTTCGACCGCGAGGATATCTACCGTCTCGCCTCAAACCTGGACGACGTGATAGACCACATCGAGGCTGCCGGCAACCTGGTCTATCTCTACGGGCTGACCAAGCTGCCAGCACTGCCGCGGGAGATGCACGAACTGGTCGCGGTGCTCGACCGGCAAGCGAAGCTCACCTCCGACGCGATGCCCCGGCTCAAGACCATGAAGGACCTCAAGGAGTACTGGGTTGAGTGCAATCGGCTCGAGAACGACGGGGACAGGGCCTACCGGATGCTGCTTGTGCGGCTCTTCTCCGGCGAGTACGACCCGTTGAACGTGCTCAAGATGAAGGAGGTTGCCGACGAACTCGAGGCCGCCTGCGACGCCTTCGAGCACGTGGCGAACACGATCGAGCAGATCTCGGTCAAGGAGTCCTGATCCATGTCGGCTGAGCTCATCGCCGTCATCGCGGTCATCGTGGTCGCGATGGTGTTCGACTACACCAACGGCTTCCACGACGCCGCGAACGCGATCGCGACATCGGTCTCGACCCGAGCGCTGACCCCTCGCGCCGCCCTGCTCATCGCGGCGATCGGCAACTTCATCGGTGCGCATTTCGGTGCGAAGGTGGCCACGACCGTGGGTGGGGGGCTGGTGACCCTGCCGACCGGCCTGGCGAGCCTCGGCGTCGTCTTCGCCGGTGTGCTGGGTGCCATCGCGTGGAACCTGCTGACCTGGTATTTCGGCATACCGTCGTCGTCGTCGCACGCCCTGTTTGGGGGGCTCGTCGGCGCCACGCTCTTCGCCGCCGGTGGGCAGGTGCAGTGGGCCAACATCGGCCAGAAGGTGTTGGTCCCGATGGTGGTTTCGCCGTTGGTCGGCTTCATCCTCGGCGCGTTGGTGATGTTCCTACTGTTGTGGGCGATCAAGGGGCTGGCGGTCCTCGCGCGCCCGCCCATGCCGGTCGCGGTCGAGGCGAGGGTGCCCGTCGCCGTCGGGGTCGGCGCGGGTCCGGCCGGGCCAGCGGAGCCGATCTCCCCGGCGCCGGGCGTCGCGACCATGCCCGCGCTCAGGCGTGGCTTCGGCTCGAGGGTCCGCGAGAGGCTGCACCACATCGTCCAACCTGGTCCGCTCAACCGCTTCTTCCGCTGGGCGCAGGCCTTCTCCGCCACCGCCATGGCCGTGGGCCACGGCATGCAGGACGCGGCGAAGACCATGGGCATCGTGGTGCTCGCCCTCTACACAGGCGGCATTCAGGACAGCACGACCGAGATTCCCGAGTGGGTGTACTACACGTCGGCCACCGTGCTCGCAGTGGGCACCTACGCCGGTGGCTGGCGCGTCATCCGTACCCTCGGGCGTCGGATCATCCACCTAGGCCCGCCGGAAGGCTTCGCCGCCGAGACCGTGGCCAGTTCGGTCCTCTACTACAACGCGCTGGTGCTCGGCGCGCCCATCTCGACCACCCACACGATCACCTCGGCAATCATGGGCGTGGGCGCGACGAAGAAGCTCTCCGCCGTGCGGTGGGGGGTTGCGGGCAACATCCTGCTCGCATGGATTCTCACGTTCCCGGGCGCCGCCGCGATCGCCGTCGTCGCGTACATCCTGGTGCGACCGCTCTTCTAAGGTTGGTCAGGGGTACGTGACGCCGATCTGGGCACGGGCGGTGTCGAGAGTGCCCATGATCTCGAGCGTCGCCGTCAGCGGGACGAGCGGGCTTTCAGTCAGACCCGCACGCAGACACCGCATGACCTCCTCCGCCTCGTACCCCATGCCGTTGCCCCGAAGCGGCATCTCGATCTCCTCGGCCTCTCCGCCGCGCACGAGGGTGAACCGGTTGGGACGGTAGAAGTGGCGGGGCAAGTCGATGCGACCGAGGGTGCCCGTGACGGTCGCCCGCTGGCCGGTCTCGCCGAGGATGCCGCAGTGCAGCGTCGCTAGGGCCCCGCTGGCGTAGCCCAGGATCAGCGCGGTGTTCTGGTCCGTGCCCTCGGGTGTCAGCGAAGCCCGGGCGACGACCGACTCTGGAGTGCCCAGAAAGAGGTGGGCGAAGGTGACCGGGTACACGCCAAGATCAAGCAACGCACCCCCGCCGAGCTCCGGTGCCCTCAGCCGGTGGCTGGGTTCGAAGGGCCCTTGGATACCGAAGTCGCCGTAGATATGAGTCACGTCGCCGATGGCCCCTTCGGCCACCAGTTCGGCGATACGCCGGATGGCGGGGTTCGCTCGCATCCACATGGCCTCCATCAGGAAGAGGCCCTTGGCGCGGGCGGTGGCGACGAGGTCCTCCGAGGTGGGGAGGTCGAGTGTGAACGGCTTCTCACACAGCACGGCCTTACCCGCCTCGAGGCACACGGTCGCGGCGGCGTGATGCGCATTGTGCGGAGTAGCCACGTAGATGACGTCCACGTCTGGATCGTCCGCGAGGGCCTGCCACGAGCCGTGGGCGTGGGCGATCGAGTGGGCGTCGGCGAAGGCCTGGGCCGCCGCCAGCGACCGCGAGCCGACGGCGGTGACCTGCGCGTCCGGGAGCAGCGCGAGGTCCTCGGTGAACTGGGTCGCGATGCCGCCGGTGGCGAGGATCCCCCAGCGGATAGGGGCAACGGGAGCCATCGTCCTCCTTCGACTACCCCGGCAGGTCGGGTTCTCAGACCGTACTCGTCTATGGTCGGGTGGTGGACGCGTACCTCCTCGAGGCGGTCAGGACCCCCTTCGGCCGGCACCGGGGCGGGCTGGCCGGCATCCGTACCGACGACCTCGCTGCCCTGCCGATCGCCGAACTGCTGCGCAGGCACCCAGGCCTCGCCGACCCGGACCGGGTTGATGACGTCATCCTTGGCGATGCCAATGGCGCGGGCGAGGACAACCGCAACGTGGCGCGGATGGCGGCGCTGCTCGCGGGCCTGCCCCCGAGCGTGCCCGGGGTCACCATCAACCGCCTCTGCGCCTCGGGCGGCGAGGCCATGACCCAGGCGGCCCGGGCGGTCGCCGCCGGAGATGCCGATCTCGTGGTCGCCGGGGGCGTCGAGAGCATGAGCCGAGCCCCGTTTGTCCTGCCCAAACCCGACGTGCCGTTTCCGACCGAGGCGAAGCTGTGGCACACCCAGGTCGGCTGGCGGATGGTGAACCCCAAGTTCTCCGCGGAGTGGACGGCGAGTCTCGGGGCGTGCGCCGAGGCGGTCGCGCGTGACCTGGGGATCGGCCGCGAGGAGCAGGACGAGTGGGCGCTGCGTTCGCACGAGCGGGCCTCGACGGCGTGGGACGCCGGCAGGCACGACGACTACGTTGTTCCGGTGGATGGGCCGACCGGAGCGGTGAAGCGCGACGAGTCAGTCCGGGCCGACACGACGGCGGCGAAGCTCGGCCAGCTCAAGCCGGCGTTCACCGCAGACGGCACGGTCACGGCGGGCAACTCCTCTCCGCTCAATGACGGGGCGATTGCCGTCCTGGTCGGCTCCACGAGAGCGGCGCAGAATCTGGGCACGCAGGTGCTGGGTCGCGTCGTCGCGAGCGTGACGGTGGCCGTGGAGCCGCAGCTGTTCTCGGTGGCGCCGGTGCCGGCGATTCGCAAGGTGCTGGCCAAGGCCGGACTCAGCACATCGGACATCGCTGTGTGGGAGATCAACGAGGCGTTCGCCGCGATGGTGCTGTCCTGCCTGCAGTCGTTTCCCGAGCTCGACCGGGAGAAGGTCAACCCGCACGGCGGGGCGATCGCGATCGGCCATCCGCTCGGGGCGTCGGCGCCGCGGGTCATCGTCGACGCATGCCGGGAGGCGCCAGCCGAAGGCAACCAACGTGACTCAGTGACTGAGGCGCCAGCCGAAGGCAACCAACGTGACTCAGTGACTGAGCCGCCAGCCGAAGGCAACCAACGTAACTCGGCGATTGATGAGGGCGGCGGTCGAGTGCCAGCCCCGGCCTGGCTCGCCGAGCACGCACATCGCTTCGCCGAGTCGGCGGCCACGCCGGCGGTGCCGCGAAGCGCCGCCACGGTCATCCTGATGCGACCGTCCTCTGGGTCGTCCTCCGGGTCGGGCTTCGAGGTTTACGCACAGCGGCGGGCGTCCACCATGGCCTTCGCTCCGAACATGTACGCCTTTCCCGGCGGCTCGGTCGACGCCCGCGACGCGGCGGCCGACGTTGGTTGGGCCGGGCCCTCGGCGGCCGCCTGGGGTACGCGACTGGGGTTGGCCGAGGCGGACGCGCGGGCCGTGGTCTGTGCGGCGGTGCGCGAGGTCTTCGAGGAGTGCGGCGTCCTGCTGGCGGGCCCGGACGAGTCCACCGTTGCCGGCGACGTCTCGGGCGAGGAGTGGGAGGCCGCGCGGGTGGCGCTGCTCGCCCGCGAGGTCGCGCTGGCGGACCTGCTGGCGTCCCGGGGCCTGGTCGTCCGGTCGGATCTACTTGCCGCGTGGGCACGCTGGCTCACGCCCGAGTTCGAGCCACGCAGGTTCGACACCTTCTTCTTCCTGGCCCGACTTCCCACCGATCAACGCACCCGCGACGTGGGCGGAGAGGCCGACCACACGGTCTGGGTCAGTCCCGCGGACGCGGCGAGGCTGCCGATGCTTCCGCCGACCATGCACACGCTGCGCGAGCTCAGCTCGTTCGACACCATCGACGAGGCGATCACCGCGAGCGGCGGACGCACCCTGTCGGTGCCGGTGCGTCCCCGCATCCACGTCGACGCGGATGGGGCCTGGCTGCTGTTCCCGTGATCAGGGCTACTGCTTGGTGATCAGGCTGGCTCTGTGGTGCCGGCCGAGCGGGCCAGACGCTGGCCCGGCACATCCGCGGCCGTCGGGGTGGTCTGCGCCACCTGGAGAGCCTGCCGGAAGTCCCTTGTGGAGAGCCAGAAACGGTAGATGAAGGCCAGCTCGAACGCCGCCGTCAACGCACACGACACGACAGTCACACCGAGGATGGCGCCGGTGAGGGGGCCGACGATGAAGACGGCCATCTGGAACTCAATCCCGCTGAAAAGATGCGGCCGGATGCGATGCCGCTGCAACCAGTTGCGGGCGCGGACAGCCGCTGGGAACCGGCTGCGGAATGAGTGATGGATATCGAACACGGGTAGGTCCTGCGCGTCCACGTCCGCCACGTCGGCCGGCGACGCCGCGCCCGCGGGAAGCTCCCGCACGACCTCGTCGAGGAAGGCGATGTCCTGGCCACCCCGCTGGCCGCCCTGTTGGGCGCCGTCTAGTGCACCGGCTAGCTGCGCACGCATCTGCGACCGAACATGGTTCATGTGGGAGCCGTTGAGATAGCGGAACATGTCGAGGAAGACGACAATCACGCCGAGCAGCAGGAACTCCGCCCGTCCGGTGGCCAGGTACTGCCCGCCCATGAGCGCGATCGTGCAGGCCACCACCCGCAGCTCGTCGAAGATGAAGTCCATCCACGCGCCGAATATCGACCCACTGTGCTGCCAGCGCGCGAGCTTGCCGTCGACGCAGTCAAGAATGAACGCGAGGTGGTAGATGAGCGCGCCAGCAATCAACCACGGCGTCTGCGCGATCGCGAAGCAACCGGCGGCGACCAGACCGAGGATGAAGGCCGCGACCGTGATCCGGTTGGGTGTGACCCACCGCAGGCGCGCCGCCAGTCGTACCAGATGGATGGCGACGGGGTCGACGAGCAGAACGGTCCACCACGAGTCCCGCGCCTTGTAGGTGACAGCGCGCAGGTCCGCGAGAGTCGCGCTTGCCAACGTCCCACCTTCCTCGTCGTCACGCCTGGTTCGCATACGGCTAATGTCCGGTTCAGCCCAGCGCCGGGCAACCATATCCCAGGCCGGGCACTCCTGGTGAGACCGGTTCGCCCGATGTGAGGTAATTCTGCGGTATGTCGAGTCGGCTGGCCTTCTTTCCGCAGGTTTGCGCTCTGCCCGTACGGTTATCTCCTAGCGTGAGGGTGGAAGGTGAGGGCGCGATGACGACGCAGTCGGGACCCGCGGGCGAGCTGTCGGGCATCACAGAGATACTGCCGGCCCAGAGTGGTCAGCCCACGGTGGTGTACGTCCAGGAGCCGGCCGGGCCGCGCTGGGGGCGACGGCTGCTGATGCTCGTGGGCACGATCGGGGTGATTGTGGCACTCGTTTTCGGGCTCAAGGCGGTGAACCTCTGGCCGGACCTTCGTAACCCGTTCGCGACTCAGACCACCGACAAGACGGGGCCGGTGTTGCTGGAGTCCATCCAGGACCTGAGTCACTACGTCGCCGCCGAGGGCAATTTCCAGGTTCTGGTCGATCTGCAGGAGAACAAGCAGTTCATCCCGAACATCATCTTCAACGAACGGACGCTCTTTGTCGGCGTCGGGTCGGTCGACGCGTACGTGGACTTCTCCACCCTCAGCGAGGGCGCGCTCGTGATCTCGCCGGACGGGAAGTCTGTGGAGATCAAGCTGCCGGCGCCCACCCTCGAGAAGCCCAGCCTGGACACCGAGCGCAGCTACGTGTTCGCGCAGGAGCGCGGCCTGGTCAACCGCGTCGGGGATCTTGTGGGTAACGACGCGAACAAGCAGCAGCAGCTCTATCAGCTCGCCGAGGCAAAGATCGCTGAGGCCGCTGGCCAGAGCACGTTGCGGGAAAGGGCGGAAAAGAACACCAAGGCGATGCTCGAGAGCCTGCTGCACCAGCTGGGGTACGAGCGCGTCACGGTGACCTTCGTACAGCCGTGACTTCGTGCAGCCGTGACCCCTACTCGCTCGGAATGAACGCCCAGAGCACGATGTAGATCAGGAACTGAGGCCCGGGCAGCAGGCAGGACAGGACGAACAGCACTCGAACCAGCCCCGGGCTCAGACCGAACCGGCGGGCGAGGCCGGAGCAGACGCCGGCGATCCACCGATCGTCGCGCGGCCGGGTGAGCCGCCGCGGCGTGGTTGTCGGTTGCACGGTGTGACTCCCTTCGTGAGCGCCCGGCGGGTCGGCCGATCGGGGCGCAGTTTCGACGATAAGTACCGCTGTCCAGTCCTCCATCCGTCGGGTGGACGGAGTGTGACCCACGTCGGGCGGAGTACGCTCGCCGGTCAGGGAGCGTGAAACCACGTGATCAGCGCATTCGACCTCTTCAAGGTCGGGATAGGCCCGTCGAGTTCGCACACCGTCGGGCCCATGCGGGCGGCCCGAATCTTCGCCACCAGGCTCAAGGCAGACGGCCGGCTGGCCGAGACGGCCCGGGTCCGGGCGGAGCTCTTCGGTTCGCTCGGCGCGACCGGGCACGGTCACGGCAGCGACAAGGCCGTGCTGCTCGGCCTCGCCGGCGAGGACCCCGAGACCGTGAACACCGATCAGGTGGAGCCTCGGGTAGCCGAGATCCGGGCCGCCGGCCGGCTGCGCCTGGTCGGCAGCCACGAGGTGGAGTTTGACGTCGACCGCGACCTGGTGCTGCATCGGCGGCGCGCCCTGCCGTTCCATCCGAACGGCATGGTCTTCTCGGCCTACGACGCGGCCGGCGGTGAGCTGGCGGTCCGTACGTACTACTCGGTCGGCGGCGGGTTCGTGATCGACGAGAGTGCAACCGGCGCGGATCGCATCAAACCCGACGATACCGTCGTGGCGTATCCATTCCGGACCGGCGTGGAGTTGCTCGCACATGCGAAGGGCGCCGGTATTCGCATCAGCGACATCGTGCTCGCCAACGAGCAGGCCTGGCGAAGCGAGGCAGAGATACGAGACGGGTTGGCGCACATCTGGCGGGTGATGCAGGAGTGCGTGCGGCAGGGTTGCGCACGCGATGGCGTACTCCCGGGCGGACTAAAGGTCAAGCGTCGCGCGCCGGATCTGCACCGAATGTTGCGATCAGAGGTGGACTCCACTGATCCGCTGCGAGTGATGGACTGGGTGACGCTCTACGCCCTGGCGGTGAACGAGGAGAACGCATCAGGCGGGCGGGTGGTCACCGCTCCGACCAACGGTGCGGCCGGAATCGTACCGGCGGTGTTGCACTACTACGCCGACTTCGTGCCCGGTGCGGACCTGGATGGAATCGTCCGCTTCCTGCTGACCGCGGCCGCGGTCGGCGTCCTGTTTAAGGAGAACGCCTCGATCTCGGGAGCCGAGGTCGGTTGCCAGGGCGAGGTCGGTTCGGCCTGCTCGATGGCCGCTGCGGGCCTGACCGAGGTGCTCGGTGGCACTCCCGCGCAGGTGGAGAACGCGGCCGAGATCGCCATGGAGCACAACCTCGGGCTCACCTGCGACCCCGTCGGCGGTCTGGTGCAGATCCCGTGCATCGAGCGCAACGCGGTCGCGTCGGTCAAAGCGATCACCGCCGCCAGGCTCGCCATGCGCGGTGACGGTCAACACACGGTCTCCCTTGACAAGGTCATCAAGACGATGCGCGAAACGGGCGCCGACATGAAGATCAAGTACAAGGAGACCGCGCGCGGCGGTCTCGCGGTTAACGTGATCGAGTGTTGAGTCGACGTCACACAGCGTAACGGTGCACAGGGGCAACTTCCCACTAGGCGGGAGACATCGCTTGGACGTAGGGCGGGTCTGACCAGGCGAGACCCATTCAACGCTGGACATCCGTCGTTCACCCGATTGCTGGCGCGGAGGGTGACGGCCACAGTGGGGCGACTGCTGCTGTGGATGTGGGCCACAGCCAGGCGGCCAAGCAGGAGGCACCCGCGTGGCGACCGTCGCGCTCAGAGACGTGTCAAAGGTGTTTGGCGATGGAACCGTCGCCTCTCTCTTCCGGCGCGGGCCGCGGGCCGACCCCGGCGATGGCGATGAAGGGGACGGAGCGGACTTCGGGATCTTCCCGCCCCAGCAGCGCCAACCCACCGGATCATCCGGGATGGCTGCGCCGTCACGGGCCGGGACGACGATGCTCGAGCCGTCCGGCCGCCACCACCGAGCCCGAGCCGAGGTGGCGGTGCGGCTGGCTCCCTACCCGAGTCTGCGCGTCGGCGACCCGATAAGCGTCGCTATCCGCATCGACCAGTTGCACTTCTTCGACGGACGAGGTCAGCGCATCGACGTCGGCTGGCGCTGACGGTCGGGGTTGCCCAGGATGCTACTGGGCGGTAACTTGTCTCCGTGACCGTTCCCGATGTGACTGGTGTGGCCGCGGCCATGCAGCAGGCGGTGCCGTTCGCCCGGACCCTCGACATATCCATCGTGGACGTCACGATGGACGGCGCCGACGGAGTCCGTGCGGTGGCCGAGATGCCCGACAACCCGGCCGCGCACAACCATGTCGGTGGCCCGCACGCAGGAGCGCTCTTTACCCTCGGCGAGACAGCATCCGGAGCGGTGGTCATGGCCGCGTTCGGGGATCAATTGGGGCGAGCCGTCCCGCTCGCGGTCCGAGCCGAAATCTCCTATCGCAGGCTCGCCATGGGCAGGCTGCGCGCGACGGCGCGGCTGGGTCGGCCGGTCGCGGAGGTCGTGGACGAGCTGGACACGGGAGTTCGCCCTGAGTTCGCCGTCAACGTCGAGATAGCCACGTTGGACGGTACGCCGACCGCGGAGCTGACCGTGGTCTGGACGCTGCGCCCCCACCGCTGACCCCTATCCCGAGCGGGGGTGAAGGAACAGGTTTGGCGGAGATCAGTTGGTGGGTAACTGGACCGACATGACGGAACATTTCGTGGCTCCGGACGTCGTAGACGATGGTGTCAGCGACGTACTCACCGAGGATGAGATCGTGCATGTGCCGCCGGCCGCCGCGGAGCTCGCGGAGAGCCTCGAGCACGACGGTACGACATTCGTCGCGGACGTCCCACATTGGGATGAACCAGACCCGCAACCCTGACCTGCCCCCCGTCGTCACAAACGCGAGATCACAGCGAGCACGGCCTGACCGTCGCCCAAACGTGTCGATCATGACCTCCAGGTCATGATCGACGCGAATGGGGCGCAAACTAGCGGGGGGCGGGCCAGCTGCCGGCACGGGTGGCCCGGCTGAGGCGCCCCGCAACGTCAGCGTGATCCCGGGATACCAATCCGACAGTTACCCGCAAATGCTGCGGGGCGTGGCCGATCGTTCGATGGGCCTGGGACATGCGGCGGGCTGGCGCGCGACCAGGCGGCGGCTCGGCGAGGAAGGCAGCGCCCCGAGCCGCTCCGACTCCCTCGCTGGCGAGGCTGATGAGTGCCGCCTGTTCGTCGGCTACCGGGAGCCAGAGATTGATGCCATCGGCGCCGTTCACGTCGACTCCGTCGCGACGAAGTACGTCTGTGACCCGGTCGCGGCGTCGGGCGTACTCCTTGCGCGCCTTCGCCACGGCCGCCACCGAAAGCGGGTCGTTGAGCAGGTCGAGCAGCAGGTGTTGGAGCAGGCGGCTGGTCCAGCCCTGGCCGAGCAGGCGCCGCTCCAGGATCGGATCGAGAATCGCGGCTGGCGCCCCGACGGCCGCCAACCGCAGGTCGGGCCCGTGCGACTTGGAGAAACTTCCGATGTGGACGGTGCGCTCCGGCAGCCAGGTACCGAGGGAGAACAGCGGCGTGGACGCGATGTCGCCGGCCGAGTCGTCTTCAATGACCACCGTGGACGGTGCGGCGGCCAGCAGCCGGGCGAGCTCTTGAGCACGGGCCATCGTCCAGGACGCCCCGGTCGGGTTCTGCGCCCGAGGCTGCAGGAACACGGCCGCCGGCCGTAGTGCGAGGGCGGCGGTCAACAGCTCCGGCACCGGACCGGAGTCGTCGAGGCCTACCCCGATGACCTCCACGCCGAGGGCGTCGAGGAGGTCGAGCAGCGGCGGGAAACCGGGGCTTTCCACCACGGCGCGGTCACCCAGCCGCAGCATAGCCGAGGCCACGTGGTCGAGCGCGTCCATCGCGCCGTCGAGAATCGCCAGTCTCTCGGCGGCGAACGGCCACCGGTCGCGCAGCAGCGACTCGAGCTCCGCGACGATCGGCTCGTCGAGGTAGCTGCTCGGCGTCGTCGCATGCAGCCGGCGCAGCGCGGGTCCCAGGTCGGGTAGGAGCGCCGGGTCGGGCACGCCGGTGGAGAGATCGAGCGCGAACCTGGCCCGCTGGCGAAGCGCCTGCCGGTATCGGCTGGGTCCGGTCGCGCGCGGCTGAGCCACGATCGTCCCCCGTCGGCCACCGGTTCGGATCGCGCCGGAGCGGGCCAGCAACTGCCAGGCCGCGCTGACAGTGGTTGGCGAGAGCCCGAGGTGATGAGCCACGTGGCGGATCGGTGGCAGCTTTGCCCCCGGTGCCAGGGCGCCATCGCCAATGGCTCTGCTCACGGCACCCGCGAGTCCTCGCGCCGTTGGCTCCTCGAGCCGCGTGGCCATCTCGTCAATCACTTTTGTAACGTAACAAAGAAGGCTTTGTGCCGTCCATAGCTGTCACGTAAGGTAACGGTATGGCATCGCGAATCTCACACTGGATCGACGGCGCGGCCGTCGCTGGCACGTCGGGCCGGGCCGGCCCGGTCTTCAACCCCGCGACCGGCGTACAGACGGGAGAGGTCGACTTCGCCTCAGCCGCCGAGGTGGACCTGGCGGTCGCCTCCGCCACCGCCGCCGCGGCCCAGTGGCGCGAGTCCTCGCTGTCGCGCCGCGCCGCCATCCTCTTCGCCTTCCGTGAGCTGCTACACGAGCACGCAACAGAGCTGGCGGAGGTCCTGACGAGCGAGCACGGCAAGGTTCTCTCTGACGCCAAGGGGGAGGTCGCCCGCGGCCTCGAGAACGCCGAGTTCGCCGCCGGCGTCCCGAACTTGCTCAAGGGTTCGTTCTCGGAGCAGGTCTCTGGTGGAGTGGACGTCTACTCGATCCGCCAGCCGGTCGGTGTCGTCGCCGGCATCACACCGTTCAACTTCCCGGCGATGGTGCCGTTGTGGATGTGTACGACGGCCATCGCTTGTGGCAACGCCTTTATCCTCAAGCCGAGTGAGAAGGACCCGTCGGCCGCCCTCTTCCTGGCGAAACTGTGGCAGGAGGCTGGCCTACCCGACGGTGTGTTCACGGTCGTCAACGGTGACCGCGAGGCGGTCGACGCGATTCTCGCCCACCCCGGCATCGCGGCGGTCAGCTTCGTCGGCTCCACGCCGGTGGCCCGCCATATCTACGAGACGGGTACCCGCCACGGCAAACGAGTACAGGCCCTCGGTGGCGCTAAGAACCACATGATCGTTCTCCCCGACGCCGACGTGGAGATGGCCGCCGACGCCGCGGTGTCCGCCGCCTACGGGTCCGCCGGGGAGCGCTGCATGGCAATCTCCGTGGTGGTGACGGTCGGTGATGTGGGCGACGCTGTCGTCGACGCGATCGCGGCGCGCCTGCCGAAGCTTCGCATCGGTGTGGGCACCGACCCCGACGCCGAGATGGGCCCGCTCATTACCCGCGAGCACCGCGACACAGTGGCCTCCTATGTGGACGCCGGCATCAGCGAGGGCGCGACCGTTGTCGCCGATGGCCGGAAGGCCGACCTCCCGGAGGACGGGTTCTTCCTGGGCGTGAGCCTGCTCGACCACGTGACACCGCAGATGAGCGTCTACACCGACGAGATATTTGGGCCGGTGCTCTGTGTGGTCCGGGCGCAGACCTACGCCGAGGCGGTCGAGTTGGTGAACCACAACGAGTACGGCAATGGGACCGCCATCTTCACCCGGGACGGGGGCGCGGCCCGGCAGTTCGAGTTCGACGTGCAGGCCGGCATGGTCGGCATCAACGTCCCCATCCCGGTGCCGGTGGCCTACTACTCATTCGGCGGGTGGAAGGCCTCGCTCTTCGGCGACACCCACATGTACGGTCCAGACGGAGTGCACTTCTATACCCGTACCAAGGTCGTCACCTCGCGCTGGCCCGACCCTGCCACATCCACAGTGGACCTCGGCTTCCCGCAGACCCGTTGAACGCAAAGGGGAGAGCCATGAGCGACGACGCCAGCGTACGCGCGGACGATCGGGCACACGTCTTTCATTCCTGGTCCGCGCAGGGGCTGATCGACCCTATGCCGATCGCGGGCGCCGGGGGCAGCTACTTCTGGGACTACTCCGGCAAGCGCTACCTGGACTTCTCCTCCCAGCTCGTCAACGTCAACATCGGCCATCAGCATCCGCGCCTGGTACAGGCGATCCAGGAGCAAGCGGCCAAGCTGTGCACGGTCGCGCCGAGTTTCTCCAATGACAAGCGTGGCGAGGCGGCCCGGCTCATTGCCGAACTGGCCCCGGGCGACCTCAACCGGGTGTTCTTCACCAACGGCGGCGCGGAGGCGAACGAGAACGCGGTACGCCTGGCTCGACTGCACACCGGCCGGCACAAGGTGCTCTCGACCTACCGCAGCTACCACGGCGCCACGACCACGGCGATCACCGCCACCGGCGACCCCCGGCGCTGGCCCAACGAGCCGACCGCGGTTGGCATCGTGCACTTCTGGGGCCCGTACCCGTACCGCTCCGCTTTCCACGCGGCCGACGAGGTCGAGGAAGGCGAGCGGGCGCTGCAGCACCTACGAGACACGATCGTCTTCGAGGGGCCGTCGACGATCGCCGCGGTCCTGTTGGAGACGGTCGTGGGCACGAACGGGATTCTTGTCCCGCCGCGGGGATACCTCGCCGGCGTACGGGCGATCTGCGACGAATTTGGCATCGTGCTCATCGCCGACGAGATCATGGCCGGGTTCGGTCGGTGTGGCGAGTGGTTCGCGGTCGATTACTGGGGCGTCGCGCCGGATCTGATCACCTTCGCGAAGGGCATCAACTCGGGCTATCTGCCGTTAGGTGGCGTGATCATCTCGGACCCGATCGCGGAGACCTTCTCCGAGCGCGTCTACCCGGGTGGGCTCACCTATTCCGGGCATCCCCTGGCCTGTGCCTCAGCGGTCGCCTCCATCCAGATCTTCAAGGAGGAGGGGATCATCGAACACGCGCGAGCGCTCGGAGAGGACGTGATCGGCCCGGCGCTGCGCGATCTGGCCGAGCGACACCCGAGCGTCGGTGAGGTCCGGGGACTGGGCGTTTTCTGGGCGTTGGAACTCGTGCGGGACCGATCCACCAGGGAGCCCCTGGTGCCATTTAATGCCTCGGGGGCCGCGGCGGCGCCGATGAACGAGTTCGCCGCCGCCTGTAAGCAGCGGGGTGTGTGGCCGTTTACCCACTTCAACCGTACGCATGTCGTGCCGCCGTGCACGGCGACGGCGGACGAGGTCCGTGAAGGGGTCGCGGTGTTGGACGAGGCGCTCGCCGTCGCCGACAGCTACTACACCGGCGCTTGACCGGGTAACCTTTGGCCGCTCCTTTACCACACGAAGGAGAAGCCGTACCCCTCGAAAGGCCTGCCATGATCGGCGCATCAAAACCCAACGGGCAATGGAATCCGTTGCAGAAGGGTAAATCTGCTACGGAATCCCTTGTCAGCGCAGCCGATCTTTGGCAGAGTCCTCCGCACGAGCCTGCGATGGCCGTCCCCGTCCGGAGGTCTTTGTGACCGTTGCCTTGCCCAGTCTGCTCAACTTCGTCAACGGCGAGTACGTCGACGCGAAGGACGGGGCGGTGTCGACGGTGGTGAATCCGGCTACGGGCGAGGCCTACGCCCAGGCTCCGGTCTCGGGCGCGGTGGACGTGGACGCGGCCATGACCGCCGCGTCGACTGCCTTTGAGACCTGGCGTGACTCGACCCCGGCCGAGCGCCAGCGGGCCCTACTCAGGATGGCCGACGCGGTTGAGGCGCGGGCCGAGGAGATCGTCGAGGCGGAGTGTCGCAACACGGGCAAGCCGGTGGCGCTGACGATGAAGGAGGAGATGGGGCCGCTCCTCGACGAGCTGCGGTTCTTCGCCAGCGCGGCCAGGGTGCTGGAGGGTAAGTCGGCCGGCGAGTACCTGCGCGATCACACCTCGTGGATCCGGCGCGAGCCGATCGGGGTCTGCGCACAGGTGGCGCCGTGGAACTACCCGATGGTCATGGCGGTGTGGAAGTTCGCGCCAGCGATTTCGGCGGGCGACACGGTTGTGCTCAAGCCCTCCGACACGACGCCGGTGAGCACGCTGCTGCTGGCGGAGATCGCGGCAGAGTTTCTCCCGCCGGGCGTGCTCAACGTCGTGTGTGGCGATCGCGATACCGGGCGCGCGCTCATCGCGCACCCAACCCCCCAACTGGTGTCGATCACTGGCTCGACCCGCGCCGGCATGGAGGTCGCCGCGGCGGCCGCGCCGGATCTCAAGCGGGTCCACCTCGAGCTCGGCGGCAAGGCCCCGGTCGTGGTCTTCGACGATGTGGACATCGCCGCCGCGGCGACAGGAATCGCCGGGGCCGGCTACTTCAACGCGGGCCAGGACTGTACGGCCGCGGCGCGGGTGCTCGTCAACGAGCGGATCGCCAACGACTTCACGGATGCGCTCGCCGAGGCTGCCCGCGGCACCAGGGTCGGCGGCCCGGACGACGCCTTGGCGTACTTCGGTCCGGTGAACAATCCCCATCAACTCGCCCGCGTGCAGGGCTTCCTGCAGCGCGTCCCGGAGCACGCGGAGGTGGTCGCGGGCGGCGGGCGCATCGGCGAGCGGGGTTACTTCGTCGAGCCGACCGTCGTCACGGGGCTGCGCCAGGACGATGAGATGATCCAGGATGAGGTCTTCGGACCGGTCATCACGGTGCAGCGGTTTGTCGACGAGGATCAGGCGGTGCGGTGGGCCAATGATGTCCGTTTCGGGCTGGCCGCCAGCGTCTGGACCCGTGACCATGGACGCGCGATGCGAGTCTCACGAGGACTCAACTTCGGCGCCGTGTGGATCAACACGCATATCCCGTTCGTCTCCGAGATGCCGCACGGAGGCTTCGGCCATTCCGGGTACGGCAAGGACCTATCTACGTATGGGTTTGGGGAGTATACCCGAATTAAGCACGTGATGAGTTACACCGGTCCCACCGGCGGATGAGGGGTTCGATGACCGCGACGATACGTACCCAGGCGGGGCAGCCCACCGGCCCGAACCGGTCCGACACACCGGCCATCGAGCTCGTCGGCGTGGCCAAGGAGTACCACTCACACGGCGATGTGGTCGCCGCGGTGAAGGGGGTGGATCTTGCGATTGGTGAAGGTGAGTTCTTCTCCATGCTCGGCCCCTCCGGCTGCGGCAAGACCACCACCATGCGGATGATCGCCGGGTTCGAGGACCCGACCCGCGGGTCGGTCTTCCTGCACGGCGAGGAGGTCACCGGTGTCGCGCCGAACAAGCGCGACGTCAACATGGTGTTCCAGTCGTATGCGCTCTTCCCCCATATGAGCGTCTTCGAGAATGTTGCGTTCGGGCTCAAACGTAAGAACGTCGCGTCGCCGGAGATCCGGCAACGGGTCGCGGAAATGCTCGCGATCGTCGACCTCACCGGCCGGGAGAAGCGCCAGCCGCGCGAGCTGTCCGGCGGGCAGCAGCAGCGCGTCGCGTTGGCCCGTGCCTTGGTCAATCGGCCGCGCGCGCTTCTTCTCGACGAGCCGCTAGGCGCCCTCGACCTCAAACTGCGCCAGCACATGCAGGTCGAGCTCAAACGCATCCAGCGTGAGGTCGGTGTGACGTTCGTCTACGTCACCCACGACCAGAACGAGGCGCTGACCATGTCGGACCGCATCGCGGTCATGAACGACGGCTCCATCGAGCACCTCGGCACCCCGCGCGAAATCTACGAACACCCGGCGACGAAGTTCGTGGCCGGGTTCATCGGGACGTCCAACCTCTTGGGCGGCGCCGTCAGCGCGCTGGACAACGGACGGGCGGTCATCACCTTTGGGCCCGGGGAGCGGATCGTCGTGCCGCTGCCAAGAAACGGAGTACGGCCGGGACAGAACCTCGAGCTCACCGTCCGCCCCGAAAAGATCGACATCACCACGGCCGAGCCGGCGGCGGGTGACCGAAGCATCGTGCGCGGCGTCGTCACCGAGGTCGTCTACCTCGGCACGTCGACGAACTACAACGTCCGGACATCGGCCGGTTCGGAGGTCGTGGTCTTCGACCAGAACGCGTCCAACGCCGACTTCGTAGCGGTGCGTGGCGACCATGTCTATCTCTCCTGGAATCCCCAACACTCATACGCGATTGGAGACCGATGAACGAGCCGACACCCTTTGACCCGGTACTGTTCCGGGGAATGACGCAGCGGCGCCTGAGCCGGCGCGACGCATTGCGAATCTCCGGGCTCTCCGCCGCGGCTCTCGCCCTCGCCGCGTGTGGTGTCAAGGGCCAGGGCAACACCACCCCGACCGCGCCCGCCGAGGACGCGATCGCGAAGTACTGGGCCGGCAAGACGAAGAACGGCAAGGTCGACTTCGCCAACTGGCCGCTCTACATGGACCCGAAACAGCCCGAGCTGAAGAAGTTCACCGCGGAGACCGGCATCAAGGTCACGTACCAGGAGGTCATCGAGGAGATGGGTCCGTGGTTCGCCAGGACCCAGCCTCAGCTCTCCGCCGGGCAGTCCATTGGGTTCGACCTGATGGTCATCACCAATGGCATCCAGTTCAAGCAGTACGTCCAGTCGAGCCTGCTCGCACCGCTGGACCACTCGAAGCTGACGAACTTCAAGGCCAACGCGGGTGCCAGCTACAAGACGTCGGCGTACGACCCGGGCAACGCCTACAGCGTGCCGTGGGCGTCCGGCGTCACCGGAATCGCCTACGACCCCGCGAAGGTGAAGACGCCGATCACGAAGCTGGCCGACCTGTGGAAGACGGAGTACAAGGGCCGGGTAGGCATGTTCTCCGACACGCAGGAGCTCGGCAACTTCGGTCTCATGGTGAACGGCGTCGATCCGGCCAAGTCGACGGCGACCGACTGGCAGAACGCGGCGAACAAGCTCAAGGAGCAGAAGGACGCCGGCATCGTCCGCAAGTACTACGACCAGAGCTACATTGACGCGCTCGGCGCCGGCGAGGTCTGGATCACCCAGGCCTGGTCGGGCGACGTCTTCCAGAAGAACGTCTCCGACGGAACGAACTTCCAGTTCGTGATCCCGGAGGAGGGCGCCACGATCTGGACCGACAACATGGCCATCCCGATCACCGCGGTCAACCCGGTCGACGCCATCACGCTGATGGACTTCTTCTTCCGGGTCGACATCGCGGCGACGCTGGCCGAGTACATCAACTACATCACGCCGGTGCCGGAGGCTCAGAAGGTCATCAAAGAGCACGCGGCCGCGGCGAGTGGCGAGGACAAGGACTTCCTGACCTCCGTCGCGGAGAGCCCGCTCGTCTTCCCGTCCACGGCCGATTACTCGAAGCTGCGTTACTACGTCGAGTTCGAGAACACCGCGCTCCAGCAGCAGTTCCAGTCGATCTTCGAGCCGATCGTCCTGGGCTGAGTTCGAGGTTCGACCGTTTAATCTCCGACACGAGAGAGGAGCAGCCGTGAGTCGCCGACTCGCGCCGTACTTGCTCATCCTGCCGGGTGGCCTCTGGCTGCTCCTCTTCTTCGTGGTGCCGATGGTTGCGATGCTCTCGCTCTCCCTGCAGCAGGGCGACGTGGTCTCCGGTTACCAGCTGACCTGGCACTGGCAGACCTATGTGGATGGGATCAGCAACTACCAGACCCAGATCATCAGATCGCTCTGGTATGGCTTCATCACGACGGTGCTCCAGATCGTGCTGGCGTTCCCCATCGCGTACTGGATCGCCTTCCGCGGTGGCCGCAACAAGTCGGTCTACCTGTTCCTGATCCTGTTGCCGTTCTTCGTGTCATTCGTGCTGCGCACCATCTCGTGGAAGTTCATCCTCACGGATGAGAGCTTCGTGCTCGCGCCGCTGAAGGACGTGGGCCTCGTGTCGCAGGACTTCCACATCCTCGGCACGCCGATGGCCGTCATCGGCGGGCTGACCTACAACTTCCTTCCATTCATGATCTTGCCGATCTACGTGGCGCTGGAACGGATCGACCCGCGTGTGGTGGAGGCGGCCCGGGACCTCTACGCCAGCCCGGTGCAGACATTCCGCAAGGTCATCTTTCCGCTCGCGCTGCCGGGCGTCTTCGCCGGCGTGCTCATGACCTTCGTGCCGGCGAGTTCGGATTACATCAATTCGGAGATCCTCGGGAGCTCCGGTACGACGATGATCGGCCAGGTCATCCAGTCGCAGTACCTGCGAAGCCAGAACTACCCGACGGCGGCGGCGCTGTCGTTTGCGTTGATGGCGATCCTGCTAGTCGGGATCTTCACCTACGCCCGCGCCCTCGGCACCGAGGACGTTCTCAAGGTGGCTGCCCGATGACGACGACTTTAAGCACCCCGACTGGCGCCGACCTGGAGCCGACCACGCGCCGTCGACGTCGACGCCTCGGCGACCGCCTGCTCTTCGCGTACACCTGGCTCATCATCCTGTGGCTCTGCGTGCCGATCGCGGTAATGATCCTGTTTGGATTCAACGACACTAAGGGTCGCTACAACACCACGTTCCAGGGCCTCACGCTCAAGTGGTACGGCCGGCTCTTCGAGATCCCGGCTCTCACTGATGCGCTCGCCAACTCGCTCATAATCGCCGTGCTGAACACGCTCATCGCGGGCACGCTGGGAACCCTCGTCGGGTTGGCGCTTGGTCGCTACCGCTTCCGCGGCGACGGCACGACAAACCTGGTCATGTTCGCGGTGATCTCGGCGCCAGAGCTCGTGATGGGCGCCTCGCTGCTCTCGCTCTTCGTGGCGTCCGGCGTTGGTCTGGGCATACCGACGATTCTCATAGCGCACGTCATGTTCTCGATCTCGTTCGTGGCAGTGGTGGTCCGGTCGCGCGTTCTGACGCTTGATCGTTACATCGAGGAGGCTGCCCGTGATCTCGGTGCCGGCCCATGGACAGCCTTCCGACTCGTGACCTTCCCGATGATCTTCCCGGCTGTGCTCTCCGGCGGCCTGCTCGCCTTCGTGTTGTCGATCGATGATTTCGTGATCACCAACTTCACCGCCGGCACCACGCAGACGTTCCCGCTCTGGATCTATGGCGCTACCCGGGTCGGCCTTCCGCCGCAGGTCAACGTCATGGGTACGTTGATCTTTGCGGTGGGCTTGCTCATCGCGGCTGGCAACGTCATTGCCGCACGGCGGCGTCCAAGCAGCGCGAGGTAGCCGGCCGGAATCATGGGCAGCATTCTGCCGCGGGTCGGCGCGGCCGCCATCCGACGCGCGTTGGTCGACGCGGCCCCGCATGTCTTCTGGCTCGACCAGGGTGGTGCGCCCGAGCCGCGTCCGGCGTTGACGGCGGCCGAATCCGCGGATCTCGCGGTGGTCGGCGGCGGGTTCAGCGGACTCTGGACGGCGCTCATCGCGAAGGAGCGCGACCCGTCGTGCGATGTCGTCGTGCTCGAGGCGCAGACCGTCGGCTGGGCAGCGTCCGGGCGCAACGGTGGGTTCTGCGCGGCAAGCATCACGCACGGGTTGGCGAACGGGATGGAACGGTTTCCCGACGAGATCGCGGAACTCGATCGACTCGGCCGGGTCAACCTGGATGCGATCGAAGCGAGCGTGCGGCGGTACGACATCGACTGCGCCTTCGAGCGGACCGGTGAGCTGAGCGTCGCGACCGCGGACTGGCAGATGGCCGGCCTCGTCGAGCATCACGCGGCGGCCGCGGAGCTGGGCCACACGGTAGAACTCCTGGACGCCTCGGCGGCTCGCGCGGAGGTCAATTCGCCCAGCTACGTCGGCGGGGTCTGGGACCGCGACGGCTGCGCCATGCTCGACCCGGCCCGCTTGGCCTGGGGTCTGCGCGAGGCGTGTCTTCGGCTCGGCGTGCGCGTATACGAGCACTCGCCGGTGTTGCGCATCGACGGCTCGGGCGAACGGTTGGTTCTGCACACCCCA
This sequence comes from Micromonosporaceae bacterium, assembly GCA_020027875.1. GTDB lineage: Bacteria > Actinomycetota > Actinomycetes > Mycobacteriales > Micromonosporaceae > JAXIPB01. The sequence goes on along the minus strand of JAHRHA010000001.1, from coordinate 19,627 downwards.
CAGGGCACAGTGGACGCTGCCCGGGTGGCGCTGGGCACTGGCGCGCACTCGAGCCTGCTACGTCGGCTGCGCCACTACCTGGTCCCGGTCTACGACTACGCGCTGATGACCGAGCAGCTCTCGCCGGCGCAGCTCGAGTCGATCGGCTGGCGCAACCGGCAGGGCGTGGGCGACGCGTCCAACATGTTCCACTACTACCGGCTCACTTCGGACAACCGCGTGCTGTGGGGCGGCTACGACGCGGTGTACTACAACGGCGGACGCATCACGCCCGAGCGGGACCAGCGGCCGGATACGTTCCGCATCCTGGCCGGGAACTTCTTCACGACGTTTCCGCAGTTGGCCGAGGTGCGCTTCACCCATCAATGGGGCGGCGTCATCGACACGTGCAGCCGGTTCTGCGCCTTCTACGGCCATGCCTACCGGGGGCGGCTCGCCTACGCCGTGGGTTATACCGGCCTCGGCGTCGGTGCGACCCGCTTCGGCGCGCAGGTGATGCTCGACCTGCTCTCCGGTGAGCAGACCCCGTTGACCAGGCTGCGGATGGTGCGTACCAAACCGCTGCCGTTCCCACCGGAGCCGGTGCGCTCCGGCGTCATCCAGCTCACCCGGTGGTCGATCGCGCAGGCCGACCGGCACGACGGCCGCCGCAATCTGTGGCTGCGCATGCTGGACCGCCTCGGCCTCGGCTTCGACTCCTAGCCGTAACACCCCTGGCACCCCCTTGCACGCCGATCATGACCTGGAGGTCATGATCGGCGCCATTTCACGACGGCCAGCTCATGATCACGGCGATCTTGAGTCCGGGATCGCGACATCGAGGTAGGCGGCGGCCTGCAGCGTGAAGAGTTCCGCGTAGAGGCCTTCGGCCGCCATCAGCTCGGCATGGCTGCCGGACTCGACGACTCGGCCTTCATCCAACACATAGATCCGGTCGGCCGAGCGCACGCTGGAGAACCGGTGCGAGATGAAGAGCACGGTTCGCCCATCCAGCAGCGTGCGGATGGTATCGAACAACTCCTGCTCGGCGCGGGGGTCGAGCGCCGCCGTCGGCTCGTCGAGGATGACGAAGGGCGCACCCCGATAGAAGGCCCGGGCCAGGGCAATGCGCTGCCACTGGCCCACGGACAGGTCCGTACCGCGGCGCCCGGTGGGCTCGTCCGGATCGTCCGCGCCTGCGAACTCGGGGCCGAGCATCGTGGCGTACCCGTCGGCGAGGCTCTCCACGAAGCGGTCCGCGCCGGCGTGTGTCGCCGCTGCCCGAACGCCGTCGATGTCGTCGACCGCCTCGACCCGGCCCAGACCGATGTTCTCCCGGACGGTGAGGTGGAAGCGCTCGAAGTCCTGGAAGATGACGGCGACCTGCCGGCGCAGCTGATCGGGATCCACTGTGGATACGTCGGTGCCGTCCCACGCGATCGTGCCCGACGCTGGTTGGTAGAGCCCGGCGAGCAGCTTGGCCAGCGTCGTCTTGCCCGAACCATTCTCGCCGACGAGTGCGACCACCTCGCCGGTGGAGACCTCCAGGGAGACGCCCCGCAGTGCGGGCTCCTCACCCGTTGGATAGGTGAACACCACATCGCTGACGGCGAGGCGATGGAAGCCTCGCGGAGCGGCGCCGGTCGGGCGGGTCCGTTCGACCTCGGGCAGCAGCGCGGTGAAGGCGAGGTAGTCGTCGACGTATCGAGCCGACTCGGTCAGCGCGCCGACCGACCAGCCCGCGCTGGCGAGCCGGCCGCCCACCACGGCGATGCCGGCCACAGCTATGCCGGCCGACGCGATCGTGACGGTGCCCCGAAGGGCGAGCCACGCGACGAGCAGCAGAGTCGCGGCGAGCACGGCCCCGATGACCAGGTTCGCGGTGAGCGAGATGTAGACCTGTCGCCGGGAGATCCGGCGCAGCTCGGTGATCCGGTAGGTGTACAGATCGTCATAGCGGCCGCGAAGATAGCCGGCGAGACCAAAGGCTCGCACCTCCTTCGCCGCGTTGCGCTCGCGCAGGACGCCGGCGAGGTATTGACGCTGCCGGTCGCGAGGCGTCATCTTCCAGAAGAAGTCCCAGAACGCCGCGCCGCGCCGGGATGCGGCGAGCCATGCGGGTGCGATAACCAGCGCGAGGAGCGGAAGCAGTACGGGCGCGACGGCGACAACGGCGACGAGCGCACCGATAGCGCCGAAGGCGGCGCCGGCCAACCCCGACACGCCGTACACCATCTGTAGCGCCTGATGGTTGCTCGCGTTGATGCGTTCGACCCGGTTGTGGAACTCGGGTTCGTCGAAGGTGGCCAGGTCAACCTGGGCCGTGACGTCGAGAACGCGTCCCTGGACGTAGCGGGTGACGAGATCGCCGAGGATCTGTTGGCGTTCGCGCTGGACCGTCGAGGCGAAGAACTGGGCCGCCGCTACCGCGGACATCCCAAGGATCCACGGCAGCACGTCCGCCATCGACCCGCCCCGGCTGACGGCGTCGAGCAGTGATTCGAGCGCGCCCCTCGCGAGCAGGAGCAGGGCGACGATGCTCACGCCCCCGACGAATTGCAACGCGGTGGAGAACAGCAGGTCGGCGCGTCCGGCGGTCCACGCGATGCGCAGGGCGACCCGCACGAGCCTGGGCAGCTGGCGTAGGCCGACGCGTTTCGGTGCGCCATCCTCCGCGGTCGACATGCGCCCAGTCTGCCGCGTGCTACCCCCGGCGTGCCAGGTCGACTCAGGCAGGTCGACTCAGGCAGGTCCACTCAGGCAGGTCCACTCAGGCGGTGGCGGCGAACCGCTCCGCCAGATCCGTGCGGCCGGCGACGAGGTTAGGCCGCGAGGTCTAGGACCACCTTGACATCGGTTGGTTGGGCCGTGAGGGCCTCCGCGAACTGGGTGAGTGGCACGTGCCGGGTTCTGAGCGAGCCGAGCCAGTCGTGGTCAGCGCTGACAAGCGCGTCCGCGGCCGCACGCCAGTGCCGCAGGTTCGCGTTGACCGTGCCGAAGACCACATTGTTCTCCAGCACGATGTCCCGGTTGGCTTCGCCAATGTCCACCATGAGTCGACGGCCGCCGCTGGACACGCCGGTAAGGCAGGCGATGCCACCAGGCCCGACGATGTCCAGGACGTCGACAATCACGGAGTCGGCGCCTGTGCACTCCAGCACGATGTCTGGCGTGAGGCCGGTGTCTCGGACCCCACCGGTGTGGTACGTCGCGCCGAGTCGTTGCACGAGTTCTGGCTTGGGACCGTCGGTGACCCGATCGAGGACGTGCACCGTCAGCCCACGTTGGACCCCGAGCATCGAGGCGAGGAGACCTATCGGCCCGGCCCCGGTGACGAGGACGATGCGCGGCTCCCAGTGGGCGCGCGTACCGATGCGCTCGATATGTTCCCATGCCTTGGCGACGATGCTGGTTGGCTCGAGCAGGACGCCGCATGCGCCGAGATGTGGGTCGAGGCGGACGGCAAAGTCGGGCTCGACCCGCCAACGTTCGCGGGCGAAGCCGTGACGTTGCTTGATGCCGCACTCGACGTACTGCTCGTTGCGGCACATGTCCCATTCACCGACTGCGCAGTTGGCACAGGGGACGGGGTCGGGCCGGCGCACGATGCCGGCGACGAGGTCCCCCGCGCGGAACGTGCCCGAGTCGTCGGAGATGACCCTGCCCAGGGACTCGTGGCCGATCACGAGGCGGCCGCCGTCGTCTGGCGCCGTCCCGTAGAGGCCCGCGATGATCTCCCGGTCCGTGACGCAGACACCAACCTCCAACCCTTGGACGAGCACCGAGCCCTCGGCCGGGTCGGGTTCGGACAGGTCGTCGACGACGCGGGCCGAGCTTGCCCGGCCGGCATCGACGATCAGGCCACGCATCCGCCACCGCCTCTCGGTGCCGACCATAGTTGGTCAGCGGGTGTGGAGGGGGTACAAACCGGGTATGGACCGGGCGAGGGCGCTCTACGCTTGGCGTTTGCCCCCTGCCCTTCAGGCTACGGAGTGGAGTGGTGACCGAAACCGTGCGGCGGGCAACACCCGCCGACCCCTTTCCCGGGGCCGTCGACGAGGGCCTTCCGAGCCCGACCGGCCGGTCGCTTCCGCCGGAGTTCGGACCCGGCGCGATCGCCGTGCTCGAGGGCGTGTCCTTCATGTACTCCGACGCTGCGGGCGATGTGCCGTCGGGGTCGATCGGAGGGCTGGTGCACGCGGACACGCGGCTGCTATCAACCTGGGTTTTGACGGTGAACGGCGTTCGTCTGCTTCCGCTGCGTTCGGGCAGCGTCGAGCACTACTCGGCGGCGTTCTTTGTGACTAACCCCGAGTTGCCCGGGATACCCGCGAATGAGTTCGGTGTGCGGCGACTGCGCTCCGTGGACAGTCAACTGCGCGAACGCGTCGAGGTGTGGTGCTTCGCGCGCGAACCAGAGCGGATCGAGGTACGCCTCTCCGCCGGCAGCGACTTCGCGGATCTCTTCGAGATCAAGGATGTGATCCGAGACCGATCCGCGGAGATAACCAGATCCCACGCCGCCGACGGCTCGGAGCTGGTCTTCTCCTACCGCCACGACGCCTTCGTCGCACAGACCCGGGTACAGGTCTCGCCCCCGGCGACCCGGATCGACGGCGATGAACTTGTGTGGGAGTTGGAGCTCGCCGACGACGCGACCTGGTCGGTCGACATCTCCGTGCCGTTTGAGATCGGCTCGAACTGGGTCGTGCCCGCGCGTAGCGGATTCGGCGAGGCGGCGGGTGGGCCGGCCGACGACGCCACGACGCGGTGGTTTGCTGAGATCCCTTCGCTGCAGAGCGATTCGGACCTGCTGTGCCACATCGGCGACCAGACGGCGCGGGATCTGCTGGCACTTCGCGTGCAGATGCGGCTGGACGACCACTCGCTGATCCTGCCCGCCGCAGGCCTGCCGTGGTTTCTTACCGTCTTCGGACGGGACACGCTCATCACCGCCTATCAAACTGTCTGCTTTGGACAGCAACTCGCGCGCGGGGCGCTGCTCGAGCTCGCGTCGCTACAGGGCAAGGAGTGCAACGACTTCAAGGATGAGGAGCCCGGGAAGATCCTCCACGAGATTCGCCAGGGCGAGTTGACCAGGCTCGGCCTCAAGCCCCACAGCCCGTACTACGGCACCGCGGATGCAACGATGCTGTGGCTGATCCTGCTGTCGGAGTACTGGCGCTGGACGGGTGATTCGGCGCTGGTGCGGCGGCTCGCCGCAAATGCGCGAGCGGCCCTTGAGTGGATCGACCGCTATGGGGATCTGGACGGTGATGGGTACGTCGAGTACCAGACGCGTTCTTCCCAAGGACTTGGTAACCAGTGTTGGCGTGACTCGTGGGATGGGGTGCAGTTCTCCGACAGCCGGTTGCCGTACCTGCCACTGGCGACCTGCGAGCTGCAGGGATATGTGTACGACGCGAAGCTGCGGATGGCGGAATTGGCCGATGGCCCGCTGGGCGACCCGCCGCTGGCCGTACGGCTGCGTACCGAGGCGGCGGATCTGAAGGATCGCTTCAACCGGGACTACTGGATCGACGAGCGCGGAGGCTACTACGCGATCGCCCTCGACGGAGACAAGCAGAGGGTCGACTCGGTGACGTCTAACATGGGCCATCTGTTGTGGAGCGGCATCGTCTCCGACGACCGCGCCGATGCGGTCGCGAAGCAACTCATGTCCGACGCTATGTTCTCGGGTTGGGGAGTCCGAACTCTGTCCACACAGGACCGTGGTTTCAACCCGATTGGCTACCACGTCGGCACGGTGTGGCCGCACGATAACTCACTCATCGCGTTCGGCCTCAGCAGGTACGGCTACCGGGAAGAGGCGAACCGGATCGCGCTTGCGCAGATCGAGGCGGCGTCCTTTACGAACTTCCGGCTGCCCGAAGCGTTCTCCGGCTATTCACGGTCAATATCGCGGTTCCCGGTTCCGTATCCGACCGCGTGCAGCCCGCAGGCCTGGGCGACGGCGGCCCCCCTGTTGCTGCTGCGGGCGATGTTGGGCCTCGAGGCACGCGACGGGACGTTGACACTGGACCCCGTCGTGCCGCAGGAGATTGGCCGAGTCGCCGTCACCGGGATCCTCGCGTTCGGCTCACGGTGGAATGTCGAGGCCGTTGGCCGGGCCGGCACAGTCCTGCCCAAGACACGCTGAATCGCCGATTCAATTGCTCTGCGACGCGGGGATCGGTGGGGGCAGATACTCATTCCGGATGATTGCCAGTTGCGCGGCCGATCTCGTACGGGGTCGTCACGCCGCCGTAGGCTAGGTGCAGGGCCATGCCTTGCGCGGCGTGGGGCAGGTTGTGGCAGTGGAAGGTCCACAGACCGGGGTTGTCGGCGCGAAAGGCCACCTCCCATACCTCTCCGGGCAGCACGTCGAATGTGTCCATCCATAGTGGACTTCCGGCAGCGGCCGCGCCGTTTCGGGACAGGATGAGCACGTGGTGGCCGTGTGGGTGCATCGGGTGGCTGTCCCGGGCGCGGTTGACCACGGTGACCTTGACCAGGTCACCCTCGCTGACGGCCAGGGCGGGGATGTCCGGGAAGACCCGGCCGTTGACGGTGTGCGCGTAGGCGGGCACTCCGTCCAAAAGGGCCAGAGAGCGGTCCAGAACGAGCGTGAACGCGCGGTCGAAGCGGCTGTGACGGTCGAACGGAGTAGGAGCGGGGGTGCCGTAGTGGGTCAGGTCCAGGTCGGACCCGACGGAGAGCGCGGGCGGGTCGCTCTGTCCATCCGGGCTGAGCAGCAGTCCTCGGTCTCCGGCGCCGTCGACGGTGAGCAGCACTGGGCCGGCCGGCATGGTGAATGCGAGGTCGTGGCGGCCTCCGGCCGCGAGCGGCAGCCGGGCGCCGATCAGCTCGCCCGGCCCGACGAGGTCGCGGCCGTCGACCGCGACGAGTCGGAAGGCCGTGCCGTGCAGGGCGAACCGATGTGGTGAGTCGTCTGTGTTGACCAGGCGCAGGCGCACCGGCGTTCCGGGCGCGACCGGACGCCGCTCCAGCGTGTCGCTAATGCCCAGAGCCAGCCTGCCCGCGAAGGTGTGCGCGGCCAGGACAAGGTCGAGTTCACCCGTTGGCGCTGGGCCGGCTGGTTCGACGACGAGCGTGCCGTAGAGCCCCATCCGCACCGACCGACTGGACATCTCGTGCGAGTGGTACCAGTACGTGCCGGGTTCGCCGGCGACGAAACGGTAGCCGAAGGAGCCACCGGGTCCTACCGCGTCCTGGGTGAGCCCGGCAACCCCGTCCTCGCCGTTTGGCACGTCGTAGCCGTGCCAGTGCAGCGTCACCCCCGCCTCCGGAAGCTCGTTTCGCAGCGTCACCTCGACCGTGTCGCCCTCCCGCACACGCAGCTCACGCCCAGGCACCTGGCCGTTGAAGGTCCATGCATCTACCTGTCTGCCCGACCCGAGTGTCACCGTCGCCTGCCGGGCGGTGAGGGTGAACCGACGCACGGGGCCGCCGCCTGGCTGGCCCCGCAGTCGGTCGACGCTGGGCCCGTGGTGCGTCGTCGGCGGGCCGCCACCAAGGTCGACCGCGCGGTGATCGCCCATGTTGAGGTTCGACGGCAGCCGGTTGGCCGTGTACACGCCGACGAGTCCGGTCGCCGCCACCACGGTCGCGGTCGCACCGACGACCACCGCTAGGATGCGCCGCCCGACCCCGACGGCCGCGGTGGCAGCCTGTGCGCCAACCGCCCCCCGGTAGCGGCGCAAGCTATGCCACCAGGTCAGCGCCGTCGCTCCGGCAAAACTGGCCGTAACGACGAAACCCGAGAGAAGCGTCGCCGGGTACGACACAACGAGGGCGACCACCAGGCCGGCCAGCCCGGCGTAGGCGGCGGCCAGAACCGGCACCACCGTTGCCGGATGCGCAGCCGTGCGCGCGAGCGCATCCATTCCCGTTGTGGCCGGCTTCGGGAAGGCGAGCCGGAGAAGCCTCGGTGAACTGACCGCAGCGGCCGCAAGTACCGCCGGAGCCAGCAGCGGCAACGCAAGGGTCACCTTCTCCTGCACGAACCACCACCCGGCCCCGGCGAGGCGCACGACAACGGCAACTCGGAGGACGAAGGCAAGCACCCCGCCGGCGACCAGGGCGGCGGCGATCCGGGCCGTGCGGCGCAGGCGTTCGAGCGTCGGCTCTTGTCGAAGGGTGGCTGTGAGGACACCGGCGCCGAGCCACAGTCCGGCTACCAGCAGTGCTAGTAGGAGGTCGATCGCCACGAGCTGAGGCGTCATCATGGCCACTCCGAGGCCGACACGACGGCCCGCTCCGGCGCAGCATTGTGGTCGGTCGCTGCATTGTGAGCCCTGGCCCTCCGGAGCGTCACGACGGTGACCCACAGAATGATCAGCCCGTTGACGGCATGCAGGCCGACGGCGTAGACGGCGGGGCCGCCCTGCTGAACGACCTCAGCCCCAAAACCCTCGCCGATGGTCTCTACGCCGGGTAGTAGCAGAAGGGAGGCTACGATGATCACGACCTGAAGGATCACAAGCAGGAATGGCAGCGCCGCGAGGCCGATCGTCCGACCCCCGGCGCGCGCGAGCGACGCAGCGATCGTGTTGATCAGGGCGATGGCCGGGATGACGATGAGGCCATTCGTGGCATGCAGCGCGTTGTGTTCGTGTGGCAGGGTGAACGCGCTGACCGCAGCAAAGTAGAACTGGGCGATGACGGCGAGCAGCACCAGCGCACTTGTCACCACGAATGCTTTGCGCATCTCGGCCTCCTTGGAACGGCTTGACCGTCGCCGATGTAGTTCCGACATCTTGGCGGGACGGTATGACGCCGAGTTGGCGGATTCATCGGGGCACACCCTGGTACTGCGTCCGGGTGGACCCTGGCGTTGCGGCGCCTTCGTAGTTCGATTCGCCGCACGCTCGGCGGGCGTCCACAAGTGACGGAAACCTCATGGACTCTGGCCCGGCCCGCGCCTCGCGAGCTCGACGTTTCAGCTGTTCGTCCGTGGGAGAGCGAGGCTGTAGGTGCCCCAGTGGTCGCCTTCGCCAGGACGGGTCGACACCATCAGATGGGCCTGCAAGCCGGGCGAGAAGCCGTTGCCGGCCGGCCGGGCGCAGGTGCGCCCCGAGGAGAAGTCGTCGCACGGCGTGCCGGTCCAGGTCCACGGTGAGTGCGTTTGGCTGCCGTAACTCGACCAGGAGCGGTGCGAGCCGAGACATGCTGCCGCAGGGCCATCGGTCCCACACCACGGCCTGCCAGATGGTGTCGAAGATGGCGGCGTCGGCGCCTGCTGTCTCGAATTCTGCGTCGCTGACCGCCACACGCGTCGCCGCGTGCGGACGGCTGAAGCAGGAATGCGCCGCGCGACGTTTCATTCCTACCGCTGAGTGAGATCTTCAAACTGGCCGTGTGTAAGGAGATCGTCTCGATCACCCGCGCGCCGAGTGGTCACCCGTCGTTCGTCCACCAGGCGAGAGGGACGTACCTTCGAATCGTCCGATCCTTGGTGACCAACGGCGTGCCCGTCGCCATAGCGTGGGCGCATATGAGCCGGTCAAAGGGATCTCGGGTCCAGTTCAATGCGGTAGCGACCTGACACACCAACGCGGACGGTGGATCGGTCAGCGCCAGCTCCAGCTTCGGCGCAAGATCGTCGATAATGACCTGAGCGGGTACAAGAATCTTGCTGACCTCGTAGAGGTACTGCAGCTCAAGACGGACAAACGGAGAAAGTGCGAGTGGCTCGTCGTCTAGTCTCTTCAACACCGTGGATGGAATCAGTCGCTGTGGATCATCGTATAGCCAGACGATGACGTGCGTGTCGAGGAGAATCACGGGCGCCACTCATGCGACCAGTCGATGTGGACGAGATCGTCAGGGCTACCGGCGATGGTTCCCGGATGGGGGGTAAGACGTGAGAGCTTCGATGGCGCCTCGACGGCGACGATCCTCAACAGGCGTCCGCCGCGTTCGATCTCCAGCGGCGCGCCGGTGCGCAGCACCTCGTCGAGCAGCCGGTATACGTTCTGCCGCAAATCAGATGCGGTGATCGACATCGCCAAACCTCCGTCACGTACGTGCGTCTATCATAACACGTACGTACGTGTGCACGGAGGCTAGCCGCTAGCGGCAACCGAGTCGGCCCGGACAAGGGCTACTCATCGTCGATCTGGGCGAGGATGGCCTCTGAGATGGACAGGTCGGTGCTGGATGACCCGGACGCGCAGCCGATCGCCAAGGGCCGCATCAACCGCAGCAGCTTCGCTACCAAGATCTAACTTTCAACCGGTACGGACCTACTTCTTCAGGTCGAAGTAGCTGCCGTTCGAGGGAGCCAATTCGACAAGGCAGGGGTAGCGTCAGCCTCCGGGTATTCGTACAGGTCGCTCGATGCGGTACAGGCGATGCTGACGGCGTTCGCCGGAGGGCTACGAGCGTAGGTAGGTGAGCACCGCGAGCACCCGTCGGTGGCTGTCCGTTGTCGGCGGCAGAGCGAGCTTGGAGAAGATGCTGCTCACGTGGGTCTCGACGGTCTTGGCGCCCAGGAATAGTCGCTGGCATATAGCCTGGTTCGATCGGCCTTCGGCCATAAGTGCAAGGACCTCGCACTCCCGGCGGGTGAGCTCGGTGAGTGGGTCGGGGTTTCGGCGACGGCCAAGTAGCTGGGCTACCACCTGCGGGTCTACTACCGAGCCGCCGCAGCCGACGCGCCGCACCGCGTCGATGAACTCGTCCACATCGGGCACGCGGTCCTTGAGCAGGTAGCCGACCCGGCCGGTTGCATCGCCGAGCAGGCGTACGGCGTAGTGGGTTTCCACGTACTGCGACAGTACGAGGACGCCAACGCCGGGATGGTCCTGCCGGATGCGCAGCGCGGCCACGAGACCCTCATTGGTGTGGGTCGGGGGCATGCGGATGTCGACGATGGCGACCTGCGGCGCGGTCGAACGCACGAGTTCGAGCAGCATGTCGGCGTCGCCGGCTTGGCCCCCGACGTCGAAGCCGGCGTCGCCAAGCAGCCTGGCCACGCCTTCTCGGAAGAGCACGGCGTCGTCGGCTAGTACGACTCGCACGGGATCACCGCCCTCACCACGGTGCCCCGATCGGACCGGGCCTCGACGTTTAGTTGCCCGTCCAGGGCAGCGACGCGGTCGTTGAGACCCGGCAGGCTAGTGAGCCACACAGGTACGGTCGGCCACGTGCCGTCGTCGGTCACCTCCACAATGAGCCTGCCCGCGGTGTGGTCCGCGATGATGTTCGCTGACGAGGCGCCCGCATGGGTGGCTGCCGTCAACGCGTGCGAGGCGACCTGGTATCCGGTTGCCTCGACGGCGGCCGGCAGCCGGTTTTTGGGCACCGAGGCCACCGTGGTTACGATCGCGGACCGCTCGGCGAGTGAGACCAGTGCCGGGCCGAGGCCCTCCTCGGTGAGGATGGCCGGGTGGATGCCGCGGGCCAGCTCGCGCAGCTCGACCAGGCCGTCGTTGAGTTTCCGCGCCGCCGTCTCCAGCGCCGCGGCCAGGCGCGGCGTGAGGCCGGGCCGGCTGCGCGCCATACGCAGGGCCAGGGACAGGGTGACCAGACGCTGCTGGGCTCCATCGTGGATATCGCGTTCCAGCCGCCGGCGCTCGGCATCCTGGGCGGCCACGATTCGCTGCCGGGACGCCTTGAGCTCCTCGATCAGCCCTACGTTGCGCAGCGCCAGCCCAGCCTGCGCGGCAAGGTCGGTCAACAACTTGTCCTCGGCTGGGGTCAGCGGCTCGCCTGAGGGCTTGGTCACGGTGAGGGCGCCAAGTAGCTGTCCCTGATGACGCACCGGCACCGTCCTGGTCGGGTCGGTCGAGGGCGGCAGATCCCCATCCACTAGCCGGAGCGGCTGTACCTCGCCTGGCTGCGCCGGCCACGCCGCCGCCCGTCTCACGTCGTTTCCGAGGGCCAGCCACACCGCCGCCTGGGTCGCGCCCGTGCCCTCCGCCAGAGTCCTGGCCATCTGCGGCAAAAGGTTCTCCGTGGCAACCGGCTCACCCATCCGCCGCGAGAAGGTAGCCAGCACCTCGTAGGGGTTGGCGCGCCGGCCGTACACAAGGCGGTTCGCGACACCCTCAATTCGTTCCCGCACCGGTTGGAAGATCACCGCAACGAATCCTGTGGCCAGGACCGATAGGACGAGGTGGACTTGGCCCCGGGTCCCGATCGCCGCCCCGAGCCCAACCACCACCGCCACATAAACGGTCGTGATGAATGCTGCCAGAGTTCCGAACACGATCGTCTTCAAGATCACGCGATCGATGCCGTACAAGCGGTACTTGAAGATGGCGATGCCGAAGGATATTGGCAGCGCTGCGAGGACGATCGCGTGGAGTGACTCGCCGGCGTCGATTTCGGCGAAGAGGCTCAGCAGACCGAACGCAACCGTCCAAACGCCGACTAAGAAGGCGGCGAACGTAACCCACTTGAGCTGCTGGCGCTCCTCACCTTGGGCGCGGCGTAGGCGAACGAACATTGACCCGAGCGAGGCGAGGACGCAGACCAAGGCGGAGATGAAGTTGGAAGTCCCTGCGGCGTCGAAATGCATACCCAGTGCAGCCTCGATGCCGGAAGGGTTCCTAACCGAGGGTACGTCTGGCCACATGGATGCTGGCGTGAATGCCAGCGTCAGAGTCAACATGACGGTCGCGCCGGCGGCCAGCCACGCCACGGGTAGCCAGCCACGGGACGGAAGTTTGCCGTCCGGGAAGAGCAGGAAACCGAACGTGAGCAGCGGAAGGAAGGCTATCGGCGGAGCGATTAATGCGAGCTTGGGCGCCACCTCAACGCCCGGAAGCAGAACAGGTGAGCGAGTCAGCCAGTAGTAGGCGTAGTGGTGCGCGGACAGCCCGAACGAGCCGACAAGCCCAACCCAGCACAGGATCCAGGCGATTGGGTTTCGGGGATGGCGAGCGGCGACGAGCAGGCCGACCGTCGAGTACACGAGCAGCACGAAGGGCAGCACCGCCCGGTCCCAGCCGGCGTCCGCGAGGGCGACCAGGAGCAGGGTCACGGCCGTCAGCGCGACGGCGATCGCCTCCTGACTCCACGCCAGCCGGGCGGCGGCGTGCGGCATCATAGCTGCGGCTCCGGGGTGAGCGCTGGAAGCCATCCGGCGATGGCGGTCCCCCCGCCGGGCGCGGAGCTGGCCCGCAGGCGTCCGCCGAGGGCTTCCGCCCGGTCGGCCATGTTCTGCAGACCAGCCCCCCAGGTCGTACTCGCCGGGTCGAAACCCACGCCGTCATCCTCCACACTGAACCGCAGCCGCCCCGCACGATCCACCAGCCGTACCACCACGCGTTTCGCATGAGCGTGCTTCGCCACATTCTGTAGGGCTTCCAGGCAGCAGAAGTACGCCGCGGCCTCGACCTCCTGCGCATAACGGCCGACAGCCTCGGCCTCGATCATGACGGGCACAGGAGTCGTGCGAGCCTGCGCCTCAAGCGCCGCGACCATACCCTCGCCAGCGAGGCGTGGCGGGTAGACCCCACGCGCGAGATCCTGGAGTTCCGACAGCGCACCCGCGGTCTCGGCTTGCAGCTGCGCAACGATCTGAAGCTCGGGGCCCGCCTGCGCCAAATCATGCAAGGGCGAGAGCGTCGCGGCAACGGCCGCGAGCGGCTGCTCGACCCGCTCTCGTATGTCTCGCTCTAAGAGCCGGCGCTCGGCGACCTGGGCCGTAACTAACCGCTCCCGGGACGCTCGCAGTTCATCGATGAGGCGGACGTTTCGAAGCACCAGCCCCGCCTGGCCAGCCAGGTCGGCGAGTAGCCTCTCGTCGGGTGGGCTCAACGGAATGTCGGGGCGGGTTTGCACGGACAAGGCACCAAGGACCTCACCGTGATGCCGAACCAGAACGAGTCGGGTGCCCGCATAGGAGTCCGGACGTTCCGCGTCGAGGAGCACCCTGGGCTCCGGGCTGGGATCACTCTCGGGCCAGCCGGCAACCCGACGTAGCCTCTCCCCGAACCGGAGCCAGACCTCGGCCGCGGCGGCTCCGGTCCCCTCGGCCAACAGCCGCGCCATCCGGGGCAGCAGCTCCTCCGACGGGTAGGCAGCAGCCATCCGCTCCGAGAACCCGGACAGGACCTCATACGGGGTGGCCCGCTCGCCGTACACCAAACGGTTGGTCAGGCGCTTAACCCGCTCCCGCACCGGCTGGAAAACGGCTGCCACGATCGCCGCGGCGACGATTGATAAGGCGAGGCTCGGCTCCCCCTGGGCCCCGATCGCCGTACCAAGCCCTACCACCACCACCACATAGATGGCCGTGATGAACGCGGCCAGCGCGCCAAGTACCACTGTCCTCGAGATAACGATGTCGATGTCGTACAGGCGGTACTTGAAGATGGCCACGCCCGCGGCCACGGGGAGCGCGCCGAGGGTCAGCGCGTTGAGTACGCCGGTGTCGATGTCCGCGAAGTAGCCCAGCAGGCCGCCCGCCACGAATCCCGCGGCTAGCAGGCAGGCCGCGTAGGTCATCCACTTCAGCTGCTGGCGCAGTTCTCCTGCGGCGCGGCGCATGCGCACCACCATGGCCGCGCCGGAGGCAAGGACGCACGCCTGGGCGAGGAAAAAGGCGGCGTCCCCGACCAGTTCGAGCGGTTTCAGCGGGAGGAACCAGGCTCCGAAAGGGTTTTGGACCGACGGAAGGACGCCGTAAAGGGGGGCGGGAGCGATCGCGAGAAAGAGAGTCAAGACCAGGGTGGCTATGGTGGCAAGCCACGCCAGCGCCCGCCACCGACGGGAGGGTAGGTGCCCGTCAGGGAAGAGCAAGAAGCTATGCGTGACGAGCGGGAGAATAAACAGTGGCGGCGTCCAAGACGCCACCCAGGCCATCGCCACGGTGCCCGGCAGCGGAACGGGAACGTGTGCGATCCCGAAGTGAGCGTATCGCTCGGCCAGGAGTGCGATCGTCCCGACCAGCCCGACCCAGCAATAGATCCAGCCGATTGGGTTACGGGGATGACGCGCGACGATGAACAGGCCGACCGTCGGGAACGCCAGCAACATGACCGCGAATCCAGCACGGTCCCATCCCGCGCCCGTAACGACCACGAGCAGGACGGTGGCGGCCGCGAGCGCGACCGCGATGGCCTCCAGCGTCCAGGCAAGTCGGACAGCGACGCGCGACCCGCTCGCCCGGCGGGGCCGGATCACCTCGGCGGGCACGGCAAGGCCTGTCACGACGGTGCCGACCCGCTCTCGCCGGTGAGCACGGCCTCCAACGCGGTGGCGGATAGGTCGGCCTTGGCGATGAAGCCCCTGGCGCCGCTGTAAGCGAGTTGACCGCGGTAGTCTGCGGCGTCCCGACTGGACACCAGCACCACGGTCGCCTCGCTGCCTTCGCGCGCCAACCGGCGGGTCACCTCGAAGCCATCGATGTCGGGAAGCCGGATGTCCAGTAAGACCACCTCGGGCTGCAACGCCCGGGCCGCGGCTATCGCCGAACCCCCGTCCTCCGCCTCGCCGACCACCACGTAGCCCTGCATCTCGAGCAGCGCTCGGGCCCATGACCGGAACCCGGGATGGTCATCGACAATGAGCACGCTGCGCCGCACTCTCGGATCATCCTCTCGAAGGACGGTTCCCGCATCAGGGCTAGCCCCGAGGCTCCGGCCCGCCGCTCTGTTGCACACTTCGCGCATGGTTGACAGTCCGAACCTTGCTCGCAGTCTTGATGCCCGAAACGAGGAGGATCGGGACGGCCGGGACTTCTGGCTTTGGTGGGTCGCCGCGACCAGTGTCGGTGTGGTGCTCGGCGTAGTCGTGAGTGCGATGATCGAAGTAGCCATCGCGGAGTCGTGGTACCGGGTGGCGATGCCGCGGTCGGAAGAGCTACTCAAGTCGATTCTCGGCTTCGGCGTGGCGGTTTCCATGTTCGGAGCATTCGTCGGAACGATTCAGTGGACGGTTCTGCGGTGGCGACTGAATCGCGCCGGCTGGTGGGCACCGGCAACCGTCGCCGGATGGAGCCTGGCCGGAATGGTTGGACGAGGTCTGTCGGCCGCCTTCCAGGACCTCACGTCTGCCGGGGGAGTCGGGTCACCGGTGGATCTTGCGGTCAACCTCATCCCATTCATCCTCCTACCCGGGGTGTGCCAATGGCTCGTGCTACGGAGACAGGTCAACGCCGCCGGCCGATGGCTCTGGGGTAGTGCTGGGGCCCTCCTCGTCGCGTTCGTTGCGGCAGGCACAGTGGTGGAGAAAGGCCTGGTGAGCGCCGGCTGGCTTCTCCCGGAGGACCTTTCCTCCGTGAAGGCATCGGTGTTCTTTGGGCTCGTGATTGGCCCGATCTACGGGGCCATAACAGGGGTTGTGATGGTTCGGCTTCGGCAACGAGAGGTAGCAGCGGCCGCCGAGACCGGGGTCCCTTCCTGACCGCGGTCGACGGCCGCATGGCAAATGACCAGCCCAGCACAGCGGGAGCTCGAGCCGTCGCTCAGGGGTAGCCCTGAGGCGCTGGCGTGAGGCACTGTTGCACACTTCGCGCATGGTTGACAGTAGGAACGCCGCGCTTGGTATAGAGGCCGGCGACCAGCGCGATCAGGGCGATCGGGGCTTCTTGCTCTCGTGGGTCCTCGCGACCAGCGTCGGACTCGTAGTCGGCGGAGCCGTCGCCGCCGCGGTGGAAGAAGCGATAAGGCGGTCGTGGTACCGGTTCGACATGCCGGAGTCGGAAGAGGTATTCAAGGTAGCGCTGGCCGTCGGCGTCATGCTGTTCATCTGGGGCGCGGTCATCGGAACGATGCAATGGACAGTCCTGCGGCGCCGGCTGCCCGGGTCGGGCTGGTGGGCACCGGCGACAGCTGCTGGATGGTGCCTTGCCGGGGTGGTGGCCGGTGTCTTTTCGGCTGTCGTTAATGAATTCTCACCAAGCGGCAGCGAGGGCATCACGATCGTGAAGATTGCCGTCGGATTCATCCCCTTCTTACTCTGGCCCCTTTTCCAGTGGCTCGGGTTGCGCAGGCGGGTCGCCGCGGCGGTTCAGTGGCTGTGGGGGAGCGTCGGGGCTCTCTTCCTCGCGGGTGTTGGAGCCTTTGCCGTGGTGCGGGGCGCCATGGTGGGCGCGGGCTGGCTTACCCCCTACGACTTTCCCTCCATCATGGCCTTCGCCTTGTTTGGCGTCGTTATGGGCCCGATCTACGGCGCCATCACCGGAGTCGTGATGGTTCGGCTGCTGCGGCGACAGAGGACCACATCATGACCACGGCGCAGGCCGCTAGACCCGGGCAGCAAACGTCGGATGGTGCCCGGACGGCATCCGGCAGCCTCCTCGTCACCGGCTTTGCGGTGTTGATGGTCCAGGTCGTGCTGTTCGCGATCAACGAGGGCTGGTTGCCGATCGCGGCCAGCGTGGAAACGCGACGGTGGGACGCGGCGCTGGCCTGCGCAGGAGTGACTGTGACGCTGATGGGGCTGGCAGTGTTCGAAACCGTTCTCTCCCGTGCGGGGGACGCCGTCGGCGGCCGGATCGGCCTTGTCGCCTACGGACTCGCCGCCGGCGCCTGGGTCGTCGGCCAGGCGCTGGAATACACGGCGGCCGGGTTCGTTGCCCCGTTGGGGTACTACTTCATCGTGGCCAGCGGCGTGTCGGTGCTCGCCTTCGCGACGGCCGCGCTGCGAACCAGCGCGCTCCCCCGTTGGGCGGGCTGGGTCGCGCTGGCGTGGAGCGGCTCCTGGCTGATCCGATTCGCCTTCCCGCTCGACACCTTCGCCCCCCCGTACGTGCACCAGGCGGCGCTGTTGCTGTTCGGTGTTCTGCTACTCCGCGGTGGGCGACCCCGACCAGTGACGACCAGCTCGTGAGGGCGGGCTAGGTTAGGGTGCTGGCGTGCGTGTACTGGTCGTGTCCGCCCCGATGCTGGGCCATGTCTTCCCGATGATTCCGCTGGCGCGCGCGCTTCAGAACGCGGGCCACGAGGTGCTCCTCGCAACCGCCGGCGACGCGCTCGCAGCGCGCGACGCTGGTCTGCACATCGAGGACATCGCTCCGACGTTCCAGTTCGGACGGATTGCGCGGCGAACGATGATGCGGCACCCGCTCATAGCCAAAGCGGAGCTGGCCGGCGAGGGCGGCACGCGCGGCGTCAGGCTGCTGTTCGGTGCGGTGAACGAGGAGATGGTCGACCACGCGGTAGCGCTCGCGACGCGCTGGGCGCCGGATCTGGTCGTCTACGAGCCGCTGGCCGTCGCCGGGGCGTTGGCCGCCGCGCGGCTCGGAATTCCGGCGGTCCTCCACGAGAACTCACTCTTCGATGGCCCGGAGTTGGTTCGAGTGACGGCGACGCGCCTGACGAGAGCGCTCCAGCGCCATGGTGTGGAGACTCTGCCGCCGAACGCCGCCACCATGACCATTGCGCCGCCGAGTGTGGTGGGCGCCCGGTCCGGCTGGCCGATGCAGTACGTGCCGTACAGCGGGGACGGTACGCTCCCGGACTGGCTGGGCGGACGTCCCGAGCAACCCCGGATCCTGGTGAGCCGAAGCACCGTCGGCGGCCCTGGCGGGAGCCGGCTGATGAGCGCCGTCGTGGCCGCGGCGCCGCACGTAGACGCTGAGTTTGTTCTCGTACGGCCCGATCGGCACGTGATGCGGCAAGGCTTGCTGCCAGGGAACGTTCGCACTGTTGACTGGGTGCCCTTGACTGCCGCGTTGGCAACCAGCACGGCCATCGTGCACCACGGTGGTGCGGGCACCGTCCTCGGCGCGTTGGCCGCGGGCGTGCCGCAGCTTGTGGTGTCAGGCCCAGGCGACCGAACCTACAATGCGCGGCTGGTGGCAGCACGTGGCGCGGCCCTTGCGACGGCAGCGAAGGACATCACGGCCGCGACGCTGACCCGCCTCCTCACCGACGCCGCGCTGACGTCGGCCGCCGACGAGGTGCGGCAGGAAATGGCTGCGATGCCGTCGCCTGAGGACGTGGTTCCCCGGCTCGTGGCCCTGTCCCACTCTCGGTCCGCTTAGGCCCGTTCTTCAGCGTGACTCGTTGTCAACATCCTCGGGTCGCCATGGGCGCAGTCGCGGCAGCCAGCCGCGCACGCCGCGGCGGTAGGCGTCGTACTGAGCGCCGAATCGGCGGCGTAGCACCGGTTCCTCGTACCACCGGACAAAGGCGGCGCATACCGCGAGGAACGCCGCCGCGTAGACCAGCAGGACCGGGGAACTCAGAAGCAGCGATTGGCCGACAATGCAGGCGGTCACCGCCAGATACATCGGGTTCCGCACGTACCGGTAGAGGCCGCCAACGACGAGTCGGTCGGGTGGGGCGACCGGGGCTGGAGTGCCGGCTCCCTCCACGACGAACCGCACAAACGCGACCACCACCGCCGCCGCGCCGGCGGCCAGCAGCAGCGCGCCTCCGACCCGCAACGGGGACGCGAACGCTGGCTGACCCTGGTGCCAGCCGGTCAGCCACCACGGCACCAGCGCCGCGGCCGCGCCGGGCGCCAGTACGAAGAAGGCCGCCGTACCGACGGCGGCTCGGCTCCTACGCACGTCACAAGTTTCGCGCGCAGCTCGATCGACCGCAATCGAGCGGGGACATCGTCCGGAAGGATCAAGGGGCGGCTGATGAGTGCTGGTCGCCGGGCCGGACCAGGCCGGTCTCGTACGCCAGGATCACGGCCTGGACCCGATCGCGCAGATCTA